>NZ_BCWQ01000043.1 GCF_001592285.1 Hydrogenophaga pseudoflava NBRC 102511 | reverse complement strand
GCGCGTGGCCGGCGGCTCGTTCGGGTCGCCCAGATCCAGCTCCCTCTGTTGCACGCTGGCCGGCTGCAAATCGATCAAGATGACGCCCGCCTTGATGAACTGGTAGCCGGCGACGTACATGAACCGCATGCCATCGGCCGCGGCCTTGGACAGCGCCAGCGTGTCGTCGGTCGGTCTGCGCAGCGGCACCACCACACTGCGCGAGCACTGGGGACCAGGTCGGTAGGGGGAGGTGTGCATGAACACCAGCAGCTCGGTGGCCAGGCAGTTTTGTTTCCGCAGCTTCTCCGCCGCCCGCGCCGCAAACTCGCTCACGGCCTCGATCAGCGGTCCGAGCTGGTGGACCGGCTTGCCGAACGAGCGTGTGCAGGCGATCTGCTGCTTCGGGCCCGGGGCATCGTCCAGATCGATGCACGGTTGCCCCTGCAGCTCGCGCACCGTCTTCTCCAGGGTCACGCTCCAGCCGCGGCGCGCCGTCGCCGGGTCCATTCGGGTCAGGTCCAGCACTGTGCGGATGCCGCATTCCCTGAGCTGCTCCGAGATGCGCGGACCCACACCCCAGACATCCCCCACGTCGGTCGCCTGCAGCACGTCGTCCAGGTCCTGGGCGGGCAGGGTGGCCAGATTGAACACCTGGGCCAGCTCCTTGGGGTAGCTGCCCGGCTTGCGCTCGGCGGTCTTGGCGATGTGGTTGGCCAGCTTGGCCAGCGTCTTGGTGGGCGCCATGCCGATGCAGGTCGGGATACCCGTCCACTGCAGGATGCGCTCGCGCACCTTGCGGCCACGCGCCACCAGGTCGCCGCGCACACCGTGCAGCC
>NZ_BCWQ01000042.1 GCF_001592285.1 Hydrogenophaga pseudoflava NBRC 102511 | reverse complement strand
GCCTGCACGGTGTGCGCGGTGACCTGGTGGCGCGTGGCCGCAAGGTGCGCGAGCGCATCCTGCAGTGGACGGGCATCCCGACCTGCATCGGCATGGCGCCCACCAAGACGCTGGCCAAGCTGGCGAACCACATCGCCAAGAGCGCCGAGCGCAAGCCCGGCAGCTACCCCAGGGAGCTGGCCCAGGTGTTCAACCTGGCCGCCCTGCCCGCCCAGGACCTGGACGACGTGCTGCAGGCGACCGACGTGGGGGATGTCTGGGGAGTAGGTCCGCGCATCTCCGAACAGCTCAGGGAAGGCGGCATCCGCACGGTGCTGGACCTGACCCGGATGGACCCGGCGACAGCGCGCCGCGGCTGGAGCGTCACGCTGGAGAAGACGGTGCGGGAGCTGCAGGGCCAGCCCTGCATCGATCTGGACGATGCACCGGGCCCCAAGCAGCAGATCGCCTGCACACGCTCGTTTGGCAAGCCGGTTCACCAGCTCGGACCGCTGATCGAGGCGGTGAGCGAGTTTGCAGCGCGGGCGGCGGAGAAGCTGCGGAAACAAAACTGCCTGGCCACCGAGCTGCTGGTGTTCATGCACACCTCACCCTACCGACCTGGTCCCCAGTGCTCGCGCAGTGTGGTGGTGCCGCTGCGCAGACCGACCGACGACACCCTGGCGCTGGCCAAGGCCGCGGCCGATGGCATGCGGTTCATGTACGTGGCCGGCTACCAGTTCATCAAGGCAGGGGTGATCCTGGTCGACCTGCAGCCGGCCAGCGTGCAGCAGAGGGAGCTGGACCTGGGCGACCCGAACGAGCCGCCGGCCACACGA
>NZ_BCWQ01000041.1 GCF_001592285.1 Hydrogenophaga pseudoflava NBRC 102511 | reverse complement strand
GCCGCCTTCAGGCGCATCCGGCCCGAGCGCTGGAAGAGCTCCTTGACCGTGAATTCTCCGTCGACCGAGGCCACGACGATATGGCCATGCTGCGGGCGAAGCGCGCGGTCCACCACGAGCAGGTCACCGTCATCGATGCCTTTGTCCCGCATTGAGATACCGCGGGCACGCCAGAAGTAAGTCGACTGGGGGTGCTGGATCAAGATTTGGGCAATGTCCAGCCGGTTGACCTCAAAGTCCTCCGCAGGGGACGGAAACCCCGCGTGGATGAACCCTGCGGCGATGGGCAGCATCATCGACACGGCCGCCAGCGGCACGGGTTCGGACATGCTGCAAATACTGTTCATGCATACAGTATAAACCTGCGACCGGATAAGGCAACATTTGTCCATGTGCTCCAACTACGACGCTTGCACCAGCACCGAGCGCCTGCGCCTGCACTTCGGGGTGACGCTGCCGCCAGGGACCAACCTGCGCACGGACGTCTGGCCGACCTACCAGGCGCCTTTCGTGAGGCGGCATCCGAACGCCGATGTGGGGGACGACGCCGTGCCGCCGCGCGAGGCGCTGCAGGGGCTCTTTGGTCTGGTGCCACACTGGGCCGGGGAGGTTGCCTTCGGGCGGCGCACCTACAACGCCAGATCGGAGACCGTGGCCGAGAAGCCGAGTTTCAGGGATGCGTGGCGCAAGGGGCAGCACTGCATCGTGCCGGTGGAGGCGGTGGTGGAGCCGGACTGGCGAAGTGGGAAAGTCATCCCGACCAAGATCAAGCGCAAGGACGGGCTACCCATGGGCATTGCCGGCTTGTGGGCTTCCAAGCGGCTGGAATCAGGTGAAGAGCTGCTGAGCTTCACCATGCTCACAGTGAACGCCGACGATCACGAACTGTTCAAGCACTTTCACAAGCCCGGGGACGAAAAGCGCATGGTCGTCATCCTGCACGAGCACCAGTACGACGAGTGGCTGAGCGCACCACCTGCCAAGTCGATGGAGTTCATGCGGCAGTTCCCAGCGCA
>NZ_BCWQ01000040.1 GCF_001592285.1 Hydrogenophaga pseudoflava NBRC 102511 | reverse complement strand
ACAAGAAGTGATGTGGAGCCACCCATCTTCCCGAGGGGTTGGATGGTGCTTTGATATGGTTTTGCTCCTGCCTTTTAGAGATGCATTCGTAGGCTCATAGGTGATTTTACGAATGTCTTGATTATTGTGGTTTTTTATAATTTCAAAAAACCATACAAATCGAGACAACGTGAACCCATCTGTGCCACCCGTTCCGTCGTTCCCTGGTCTGCCTCCCGGCAGCACGGACACACACCTGCACGTCTTCGAGCCGGCAGCGTTTCCCTACGCCACGCCGCGCAGCTACACGCCCGGCGCTGCGAGCTTCGAAGACATGGTGGCAATGCACAGTGCGCTGGGCATCCAGCGCTGCGTGCTGGTGCAGCCCAGCGTCTACGGTGTGGACAACCGCTGCCTGCTGAGCGCCGTGGCGCGGTCCGGACAGGACCGCTGCCGCGCCATCGCGGTGGTGGATCTGGACCGGGTGACTGCGGCCGAACTGGACGTGTTGCACGCCGGTGGTGTGCGAGGCGTCCGCTTGAACCTCGCTGTGCGCCACGAGGCCGATCTGCAGCGTGCACGCGAGCAGTTCCTGCAGGCCGCGCGCGCCATCACCCGGCTAGGCTGGTGCGTGCAGGTGCACTGCTCGGGCGACCTGCTGGGTGTGCTGGCCGATGTGCTGAATCACTTTGTTGTGCCGGTGGTGCTCGACCACTTTGCCGGCCTGCGCCCCTCCATCGCACACGACGAACACCCGGCGCTGCGCGCGCTGCTGCAGTTGCTGGCATCCGGGCGCGTGGTCGTGAAGCTTTCGGCGGATTACCGTGCCTCGGAAGCCGCCGAGCCGCACGATGACCTGGCGCCGCTGGCCCGGCGCCTGATTGACCAGCACGCCGACCGCCTGCTCTGGGGCTCGGACTGGCCGCACACCGGCGGCGCCAACCGCAACCCCGCCGTCATCGAACCCTTCCGCAGCGTGAACCTGCCCGGTGCGCTGGCGCGGCTGCGCGCCTGGTGCGGCGACGTGGCAGTGCTTGAACAGATCCTGGTCCACAACCCGGCGCGCCTCTACGGCTTCGTCGCCGTTTCCTCCACCCCCGTCCAAGGAGCCTCCACATGAGCGAGACCCACACCCCACCCGCCACCCCGAAA
>NZ_BCWQ01000039.1 GCF_001592285.1 Hydrogenophaga pseudoflava NBRC 102511 | reverse complement strand
TGGCAAAAGAGAAATTTGAGCGGACCAAGCCGCACGTGAACGTGGGCACGATTGGTCACGTGGACCACGGCAAGACGACGCTGACGGCTGCCATCACCACGGTGCTGGCTGCCAAGTTCGGTGGCGCCGCCAAGGCCTACGACCAGATCGACGCGGCTCCTGAAGAGAAGGCTCGTGGCATCACCATCAACACCGCACACGTGGAATACGAGACGGCCAACCGCCACTACGCCCACGTGGACTGCCCCGGTCACGCCGACTACGTCAAGAACATGATCACCGGTGCTGCCCAGATGGACGGCGCTATCCTGGTGTGCTCGGCCGCCGACGGCCCGATGCCCCAGACCCGCGAGCACATCCTGCTGGCGCGCCAGGTGGGTGTTCCCTACATCATCGTGTTCCTGAACAAGTGCGACATGGTGGACGACGCCGAGCTGCTGGAGCTGGTCGAGATGGAAGTGCGCGAGCTGCTCTCCAAGTACGACTTCCCCGGCGACGACACCCCCATCGTCAAGGGTTCGGCCAAGCTGGCGCTGGAAGGCGACAAGGGTGATCTGGGCGAGCAGGCCATCATGCGCTTGGCCGACGCGCTGGACAGCTACATCCCCACGCCTGAGCGTGCTGTGGATGGTGCCTTCCTGATGCCTGTGGAAGACGTGTTCTCCATCTCCGGTCGCGGCACCGTGGTGACCGGTCGTATCGAGCGCGGCATCATCAAGGTCGGCGAAGAAATCGAAATCGTCGGTATCGCCGCCACCCAGAAGACCACCTGCACCGGCGTGGAAATGTTCCGCAAGCTGCTGGACCAGGGTCAGGCTGGCGATAACGTCGGTATCCTGCTGCGCGGCACCAAGCGCGAAGAAGTGCAGCGCGGCCAGGTGCTGTGCAAGCCCGGCTCCATCAAGCCGCACACGCACTTCACTGGCGAGGTGTATGTGCTGTCCAAGGACGAAGGTGGTCGTCACACGCCGTTCTTCAACAACTACCGCCCGCAGTTCTACTTCCGCACGACGGACGTGACCGGTGCCATCGAGCTGCCTGAGGGTAAGGAAATGGTGATGCCTGGTGACAACGTGTCGATCACCGTCAAGCTGATCGCCCCGATCGCCATGGAAGAAGGTCTGCGCTTTGCCATCCGTGAAGGCGGGCGTACCGTCGGCGCCGGCGTCGTGGCCAAGATCATTGC
>NZ_BCWQ01000038.1 GCF_001592285.1 Hydrogenophaga pseudoflava NBRC 102511 | reverse complement strand
GGAAGGGCTGGGCCACATCCTGCAACAGATCCTGAGAACGCCATGAACAGAAAAGGCATCATCCTGGCCGGCGGCTCCGGCACGCGCCTGTACCCCGTGACGCAGGCGGTGAGCAAGCAGCTCATGCCCGTGTACGACAAGCCAATGATCTACTACCCGCTGAGCACCCTCATGCTCGCCGGCATCCGCGACATCCTGATCATCTCCACTCCGCAGGACACCCCGCGCTTTGCCGATCTGCTGGGCGATGGCAGCCAGTGGGGCCTGAACCTGCAGTACGCCGTGCAGCCCAGCCCCGACGGCCTGGCTCAGGCCTTCATCATCGGCGAGCAGTTCATCGGCAACGACCCTTCGTCTCTGGTGCTGGGCGACAACATCTTCTACGGCCACGACTTCGCGGCCTTGCTGGGCAACGCCACGCGGCGCCCGGGCGGCGCCACCGTCTTCGCCTACCACGTGCACGACCCAGAGCGCTACGGCGTCGCCGAGTTCGACCCCTCGGGCAAGGTGCTCAGCCTGGAAGAGAAGCCTGCCAAGCCCAAGAGCAACTACGCGGTCACCGGCCTGTACTTCTACGACAACCAGGTGGTGGAGCTGGCCAAGAACCTCAAGCCCTCGGCCCGCGGCGAACTGGAGATCACCGATCTCAACCGCCTGTACCTGGAAGCCGGCTCGCTGCAGGTGGAGGTGATGGGCCGCGGCTACGCCTGGCTGGACACTGGCACCCACGACAGCCTGCTGGAGGCCGGCCAGTTCATCGCCACCCTGGAGAAGCGCCAGGGGCTGAAGGTGGCCTGCCCGGAGGAGATCGCCTACCGCAGCAAGTGGATCGACGTCGAGCAGGTGCAGCGCCTGATCAAGCCACTGGCCAAGAACGGCTACGGGCAGTACCTGCAACAGATCATCAAAGACGAGCTGCGCTGAGCCATGAAAGCGACCCCACAGTCCATTCCCGAGGTCATCCTGTTCGAGCCCAAGGTGTTCGGCGACGAGCGGGGCTTCTTCTTCGAGAGCTTCAACCACGCCCGCTTTGAAGAAGCGGTGGGGCGCCCCGTGCGCTTCGTGCAGGACAACCACTCCAAGTCCATCAAGGGCGTGCTGCGCGGGCTGCACTACCAGGTGCAGCAGGCCCAGGGCAAGCTGGTGCGCGTGGTCCAGGGCGAGGTGTTCGACGTCGCGGTCGACATCCGCCGCTCCTCGCCCACCTTCGGGAAATGGGTGGGCGCCCACCTGACGGCCGAGAACAAGCACCAGCTGTGGGTGCCTGAGGGCTTTGCGCACGGCTTCGTCGTGCTCAGCGACAGCGCCGAGTTCCTCTACAAGACCACCGACTACTACGCCCCCGCCCACGAGCGCAGCATCCTCTGGAACGATCCGGACCTGCGCATCCAATGGCCCATCTCCAGCGACCCCACTCTCTCATCCAAAGACTCGAACGCCACGCGG
>NZ_BCWQ01000037.1 GCF_001592285.1 Hydrogenophaga pseudoflava NBRC 102511 | reverse complement strand
CTAACCCTTCCTATATGGACTCCCCCTCAACAGCAAGGGCCTGACCGATTGGGGACCGTGGGGTAGAGCACCTGCAGTCGTATATCCGGCATCTGAAGTGGACTCGTTGATGGTCCGTGCCGACATGGAATCTGCGTCACCGCGTCGCCACACGCTGCAAGCGGCAGGCGAGCTGCCGGAAGAGTTATCGGCGCAGTGCGGTGTGGGAGGAACCCGGTTGGCCATGATGGTCGATCAAACCCGTCGCAAGGTGAGATGGGATGGGTGAAGAGATCAGCTCAGACGAGATCAGGCCGGCAGGGCGAAGCTCTGCCGGCTTTGTTTTTTGTTCAGCCGGGCTGCCTCGTCGAACGGCGCGTGGTCGCGCAGCGTGGCGTAGCAGATGCGCGCGAGCTTGTTGGCCAGGGCGCAGGTGGCCTTGTTGTGGTTGCTTCGGCCCTGCACATCCAGCGCCCAGCGGCGGATGCCGCAGATCTCTTTGCCCGCGCCCTCGGCCACCTTGGCCGCCCGCAGCACACTGCGCGCGCCGTGCGTGAGCAGCATGCGCAGGTAGCGGTCGCCCTTCTTGGAGATGCGGCCCAGGTACCGGGCCGATCCCGAGCTGTACTCACGCGGCGTCAGACCGAACCAGCTGGAGAAGTGGCGCGCGTCCGCAAAGTGCGTCACATCGCCCGAGGTGGCCGCCACCAGGGCGGTGGCGGTGAGCAGGCCAATGCCGGGGACTGAGAGCAGCAGCGTGCAGGCGGGGCTTTGGCGGGCGACGCTGGCGAGCTCACGCTCGACCTGGGCGATGCGCGCTTCAAGCAGGCGGATCTCTTCGAGCAGCATGCCGGCGGTGTGGCGGATCAGATCGGGCACGGCCGAGCGCGGGTCGGCCAGCACGCGGCCGATGGTTTCCACGCCGGTGCGCGCGCCTTGCGGGATGGTGATGCCGAACTCGCGGCAGAAGCCGCGCAAGGCGTTGATGCGCGAAGTGCGCGTGCCCATCCAGAGCGAGCGGATGCGGTGCAGGCCCTGCAGGGCTTGCTGTTCAACAGACTTCACACGCACGGGGCGAATGTCCGAGGCGCGGGCGGCTTCGAGCAGGGCGGCGGCATCGGTGGCATCGGTCTTGTTGCGCCGGACGTAGGCGCGAACGTACTGGGCGGGCAGCAGGCGAACGGAGATGCCCAGGCCATTGAGCCAGCGCGCCCAGTGGTGGGCCGAGCCGCAGGCCTCCATGATGACCAGAGATACAGATCGGTTGGCGAACCAGCGCTCGAACTGCGTGCGTGTCAGGCGCTGGGTTTGAACGATGCACCAGTACTCGTTGGCCACGGCGATCTGGAAAACGGATTTGGCCAAGTCGACGGCCACGGTAGTAGCATGCATCTCGGACTCCTTTCGTTTGTGTTGAAGACCTGATCCCCACGCCAATGAAGACCAGAGCGCGTTTCTCGCGCAAACAAACGGGGGAGTCCATCCCATC
>NZ_BCWQ01000036.1 GCF_001592285.1 Hydrogenophaga pseudoflava NBRC 102511 | reverse complement strand
GGCACCAGCGTGGACAAGGTCGAGACCGGCAGCCGCCTGGTGGGCGATGCGGGTCAGACCATGGGCGAGGTGGTGGCCAGCGTGCAGCGGGTGACGGAGATCATCGGCGAGATCAGCTCGGCCGCGGGCGAACAGAGCGACGGCATCGGCCAGGTGAACGTGGCGGTGACGCAGCTGGACCAGATGACGCAACAGAACGCGGCACTCGTAGAAGAGAGCGCAGCCGCCGCGCAAAGCCTCAGGGAGCAGGCCACTCGATTGACTCAGGTCGTGGCGACGTTCCGCACCGAGGGTGCGGCCCACACGGAATCGCTTCGCTGACCAGACCCGACCCCACGAAGGACCAACATGAAATTCAACAACCTCAAGATCAGCCAGCGCCTGGGCCTGGGCTTTGGTGCCGTGCTGCTGCTGCTCCTGCTGCTGACCGCCATGGCGTTCAATGCCGTGACTTCCGCGACCGCCGGACAGCAGCGCCTGCTCGAAATGAACCGGCTGGTGCAGCTCGCCGACGAGTGGGTGGCCAGCACGCAGCTGAACGTCAACCGCGTGATGGCGATGGCCAAGTCCGCCAACCACCCGGAGGTGGACAGCTACTTCAAGCCGCTGATGGCCGAAACCACCGAGCGCATCAACACGCTGCAGAAGGACCTGGAAGCGGCGATCACCTCCGAACAGGGCAAGAGCCTGCTGGCCGACATCGGCGCACGGCGCAAGGAATACATCGAGGTGCGCAAGACGTACTTCGATGCGCTCAAGGCGGTGGAGCCGGAGGCATCCACCATGCTGACCGAGAAGCTGTTGCCCGCGGCGCAGCGCTACATCGGCGCCATGCAGGAACTCCAGAAACACGAACATGCGCTGGTGGCCCAGGAAGTGGAGCAGGCCAGCGCCGCGCTGTCGCGCCAGATGAGCATCATCGGCGTCCTCGCCTGCGCGGCCCTGGTGGTGGGCGTTCTGGTGGCCTGGCGCGCGGCCCGTTCGGTGTCGGTGCCGGTGGCCGGTGCGGTGCGTGCCGCGCGGGCGGTGGCCGATGGCGATCTGACCCAGCCGCTGGTCGTGGACCGTGGTGACGAGCTCGGCCAGCTGCAACAGGCGCTGGCCGACATGAAGGCCTCGCTGGTGGCAACCGTGTCCCAGGTGCGCGGCGCCAGCGACAGCATCAACGTGGCTTCCCGCGAGATCGTCTCGGGCAACCACGACCTCTCCAGCCGCACCGAACAGGCGGCCAGCAACCTGCAGCAGACCGCGGCCTCCATGGAGGAACTGACCAGCACGGTCAGGAACAGCGCCGATGCGGCGCGCCAGGCCAACCAGCTGGCCGCCAGCGCCTCGGAGATCGCGGTGCGCGGTGGTCAGGTGGTCGACCAGGTGGTGCACACCATGCAGGAGATCCACCACAGCAGCCAGAAGATCAGCGACATCATCGGCGTGATCGACGGCATCGCGTTCCAGACCAACATCCTGGCGCTCAACGCGGCGGTGGAGGCGGCGCGGGCGGGCGAGCAGGGCCGTGGTTTCGCGGTGGTGGCGGCCGAGGTGCGCAGCCTGGCCCAGCGCAGCGCCGAGGCGGCCAAGG
>NZ_BCWQ01000035.1 GCF_001592285.1 Hydrogenophaga pseudoflava NBRC 102511 | reverse complement strand
TATCCGTCCGGTGACCCCATATTGAAAGCGCCGTGAGAAGCGGGCATCGTGTCCACGATTGGAGGATCGTGGAGACGATGGAACAGTTTTCAAGCGAAGGCCGGCCGCGCCGGCGTGAATACAGCAAAGCGTTCAAGGCACAGTTGGTGGCAGCGTGCGCGCAGCCCGGAGCCAGTGTCGGTGGTGTGGCCTTGTCGCACGGACTGCACGCGAACATGGTGCACCGATGGATTCGGGAGGCGGGCCCTGTGCGCGCGCAACCGGGCGTCGGTACGGATGCTGAGCCCGGCTTCATCTCGCTGCCGCTCACGGCAATGGCCGCCAGCACCCATGATGAGCAGGCGCTGGCTGCGTTTGCGCCATCCCCGCCTTTACCGCCGCCATCTGCGCCAGTCCAGGTGCGCCTGCAACGCGGCGAACTGGTGGTCAGTCTGCAGTGCCCAATGGGCCAGTGCGGGGCGCTCTTGCGCGCGGTGTTGCGGTGATCAGGGTCGATGCGGTCTGGATGTCCACGCAACCGCTGGACATGCGCGCCGGCCCCGAGACGGCCCTGGCCCGGGTGGTCCAGGTCTTTGGCGCGGCCCGCCCGCACCACGCTTACCTCTTTGCCAACGCACGCGCCACCCGCCTGAAGGTGCTGGTGCACGATGGCTTTGGGGTCTGGCTGGCCGCACGGCGCCTGAACCAGGGCAAGTTTGTCTGGGGCGATGAGCGCCTGGGTCCCCAACTGACGCTGAGCGCCGAGCAACTGCAGGCACTGGTCACAGGCTTGCCCTGGCAGCGCCTGGGACAAGACGCTGTGATCACGGTGCTGTGATGTTGAACGCCCGAAGGGTGGCGTTCAATTCGTGGATGTGCCAGTAGGCGAGTGCCCGCCCATCGGGGATGATGGCGGCCATGAACGAAACGGTCGATCTGCACAGCATGGACGAGGCGCAAATGCGCCAGATGCTGCAGCGCCTCATGGATGAGCTCAAACACAAGCAGTCCCTGCTGGACAAGCTCACCTACGAGATGGCGATCCTCAAGCGGTTGAAGTTTGCCGCCAAGACCGAGGCGCTCAACGCCGATCAGCGCAGCCTGCTGGAAGAAGCACTCGAAGAAGACCTGCAGGCGGTAGATGACGAGATCGAGCAGCTGCGCCCTGCTGCAGAACGCACCACACGCCAGCTACCGAAGCGCCTGCCACTGCCGGCCCAGCTGGCGCGCCAGGAATTCGCACACGAGCCCGAGGTGACCGATTGCTGCGGCCAGGCCATGCGCCGCATGGGCGAGGACGTGGCCGAGAAGCTCGACTACACGCCCGGCGTGTTCACCGTGCACCGCCATGTGCGCGGCAAGTGGGTGTGCGCCTGCTGTCAGACGCTCAAGCAGCAGCCGGTAGAGGCGCACATCATCGACAAGGGTCTGGCCACCACCGGTTTGCTGGCCCAGGTGCTGGTGGCCAAGTACGCCGACCATTTGCCTCTGTACCGCCAGGAGGCCATCTATGCCCGTGCCGGCGTGCCGCTGGCACGCTCGACCCTGGCCCAGTGGGTGGGCAGCTGCGGCGTGCAACTGCAGCCGCTGGTCGATGCGCTGCGCCAGGAGGTGCTCGCACACAGCATCGTGCACGCCGATGAGACCCCGGTGCAGATGCTCAAGCGCGGCAGCGAGCGCGATGGCAAGACGCACCGCGCCTACCTGTGGGCCTACACCCCGGGGCGGCACGAAGACCTCAAGGCCGTGGTCTACGACTTCTGCGAAAGCCGCGCGGGCAAGCACGCCGGTGCATTCCTCAAGGACTGGCGCGGCACGCTGCTGGTCGATGACTATGCGGGTTACAAGCAGCTCATGGGCGAGCACATCACCGAAGCGGCTTGCTGGGCCCATGCCCGGCGCAAGTTCTTTGAGCTGCACGCAGCCAACAAGAGCCAGATCGCCGAGCAGGCGCTGGTGCAGATCGGGCAGCTCTACGAAGTGGAGCGGCAGGTGGCCAATGTCGATGGCCCCGAGCGGCTGCGAATGCGCCAGCAGCACAGCCGCCCGATCGTGGACAAGTTGCACGCCTGGCTGAGCGAACACCGCACCAGGGTGCCCGAGGGTTCAGCCACGGCACGGGCCATCGACTACAGCCTGCGGCGCTGGCAGGCGCTCACGCGCTTCCTGGACAACGGGCAACTACCCATCGACAACAACTGGATCGAGAACCAGATGCGTCCGGTCGCGCTCGGGCGCAAGAACTGGCTGTTCGCCGGTTCGCTGCGGGCGGGTCAGCGTGCAGCTGCCGTGATGAGTCTGATCCAGTCGGCCAAGCTCAACGGCCACGACCCCCACGCCTACCTCAAGGATGTGATGACCCGACTGCCCACGCACAAGGCCAGCCGCATCGGGGAACTGCTGCCGCATCGGTGGCAGAGCGCTGCCATCTGATCCTCAGCCATGACCGCCAGCGGCGGTCAATATGGGGTGCCCGGACGGATG
>NZ_BCWQ01000034.1 GCF_001592285.1 Hydrogenophaga pseudoflava NBRC 102511 | reverse complement strand
TAAGCGGCCGGCGAACTCATCTTGAAGGACCTGCTGTGGTTGAGCACGATCGTGTGCACGCAAACGAGAGTGGACACGATGCTCAAAGACCCTCAGACACCCCGCTATGCGGTGCGGCGCACGCACCGCACCTACACGCAGCAGTTCAAAGCCGAACTGGTGGCCGCCTGCCGGCAGCCCGGCGCATCGATTGCCGCCGTGGCCCTGCAGCACGGCATGAACACCAACGTGCTGCACCGCTGGCTCAAGGAATGGGCACAGGGCATGCACCGCCTCGAAGGAGGCCTCGCCACTGCTGCCGTAGAACCTCGGACCCCGGCCTTCGTCCCCCTTGCGCTGAGCGCCGTAGCGTCAACAACCGCCAGTGAGCAGCCGTGCGTGGCCGCCTCGACACCAGCGACCGAAATCCGTATCGAATGCCAACGTCCTGGCATGTCAGTGACCGTGCACTGGCCCTTGTCTGCCGCAACCCAGTGCGCCCAGATGCTTGGCGAGTTGCTGCGGTGATCCGTATCGATGCGGCCTGGCTGGCCACGGCCCCGCTGGACATGCGTGCGGGCACCGACACCGCCCTGGCGCGGGTGATCGCCACCTTCGGCGCGGCCCACCCACACCACGCCTACGTCTTTGCCAACCAGCGAGCCAACCGTCTGAAGGTGCTGGTGCACGACGGCGTGGGGCTGTGGCTGGCCGCGCGTCGGCTGCACCAGGGCAAGTTCGTCTGGGCGCCGCCGGGCAGTCCGAACGTGGCACTTGAACATGCCCAGCTCAATGCGCTGGTGCTGGGCCTGCCCTGGCAGCGCATGGGATCGCAAGGCTCCATCACCGTGGTCTGAATCTTCTGCTTGAGGCGCAGACCATGGCAATCGGGAGATGCGCCAATGGTCTTGCCCGGCACGCACGAGCACACTGCGCCTCATGGTGATCGACGAACAGGCACTGGGCGAACTGGACGCAGAACAACTGCGTGAGGTCAGCCAGCGCCTGCTGGCCGAACTGCGCCATCAGCGCGCTCTGAACGAGAAGCTCGCCTACGAATGTGCTCTGCTCAAGCGGCTGAAGTTCGCAGCCAAATCCGAACGCCACAGCGCTGATCAGCGCGACCTGCTGGAAGAAGAACTCGATAGCGATCTGGCGGCCGTCGAGCATGAGATCGATCAACTGCGGCCGGCACCCGCTGCGACCGAGAAGCAGCCGCCCAAGCGCACACCGCTGCCGGCCCATCTGCCACGGCGCGAGATCCGCCATGAACCCACGTCCACGACATGCCAGTGTGGCTGCCAGATGAAACGCATCGGCGAGGACGTGGCCGAGAAGCTGGACTACGTGCCCGGCGTCTTCACGGTCGAGCGCCACATCCGGGGCAAGTGGGCCTGTGCGAAGTGCCAGACCCTCACACAGGCGCCGGTGGCCGCACACGTCATCGACAAAGGCATCCCGACGACTGGCTTGCTGGCCCAGGTGCTGGTGGCCAAGTACGCCGACCACCAGCCGCTGTACCGCCAGGAGAACATCTTCGGCCGCGCCGGTCTGGCCATTGCACGATCGACCCTGGCGCAATGGGTGGGCACCTGCGGCGCGCAGCTGCAGCCGCTGGTCGATGCGCTCAAGACCGAAGTGCTCGGGCACCGGGTGCTGCACGGCGATGAGACGCCAGTGGCCATGCTCAAGCCGGGCAACGGCAAGACACACCGGGCCTACCTGTGGGCTTACGCACCGGGTGCGTTTGAAGACATGAAGGCCGTGGTCTACGACTTCTGCGAGTCGCGCGCCGGGGAGCATGCCAGAACCTTCCTGGGTGACTGGCGCGGCAGCCTGATCTGTGACGACTACGCCGGCTACAAGGCCAGCTTCAGCCAGGGCATCACAGAGGCTGGTTGCCTGGCGCACGCCCGGCGCAAGTTCTTCGACCTGCACGCGGCCAACAAGAGCCAGATCGCCGAGTTCGCGTTGACGCAGTTCGCTCGGGTCTACGAGATCGAGAGGGCCGTCCAGGACACACCGGCACCCCAGCGGCTACAGACTCGCCAGCAGCACAGCCGGCCGATACTGGACGCCTTGCACCAGTGGATGGTGCTGCAGCGCCAGCAGGTGGCTGGCAACTCGGCCACGGCCAAGGCCCTGGACTACAGCCTCAAGCGCTGGGCGGCGCTCACACGATTCATTGATGACCCGCAGCTGCCGGCGGACAACAACTGGATCGAGAACCAGATCCGGCCCATTGCCATCGGACGCAACAACTGGCTGTTTGCCGGCAGCCTGCGCGCGGGCCAGCGGGCAGCGGCCGTCATGAGCCTGATCCAGTCGGCGCGCATGAACGGGCACGACCCGTATGCTTACCTCAAGGACGTGCTCACCCGGCTGCCCACGCACAAGGCCAGCCGGATCGACGAGCTGTTGCCGCACCGCTGGCAGCCGGTGGACTGATCCTGGTCATCGACGCCAGGGCACCCGTTCAGCGGGGGGCTGTCTTGCGCAGCAGGCCCGGCGAGACCTTCCAGTTCTGACCTTCGTCGGTGTGCACGCTGGCGGTCTTCTTGTTCAGGCGCAGCACGATGCCGTGCTTGACGCTGCCATCGCTGGCCGTGAAGTGGACCCGATCACCTTCGGCGAACTGCGCCAGTTCCACTGTGCTCCTTGCCTGGGCCAGGAGGTTCAAGCGTTCGACCACCATCCGGTTGAGGTAGAGCAGGTCTTCTTCACCCATGTGGCGCAGGGCTTGGGTAAACAACTCGCGGTCCAGAATCGTCTGCTTGGAATTCATCGTCGGTGCACATCTCAGCCGCGTGACGGCGGCTGTTCACCGCGAGTCTATGGCAGCGTAAACCATGCGCTGGCGCGCACACCATCCATTCAAGTCAGGCGCAAGATGGGTTGGCCGAACGCATAC
>NZ_BCWQ01000033.1 GCF_001592285.1 Hydrogenophaga pseudoflava NBRC 102511 | reverse complement strand
TATGCTGATCTCGTTGCCGGATCCGGAGCGAGGAAGGCGCAAGCGTTGACGACGCTTTCCAGGCCGAGAAGAGAAGACGAACCGAACTGCAACACAACGCGGAGGATGACGATGTACATGAAGGCGGCTCGCATATGTTGGGTGCTGCTCGCGCCTCTGAGTGCCGCTGCCCAGGTACCGGCGATCCTGATAGAGGCCTGCAGCCTTCTCGAAAGCGCGCCCAAGCGGATCGAGTGTCTGCAGGCGGCGAACATGAGCGCCGACTCAGGAGCCAGGGCCTACGCGCCGCAGCCGGTGTACTCGGCAGGACCCAGCCATGCATCGGGGGCAGCCCAGCTCGCACCAGTACCGAACTCGAGCTTCACGGCCCCGAGTGGCAAAACGTGCTTCGTTGGCCCCAGGGGTGGTACCTACACCATCACCAAGAGCGGGAAGAAGAACTATGGCGGTTGCTGAGCCAAAGATCATCACATTGCAGATCGACAAAGTCGCCGCTGGCGTCTATCGGGCTGAGGCGCAGGTGCACGGCGGGGCGGTCACCGAACCTTCGGTGCACAGCAGCATCAGTGAAGCCATTGGCGAAACGGCGAGGGCGGTTCCTGATGGCTTCGCGCATTTCATGGAAGTCCGGTACTGCGGTCTGTCCAGCGGCACAGTCGGCCTGTTGGAAGCGGCACAACAAAGCGAAGAGATTGCGTCGCGCCTGGTGGCGCTGCTCGCAGAGATGCACGCTATTGCTGGGAGCTAGTACGGCGTTGCTGGCGCCAGTCCCAAGGTGCCACGGGGGCCGGGTCGGTCCACAGGCCGCGCCTATCCGCCTTGGCGGCTCTTTGCAGCGGGTACAAGTCCTCATAACCCTCTGAGTACCTGTCGAATACCCAGGCCAGCCCGGCGGCCACTTGCGAACGGCCCACGTTTTGTCCCTGGCATTGCACATCGGCCACCGTGCGGCCGTACTTGTCCTTTGTGGTGGACCTGATCGTGGCCGTCTCGCGGTGGCACAGATCGGCGAGTGCCTGGCGCGAGCGCTGACCGAAGGGCTGGGCTTTTTCTGGTGCATCGATCCCGCCGATGCGGACCTTCACCTGTTCGTATGCGCCTGGCTCGCCACAACGGGCGGTGAGAGTGTCGCCGTCGGCGATGGCAACCACTAGGCATAAGAGGACTGCTGAAGCTGGCATGTGGAAGCAGTCTACCGAGGGTGCGAGGACCAGAAAAAAATAAGCCCGCACGCGGCGGGCCTGAAGCCTTCAACGCTTTCACGCGCTTAAGGAGGAATGCCTGGATCATGCACTCGACTGAACGCCTGCGCATCCCCAACACGGATGAACGAAGTCCACAGCATCAAGTCGGGGACAGTGGGACAGCACCTCGCAGGGACTTCTGTGTTGGTCGCGGACGAGATGTTGAACCGCATCCCCTGGTGCCGAAAAAACCTTCAAACGAAGTTGATTGCGGCCTGACCGGATCGGCTACCGTGGTGTGAGCGGGTTTCCGATTGCCGGAGAGGGCGCCGATCGCCATGGGCGGACTATGATGAACATCGAACGCCCGGGAACTTCATACAGCCGCGCAAATGCCATTTGAAGACAAGAGTTTTCGAAACCGAAAAGTCCTTCAACTCGATCACAGGCCTCCCAATGTACCGATGGGCGACCAGCGTTTTCGTGAGTTGATGAATGAAATAGGTGCGGCCTTCGCCCAAGCCGATGATGGTGATGAGAAGCGCAGGCAGGCCAGAGAGCGTGAGAGCCAGCGTGAACAGTGGCTGGCCCAGCGAGAAGCGGTAATCGTTGAGATCGTCACCACCATGCGTCAGCATGGTTTGAGCATTGATGACCTTACCTGAGGTGTGACGTTGAGGGCGGGGCTGTCTGAATTTCTGTGTTCAAGGCTCCGTGTAGGGTCCATCGATTCAGATGAACCCGCGCCGCATATTGCGCGGCAGCTCGTGTGAAGCGTTCTCCATAGGCAATGGCGAACTGGTTCATGGCCTCCTTCCATTCCTTGGCTGCCCGTCCCCAGTCGGCCGTGATGTTGCGCAGCGCCAGCCACAGCAGCTTGGTGGCGGCATCGTCACTGGGGAAGTGACCGCGCGTCTTGATGATCTTGCGCAGCCTGCTGTACAGGCTCTCAATGGCGTTGGTCATGTAGATCACCCGTCGCACCGCCGGGCTGAAGGCAAAGAACGGAATGACACGGTCCCAGGTCCGGCACCAGGTCGCCACGACGGTGGGGAACTTCTGTCCCTAGGAGCCAGCCTCCAGGGCATCGAGCTCGGCCGCTGCCGCCTCTGCACTGGGTTCCGTGTAGATCGGCTTCAAGGCCGCTGCCAGCGCCTTGCGGTCCTTCCAGCTCGCGTAGTCCAGGCTGTTGCGGATCAGGTGCACGATGCAGGTTTGCAGCGTGGTGGCCGGGAACACCGCTGCCAGCGCTTCGGGGATACCTTTGAGGCCGTCGGTGACGGCGATCAGGATGTCGGCCACTCCACGTGTCTTCAGATCGTTGAACAACTTCATCCGGAACTTGGCCCCCTCGGTGTTCTCGATCTACAGGCCCAGGATGTCGCGCGTGCCATCGGGCAGCACGCCCAGCGCCAGATAGATGGCCTTGTTGCGCACCACCGCGTCCTCGCGGATCTTCACGCGCAGCGCGTCGAAGAACACCACCGGGTACATCGGCACCAGTGGCCGGCCCTGCCAGGCCGTGACCTCGGCCAATCGACGCTTTGGGCCAATTCGAGGAGGCTGCATCGCCAGCGCGCTGACGATGCAGCTCAATACCCATCAACCCCGAAACCCATCGAGTAATCTTGAGCCTGGACTTCCACTTTTGACTGGTACGTCTACAGGGGGCAGGTCAGCAGAGCCGTACCAAGCTCCGAAGCAAGTTGCTCCAAACTGGACGCTCGGGAGCACCACCTCCTGGCACAGCAGTGTGAGTACGAGACTGGGCCAAGAAGCTGACCTTCGGCATGGTGGCACTGTCAGCCTGCGTGGCCTG
>NZ_BCWQ01000032.1 GCF_001592285.1 Hydrogenophaga pseudoflava NBRC 102511 | reverse complement strand
TCGGAGATCACCATGGACGACAAGTCACACGTTTCGCTGGAGCAGCAGCTTTGTCTGGTGTGCGGCACCTCTTTTGACACGGGCAACATCCTGCTGGATCGTCGCCTGCGCGCGAGCATGAAGCACCACACGACGACGGGCTGGGGACTGTGTCCCGAGCACCAGCGTTTGTTCTCGGAGGGCTTCGTGGCCCTGGTCGAATGCGACCCGCAGCGAAGCGTCACTCCATCGAGTTCAGGCTTGATGAAACCTGAGCAGGCCTACCGCACCGGGCGGCTGGCGCATATGAAGCGGGATGCCTTCGCCCGGGTGTTCAACGTCCCGGTCGCGGCCGAGCAACCCTGTGTCTTCGTCGAACCCGGCGTGATCGAACAACTGCAGGCGATGGTGCCAGCGACGGATTGACGTTGCGCTGGGGCTTCGATGCGCCGCCCCGTGGATCGCGGGAGCGGCGCTTTTCTGTTGCTGCGCCGCGCTGTTGGTGTTGGCCTTCGACCGAACGGGCCCACCTTGTTCTCTCCGGCGGTGCTGCGCAATTCGCACCCCCTGCGCGCCGGTTTCACCGACTTGCCTGGCCTTTGCGGGCGCTCCCCCCGTCAAGGGCCGCTGCGGCGCCCGTGTCCTCGGCTGCGCCTGCGGGCCGCACCAGCGCCTTCGCTTCCTCCCTTGACGGCGCACCCGCGCCGGCCCCAGCTGCTGCCCATGGCCGCGAAGGGCTTCGCGGCCCCTGCGGAGCCCAACACCCAAGGAGAGCGCCGATGCACAACACCGACTGACTTCCGACCCGTTTTCGATGTCTTCCATTGTTTGAACAAGGTCCCCGTGTGGGACAGGAGATTTCACATGAACACCGTTACCCAATCCGAAACCCTGGCCTTGAGCGCCGTGGCTGCTGCGGCAGCCGTCAGCTCTGCGGCAATGACCGGTGACTCCGTCACCGTGCCGGAAGTGGCTCCCTACGAGCTGCACCTGATCCCCTTGTCGCGGCTGCGGCCCTCCAGCCGAAACGTGCGCCAGAGCGGCGGCACGGCCATTCCTGAACTTGCCGCATCCATCGCCCGCGTGGGTTTGCTGCAGAACCTGACCGTCATCACCTCGCCCGATGGGCAATGGTTCGAGGTGGTGGCCGGGCGTCGGCGGCTGGCCGCCTTGAAGTTGCTGGTCAAGCGCCACAAGCTCGCGAAAGACCATCCGGTGCCGTGCCTGCTGGTGCCCGACACCTCGGCCCGCACCGTGAGCCTGAGCGAGAACGTGCAGCGGGAGCCCATGACCCCGGTGGATGAACTGTTCGCCTGGAAGGCGCTGGTGGCCGAAGGCCGGTCGCTGGAAGACATCGCCGCCGACTTCGGCGTCACGCCGCTGGTGGTCAAGCGGCGGCTGCGTCTAGCCAACGTCTCGCCCCGCTTGCTGGCCGACTACCAGCAAGGCGCGGTGTCGCTGGAGCAGTTGATGGCCCTGGCGATCACCGACGACCATGCGGCGCAGGAAGCCGCGTTCTACGAAGTGCCACAGTGGCAACGCAGCCCGGAATCCCTGCGTGACCACCTGACCCGCGACGAGGTGGATGCCTGCCGCGATGCGCTGGCCCGCTTCGTCGGCGTCGAGGCCTACGAAGCAGCGGGCGGTGGCATCCGGCGCGATCTGTTCGCGGACGAGCAGAAGGGGGTGTTCCTCACCGATGCCGCTTTGCTGGAGAAGATGGCCCGCGACCGGCTGACCGATGCGGCCGAGTCGGTGCGGGCCGAAGGCTGGGGTTGGGTGGACATCACACTGCGTGTGTCGTCGGCCGAACTGCACACCTTCCAGCGGGCGCGGCGCTCGCGCCGGGAACCCACCAAGGCGGAAGCCAAGCGCATCGAGAAGCTGGAGGCGGAGCAGGCGCTGCTTCAAGACAAGCTCGACGACGAGGACGACGACCTGAGCGACGACGGTGCGCAGGCTCTGCACGAAGAACTGGACCGGCTGGGCGAGCAACTGGACGCCATCGAACAGACCCTGGTGGTGTACGAGCCCGGCGTCGTGTCCATGGCCGGCGCGGTGGTGTCGGTGGACCCCATGGGGGCTGTGGTGGTGCATCGCGGGCTGTTGCGCGTTGAACAGGTCAAGGCACTGCGGGCGCAGGCGCAGCCGATACCGGACGCACACGCAGGAGGCGAAGGAGGGCCAACAGATGCACCCGCCACCCGGGGCGGTCTGTCGGAGAAACTGGTGCGCCGCTTGAGCGCGCACCGCACCGCCGCCCTGCAAGCCGAGGTGGCCCGCCATCCGCGCATCGCGCTGGTGGCTCTGGTGCACCAGTTGGCGCAGCGGGTGATCCTGGGTGGCTTCGGTGCGTCGCCGGTCAACATCAGCGCCACGCCGCAGGACCGTCTGGAGCAGCATGCGCCGGACGTTGCGGAGGCACCGGCTGCGCAGGGCCTGCGAGCTGTTCGCGAGGCATGGGCATCGCGATTGCCGGAAGACCCGAAAGCCCTGTTTGCTGAACTGCTGGCGATGGAACAGGAAGAACTGCTGTCGCTGCTGGCCCTGTGCGTGGGTCTGACGGTATCGGCCATCGCCCAGCGCGAAGACGAGGCACCCGCCGCTCTGCTCGCGCAGGCGGTGGGGCTGGACATGCACGACTGGTGGACACCCACGGCGGCGGGCTATTTCGACCACGTATCGAAAGCGAAAGCGCTGGAGGTCGTCCAGGTCTTTGCGCCGGGTGAGGTGCAACGGCTGGCGAAGCTCAAGAAGGCGCAGATCGCCAGCGAGGCCGAGCGGCTGGCCGTTGGCTCGGGCTGGTTGCCACATATGCTGGCCGAGCCTGTGCAGACCAGTGAAGCGCTGAACGAGCAAGAGCCGGAGGGTCATCAGGCCGCTTGATTCAGCGACAGGTTTGAAATCCGTCCATTTCATCCCGGCTTCGGCCGGGATTTTTTTGGCGTCTCCGGCACAGCCGGACCGCGCTCTGGTGCTGCGCATCGAGCCACCATGCCACGCGTGTCCTGGCGTCTCGACCCTGTCGGGCGCCGATCGCTGACGCCTCCGGCCGTCCCGGCCTGCGCGCTGCGCTTGCCTGTTTCGCTCAGGCATTT
>NZ_BCWQ01000031.1 GCF_001592285.1 Hydrogenophaga pseudoflava NBRC 102511 | reverse complement strand
CCGGCCAGACCGGCCAGCAGCGCTGCGGCGGTGGCGCGGCGGATGGTTTTCGATTGCATGTGTTTCTCCTCGTTGTTCCGTGGGTTCAGCGCACCGTGACCTTGGCCATCTCCTGGCCGTCCGGGCTCATCACGTGGGTGGAGCAGGCCAGGCAGGGGTCGAAGCTGTGCAGGGTGCGCAGGATCTCCAGCGGCTGCTCGGGGTTGACCATGGGCGTGTTCATCAGCGAGGCCTCGAAGGCGCCGATCTGGCCCTTTGCGTCGCGCGGCGAACCGTTCCAGGTGGTGGGCACCACGCACTGGTAGTTCTCGATCTTCCCGTCCTTGATCTTGATCCAGTGGCCCAGCATGCCGCGCGGCGCGGCGACGGTGCCCACGCCCTTGGCCTCCTTGGGCCAGGTGGCGGGGTCCCACTTCTCGACGTTGGCGGTGGACGTGTCGCCGGCCTTGATGTTCTGCACCAGCTGGCGGAAGTCGTCCATCATCATCTCGGCGGCGTACTGGCTCTCCAGTGCGCGCGCCAGGGTGCGGCCGATGGTGGTGGGCAGCAGCTGCTTGGCGCTGTACTGGGTCTCCGGCAGGCCCAGGGCCTTGGGGATGGCGCTGTTGATGGCGACCGCCGAGGCGTCCACCTGTTCCTTGACGCGCTGGCACCACTTGTTGCCCTTCATCGCGTGGGCGTAGCCCAGGATGTAGCGCGAGAGCGGGCCGACCTCGACCGCGTGGCCGCGCCAGCGCGGCGACTTGATCCACGAGTACTTGGCGGATTCGTCGAGCTGCTCGATCTTGGTGCGCGTGCCCTTGAAGTTCGGGCCCTCGGGCTTGTAGTTGGGTTCGGTGATGCCGTCCCAGGGGTGCAGGCCCTTGCTGTCGTTGCCGTAGGTGTACCAGCTGTGGGTCACAAACTCCTGCACCTGCTCGGGGTCGCGCGGGTCGATCTCGTGGATCTTTTCCCAGTTGCCGTCCAGGATCACGCCGCCGGGCAGCTGGTGCGTGCTGTGGTCGTAGGGCACCTTCTCGTAGGTGCCGTAGTCGGCCACGTTGGTGGCCGAGAGGCCGCCGCCGTAGAGCCAGCCGGCCTGCTTGTAGATGGTGCCGATGGCCAGCACGTCCGGGATGTAGACGTTGTTGTTGAACTCGATCATCTCCTTGATGCGGGCTTCAACGAAGTTCAGGCGCTCCATGTTGATGGGCGCGCCGGCCGCGCCGTCGCCGTCGAGGTTGATCGCGCAGGGCACGCCGCCGACCATGTAGTTCGGGTGCGGGTTCTTGCCGCCGAAGATGGTGTGCACCTTCACCCATTCCTTCTGCAGGTCCAGGGCTTCGAGGTAATGGGTCACGGCCATCAGGTTGGCCTCGGCCGGCAACACGTAGGCCTTGCTGCCCCAGTAGCCGTTGCTGAACGGGCCCAACTGGCCGCTCTCGACGAACTTCTTCAGGCGGTTCTGCACGTCGCGGAAGTAGCCGGGCGAGGACAGCGGGTGCGAGGGCGACACCAGCTGCTGCAGCTCGCTGGTCTTCTTCGGGTCGGCGTTCAGCGCCGAGACCACGTCGACCCAGTCCAGCGCATGCAGGTGGTAGAAGTGCACCGCGTGGTCGTGCACCTGCAGCGTCTTGGCCATCATCTCGCGGATGAGGTGGGCGTTCAGCGGGATCCTGATGCCCAGGGCGTCTTCCACCGCACGCACCGAGGTGAGCGCGTGGCAACCGGTGCAGACGCCGCAGATGCGCTCCACAAAGGCCCAGGCGTCGCGCGGGTCGCGGCCCTTGAGGATCACCTCCAGGCCGCGCCACATGGTGCCGGTGGAGACGGCGTTGCGGATGACGTTGTTGCTGTCGAGGTTGACCTCGCAGCGCATGTGGCCCTCGATGCGGGTCACCGGGTCGACCACCACGCGGCGGCCGGAGTTGTCGAGCTTGAAGCCCTGTGTTTCGTAAGCACCCATGTCGTGTTCTCCTGGCCTCAGGCGTGGTTCTTCGATTTCTCTTTGGACGTGTCGCGCGCCCGCTTGGCGACCGAGATCGCGGCGTGCGCGGCGACCGCAGCGCCCACCACCGCGGCGGCCTTGCCACCGATCTCGTCGGCGTTGGCCTCGATGCCGAAGGCGTGGATGTCGGTCAGGCGGTCGTAGAACGAACCCTTGTCCCAGAAGCCGTCTTCCGAGCAGCCGATGCAGCCGTGGCCGGCCTTGATCGGGAAGCTCGTGCCCTCGTTCCACATCACGGTGGAGCAGGCGTTGTAGGTGGTCGGGCCCTTGCAGCCGACCTTGTAGAGGCAGTAGCCCTTGCGCGCAGACTCGTCGTCCCAGGCCTCGACGAACTGGCCGGCGTCGAAGTGCGGGCGGCGGTAGCACTTGTCGTGGATGCGCTGGCTGTAGAACATCTTCGGGCGGCCCTGGCGGTCCAGCTCGGGGATGCGGTCGAAGGTCAGCATGTAGGTGATCACGCCCGTCATCACCTCGGGGATGGGTGGGCAGCCCGGCACCTTGATGATGGGCTTGTCGGTGATGACCTTGTGGATCGGGGTGGCCTGGGTCGGGTTGGGCTTGGCGGCCTGCACGCAGCCCCAGCTGGCGCACGAACCCCAGGCGATGATGGCCTTGGCGTCCTTGGCGACGTGCTTGAGCTTGTCGATGAAGGGCTTGCCCGACTGGATGCAGAACATGCCGTCTTCGTTCAGCGGCGGGTTGCCTTCCACCGCCAGGATGTACTGACCCTTGTACTTGGTCATGATCTCTTCGAGGATGGCCTCGGCCTGGTGGCCGGCGGCGGCCATCAGGGTGTCGTCGTAGTCCAGGCTGATCATGGAGAGCACCACGTCCTTGGCCAGCGGGTGGGCCGAGCGGATGAAGGCTTCGGTGCAGCAGGTGCATTCCAGACCGTGCAGCCAGAGCACCGGGGTGCGCGGTTTGTTTTCCATCGCGTGGGCGATCTGGGGCACAAAGCTCGGTGCCAGCCCCAGCGAGGTGGCGGTGAGCGAGCAGTACTTCATGAAACTGCGGCGCGAAATGCCTTTGCGGCGCATGACCTCGTAAAAGGTTTCCATCTTGTGGTGTCTCCGTGGGCTGTGTGGGGCGGATCCGGGTCCCGCCCGCAAACGCTGGGAATGGGCAGGTGTGTGACCGTTCGCAATCCGCGGGCCACGATCGGGCCACCAAGGGAAAACACCGACACGGGCTTGTAAGCCGTTGTCAGGAAACAAATATTTTCAATGGCCAACAGGCAGTCACTGCCATCCACCATTCAGGGGATTCGAAGACTTTCCGTTTTCTGAAACAAAATGGAAATCAAACTTCCACTCAAAAATCCAACCACCGTCCGCCGCACAGGCAAAAAAAAGCCGACCCGCAAGGGTCGGCTGATGATTCGGTGCATCTCTTGGGACGCTGAAGGATTTGTTCTGATAGGACTGGGTTGTCTCCTCGGTCCCCCGCGGTCGCGGCGTCTGGCGCCGTTTGCGAGTGGCGGTACTGTAGCCGCCCGCACCAGACCCGTGCATACGGGCTTTCCCTTGGTGCCCGGAACCGGTGGCACAGGAAATGCAGCGCATCCCGTGTCGTTGGAAGAGGAAAACACCATGTCGCAAAACGATGCATTCGCCGCCGCCGCCCACCTGCATGTGTTGCTGCGCCGCAAGACCGGCCGCGTGACCGACACCGAGTGGATGGTGAACAACGTGGAATACGCGCAGGCGGTGGTGAGCTTTGCCCGCCAGCGGGCGCGCGAGGACGGCCTGGACGAACTGCTGCCCCTGGCCGAGCGGCTGGAGTCGCTGGTGATTCCGGTGCGCCGGCCCAGCGCGCCGGTGTCGGCACCGGCGCCCCTGGAGGCGGCCAGCGACCCCAGCGCCCGCTACATCGGCCGCCTCAGATAACAAGCCCCCACGCTCCGCCGCTGCGCGGGTCGCTGCCCCCCGAGGGGGCTGGGCCTGCCTTGGGGCGGCCCGGCGGCTGGCCC
>NZ_BCWQ01000030.1:2500-5479 GCF_001592285.1 Hydrogenophaga pseudoflava NBRC 102511 | reverse complement strand
TTCTCAATAATAGCCTGACGATGACCTACTTTCACACGGGAACCCGCACTATCATCGGCGCAAAGTCGTTTCACTGTCCTGTTCGGGATGGGAAGGAGTGGGACCAACTCGCTATGGTCGTCAGGCATAACTTGTTGCCTGGCTGAACGGACTGTTCAGCCAGACGAATTCATAGAGTCTGTAATCAGCTTTTTTGATTGCTGCCAACGTCATGATATTAGTCATGAGGGCATAAGACATTTGCACGAACCGTCTTTTCAGACACGTGGTTTCGTCAAAGTTATAGGGTCAAGCCTCACGGGCAATTAGTATCGGTTAGCTTAACGCATTGCTGCGCTTCCACACCCGACCTATCAACGTCGTGGTCTTCAACGACCCTTTAGGGGGCTCAAGGCCCCGGCAGATCTAATCTTGGAACGAGTTTCCCGCTTAGATGCTTTCAGCGGTTATCTCTTCCGCACTTAGCTACCCGGCAATGCCACTGGCGTGACAACCGGTACACCAGAGGTGCGTCCACTCCGGTCCTCTCGTACTAGGAGCAGGCTTCCTCAAATCTGCAGCGCCCACGGAAGATAGGGACCAAACTGTCTCACGACGTTTTAAACCCAGCTCACGTACCTCTTTAAATGGCGAACAGCCATACCCTTGGGACCGGCTACAGCCCCAGGATGAGATGAGCCGACATCGAGGTGCCAAACACCGCCGTCGATATGAACTCTTGGGCGGTATCAGCCTGTTATCCCCAGAGTACCTTTTATCCGTTGAGCGATGGCCCTTCCATACAGAACCACCGGATCACTATGTCCTGCTTTCGCATCTGCTCGACTTGTCAGTCTCGCAGTTAAGCACGCTTATGCCATTGCACTATTAGCACGATGTCCGACCGTACCTAGCGTACCTTCGAACTCCTCCGTTACACTTTGGGAGGAGACCGCCCCAGTCAAACTGCCTACCATGCACTGTCCCCGATCCAGATAATGGACCTAGGTTAGAACCTCAAACACACCAGGGTGGTATTTCAACGTTGGCTCCACAAGATCTAGCGACCCTGCTTCAAAGCCTCCCACCTATCCTACACAGATCTGTTCAAAATTCAATACAAAGCTACAGTAAAGGTTCATGGGGTCTTTCCGTCTTTCCGCGGGGAGATTGCATCATCACAAACATTTCAACTTCGCTGAGTCTCAGGAGGAGACAGTGTGGCCATCGTTACGCCATTCGTGCAGGTCGGAACTTACCCGACAAGGAATTTCGCTACCTTAGGACCGTTATAGTTACGGCCGCCGTTTACTGGGACTTCGATCAAGAGCTTGCACCCCATCAATTAATCTTCCAGCACCGGGCAGGCGTCACACCCTATACGTCCACTTTCGTGTTTGCAGAGTGCTGTGTTTTTAATAAACAGTCGCAGCCACCTATTTTTTGCAACCCATTCGTGCTCAGATGTTCTCATCACACTACTAGGGCACACCTTCTTCCGAAGTTACGGTGTCAATTTGCCGAGTTCCTTCTCCTGAGTTCTCTCAAGCGCCTTAGAATACTCATCTCGCGCACCAGTGTCGGTTTGCGGTACGGTCAATTACAAGCTGAAGCTTAGTGGCTTTTCCTGGGACCTCGTTCAGTTACTTCGCGAGCAAGCTCGCTCGATCGGCAGCCTCGGTATATGACGGGCGGATTTGCCTACCCATCGCCTACATCTGCCTAAACCGGGACATCCAACACCCGGATAACCTATTAAGATCCGTCCCCACATCGCACTTGTAATCGGTACAGGAATATTGACCTGTTTCCCATCAGCTACGCATCTCTGCCTCGCCTTAGGGGCCGACTCACCCTACGCCGATGAACGTTGCGTAGGAAACCTTGCGCTTACGGCGAGGGGGCTTTTCACCCCCTTTAACGCTACTCATGTCAGCATTCGCACTTCTGATACCTCCAGCAGCCTTTACAAGCCACCTTCACAGGCTTACAGAACGCTCTCCTACCACTTGCAATAAATTGCAAATCCGCAGCTTCGGTAACTGGCTTAGCCCCGTTACATCTTCCGCGCAGGACGACTCGATCAGTGAGCTATTACGCTTTCTTTAAATGATGGCTGCTTCTAAGCCAACATCCTGACTGTTTTAGCCTTCCCACTTCGTTTCCCACTTAGCCAATTTTAGGGACCTTAGCTGGCGGTCTGGGTTGTTTCCCTCTTGAGTCCGGACGTTAGCACCCGGTGCTCTGTCTCCCAAGCTGTACTCTGCGGTATTCGGAGTTTGCCTTGGTTTGGTAAGTCGCCATGACCCCCTAGCCAAAACAGTGCTCTACCCCCGCAGGTAATACTTGAGGCACTACCTAAATAGTTTTCGGAGAGAACCAGCTATTTCCAAGTTTGTTTAGCCTTTCACCCCTATCCACAGCTCATCCGCTGGTTTTGCAACACCAGTCGGTTCGGACCTCCAGTACCTGTTACGGCACCTTCATCCTGGCCATGGATAGATCACTTGGTTTCGGGTCTACACCCAGCGACTGAATCGCCCTATTCGGACTCGGTTTCCCTACGCCTTCCCTACTCGGTTAAGCTTGCCACTGAATGTAAGTCGCTGACCCATTATACAAAAGGTACGCAGTCACCCTTTCGGGCTCCTACTTTTTGTAAGCATGCGGTTTCAGGATCTATTTCACTCCCCTCCCGGGGTTCTTTTCGCCTTTCCCTCACGGTACTTGTTCACTATCGGTCGATGATGAGTATTTAGCCTTGGAGGATGGTCCCCCCATATTCAGACAGGATTACACGTGTCCCGCCCTACTTTTCGTCAGCTCAGTACCACACAGGTCTTTTCACGTACGGGGCTATCACCCGCTATGGCCGCCCTTTCCAGAGCGTTCCGTTAAGTCTTGTGCTATCACTAACAGGCTCTTCCGATTTCGCTCGCCACTACTTTCGGAATCTCGGTTGATGTCTTTTCCTCGAGCTACTGAGATGTTTCAGTTCAC
>NZ_BCWQ01000029.1 GCF_001592285.1 Hydrogenophaga pseudoflava NBRC 102511 | reverse complement strand
TGCCATGGCGGCAGGATGTCGGCAGCTCATAGAAAGACTGCCAAAGATTGGCAGCGATTTCTAAGCGTAGCCCAGTATATGAATTTGCAGGCGCTCCCGTCGATCATGCCTTATACCGCCTGATCTGCCGGCCAGAAAAAAGCAATCAGCGATCAGGTCTGGCGCAACGAATCATGTGTTCGGTGCCTGTGAATCGCTGTATTTCCTTGCAGATTTCAGCCATTGCAGTGTCCGCTCAATGCCTTGCGTCAACGACAGCTTGGGGCTCCAGCCGAGTTCCTGCTGCGCCCTGGCGTTGCAGAGCACATTGGACTTCACGTCGAATGATCGGCTGCTGTGTCGGTGCACAACGAGAGGGTGCCCTGTGGCTTGCTCGACAAGTGCAATGATCTCCAGCAAGGAGGTCCCAATACCAGTCGAAATATTGAACAGGAAATGAGGGCCTTGGTAGGAGGCCGCTGCGATCATGGCGTCAATCAGGTCGTCGATGTAGAGATAGTCCCTCTGGACGTCCCCGGCCCCCCAAAGATCAATGGGTTGATTGTTCAGGCTCTTGTTGAGGAATGCACCGATGACCCCTTGTGGCGACTCTGGTCGAAATCCTGGGCCATAGGGATTCGAGATGCGTAGGCAGATGGGGTCCAGTTGTCCCGCATGTCTAAAGATCGCCAGGTACTTTTCGATGGCCAGTTTGGTTGCGCCGTAGGGAACGATCGGTTCCGTGGGGTGCCTCTCGTCGATCGGCAAGTATTGAGCCTCCCCATACACAGTTCCGCCGGAAGAGGGAAACACAATGCGGGAGATTCCCTTTTTCTTCATCTGCTCCAGCAGACGAAGGGTGGACAGCAGGTTGCCGTGCACATCGGCCGTGGTGTTGTCCACCGAGGTGTTTGGCAAGGTCGTCGATATCAGATGGAAAACGATATCGGCGCCTTGCAGCAACTCCGAGAAGTCCGCGTGGGTGGTGAAATCGCCGGCGAAGAAATGAAATGACTTCGAGGCGTGCATCGGCACTCCTCTGTCAAAGACTCGGACCGCGTGTCCTTGCGCCAGCAGACGAGACACCAGCGCCGAACCGATGAATCCGTTGCCTCCGAGCACGACTGCGATCATCGCGTCAGACCCGGAACAAAGGTCAGGGCATAGCGGGGAGGCTGTCCGGTAGCTGCTTTGGCTCCGAGCAACCGTTCCCAGGCGTGCAACACTGTGCCGTCAATGGGCAGGGGCTCGGCAGGCGTGAATCGTTTGGGCAGGTTCATTTCCTGAAAGCTGCGCAGGTAAGCTGCACGCGACCAGAACATGGTTCCCACTGGGAAGTCAAACTGTCTGGGAAGTCCGGAGAAGTCGTCTTCGGAAACGAGTTGCCTGGCCATGGCTTCATTCTTTCCCCAGCCCATGACATGCGGATCGTCGGGAAAGACAATCTGAACTTCCGGGTGCTTGTCCATGTGCCCAATGATGCGATCCAGCATTCTGGGCTCGCGGTCGCTGCCAAGCAGGTTGCCAAGGAGGAGTTCGCGCCATCGCATCACGAGATCACTGCCGTCGGTCACATGAGGGCTTTTCTTCGTGTGCAGATGCCCGATCACATCGTATTGATCAATGATGGAGCTGCAAAGGTCGAGGAACGGATAGATGTCACGACCGACGTTGGGGACACATTCCACAGGCGTCTGTTGCAGGTCGAAGGAATGCAGAATGCTCTGAACCTCGGCGCGTTTGACTTCCGAATCCACTGTGACGAAAACATCGACGGCACACTGATTGGCTCGAAGGCGCTGCAGGATATCGGGCAGCAGATCCGGGTAGAAGGCGTGCAGGTGCAGCGCGGTTCTAGACTGTTGCGTGAGTCGGTCCGATGGCTCACAGGAGGTCGGTGTGATCAGAGGGATATCCTGGTGACCCGACTGCTTCATGTGATGAAGCAGGGGGTCGACACCGGGTGGCAGGGCCAGCCGCTCCCGGTACGCCAAAGGGTTGAATCCGGGCACGGGTTTCCTGATGACGGTGCCCAACGAAGCCCTGAGTACATAGTCCCAGCACAACGCTCTTTCGGTCAGTTGTGGTTGGTAAGGAGCCAGAGGTCTGCCCAGATAGTAGGGAGCATCGAAGTGCCGGCCTTTGATCAGCTCGTCGACCGTGGTCGACCGCTTACACCATTGGTTCCTTGCTTCTTCCTGCATCCCGACCAATGAGTCGCAGTACCCGGGCATGGAAAACGCATTGGCGCCGATGCGGCGCAGAGCCTGGCGCACGGTGGGGCTCACTTGGTCCTCAAGCAGGCACACCGCCTTTTGGGCCATGTCCGTGGAATCGAGGTAGTCCGCCACACACCGTTCTTGCAGACCGTTCGCCCTGAGGACATCGGCAATGCCGCTGGCTCTGTCGAAGCACACCACGGGAAGACCCTCGCAGATGGCATCGATCGCCACATTCGGCAATGGGTCCAGACGTGAACTGAGCAGAAGCAGGTCTGCTTTGGCGTAGAGGGATTCCAGATCGTCGGTTTCGGCGACGATGTGGATTCGATCATCGAGACCGGCACGAGACATCTGGTCTTTCAGGATGGCCGAGTACTCAGGGTCATAGTCCGGGTATCCCCCTCCCACCCACAGAAACTCACAGTCTTGCTGCCCCGACAGCTTTTCCATGCGCGCAGCGACTTCGATGAACAGGTCCACGCCTTTTCTGATGCAGACACTGCCAAGACCGATCACCAGCCGTCGCTTTGTTTTCGCAATATCTGGAGCCGACTTGGGGCCGATGTCGGAAACGAATGCGGCGTCAGGGGATGTGCGCAGGGTCGGAGGAATCAAGCACCGCCCCTGGGGCATGACCTTGACGTGATCAAACAAGCCCGGAAAGCAGCTGGCCGCGTCGGCTTTGGTGAGTTCCGTCGAAAAAACGGTTAAGGACGCCCAAACCCGAGCGTGCGCAAACTTGTCGCGCGGCATCGTGTTCGCAGCGAACTCATGGATGAGCAGCACATTGGGGACGCCGGCCACAGTCAGTGGCTCGCACAGCGCTCCGGTTTCGATGCTGTTGAGGATGGCATACCCGATTGAATGGCGCAGCCGCAGCGTGTCCACAACATGTCGTGCGACGGTCGGGTTGTGTTTGGCCTCCGGGATGAGGTACGTGGCGTGTGCATCCACTTGAAAGTTTGTCAGCAACGCCCCAGGGGCGAGCAGCAGAACAACCGTGTTGTGCGAGGCCGAAAGTTGCTTGCAGATGTTCCACGTAAGGATGGGTGCACCTGTGCGGGAGGCCTCATGGCTGACCAGCAGGATGGAGGGTTTGCTCGGGTCGAACTCCTGGCCATGGCAGGCCGTGGGAGTTGGGAGCCTGTATGGGCGCTTCTCGGTGACACCGTGGCTCGCAAAGTGCTCGTAAGGATTGAGGGGGGAGCGCACAACGTCCGGGTTGAGGGTGAGATAGATGTCCGGGTCGAAGTCGTCTGGGATGCACTCGTACTTGTCGAGGGCCGGCAAGACAGGGGGGCGCCCTGTCCTGTAGCGCCGAAACTCCTGGATGCCATATCGAAGGAAGTGCTCCTTGAGGTCTCCCTCATAGTTCGCCAAGTCTGTGTTGAGTCGACGGTACTCCTCCGGATCGAAGTCATCTGGCAGTGCCTCGGAAGATCTCCAGCCAGACGGGACCTGGTCCCTGCTGTAAGGGCGTTGTTCCTTCTGACCCTGAACGATGTAGTGCCAGTAGGGATTGAACCCGCTTTGCGCGATATCGGGATTGAGATCGAGGTAGGTCCTCGCATCGAACTCCAGCGGCAACGCCGATACATCGACCCGATCAGAACCCTTCAGTTGTTTCAACAAATCCTTCAGTGAAGACTTGTTGCCGGACGGTTGCCTTTTGCTGGCCATGCGGGTGCTTGATGCGTTAGAGGACAAGGATTCGCTGCTGTCTGGCTTCCACTGTGCTGCGGATGCGAGCGAGTTCGTCTGCCACCTGGCCAGCATCCAGGCGGGATTCCCAGAAGGAAAGCAAGTTGGGCTGGGCGCTGCAGACATCGGGGCGGGCGAGCACCATCAGCGGACAGACCGCGGGACTCTGAGTGGTCTGCATAGCCGCTTTGGCACCCACATAGACCACCGACAGACCTGAATCGCACAGCAGCGCGACATAGGCCAATCGGAGCAGTTCGGCATCTGGCAGCGGCCAGCCGCTGTCAGATCCGGCGCCCGATCTGTCGAGCAGGCGCGGAAATGCTAGGTACGAACGGTCTGGCAGCGACTTCAACCAGGTGTTCCGATCCCCCGCCGGTTCGCTTGTCTCGGTGGACAGGTGTGCAAAGATCTCCAGTTGGTGAGCGATGGCTCCGGCCGATTGAGCTGCAGAGGCATGGGCAGCGCTGAAACGCCACTCAAAAGGAAAGTTCCAGTGGCATGACTGCGTCATCAGTTGCTCGGCCTGTGAGCCGTGGTCGATGCGCGCAAGCCCGATGACCGAGGGCTTGGGCTGTCGCCAGCCGTGTACCGCAGCAATCCAGTTGAGGGAACGAGGCGACGATGAGCCTGAGTCGGCAAGCCGGGTGACGTGCTGAAAGTCACGGGCGAGCTTGACCAGGCTCTTGGGCGAACGTGAAACCAGATGACTGTTGGTGAGTTGTCTGGTCAGTCGATGCAACGCCAGACTGTTTCTCAATGAGTCGGAGCTGGCGCGTTCAACAACCGACTGTGTGGTCTGGTGCGCCAGGAGCAACGACTCCTCTGTCCTGCGTACTTGCTCCGTGAGATGGTCGCAATGCCGTCGCAGATCCTGCAAGGCCAAATCTCGCTGGTGGACCTCCTGCTCCAGATTGCGGCTGTGCTGCTGCCACTGAGCAAGGGCTCCATCCTGTCCTAGGCGCTCCTTCAGCCGCTCATGGGTGTTGAGTTGTCGCTGAGCACCGTCCTTGAGCCACTGCCAGACCTGTTCAAAGTCTGTCGTCTCTCCACTCAGCGCCAGTTGCAGGTCCAGTTCGTAGCGAACCAGCGCTTTCGCTTCGCTCGTGGACAGCTCGGCACCCAGCAGACGCAGCGTGCGGGTGATGATATCCAGCATCGACAGGCGTGACTCGCTGGCGTGAGCTCCGATCTGTGACAACCCTCCCACTGTGTGCCAGAGGCTTCTGAAGACCAGTTGGACAAAGGAGAGGTCCTGTTCCAGGCGCCATTCCAGATCGAACACGCTGCACGTACCATCCGGGTGTACGCGGATGTTCTGTGGGATGCAGTCGAACAACCAGCCTGGCAACGGCTGATTCCAGCGGACGCGGCTGTCCTGAACAAGATCTATCGAGCCGATCCTGGCCAGCTGAACTGCATACAAGAGCACGAAGTCAGCCAGTTGCTGGTCTGACCATCCGGGGCGAGTGACGATGTCGATGAGGCTGCTGCTGAGCAAAGGCAGTGGCGCATAAGGTGTATCGTCCTCCAGTCGGTGGCTCAGGCCTGGAACGGAGGCGGCCGAAGCTTCCGCGTTGCTCGAAAGCGGCCTCCTGACGATCGACACTTCCGAGTCATCCCGCTCATGGCTGAACACGGTCTCTTTGCAGAACTGGGGCAGCCGCTGGGTGCTGAAATGCCAGGCCAATGGTCGCTTGCCATCCCCAGGTGCGGTGGCTTTCGACTTGTCTCGAGGCCTCGCCACAATGAGGAACGAGTTGGCAAGGTCCATGGCCAAGCCGTTGGCCTGCACGACGGGCCATACCCGCTCCAGGCAGAAGGCCGAGTCGGCAGGAAGCTGGTGATCTTTGGCAGCCGTCAGTACCAGAAAGGGCGTCGGGTCGAACGCAGGGTTGTTGAAAGCACCTTCCGCCAGCACACACGACGGCAACTTGTAGTCCGGGAACGGATACAGGAAATCCACCGACTCGAATCCGGCACTCTTCAGCAAGTCGCCAAGCGCTTGCTTCCCGTAGGTGCGTACACCGCCCGGCTTGTACTTGTCCTCCAGACCCAGCATGGCCTGGCCGAGATGGTCCTCCGGAGCGCCTGCCCAGTACTTCAACCCCAGCTGGTTTTCAATCGCGATGATGAGGCAGCCGTCGTCGTTGAGCCGCGCCCGCGCTTTGGAAAGCATGTGCAAAGCGGCCTGGTCGCTGCGGACAAACATGTTGGCGTATTCGAGCACGCCGATCAGGGTCACCGCATCAAAACGCTGCTCGGTTTCAAACGCGGAGAACTCGTCGCAAATCACTTCCACATTGCCCTGGTCTCGCGTGCGCAGCCGGGTGATGTGGGCCCGTCTTCTGCTACCCTCCAGTGCCGTCACTGATCGTGCAACCTCCCCCAGGTAGCGCGTGATAGCGCCACAACCAGAGCCGATCTCCAGCACCGAGCCTGAAAGGCTTGCGCGAAGTGGGCGCAGGATATTGGCACGCTGCGATGAAAGGTGATAACGGGTAGGCCAGTCGATGATGTGCGAACGCAACTGCGAGGACAGTACCGAGCAGTCCTGTGTTGCCGCGATGACCGATGCGATTCGGTTTTCAACCTCATCGCCATCGCTGTAGCCGAACTCGCCGTGGTCTGGGCGCTGCCACACGCCATCCGAGGCGCTCTGGGAGTAAATGGGCGAAATGGGGTTCATCAGTTCAGGCGGGCTACTTCGGAGATGGCCAGCTCCAGGCGAGCCAATCCGAAAAACGGCTCAGGAGATCTCACCACGAAGTGGATGGAGTCGTAACGGCGATCATGCGGCGTGATGGTCTCGCCATCACGGGTTGCGATGCCAAGGGATATGAAATAGTCACCGGGCGCCAGATTGGCGTGAAAGCTGGCCCGGATGAGTACACTGGTGCCCGCTTCGCCAGTGTCGCGCATGCTGGCCTGCGACAGCAGTTCGGAGTTGGATCCATACAGCGTGACGCCTTCCTTGTTCTTGACCGTCAGGCCGAAGATCGGGTTGATCAGCCGTTTCCGGTATTGAACGGAGAGTTCGAGATCCATTCGCGCACCTGACTTCACAGACACGGGATAGGACTCTCCCTGACACGAGAGGTGGAAGTCTAGGATGGCTGCAGCTTGGTCCCCCCATCTGTATTCGTACGGGTTGTAGCCTGCATGGCTGGAGAAGAAGTCGCTGTCGGTGGACAGGTGACGTGGGTTGGTTTCAACAGTTGCGGGGGGGGCGCCAAGCGAGGCGACTGTTGGGGCCACCGAGCTTGGCCCGGTGCCAAACAGCACGTCGTGGTAGCGATTGACCACTGACTTTGTGTTGCCCCGCTCCAGTACCTCGCCCTTTTCCAAGAGAATGGCGCTGTCGCAGTGGGTAACGATCTGCTCCGAGGAATGGGTGACCAAAAGAATGCTGGTCCCGCTTTCCTTGAGTTGCTTGAGTCGGTCAAAGCACTTGGCCTGGAACTTCGCGTCACCAACGGCCAGAGCCTCGTCAACAATCAGTATGTCCGGATCGATCTGCGCCTGAACTGAAAACGCCAGACGCACCATCATGCCGCTGGAGTAGCTCTTTACCGGCTCATCAATGAATTTTCCGATGTCTGCGAAGCGGACGATTTCGTCAAAGCGGTCCTCTATTTCCTTTTTTTCGAGCCCCAGCAGGGCCGCGTTCATGTAAACATTGTCGCGGCCGCTGAATTCAGGATTGAAGCCCGATCCAAGTTCCAGCAATGCCGCCACGCGACCTTCTGTCTCAATGCTGCCACTGCTGGGTGTGAGTGTTCCGCAGATCATTTGCAGCAAGGTGGATTTGCCACTTCCGTTTTGCCCGATGATTCCAATGGTTTGGCCCTTGGGGATTTCAAATGAGACATTGCGCAGCGCCCAGAATTCTCTGAAATAGCGCTTTTCGGGCAGGGACAGCAGGCGGTGAATCCGCGGCATCAGGGACTGTGTAAGACGATCCTGAGGTCTGTCGTAGATGTGGTAGCACTTGCTCAGTCCGTCAACTCTGACGGCTACGTCAGATGACATCGGAAAAGCCCTTTCTGGTTCTCTGGAAGAAAACGAAACCCAGCACCATCACCACGGCACAGATGGTGGTGTACAACATCCAAGACTTCCAGTCTGGTAGCGTTTGATGCAGCAGCACGCCTCTGAGGTTCTCGACGACCTGGGTCAATGGGTTGAGCTGGTATACCCATTGGAGGCGCGGGTTTACGGATGACAGCGGGTAAAAAATAGGGCTTAGAAACATGAGCGCTGTCAGTGCGGGGCCGACAATCTGGCCAATGTCCCGGAGGAATACTCCCAACGAGGAAATGGCCCAGGTCAATCCTGTCACCAGCATCAGCAGGGGGGCCATCACAATGGGTGTCAGGATCACTGTCCAGGTCAATGTCCAGCCAGAAAACAGGACCATGAGTACGACAATGACATAGGCGACCAAAAAGTGGAAAAGAGCCGCAAGAACGGTGACGACACACAGCACTTCGAGCGGGAAGACAATCTTTTTCACATAATTGGGATTGGATGTGATCAGAAACGATGCTTTTCCGATGCATTCCGCAAACAGGTTATAGACCAACAGGCCTGTGAACAGGGCGGCCGCAAAATCAAGATGGTTCGCGTTTCTGGCGCCTGCCCATTTGGACTGGAATATCTCTCCGAATACGAAGGTGAATACCGAGACCATCAGCAGGGGTGTGAGCACAGACCAGAACACACCGAACAGCGAGCCTTTGTATCGCCCTTCAATCTCACGCTTGACAAGCGCCAAGATGAGGCTTTTGTGCCTCCAGATGGTGAGCAACAACGCTTTGGGCGACGCGGCGTGAGACGCGTGTGGGTTCATTCAAAGACCTCAGCGTCCACCAA
>NZ_BCWQ01000028.1 GCF_001592285.1 Hydrogenophaga pseudoflava NBRC 102511 | reverse complement strand
CCTTGCTGCGATCAGCGAAGCCTTGCAGTATACACCAGTTTTTGAGCTTGTGTAAAAAAAATGAAAGAGGCACTGTCAAGGCAACGGGCCATTCCTCGAGCTGTGCCCACCATCCGCTGCGCGTGGATGCACCGAGCATCCGTGCCAAGCCGGCTAATCGCGGTATCCACATGACGCTGCACACGTTTAAGTAAGGTCTGCAAAGCCCCGGCGCCCATGGCCCGATGTGAGACATTGACGGCATGAAGCAACTGAGCCTGGGCGAGAACGGATTCGAGCGCTTGGGCCTTGAGGACGCGCAAGCGCGAGTTCCTAGACGAGATGAACCTGGTGGTGCCCTGGGCTGCGCTGGTGTCCTTGATCTCGCCACATGCGCCTGCACCGGGCGCCAAGGGCGGACGCCCGCTGTTTGCCGTCAAGACCATGCTGCGCATCCACTTCGTCCAACAGTGGTTCAACCTCTCGGACCCGGCTATGGAAGAGGCGCTGTACGACATGGCGCTGTTCCGTGAGTTTGCGGGCCTGGATACCGGTGAACACAACCTGCCCGACGAGAGCACGATTCTTCGGTTCCGCCACCTGCTTGAAGCCCACAACCTGAGCTTGCAGATCCTGGCGACCGTCAACGCCACACTGGCGGACAAGGGCCTGCTCTTGAAGGGCGGCACGATGGTCGATGACACGCTGATCGCCGCACCGAGTTCGACCAAGAACAGCAGCGGCGAACGCGACCCTGAGATGCACCGGACCAAGAAGGGCAACCAGTGGCACTTCGGGATGAAGGCTCACATTGTGGTGTCGATGCGGATTCGGGACTGATGCACACAGTGGTGGGCACGGCGGCCAAAGTCAATGACGTGACGCAGGCGCATGCACGGTGCACGGAGAGGAAACCGATGTCTTTGCCGACGCGGGCTACCAGGGCGTGGGCAAGCGCAATGAAACGCAGGACATCAACGCCCACTGGCACGTGACCATGCGACCGGGCAAGCGCAAGGCACTGGACAAGAGCACGCCGATGGGCGCGATCATGGATCAGTTGGAGCAGGTCAAGGCGCGCATCCAGGCCAAGGTCGAACACCCGTTCCGGGTGATCAAGCGACAGTCCGGGCACGTGAAGGGGCGTTACCTCGGGCTGGCCAAGAACACGGCGCAGTTGTACACGCTGTTTGCGCTGTCCAACTTGTGGATGGTGCGGCGCACGTTGCTGCAGCAGATGCGGGGATGAGTGCGTCTGCAGGCGGCCCGAGGGCCGCGAATCGGGGCGAAATCGGCCTTGAAACGGACCTCGCAATGCTGAAATCGCCGCCATCCGAAATCAAGTGCATCAACTCACGTCACGGCGGGTGTTGTGCAGACCTTCCTTAAACTAGATCTGAACGCGCTGGCTACCGCTTTCCCCCTGGATTCCGACCAGCGCAAGCCTCAGGGCTGGTGCTGGAGGGAAGGTGCGGGTCAGCTGGAGATTCCCGGCATGGACGTGCATGCCGCATTGACCTTCAATCTGGTCGAGCAATACATGCAAAACCTGTTGCCCAGGTCCACCTTGAGCCACATTGAAGTCCCCTCGATCTCCTGAGCAGTTCAGAGGTACATGTTGGGATCGGTGCGACGTTCCCCAAAAAACCGATCCCACCAGAACTACCGCCGAGCCAGTTCGATGTTCACAAGCGCCCTCATCTGCGCCGAAGGCGTCCCGTAGCTCACCAGCCGCACATCCAGACCATGGCCCTGCGTCATCTCCAGCGCGCGCTTGATAGCGGTATGAATCCACCCTGGTGCGTTGCCGAACACGCCACCACCCAGCAGGGTCAGCAACACGGTGTTTGATCCACCCTGCCGGCTGTTGAGCACGGCAGCCCACAAAGTCGCTTCGTAGGCCGCATCCAGCACCAGTTGTGCGAATGCTTGCCAGTGCGGCTGTGCCACCCGACCGTAGGCCACGGGAAGCGCCGAGCAGAACGCCTGGCTGACCAGTTGCCCTGGTGAGGACGGACCCTCCGTCACCTCGACGTTGCGGTGCAGGCCAATCCTCAGCAGCCCCGCCAGTTCGGTGCGCGCTGTCTCCCCGATCGCTTGCAGGTGCGATGTGATCATGTCCAGTCCCGTTCGGCTGGCCAGGGAATAGCCGTTGCGCATGCTCCAGAGGTCTGAAACGGAACACCCCAGCGCGCGGCCCAGCTCGGCGCCAAGGTCCGCCAACCCGTCGAGCTGCTGCTCTGCGCTCTGCCCGGTCTGGCCGCCCACCGGCACGAAGTAGTTGCGGTAGATCGTGGCCGCCCCTGCGGCCATGGCGCAAGCTGGCCCTTGCGTGCGGTCGTGCTCATAGCGGGTCACGCCGTCCTCAGGGGTCACACTGGGGCCCACCATCTCCAGCGCATTGAACTGGCTCGCCACTTGGAACAGCGCGCCTGCGTATTCCGGCCGCTGGTGCATCTGCCTCACATCACCCGTGACGATGCTCACTCTGGTGGGTGCCGAGGTTCCCTTGTTTTGCCCCACCCGAAGCCGCAGATCGGCGAGCGAGACCATTTCAAACTGGCCGACGCCGTAGCCGCGACCATTGACCTTGGAGCGCAACTCATTTCCTTGAACCTCCAACTGCGCCTGTGTTGTGGCATAGGAGTCTTCGTTGAAGCCGGTCAGGCGGCTGAACCAGTTGTCGTGCATGGCTTTTCGTTTGGATGTGAGGTGCGTGCGGCGGCACAGTGTGCCGACGACAAAACACAAGTCAAGACAATCAGGAAGTGTCTGTCGGAGGCTTCCCCGCCATGCAGCGCCACTTCAGCTCAGCCAGCCCGGACTGGGCGGTTGCACCGCTCAAACCGGTTGCTTCTCGCACGTAGTACTGCGCCCTGCCCCAGTCTGGTCGGATGCCTTCGCTCACCGTGCAGGTCTTGCAAAGCACGCCCCACCGGCCGCCATGGGCTGGCATCTGCGCGTCGCAGAAGAACCCCTCATCCCTCAGCGGCCTGCCGCACACATCGCAGTCGCCGGGATCGCCGACGAAGTCGCTTTCAGTGGTCTTGCACTGCATGCATCGCCGACCAGACGTTCGTGTACGCGTCGTGCCGCTTCTTGGATTTCACGGCACCATTGAAGTTGCTCCAGTTCAGGTTCATCACCTGGTGGTGCAGAACATCCGCCACTTCCTGTCTGGGCACCCGAGCGCGGTACTTGTAGTCCGTTCCCTTGTTGGCTTCGACCTTGACCTTGGGGAATACCGATTCGATGTCGCCCTCGATGCGCGCCCGAACGGTGAGCATGTCCGTGTCCCCCGGGCTTCTGGACCACGCTGATGAAACTGTTCGGCAAAAAAATCCACATGCTTCTGACCCCTTGATCGTGTGTGTTCAGCTCAAAGCAGCCAGCGCCTCAAGGACACCCTGGTCGTTCTTGTGCGTGACGACGCTCGCCAGTTGAGCCCTGGGCACCAGATGCACCGCCTGCGTCTCCCAGCCCATGTCACCCGGATGGCCCCCTACCCGCTTGGCGGTGTAGTAGCGGGTGATGGAAGTGCTGCGCACCGAGTCGCACAGGAAGCCAGTCAGCTCCACCTGCAGCCCTGATTCCTCAAATGCTTCCTTCAATGCGTTCGCTCGCAGCCCCAGACCCGGGTCCAGCTTGCCTTTGGGGAAGGTGTTCACATAGCCGCCGTGCTGGTTGCTGGGCGAGACCACCCAGACCCGTCCATCGCTTTCGAGGACCACCACGCCCGAAGCCGGGGCCTTGCCAGGCACAGAGGCTATTGCGGGTTCGGTGAATGGCTCCTGCTGCTGTTCCGCGAGCTTTTCCCAACCAGCGACATCGGTAGGAGCATCGGTCCAGGAAGGCACCCCAACGCCGTTCAGACTCTCTGGTATGGGTCCACCAGGAACGACCGTCGCCATCTGCCGGGGATCGTCCCAGCTCGCCATGCTGCTGGCCTGGCTGGGCTGCTTGAGCTCGACCGGTTGTCCAGCGTCGTTTTTGCGGAGATGAAGGTGTTTCATGATCACATCCGAATCATTCGCCCTTCAAGCGATTGAAGTCAACGGCAGCGACAAGGACGGTGCAATCTGTCACGCATGGCGCTCAATTGGTGTGCATCCGCGCAAACGATCCCCTCTTTTGTTGTTTCCGCGCATGCCCAGACCAGCACAATGCGCTCATGGACAACAAGCCTGCGAATGCCTGCCGCCGTTGCGGCGCCACCGCCTACAGACCTGTGATCGCGCGCGATGCCAATGGCGCCATGATGCCCAGCGGGGCCTACCGCTGCGTGAGGTGCAAGCTGGAGTTCACCTCCATCGATCAATGGCGCTCCACGGCAGGTTCAGCGTATTCGGCTTCGTCCTGGGCTCATAGTTCTTCCGCAGCCTGAGCGGCTTGCATCACATGCAACAGAGTCGGCCTCCAGGCAAGCACATGATGTGAATCACGACCCCACACCACGGCTACTGCGCTGCATCAGTTGATCCGGGGTGAAGACAGAGCGTTACTCGCTCCGTGCCGCTGTTGGCACCGGGGTCCTCGATGAAACGCAAACCCTCTACCTTCCGTCCCTCTTCCACCCCCTCTTCCAAGTCCCCTGCGAAGTCCGCCGCAGCCAAGTCGCCCCGTGCGGCTTCCGCTTCACGCGCCAAGGCGTCACCCTCCTCCAAGCCTGCGGTCAAGAAGACCAAGGCCGTACCCGCTCCAAGCGCTGAGGTTGACCAGCACCCTGTGGACGTGACACCTACTCGGTTGATGCAGGCCCTGCCCTTGCCGCTGGACTGGGCGGAGCAGCGCAAGGTGCTGGGGATGAGCTGAAGGTTTGAGGGCTGGAGGACTCCAAGAGCCCAGGAGGTGTCGCCCCTTGAACGAGGAACGTGAAAGTCCGTTGTGCAGCGGTTGCGGTCGGTCGGCGCGACCTCGCCTACCGCCTTCTTCCAGCCAGGTGCGGCCTACCCTGCCCCACCCCAACACAGCTATTCGCCACGCATCTCTGAAGGCCTGGGGAGATCAATAGGCAACATGCTGATCAAAGGCCTGCGCTGATTGAGTTGGCGTGCAGCTTGAATAAAAGCCTCACCGCCGAAAACTCTGGTTTGAGAATGGCTCGCCGTGGAAGCCAGAAAAGCCGTTGCCAGAGAAACCACCGAGAATCGTCCACCAGCCGTAGACCCGCGAAAACACTGGCCTCAGAAAGACAAAAGGCCCCCACTTGCGTGGGAGCCTTGTCTTACTGGCGGTGGACGCAGTCCGCAGCGAACCTGTATCGCGCCTGCAGTCGTTTTGGCCGCTCTTTCTCTTGCTCAGAAATTTCTGGTGAGCGCTGGGTTCATTTGGCCGGTCACCCATTAAAGAATAAATACGCGCGCACGCCCGCGCGCGCGAAAAAGGGATTCCGCCTTCGGACCCTGCAAGCCCCCACCCTCCTGCCCGACCTGCCAGGCCCGGCCTCCTTCGGCTTGGAGCTCATGGCCGCCGGCCGCCCACCAACTCCCGGGCCTTCCGAAGCTGCGCGTTCTCCATGGCAGCTTCAAGTGATGCGATGTCGGTGTTCGTCATGCGCACCGGATACTGCTCGGCCTTCACCTTCCACCGGCCGATGACCTCGACCATCCTCCTGAGCAGCGTGCGTGCCTCGTACTGAGGTATCCCGAATGCCACCGATTGCCTGAGCAGCTGATCCAAATCCCATCGCGGGCCCTGCCACTGGAGGCGGGACGTGGCCTGTTGGCGTTCGGACTCCATGGCGGGCCGCAGTGCGGTGGCGGGTGCCAGCTCCCAGCAAGCAAGGGACCGGTACACGAAGCCGAACCTTCCCAGCGACACACGGGCGTTGATCAGCCGCATGAACACCAGGCGCAGCCACAGCTGGCGGGCGTCTGCCCCAAAAACTTTGCTGCATGTCCTCATGACCGCCAGCAGATCGAGCCAGTCCGGTTCTTCGCCCTCTTCCGCGAGCAACAGGCTTCGGGCGGACAGGTAGGGCTTTCGACCGCCATCCATGTCCCGATCCAATCGCTGGGTGATCAGCACCGATCCCTCGCACAGGTTCTTCAGCGCCATGTCCACCACCCGGATACCCACTTCCCGGGCCAGCTGTCCGAGGAGCATTTCCGCTTTGGCCACCGGATAACGATCGAACACGCTGGGCAGCCGGGCCACCGCGAGGGTTCCTCCGTCCTGCTTCTGTGCGTCCTGAACAAAGCAGACCTTGGGACGGGAACCGCCCAGGGCGGTGGCACTGAAGAGCAGGAGCCGGGTCTGGCGCTCGTCGGCTTCCCCTCGCTCAAAGGCCGCTGCGGCCCTGGCCATGGTGTCCAGGTCTGCGGTGAACGGCAGGTCGAAGCGCCTGCCGGACACGGTCAGTGCCGGGTTCCTGGGCCTGATCCGCAGTGCGCCGAGCCGGCAGAGGTCGTGGGTCGCGCAGAGGGACACCAAGGCGCGGGACTCCAGACCTGCGAGGGGATGGGTGGTGAGGGTGGCCTCACCCAGGGATCGTTCCAGGATGGCTTGTGCAAACCCGTCGGGTTGTGTGTCCGCCAAGGCCGCAAAGAAGGGGCGTCCCTGACTCAGGGGACGGGCTCTCCACTGGCCGTGGGGGTGGCAGCGCAGATCGGGTGACGGGCTGAAGAGCAGTTTTCGGCCCAGCCACCGCCGATCGAAGCGGAACTGCGAACACTCGGTGGGGCCGTCCTTGACATGGTGCAGCACGCCCAAAGGCTGCTCGGACTTCCCCATGGTGATGTCGAGGATCTCGTCCCTGCGCGGACCGTAAGCGCTCGGTGGTGGCATCAGGGCTTTGGTGCTCATTCGGTGGCCTCGACCGATGGGCGGGCCCGGATGCGTTCGGGCAGTGCGGCGTCCTGCATCAGCAGGCCAACTGGGTCCTGCGCGGTGTCGAGCAGGGCATTGAAGCGGTCAAGCACCCCGAGGGCAACCAGCGCGCCCAGCAGGTGCTGGATGGCCACACCCGCATCGCCCGCCTCCAGACGCCGCACAGTACTGACCGAGGCACCGATCTGCTCGGCCATCGCCTGCTGGCTCCAGTGGCGCCGCCGTCGGGCCAGTGAGATGTTGGAGCCCAGGCGCTTGAGCGCGCGTTCATGGGAAGGGGAAAGGGAGTTTTTCATGGCAGGTCCTCAGTGATGGAACTGCCTTGATTCGACTGTCACGACACCCTGCAAGAGGCGGCTGTTGGTTTTCTGCCAACGAGCGAGGGATCAGATCAGAGCGCTCTCGCTGGATAAGCGCTCGAATTTGAACGAACCGCGATGGGCCGGTCCGAACCGGACTGCGGCGTGCGGGCCGTCATGGCGCCCTGCTCCAGTGCGGAGTCCTGCCCTGGTCAAGGCATGCATGCGCTCAAATCTGAGCGCCTACAGGGCACATTCATCCAGATTCGAACAATCGACCCGACGCTTGTCCCCACCGGAGCTGGAGAAGCCTGTGGATATCTGGTGAACGGATGGGCCGAACCCGCGTCGCTGCTGGCCATGAGGCCCATTGCTTAAAAAAAAGGCGCCTGATTGACGCCTACCCGCATCAGGTGTTCTTGAGTAACCCAGCCTTCTCGCGCGCCGCATCCCGCAGGTGCAGCCGCATGAAGTCGGCGGCAGCCTCGCGTTGGCCGCTGAGTAGCAGGTCGATCAGCGTCAGGTGTTCCTTGCAGCGCAGGGCCGAGGCCGAGCGGTCCACGTCCTTGCGGTATTCCATCAGGCGTCTCAAGCGGTTGACGCGGCGCAGACCGTCGACGATGAAGACGTTGCCCGAGCATTTGGCGATGACCTCGTGCAGATGGGAGTTGGCATCGAACAGCTGTGCGGGCGAGGCCCATTCGACGGCGCCGTCCACCAGCGCCTGCTGCTCGTCGCGGCAACGCCTGAGGCCCACCTCGTCAAGCTGGAAGTTCGGTTCGAGGATGGCCGCGGGTTCGAGCAGGATGCGCAAGCGGTAGCCCTGGTCGTAGGCACTGCCCGTGCTGAGCACGGGCAGGAACTGCCAGCCCTTGCCGGGCAGGCGCTCGATCCAGCCCTCGTTGATGATGCGCTGCAGAACCGACGCCAGGCCGGCACGGGTGAGACCGTAGCGGCGCATCAGCTCGTTTTCGGTCACACGCTCGGGCAGTGCACCCGACAGCCGGTCCTCGGCGATGCGCAGGTAGTCCTTCTCCTCGCGGTCGTGCCGGATCTCGATGGCAGGGGCGGAGAGCACCAGTGCGTCCGGCGGAGTCAGCACCGCATAGCCTCCCTCTTCGCGCGGCGCGATGGTGCCCTTCTCCGCCAGTCGCGCGAGCGCGTCGCGGATCGGCGTGCGCGAGACTTTGAAGCGCTCGGCCAGCGAGCGCTCGGGCAGGGGCGTGCCCTTGCCCAGCCCTTCGTCGGCGATCCAGCGTTCGATGCGTTGAGCCAGCAGCTCGGACATTCCTCGGGTCATGGGGCCATTATCCGGGCTGCTGTGCATCTCTTCACTCCTCAGGTCTTGACGGTCCAGTACGTGCGCGTGTTGCAGAACTCGCGCACACCGGCTGCGGCAAGTTCCCGTCCATAGCCCGACTTCTTCGTGCCGCCAAAAGGCACGCGGGCGTCCGACGCCGTCATGGCGTTCACGAACACCGCGCCGGTGGTCAGGCGCTTGGCCACACCCACGGCGCGTTCCTTCGACGCACTCCAGATGCTGACCGAGAGGCCGAAGGGTGTGGCGTTCGCCAGGCGGACCACCTCGTCGTCGTCGGCCGCCACCGCGATGGCCGCCACCGGACCAAAGGTCTCTTCGTCGAACACGGCCATGCCGGGGCCGGTGCCGTCCAGCACGGTGGGGGCGTAGTAGCTGCCGTCCCCCGGCAAGGCCGCACCGCCGACCAGCAGGCGCGCACCGGCCGCCACCGAACGGTCCACCTGGCGCTGCAGCGCCTCGCGCAGATCACCCCGCGCCAACGGGCCGACCTGGGTCGCGGCATCGGTCGGGTCGCCCACCTTCAGTGCCTTCGTGCCCTGCACGAAAAGTTCGGTGAAACGCTCGGCCACCGACTGCGCGACGATGAAGCGCTTGGCGCAGACGCAGCTCTGGCCGCCGTTGTGGAAGCGGGCCTTGACCGCCATCGCGGCCGCAAGCTCCACGTTGGCGTCGTCCAGCACCACGAAGGCATCCGACCCGCCCAGCTCCAGCACCGACTTCTTGGACGCCCGCCCCGCCGCCGCGCCCACGGCCGCACCGGCGCGGTTGGAGCCGGTCAGCGTGACGGCCGCAATGCGGTCGTCGGCGACCAGGCGTTCGGTCACAGCCGGTACCGACGGCTCGTCCACTACCAGCGTGGTCAGCAGGTGCGGCGGCAGGCCCGCGTCCTGCACCAGTTGCTGCAGCGCGAGCGCACAGCCGGTCACGTTGGGCGAGTGTTTGAGCAGCACGCCATTGCCCGCGACCAGCGAGGGGATGGCAAAGCGCATCACCTGCCAGACCGGGAAGTTCCAGGGCATGACGGCCAGCACCAGACCGATCGGCTCGTAGCTGATCCACGCCTCGACCGGCGGGTTCGCGCCGTCGATCGCCACCGCCTCGTCGGCCAGCAGGCGCGGCGCATGGTCGGCGTAGTACAGGGCGGTGACGGCGGATTTCTCCAGCTCGCCGGCGGCTTCGGCCAGCGGCTTGCCCATCTCGGCGGTGATGAGCTGCGCGAAAGCGTCCTTCTGGCGGCGCAGTTCGGCCGCGAGATTCCTCACCGCCTGCACACGGTGGGCCAGCGGCTCGCGGCCCCAGGCCAGCGCGGCGGCGTGGCCCTGGGCGACGGCCTGTTCGATCTGCGCGTCACTGAAAGCCGTGTAGGTCTGCAGCGGCGCACCGGTGGCCGGGTTGATGGTGGTGATGGTGGCGGTCATGCGGACATCCCTCAGAGCGCGCGCACGACTTCGGCGCCGAAAGCCTTGCAGCCCAGCGTGCCGCCGAGGTCGGCGGTGCGGGTGGCGGGGTTCTCCAGCACCTGGTCCACCGCGCGTTCGATGGCGGCGGCGGCGTTGGTGAACGCCGTGTTCTGGTGGCGCTCGCCCAGCCACTGCAGCAGCATCGCGACCGACAGGATCATGGACACCGGGTTGGCCTTGTCCTGGCCCTGGATGTCGGGCGCCGAGCCGTGTTGCGCCTGGGCGCAGCACAGGCTGTCGCCGGCCATCATGGAACCGGCCAGACCCAGGCTGCCCGAGAGTTCGGAGGCCAGGTCGGACAGGATGTCGCCGTAGAAGTTCTCGGCCACCAGCACGTCAAAGCGCTCGGGGTTCTTCACCAGCCACGCAGTGGACGCGTCGACCAGCAGGTCGTTGACTTCGACTTCCGGGAAGTCCTTGGCGACGTTGCGAACGCATTCCAGGAACAGGCCGTCGCTCATGTGGAAGCTGTTGGCCTTGTGGATGGCGGTCACCTTCTTGCGGCGCTTCATCGCCAGCTCGAACGCGCGGCGCGCGATGCGCTCGCTGGCGTGGCGCGTGATCTTGCGCACCGCCAGGGCGATGTCGGGCGTGGGCATCATCTCGCCCCAGCCGCGCGCCATGTTGCGGTCCACATAGAAGCCTTCGGTGGCCTCGCGCATGATGACCAAGTCCATGCTCTTGCCGGCCTTCATGTTCGACGGCAGGAAGCTGCGGGTGCGCGCCGGGCGCACGTTGGCGTACAGGTCCAGCTGCACGCGCACCGCGGCCGAGATGTTGCGGCCACCCTTTTCAGGCGCCGGGTAGTCGGCGTGCGACTGCGTGCCCAGAACGATGCCGTCGTAGCTGCGCGCCTTGGTCAGGACTTCTTCGCGCAGCGTGGTGCCGTGTTTTTCGAGCGAGACGAAGCCGATGTCTTCGTAGTCGTAGCTCAGGCCGAGGCCGAACTTGGCATCGGCAGCCTTGAGGACATTGACCGCTTCGCTGACGATTTCAGGGCCGATGCCATCGCCGGGGAGGACCAAGAGTTTCATGGTGTTCTTTCGTTGGGAGAGTTGGAAATTCGGGTTGAAACGGATCATTCGAGCTTGATGCTGGCGTCCTTGATGACCTTGCCCCAGCGCGCCGACTGCGCCTGAATAAAGCTGCCCATCTGGGCCGGCGTACCACCCACCGGCAGAGCACCGATGTCGTCGAGCTTGGCGATCACGGACGGGTCCTTGAGCACGGCGTTGACTTCGGTGTTGAGCCACTGCACCGCTTCGGTGGGTGTGCCCACCGGCGCGACGAAGCCGTACCATGCCGGCACGTCAAAGTCCTTCAGCCCCTGTTCGGCAAAGGTTGGCACATCGGGCAGATCGTTCAGGCGCTTGGTCGACGCCACACCGATGGCACGCACACGCCCACCCTTGATGTGGCCCAGCGCAGAGGTGGCGGTATCGAACATCAGGTCCACGCGGCTTCCGATCAGGTCGGTCATGGCCGGCGCACTGCCCTTGTAGGGGATGTGCAGCATGAAGGTTTTGGTCTGCTGCTTGAACAGCTCGGCAGCCAGGTGCACCGAGGTGCCCGAACCACCCGAGCCGAAATTGAGCTGACCCGGCTTGGCCTTGGCCATGGCGATCAGGCCGGGCACGTCCTTCACCGTCGAGGTGGCCGGCACGATGAGCACGGTGGGCGCGTTCGCGATGTGGACCACGGGCGCGAAGTCCTTGCCCGCGTCGTAGCGCAGGTTGGGATAGAGGAAAGGATTGACCGGCAGGGTGAACTGGCCCAGCAGGATGGTGTAGCCGTCGGGCTTGGCCTTGGCGGCTGCCTCGTTGCCGATGTTGGTGCCACCACCACCACGGTTCTCGATGACGAAGGTCTTGCCAGTGCGCTCGGTCAACTTCGTCGTGATCATGCGGGCCACGTTGTCGCTGCCGCCGCCGGGGGCGAAGGGCACGATGACGGTGATGGGCTTGTTCGGGTAGGCCTGGGCCAGCGCGAGGCCAGGGGCGGCGGTGGCACAGGCCAGCGCCACGGCAGCAAAGGCAAAGGAACGGCGGTTCATGGATGTCTCCGGGAAACGGGTGGATGGGCGGATTTATTTCTT
>NZ_BCWQ01000027.1 GCF_001592285.1 Hydrogenophaga pseudoflava NBRC 102511 | reverse complement strand
CCCATGTCCAGCTCCTGCTGCTGAACATTTGCCGGCTGAAGATCCACGAGGATGACGCCAGCCTTGATGAACCGATAGCCCGGCTGGTACATCCGGCGCATGGCATCTGCGGCGGCGCCTGCGAGCAGCCTGCTGTCATCTGTGGGCCTGCGCAGCGGCACGACCACACTGCGGGACAGCTGTGGCCCTTGCCGATGCGGTGAGGTGTGCATGAACACCAGCAGCTCCCTGGCCAGGCTGTTCTGCCTCCTCAGCTTCTCTCCTGCCCGACTGGCGAATTCACTGACCGCTTCGATCAGTGGATCCAGTTCGGTCACCGGCTGCCCGAAGGACCGGGTGCAGGCGATCTGCTGTTTGGGCTCTGGGGCATCGTCCAGGTCTACGCATGGCTGCCCCTGCAGCTCCCGCACCGTCTTCTCCATCGTTACATTCCAGCCGCGGCGGATGGTGGCCGGGTCCATGCGCACCAGGTCCAGCACGGTCTGGATACCTTGCTCCTTGAGCTGCTTGCTGATGCGTCGTCCCACGCCCCACACCTCGCTGACATCGGTGGCCCTCAGGAGGTCTTCCAGATCCTGTGCAGGCAACGCGGCCAGGTTGCACACCTGCGCCAAGTCAGCCGGATAGCTGCCCGGTTTGCGCTCGGCTGTCTTGGCGATGTGATTCGCCAGCTTCGCCAGGGTCTTGGTCGGGGCGATGCCGATGCAGGTCGGGATACCTATCCACTGCAGGATCCGGTCCCTGACCTTGTGCCCCCGGGCGACCAGATCGCCGCGTACACCTTGCAGCCCGATGAAGCTCTCGTCGATGCTGTAGATCTCCTGGGTCGGTCCCAGACCAGCGGCCAGGCTCATCATCCGGTCGCTCATGTCCCCGTACAGGGTGAAGTTGGCCGAGAGGGCGACCAGTCCCGCTTGCTGCTCCAGGTGGCGGATCTGGAACCAAGGGGCTCCCATGCGAATGCCCAGGTCCTTTGCCTCATTTGAGCGGGCTATGGCACAGCCGTCGTTGTTGGACAGCACGATCACCGGCCGGCCGTTCAGGCTGGGACGGAAGACCCGTTCGCACGAGACATAGAAATTGTTGCCATCGACCAGCGCATACATGGCCGCACCTTCATTCCGGGGTTGCCTGGCCTTCAGGTGATGAAACGCTTGATGCAGGAAGAGACCACGCCCCAGACCTCGATGGTCTGACCATCCTTGGGGATGATGTCCGGGAAGGTCGGGTTGGCGGCTTTGAGGCGAACGCGACCGGCCCTCTGGTGGAGGTACTTGACGGTGTACTCACCATCCACGACGGCCACCACCACGTGTCCGTGGCGGGGCTTGATCGCCCGGTCGATCACCAGCATGTCACCGTCGTCGATGCCAGCGTCCTGCATCGACGTGCCTGAGACCCGCATCAGGAAGGTGGCCTGGGGGTGAGACACCAGGATCTGGGTGAGATCGAGGCGGTTGACCGTGAAGTCTTCGGCTGGAGACGGAAACCCGGCCTTGAGGTGGGCCTGGGGCATGGGAAGCACCAGCGGCGAGGCCACCGCTGGCTCAGGCTCTGTGCTGACGCGGATACTGTTCATGCATACAGTATAAATGTCAGCTCTCAATCCACCGGAATGCCCGAGCAGAGCACCGGCCTGATCGCCTGATGCATTCCTCGCCACAATCGAGCCATGTGCTCGAACTACGACCCGGTAACCCACCCCGATCGGCTTCGGATGTACTTTGGTGTGGACGCGCCAGCGGGTATCCGTCCTCAGGTCTGGCCCACCTACCTGGCGCCCTTCATCCGGCGCCATCCCCATGCCGATGTGGGTGATGACGCAGTCCCGCAGCGGGAGGCATTGGCAGGCATGTTCGGGATGATCCCGCACTGGGCCGGTGAAATGAGCTTTGGCAGGCGGACCTACAACGCCCGCTCAGAGACCGTGGCCGAGAAGCCGAGCTTCCGGGATGCATGGCGCCATGGGCAGCACTGCATCGTGCCGGTCGAGGCCATCTATGAACCGGACTGGCGATCAGGCAAGGCGGTGTCCACCAGAATAGAACGGACCGATGGCAAGCCCATGGGCATTGCTGGCCTGTGGACCAGCAACCGCAAGGCCACTGGCAGCGAGGTGCTGAGCTTCACCATGCTGACCACCAATGCCGATGAGCACGAGCTGTTCAACCAGTTTCACAAGCCACAGGATGAGAAGCGGATGGTCGTGATCCTGGGCGAGGATCAGTACGACGAGTGGTTGAAGGCGCCAGCGGAAAAGTCGATGGACTTCATGCGGCAGTACCCGGCGGAGGAGCTGATTGCGAATGGCGAGCCTGGCCGAGGTCGTGGTTGACCCGAGCGACAGCCGTTAAGTTCGCCTCGATCAGGCCAGATGCGTGCCGGACTGCTTTGTAGCTTGACCTTGGCCTGTTGTGCCTCAAGCGTTTGCGTTTTTCCGATCGACAAGCGTTGGATCTCCGTCAGCGAGTTGGCCCACCTTCAACCATTCGATGTTGTCTAGCTTGAGCCGGGTCACTTGTTTGAAGGCATCCATTAAGTCAGCTTCCACGTTGGCTGGTGTCCCTTTTGGCTTAAGTTCTGCACGCAATGTCATGGTCTCTCTGTGGCCGAGGGTCTCTACGACAAGCTGCGCACGATTGATCTCCGGCACTCGACTCAGCAAGTCTTCAATGTTGCGTGGATATACAAACACCTCGCGCACTTTTACACCCTGGCCGACGCGGCCTTGCAGAAGACCAATGCGATCAACGAGGCCGTCTTCTGTCTGGCTCAACGCCTGAGCGACGTCGCCGGTGCCGAATCGAACCAATGGCCACCCGCTTTCCAGTGTCGTGACCACAATCTCCCCTGTGCTGCCGATGGGCAAGGGCTCGCCCGATACCGGGTCACACACCTGGACCAGGCGTTCATGGTGAATGCGGTAGCCCTCAAGTCCATCTTGTTCGTACCCGATGAGACCAAAGTCACCGGTCGCATAGGCGGAGAACGTGTTGATGGCATAGCGCTGCTCAAGATCACGTCGTTTTTGCATCCAGTTGCCCATCTCTCCACCGAGCATGGCGTTTCTGACGCGCCAATCACGAGGCAACTGGTGCCCCATGCGTTCCAAGGTTTCGATCAAGGTGATGAAGAAACTGGTGGACGCACAGATACACGTGATGCCCAACTCCAGAATCAGTTGGGCTTGCTGTTCAGCGCCGCCCGGACCACAAGGGATGATCGTGGCCCCGGTAGATGCGATGCCTTGGTCAAGCAAAAGCCCTGCGGGCACAAGGTGGTAAGACCAAGTATTCAGTACGCGGTCGCCGGGGCCGATGCCTGCTTGGTTAAAAACCTGTGCGAAACCACGCCCGGTAACATCGCTTGAAAGCTCTGGCTCATATATCGGCCCTGGTGACACAAAGATGCGTCGAATGTCGCGAACGTCCGCTGCCAGGAACCCGCCGAAAGGTGGGTGTGCTCGTTGGAGCGCGAGTAGTTGGTCTTTGGTCGTGACGGGTAGACGGGCAAGATCGCTGGCGCCGTACAAGTCGCCCGGCGCCATATTCGCCTGTTCATAGATGTCTCGTATGGCTGGGGCCTTCCGGTAAGCGTCGGTCTGAATGCGCTGAAGTGCTGCGAATCGGTTGGAGCATGGGGGCGTGGTCATGGTTCGGGACTCTGGTTCACTTGCCGGTGAAACGCGGCGCACGTTTTCCCTGGAAGGCCTCCAGTCCCTCTTGAAGGTCGGCACTGAAAGCATGAACTTCTGACGCCAGCAGCTCCAAGCGAAGAGCCGTGTCCTCGGGTTGTTCGAGCCCATCGTCAACCAGTGCCTTCATGCGCTGAAGGCCCAGGGGGCTCTTGGTGGCAATGGTGTCGGCCACTTTCTGGGTCGCCGCATCGAGCTGCGAGTCGTCAACGACCTGATTCACCAGCCCGGCCTCTCGCATGTCTTCGGCTGAAACGAACTCCCCGGTGTAGAGAAGGTACTTGGCGCGGGTCGGTCCAATGACACGGGGAAGACGCACCGACCCACCACCTCCAGGCAGCAAGCCGTAATTGGCGTGTGCATCGCCAATCTTTGCGCTTTGGGCAGCAATAACCAGATCGCAGCACAGCACCAACTCCAGTCCCCCCGCGAGGGTGATGCCGTTCAGCGAGGCAATGACCGGCTTTGGGAACCGGTCCAGCCGGCTCATCGTGCGTAAGACACCCGCGAGGAAGGCGCTCGTGCCGTTCTCGCCCAGTTGACCTCGCACGTACTTAAGGTCGGCTCCTGCGCAGAAGGCGCGGCCGGTACCGGTAAGAACAACGGTCATGACGTCGGTGCTCTCCAGCGCCTGGTCCAGCCCCTTGTCGATGGCTTGGAGCACTTCTGGGGTGAGCGAGTTCATTGCATCCGGACGATTCAGGCGGATCCAAAGAGATCGATTCCGGACTTCGGTAACCACCACTGGCTCTGACATGTCTTCTCCATTCTCGGCGTGCTTAGGGACCTCACATTCTTTCATTTGACTATCGAGTAAGTAACTTGGTGATTTCCCTTACTCACAATAAAGTGCGTTTACCGTAGAGTAAAAAAAAGAGGAGCTCACATGAAGTCATCTGGTCAAAGCAGTCAGCTACCGTTGACAGGCGTCAAGGTTGTGGAGTTCGAAGGAATCGGACCCGGCCCATTAGCGGGTTTTCATCTGGTACAGCTCGGCGCGAGCGTGACTCTGGTCGCACGCCCAGGTCGAGGGGCTCTGCCAGCAGAAATGACCCCGCCTACCGATAGCTTGATCAACCGCGGCAAACATCGTGTCACTCTGAACTTGAAGACGCCTCGCGACAAAGCGGCTGCAATCGACTTGATTGCCCAAAGCGATGCCTTGATTGAGGGAAATCGTCCAGGGGTGATGGAGCGGCTGGGTCTGGGGCCTCAAGACTGCGCCAAGATGAACCCCCGCCTCGTCTACGGGCGTATGACGGGATGGGGGCAGGATGGTCCGCTGGCCAATGCCGCAGGCCATGACATGAACTATGTGGCCCTGACCGGACTGATGTCACTGACCGAAACGCCGGGTCATCCTCCAATTTTGCCGCCCACGGTCTTGGGAGACGCGGCGGGGGCCTTGGGCCTGACGATGGGAATCGTCGCCGGGTTGTTATCCGCAAGAAGTGGCGAAGGAAAGGGTTGCGTAGTAGATGGCGCCATCGTGGATGTGTTGGCCCTTCTGGCGCCCTTGGTTCAGCTTCTCCGCAAGGGTGGTGCTCTAGAGGGGACCGCGGCCAGTGTCTTTCACGACTCACCGTTCTATGACCGCTATCGGTGTGCAGACGGTCGCTACGTCACGGTTGGCGCTATTGAGCCGCAGTTCTATGCGCAGCTTCTGGAGAAGATGGGGCTGTTTGATGTGGATCCCTCTCAGCAGATGAACAGGGCGTCGTGGCCCGCACTGAAGGTCCGGATGACTGAGGCATTTGCGTCGAGGTCAAGCCGCCACTGGATTCGAGAACTGGAAGGCTCAGACGCCTGCTTCGCACCCGTTCTCGCCCTGGAAGAGGCAGCGAAGCATCCACACAACGTCAGTCGCGGTCTGTATCGCCTGACTGACGAGGGCGATATTGAGACGGCGCGGGGCTTGCGATTCCTGCCTCTGGTCGATCAAGACCATTTGAAGTCGCCTCAATGAGGGTTTACCCCTCTCTCCTTTTATTTATTTTACCTTAGAGTAAAACCATCGTACGGCGGGTAAATTTAAGCTGTTACGCCAGTATTCAAGAGACATAAGGAAACCGAGCATGAATGACATCTACGTGATTGGGGTTGGCATGACGCCGTTTGGCCGACACCTCGACCTTGACATGAAAGCCCTTACTAGGCACGCGGTGGAGGCGGCCCTTACTGATGCCGCCGTACAGAAGGAACAGTTGGAAGCGGCCTTCTTTGGCAACACCTCTCAAGGACACATGGAAGGGCAGCACATGATTCGCGGGCAGATTGCCTTGCGCGCCATGAGCATTGGTCGGATTCCGGTGGTGAACATCGAAAACGCCTGCGCAAGTGGCTCCTCTGCGTTTGCGCTGGCGTGCAGTCACTTGAAATCAGGAGCGGGCGACGTCGCCCTGGCGGTGGGAACCGAGAAGATGTTCTCTACCGACAAGGCGCGGATGTTCTCCGTGTTTGACAGTGCCTGGGATATCTCCCGTTCACAAGAGATTCGAGATTCCCTGATGAAACTTGGCAGAGAGGTGAGCGTACCCGAAGGATCGACCTCGCCCAAGCCCTACAGCGTCTTCATGGATGTGTATGCCGCCTTCGCGCGCTCGCATATGCGGACATTTGGCACGACCCAGCGGCAGCTAGCTGCTGTGGCGGCCAAAAACCACACCCATTCGGTTCATAACCCGCTCTCCCAGTACCGAGTGGCATACACCATCGACGAGATCCTGGCGGCGCCACCTATCACCTATCCGCTGACTTTGCCTATGTGCTCACCCATCTCAGATGGTGCAGCGGCCGCAATCTTGTGTACCGGCAAGGCCCTGAAACGCCTCAACTTGGACGCAAGCCGAGCGATCCGTGTACTGGCTACGGTGGTGCAAAGCGGATCGGATCGCGATGAGTCCGACTATCGCTCCCACTGCACCGCGTTGGCGGCCACCAAGGCCTACGAATTGGCCGGTGTGGGAGCCGCTGATATATCGGTCGCCGAAGTCCATGACGCAACAGCCATGGGCGAGATCATCCAGTCCGAAAACCTTGGCTTCTGCGAGTTCGGCATGGGCGGTGTCATCGCGGAGCGCGGTGAGACAAGGATCGGAGGTCGAATTCCTATCAACCCATCTGGTGGTCTGGAGTCCAAGGGCCACCCTGTCGGTGCGACCGGGCTTGCACAGATCCATGAGCTGGTTACTCAACTGCGAGGGGAGGCAGGGAAGCGCCAGGTGGAAGGTGCCCGGCTTGCGCTCGCCGAGAACGGCGGCGGCTTGGAAGGGATTGAAGAAGCCGTGGCCTGCATCACGATTCTTGGCCGCTGAATCACAGAACTAGGTACGAAAAAAAAGGAGACAACATGGACATTCAAAACGTAGTGGCACTCGTCACTGGAGCAGGATCGGGGCTGGGCCTGGCTACCTGCCAGGCGCTGGTAGCGGCGGGCGCCCAGGTGATGGCAGTGGACGTCGATGAAGAGCGCTTGGTCAACAACGTACTGCCCTTAGGGTCAGGCGTTTGCATTCAACGGGTCGACGTGTCCAACGATGCTGAGGTGAAGTCTGCCGTCGACTTTGCGGTGCAGGCCTTTGGGTCCCTGCAGGTGGCCGTGAACTGTGCCGGCATTCTTGGGCCGTGCAAGACCTTGAGCAAAGGCGAATTGTTTCCCCTTTCGCTGTGGAACCAGGTGATTGCCGTCAACCTCACGGGCACGTTTAACGTCATCCGCCACGCCAGCCTGGCGATGTCTCGCAACACCGCCAACGAAGACGGCGAGCGAGGTGTGATTGTGAATACCTCTTCTGGAGCGGCTTGGCAGGGGCAGATGGGTCAGGCAGCCTACAGCGCGACGAAGGCCGGGGTGATGGGAATGACTCTCCCAGTCTCCCGTGATCTGGCGCAGCACGGTGTGCGTGTCGTCGCTATTGCGCCCGGCCTGTTTGAGACAGGTATGTCCGCAGGCATGCCGCCCAAGGTCTCTCAGGGGCTGGTCGATAACTCGATCCTCTTCCCTCACCGGATGGGGCGCCCTCAGGAGTTTGCCTCACTGGTTCAACACATCGTCGAAAACGCTTACTTCAACGCCACCACCATCAGCCTGGACGCGGGGACCCGCTGACGGTCAGCATCTCAAATGAATGAGCTGTACCTATTTCGGGACTGACTGAAAAGGAGTTTCCATGGAAGTAAGACGACCAATGGATCGCGGAGGAATGAATGAGTGATCTGCCAAAGGGAAAGCACGCTCAGATCGTGCTCTCGGCAAGCCATCTGCTTTTGAAATTTGGGGGAATCGTGGCCCTGAACGACGTCTCCATTGATGTTCGCGAAGACGAGTTGTTGGCTGTGATCGGTCCCAACGGAGCAGGTAAGTCGTCGCTGATGAATTGCCTAAGTGGCTTCTATCGTCCTAAGGCAGGAGAGATTCGTCTTGGCGAGCACTCCATCAGAGGCATGGGCACGCATGAAGTGGCTGCCCGCGGACTGGCCCGCACGTTTCAAGGTACCCACATCTTCTCGGGCATGACAGTGATTGAGAACCTGATGGTCGGGCGCCACTTGCACATGCGCACCAACCTAATCCATTCCTTTTGCCACTTCGGACCCGCTGTGCGCGAAGAGGTGGCTCACAGGGAAGCGGTGGAGGAAATCATCGAATTCCTGGAAATCGAGTCGATCCGACACTCGCCAGTGGGGAGCTTGGGATATGGGCTTCGCAAGCGCGTCGACCTTGGGCGTGCTCTCGCACAGGATCCCAAGATCCTTCTCATGGATGAGCCAATGGCCGGCATGAACACCGAAGAGAAGGAAGATCTGGCCAGATTCATTCTGGATGTGAGAGAAGCCAAACGCATCCCGATCGTGCTGGTCGAGCACGACATGGGGGTTGTCATGGACCTTGCGGATCGCGTGGCTGTGCTGGACTTTGGCCGAAAGATTGCAGAGGGAACGCCCAAGGAGATCCAGGCCGATCCTGCCGTTTTGAAGGCATATCTGGGTGAGGGGGTGGCATGAACATTCGCATGGCAACATTGCCGCAACTGCTGCGTGACCACGCAAGACGCTCACCGCTGCGACTCTCGCAACGGCACAAGACACGTGGTATCTGGCGCGAGTACGACTTCTCACAGGTCCAGCGCAATGTCATGGAGTTGGCCTTGGGTCTCCACCAACTGGGCATTCAACGCGGAGAAACTGTCGCAATCATTGGTGAGAACGAGCCTCAGCATTACTGGGCCGAATACGCGGCGCAGGCAGTCGGGTGCAAGGTGATCTCACTGTATCCGGACCTCACGGCAGATGAAGTGCAGTACCTGCTGGACGACAGTGAGGCCGTCTGCCTCTTTGCACAGGATCAGGAACAGGTGGACAAAGGGTTGGCGGTGATGACGGCCACTCCCAACCTGCGGCACATCGTGTACTGGGACGACACGGGCATGTGGTCGTACCAAGACCCTATATTGCGCAAGTTTCATCAGTTGCAGAGCGAGGGGCGGTCCCTCGGCGAAAAGGATGGGCTGATGTACGACCGTCTAGTTGATCAGGGCCGTCCTGACGACATCGCGGTGCTTTCATACACTTCAGGCACCACTGGCAAGCCCAAGGGGGTAATCCTTTCGCACCGTAGCTTGGTTGACAACGCCCAGCGTCTGATCAATGCCACGAAGGCCAGGCCAGGCACCCAGTACCTGAGTTACATAGCCCCAGCCTGGGCCACAGAGCAGTTCATGGGTCTGGCCTTGGGAATCGGCCTGCCCATGGTGGTCAACTTTCCTGAGGGCCCTGAGCAGGTTCTAGAAAACATTCGAGAGCTGGCGGTCGAGGCAATGACGTTTGCCCCGCGCCAATGGGAAGGCATGGCGTCATCCGTGCAGGCGCACATGCTCGACGCGGGTCGTGTGCGGCGAGGCATTTACGAGTGGGGTTTAAAAGTTGGACATGCTGTGCACGTCGCGCGCATGGACGGCAAGCCCGTGTCTTGGTGGAGTCGGGCCTTGCTGCCCCTCGCCAATGCGCTGGTCCTCAGACCATTGAGAGACCAACTTGGCCTGACACGGCTGCGGGTGGCCATCTGCGGAGGAGCCACCATGGCACCAGATGTGTTCCGCATGTTCCATGCGATGGGCGTTCCCTTGAGAAACATCTATGGCTCTACCGAGGTAGGGCTGTTGACGAGCCATCAGGGGGACCGTTTTGACCTGGAAACCGTGGGTCACTGGATGCAGACTCACCCCGAGGCTGGATCTCCACTGGAGTGGATGCTGACAGCAGATGGGGAGTTGTGCGTAAGGGGGGGCAGCTCGTTTCTGGGCTATTACCGACGCGAAGGCTCTGTCGAGGCCAAGGTCAAAGACGGGTGGTACCAAACCGGAGATGCGGTTACCAAGACCGACCGAGGCGAACTTGTGTTTTTGGAGCGTGTGTCCGACCTGAAGCGTCTTGCCGATGGCCAAACGTTCCCGCCGCAGTTTGTTGAAACCCGCCTTCGTTTCAGCCCGTTCATCAAAGACATCATGACTGTCGGAGATGAAAGGCGCGATTTTGTTGCCGCACTCATCAACATCGACATGGGTGTGCTGTCTCGCTGGGCAGAAGACAAGCGCATTGGTTTCTCGACCTTCACGGATCTCTCGCAGCGAGCAGAGGTGGCAGACCTCCTTAGCCAGGAAATCGCACGGGTAAACCAGTTCCTGCCGGACCACGCGCGGGTGAGGCGTTTCGCCAACTTTCCTAAGGAACTTGACCCGGATGAGGGTGAGTTGACCCGATCAAGAAAGCTGCGCCGAGAGTTTCTGGAAGATCGGTATTCGGCGCTGATAGAAGGCCTTTACAACGGGGCACATGAAGTAACTGTGGACATACCAGTGACCTATCAGGATGGACGTCGCAGCCAGTTCACCGCGCAGGTATTCATTCGCGACGTAGCGGCTGCCGACCAGACGGCCAGGGCCGGTATTTCAAACGGGAGAAAGCGATGATTGATTTTCTGAATTACCTGATAAATGGCACGTTGACGGGCCTCTTGTATGCACTGATTGCCATGGGTTTTGTGGTGATCTATCGGGCATCAAAGGTGTTTAACTTCGCACAGGGGGAGTTGGTCGTCTTTGGCGGGTACATGGTCTGGTGGACCGTGATTCAAATGGGAATGCCGCTGTGGATCGGCCTGCCAGTGGCATTCGTGAGCGCAGCCATCTTTGGCTTGATGATTGAGCGGATCTTTTTTGCGCGACTGGTCGGTGAATCCGTTTTTTCCATGGTGATGGTGACGATCGGTCTTCTGATTCTCATTCGTGGAGTGGTTCTGGTCCTGTTTGGCCCACAGGTCCGCGCATTTCCAATGGTCTTTCCAATTGATCCGCTGATCTTTGGTGACATACTGATTTCTCGCTCGATGCTCTATGGCGGATTGCTTACGATTGTCATTGGCTTTGGACTTTCGTGGTTCTTCAATAAAACACGTACGGGATTGACGATGACCGCAGTGGCCGAAGACCATCAGGTGGCGATGTCAATGGGCATCTCCGTGCAGCGATCTATTGCCTTTGCCTGGATTCTCGGCTCTGTGCTTTCCACCCTGGGTGCCATGGTTCACCTGAGTGGCCGATCCATCAACATGCTGAGCTCCGACATCGGATTGGCAGCGCTTCCTGTGGCATTGCTCGCCGGTTTGGAATCTCTTGCGGGTTTGTTGCTCGCCGGTGTGCTGGTGGGCGTGATTCAGGGTTTGGCATCTGCCTATCTTGATCCTCTGGTTGGAGGTGCAATTGGCTCTGTATTTCCATTCATCATCATGTTGCTGATGCTTTTGATTCGTCCAACCGGCATGTTCGGATGGAAAACCATTGAAAGGGTTTGATCATGGATCCCGCTGGTATTTTTGCAACCTCCTATCGTCAGGATCAATCGCTTATCCGTACGCGAAATCAAGCAATTGCCCTTTTGATATTTGTTGTCGCTCTATTTTTCCTGCCGATGGTCGCCGAGGTTCGATCGGTGGCAGTGATGACGTCGATGCTGATCACTGCAGTGGTGGTTCTTGGTCTACAAATCAATACTGGTCTGGCCGGACAGGTCAATATCGGTCAGGCCGCCTTCATGGGGGTTGGTGCGTATTCGACGGCTGTGCTTGCCAGCAAACTGCACCTTCCAATCTGGCTGGCCCTGCCGGCGGGTGGGGTGTTCGCAGCGTTTTTTGGCCTAATTTTCGGTCTTGCAGCAGTCCGGATAAAGGGGTTTTACCTCGCGCTCACCACGATTGCTGCGCAGATCCTGTTTCACTTCTTTGTGCTCAATCTTCCACAAAAGTGGCTGGGTGGCTCAAACGGCATCACCATGGAGCCTGCTGAGCTGTTTGGATTCAGGTTTGAGACGGATACAAGCACATATTACCTTTGTCTCGTGGTCGCAATGATCATGATCGCTGGCGCATACGGCATTGCGCGTAGCCGACACGGACGAATCTTCGCCGCCGTTCGTGATGATGATGTGGCGTCAGGGATGATGGGCATCAACGTGGTGAAGACGAAAGCCCTGGCATTTTTGGTTGGTGCTTTTTATGCCGGTATTGGTGGCGGGCTGTGGGCATACTACGTTCGCTTTGTGGCGATTGACCAGTTCACCCTGATTCATTCAATCTGGTTTATTGCCATGATCATCGTGGGTGGAATGGGGTCGATTACTGGCGCATTGATTGGTGTTTTCGTCATTCGTATGGCTCAGGAGTCCATCACCAGCATGGGGCCTGCACTGGTCGAACGCATTCCATTTCTAGGCGGAGACTTAGTGTTCGCGGCCATGAATATTTTTCTCGGCAGTGTCATCGCTGGCTTCCTGATTTTTGAACCTCGAGGTCTGATGCATCGCTGGAATATTGCCAAACGGTCGTATCGCATGTGGCCCTATCCCTATTGAAAGTGAACATTGTTCCGACCCCCTTTTCGCGCTGGTGGGTGGTTGATTTTTGGTTAAACAGCGTATTCACCAAGGAGACAAGTAAATGATTAAACAGAAAATAGGTGTTTCGGTGAGAGTTCGCCATGCTTTGGGTTCGGCGGCTCTCCTGGCCGTACTGGGCTGCGGAAGCACTGCTTACGCTCAGACGACATACAACATTGCTGGCATCGCTGACTTCACCGGGCCGTTCGCTGACGTGATGAAGGACATCACAGGCTGCCGCCGCGGGGTGCTCGACTGGTGGAATGATGAGGTGGGCAAATCGCTTAACGTTACCCTCAAGATCAAAGAGCATGACGCACGATACGACGTGGCCCAAGTCGCTTCACTCTGGCCTGGCATTAAGGCAGAGCTCAACCCGATTGCCATATTGGGCATCGGTGGGCCGGACAGCAATGCGCTGCAACAGCGATTGCCCAATGACAAGGTTCCTCTGCTGCTAGGCACAGCTGGCTATGGCTTTGCTTGGAAGGATGGCAGCTGGGTGTTCAATGCACGGGCTACATATCCGCATGAAGCGGCCGGCTTTTACGCTTGGTATCACAAGAAGATGGGAGGGGGGCCGCTGAAGGTCGGAGTGATCTCGTCGGAGGTGTCTCCCGCCTACGTGGACATTCACAAGGGTGTGGAGCGATTTGCCAAGGACAACCCCCAGATTCTGGAAGTGGTGGAGACGATCTACACCGAGGCACAACCGACGGACCTTACGCAGCAGGTGAATCGACTGCTTCGCAAAGGGGCGACCGTGATTCAAGTCTTCAACAACACGGCATCAGTTGTGGCAACCCGTCGTGCCTTGCAAAGCCTTGGTAAGGGCAACATCCCTATTGTGGTCAGCGCGCACAACGGACTACTTTCATCGGGCAAGGCCTTGGGCGACCTCAACCAGATGGAAGGAAGCTTCGAAGTCTATGGCATGGCCATTGCGACGGAGGACCCAACCACGGCGCGAGCTTTTTTCGAGAAACTGCGCACCCAGTACAAAACCCAGGCCAACTTCACCTCACCTTGCATGATGGGACTGGCTATGTCCCTGCTCACCGTTCGTGCGGTTGAGCAGGTGGTGAAGGTCAAGGGGCCTGCCGGAGTGACGGGCGCGGATGTCCGCACTGCTTTGCAGACTAATCCTATCCCAAGCGAGCGGACATTTGGTGTTCTGCCCAACATCAAGTTCAGCAACGAGGCTCCGTTCCCGATTTCTGGGTTGGCGGTGAACATCGGAACGATTGAAAAAGGGAAATACAAGCTGGTCGAACAAAACGCTCCCGTTCCGGACGTAAACAAGTGGTAATTGACCGCATATCCAGGCCCGCAGTGGCGGGTCTGGAGTGACACATATTGGAGTTGCCTGTGCTTGAACTAAATAACGTTGAAGTTCTTTACAGCGAAGTGATTCTGGCCGTAAAGGGCATCACAGCGCGTGTACCACAGGGCCAGTGCGTCACCCTGCTCGGTGCCAACGGCGCGGGCAAGAGCACGACGCTCAAAGCCATTTCAAACCTCATTCGCACCGAAGATGGACGAGTCACCGCAGGATCGATCACGCTCGACGGCACCAACATCACCGGGGCGAACCCGGTAGATGTGGTGAGGCAGGGCCTCGTGCACGTGATGGAGGGGCGCAAGGTGCTGCGCCACATGACGGTCGAGCAGAACCTGGTGGTCGGCGGGCACATGGGTAGCGGGCGAGAGGCCAAGGAACGGCTAGACGAGGTCTATTCCCGTATCAAGCGCTTGGCCGCCCTGCGCGACCGAACCGCAGGTTATTTGTCGGGAGGAGAGCAGCAACTGCTGGTGATTGGTCGCGCATTGATGTCCCAACCCAAGCTGGTGATGATCGATGAGCCATCGCTCGGATTGGCTCCCCTTATGGTGGAGGAGGTGTACGGCCTTCTTTCCGACTTGAAAGCCAGCGGACTCACTTTGCTGATCGTCGAGCAGAACACCCGCGTCGCGCTTGAACTCGCAGATTACGGCTACGTGATGGAGAGCGGCCGCATCGTGCTGGAGGGGCCTTCTAGCCAACTCAAGAGCAATGAGGACGTTCGCGAGTTCTACCTCGGCTTGACAGTGGAGGGAGAGCGCAAGAGCTTCCGGGACATGAAGCACTACCGGCGCCGTAAGCGCTGGCTCGGTTGAGCTGCATTTTTTGACACAAAGAAGTTAAACCCAAGGACATCAGATGAGCAGTGTTTCCAACGCTTTCCTCAGCGAACAAGAGGTCATGATTCGGGAGTCGGCCCGCCGCGTAGCGGAGGAGGTCGTGGCTGTCACAGCGGCGCAACGTGACCAAAGCGGCGAGTGGCCCCATGCCGAAATTCAGTCCGTGGCCGAGTTGGGGTTCATGGGCATGCTCGCCCCTCAGACACATGGTGGTGCAGGACTTTCTTTCGTGGAGTATTGCTTGGCCATCGAGGAGTTCGCTGTCGCCGATGGCGGCTTTGCCACCATGATGCATGTGCACAACTCATCAGCGCATGTCTTGTGCAATTTCGGCACAGAGGAGCAGAAAGCTCAGCATCTGCCCGGCCTGGCCTCGGCCAAAAACATCGGTGCATTCCTTCTGTCGGAACCTCATGCTGGTTCTGACACTGCCTCCATCCGCACCACCGCCAAGCGCGATGGCGAACACTACGTGATCAACGGAAGCAAGCAATGGATTTCGAATGGCAGCGAAGCGGGTTTCGCCTTTGTCGTGGCGGCTACGGGGGAGCCCGGGTCTCGGAATCGATTCAGCCTGTTTATTGTTGACCCCAAGGATCCCGGCTATCAGGTGCTCCGTATCGAGAACAAGCTCGGACAGCACACCGCGCACACTGCCCAGATTCAGCTGGACAACCTGCGCGTTCCAGTCGGCAATCTGGTGGGAGAAGAGGGGCGAGGATATGCAAAGGCCCTGTCTCTCTTGTCAGATGGGCGCATCGCGATTGCCGCCCTGGCGATCGGTGTCGCGCGCGCGGCGCTCGAGGCCGCCATTCGTTATGCCAAAGATCGGGAAGCCTACGGTAAGCCGATTTCGGCACTCCAGGCCGTCAGCTTTGATCTGGCTGACATGGCGATGCAGGTTGAGGTGGCTCGCCAGTACATGATCTACGCAGCGCGCCGGCGAGATGCGGGGCTTCCGTCAGACAAAGAGGCTTCGATCGCCAAGCTGTATGCCAGTGAGATGGCCGAGAAGGTTTGCTCTGCAGCGATTCAAGTCCATGGTGGCTACGGCTACGTTTCGGACTTCCCAGTGGAGCGCTATTACCGGGATGTTCGCGTGACCAAAATTTACGAAGGTACCAGCCACATTCAAAAGCTGATTATTGCGCGCCAGATTTTGGCTGAGTGAGCGTCTGGGCAAGCTGCCAAGGGCGGCTGCTCGAGGTCATTGGATATCATGTTTGACTGACTAATGTCTCACCTTAGCAAAGCGCGACCTCTAATCTTATGAGCCAATCCATCGAAGCGGTACCCAAGCCACGGGTGCGTTCAGCGACCAAGCGCGCCACCAAAGGGGCGAGGTGGAACAACGCTGTCAGTGGTTCGGATGAGCAGTACGAGCTCAAGCGGCAGGCAGTGATTGCTGAAGCGTCTAAAGCCTTTGGGCGCCATGGGTCACAAAACGTCTCGCTCGACGAGATTGCCAACGCACTCAACGTTACCAAGCCTGCCCTCTACTACTATTTCAAGAGCAAGCAGGAACTCATCTATGAGTGTCATGAGCTGGCGATGAAAATTGGCGATCAGGTGTTGAAAGACGCGATCGCTTCAGAGTCCACTGGGTACGAACGAATCACGGCGTTCATGCGGAATTACATCACGCACCTGACAGATCAGATGGGAGCTCCCGCGATCCTGCACGACTTTTCCGCCATGACGCCAGCGGATCGTAAAAAGATCACTGCACGCCGGAGAAAGTTTGACCTCCAGCTTCGCAACATCATAGAAGAGGGCATTCGGGACGGTTCCATTGCGCCTTGTGACGCAAGGCTCGCGGTGTTTTGGTTCATGGGGGCGATCAGTTCTATTCCCCAGTGGTACCACGCTGATGGCGGCCTCACTGGTGATCAGGTGGGAGAGGTGTTCATCCGCTTCCTTGCGGATGGCATACGTCCGCGGGCTGCTTATCCCACTATCTCTTGAGGCTTACAAGCGAGTACCTGCTTGCATGACGCGCTCATGCGAGGGCAACTGGCATTCGCGGTAGGGTGGCCGCAATACACGCCAAGAACGATGAACTGGTCGAGTCTGCGTCGGCTGATACGTCAAGCCCTGGCCGTGCGATGGGGTTTGACATCCAGTCTCCGCCAGCAGATCTAACAGGAGTAATGAAATGAAAATTCTCGTCCCCGTCAAGCGCGTGGTGGACTACAACGTCAAGGTGCGCGTCAAGAGCGACGGCACGGGCGTGGACATTGCCAACGTCAAGATGAGCATGAACCCGTTCGACGAGATTGCCGTCGAAGAGGCGGTTCGCCTCAAGGAGAAGGGCGCTGCCACCGAGGTGATCGCCGTCTCCTGTGGCGTGTCCCAGTGCCAGGAGACCCTGCGCACCGCCATGGCCATCGGTGCCGACCGCGCCATCCTGGTCGAGACCGATGTCGAGTTGCAGCCCCTGGCCGTGGCCAAGCTGCTCAAAGCCCTGGTGGACAAGGAGCAGCCGGGCCTGGTGATCTTGGGCAAGCAGGCGATCGATGATGACGCCAACCAGACGGGCCAGATGCTGGCAGCGCTGGCCGACCTGCCGCAGGCCACCTTTGCCAGCAAGGTCGAAGTCGTCGGTGACAAGGCCAAGGTCACGCGCGAAGTCGACGGGGGGCTGGAGACGCTGGAAGTGACGCTGCCCGCCGTGGTGACCACCGACCTGCGCCTGAACGAGCCGCGCTACGTGACGCTGCCCAACATCATGAAGGCCAAGAAGAAGCCGCTGGAGACCGTCAAGCCCGAGGACCTGGGCGTGGACGCGGCCCCGCGCCTGAAGACGCTGAAGGTGGCCGAGCCGGCCAAGCGCGGCGCGGGCGTGAAGGTGCCCGATGTCGCCACCCTGGTGGACAAGCTCAAGAACGAAGCCAAGGTGATCTGACCGCCGCGTCCCCAACACTGATCAAGGAATTCACGTCATGACCGCACTCGCGAACATTCTTGTTGTGGCCGAACACGACAACGCTTCCATCAAGGGCGCCACGCTCAACACCGTCACCGCCGCCGCTGCCTGCGGTGGTGAAGTGCACGTGCTGGTGGCCGGCCACAACGCCGGCGCTGCCGCCGCTGCCGCCGCCCAGATCGCTGGCGTGGCCAAGGTGATCCACGCCGACGCCGAGGGCTTTGCCCATGGCCTTGCCGAGAACGTGGCCGCCCAGGTGCTGGCCATCGCTTCGGGCTACAGCCACATCCTCTTCCCCGCTACTGCCAGCGGCAAGAACGTGGCCCCGCGCGTGGCCGCCAAGCTCGATGTGGCGCAGATCAGCGACATCACCAAGGTGATCAGTGCCGACACCTTCGAGCGCCCGATCTACGCCGGCAACGCCATTGCCACCGTGCAGAGCCAGGATGCCACCAAGGTGATCACCGTGCGCACCACCGGCTTTGACGCGGCAGGGCAGGGCGGCTCGGCCGCCGTGGAAACCGTGGCCGCCGCCTCGGGCAACGGCAAGAGCACCTACGTGGGCAGCGAGATCGCCAAGAGCGACCGCCCCGAGCTGACCGCCGCCAAGATCATCGTCTCCGGTGGCCGGGCCCTGGGCAGCAGCGAGAAGTTCAACGAAGTGATGACGCCGCTGGCCGACAAGCTGGGTGCGGCCATCGGTGCCAGCCGCGCCGCGGTGGATGCCGGCTACGCCCCGAACGACCTGCAGGTGGGCCAGACCGGCAAGATCGTCGCGCCGCAGCTGTACATCGCCGCCGGCATCTCCGGCGCCATCCAGCACCTGGCCGGCATGAAGGATTCCAAGGTGATCGTGGCGATCAACAAGGATCCCGAGGCCCCGATCTTCTCGGTGGCCGACTATGGCCTGGAAGCCGACCTGTTCTCGGCTGTGCCGGAACTGGTCGCTGCGCTCTGACAAAGTCCGTTACATTCGGTGCGTGCAGTCCAAAGGCATCGCTTGCGATGCTTTTTTTTTTGATATGCGATGGGCAATGACCGCTTTGCGCCGCGTACCGTGAGGTCGTCGAGCTGAATTGAATGGCGGCTATCGCTGCGAAGCAGCCGATGACCTGGCTATGCCGGCTTGAGGCTGACTGCAGTCGGTCAGCTCTTGCCGGTGACGGGCGACTCTTACCGAAACCAGTCAGTCGACGGTGAACGCGTAGCTTGACGGAAACTCGGCTTATAGCGATCTCACCTTAAGCCACGGCGGAACTCCGACGAGGCCCAACGTGTCGCCACCTACAAGCGATAGACTGACGTCGATCCAATCGTAGAGTGCAGGCGAACCAAATGCGTTTGAGCCCTGCGCGCTAAACGCAGGTTGAATTGCACCATCGTTCCAGAACGCTGCGGCCCGCGACGAGACAGCGCCAGCATCTGGGAAGTGCCGCCATAGCGCCTCAAAGCGCTCCGGAGAAGGCGCGGCAATAGCGGTCCCCACGCAGGACCAGAAATCCGCCTCGACGCGCGCATGGTTCTTCGGTCTAGCACCATGGGCCCCAGTAGACGCGGGCAACCCTGCGGACAGCAGCACGGTCGACTCCGTCCTCTGCCAATCGACATGCTCAACGATCGGAAGATAAGCGACGAGTTGCAGAGGCACAGGCATTGTCTGCGGTCTCGGCTTTCCCTCCAGCATGTTGTAAGGATCTATATCGGCAATCACTACGGCTTGGTCGCGGTCACTCAGCGCATCGCTCCGGTTGTTGTAGTAGATGCCCTTTGACCAACCATGGTACGGCGTGAGTGACGACAAGTATCCAGCGACCGAGTGAACTGACTTCCAACTTCCCCGGCCAATGAAACAGCTTCCGCCAACGAGATCGCCACCGATTCCGTTTGTAAACACCGACGTGGTGCCTGCCGCCAGCTGACAAGCCTGACCGGCGATCCAGTAGTCCGCACTTCGAGATGTTGCCGCAGGAATGGCAAGGACCGACCGGCGAGCGCGGCTTCCATCGCCAGTAATCGATAGATGCCTTGAAAGCTCGCGAACATCCTTCTCAACTTCGTCGGCGTCTGCGGACTCGCCAAAGCGCCGCCGTACGTCCACATAGTCTTCAGCCATGTGTAGATAGTTTGCCGGGCTTGAGACCAGAAAGACCTCCGAGCAAACCAGTTCAAGAATGTGTTTGAGCGGAAGGCGAGTCTGCGAAAGAAGTGCGCTGACAGCACTTACAGTAGGCGTCCAGCCTGTCTGTTCCTGGATTTGCTTGGTCAACTCTTCCGGTTTGAACAGCGGCGCCAAGGGGCCCGTCATGGGCCGAAAGAGCTCATTCAGCGCAATGGACCTGTACTTCTTGCTGCGTGAAAACTCCAGGACTAGACCACGGGAAAGCGCGTCCTTGCTCCCCTTGCGATCGCCTGCGATCCCCTCGGCAGAATCCGTCATCTGGCGAGCAATCTCTTTGGGCACAGGCCACAACAACGTGAGCTGGGCTGCCAGATTGTTCGATAGCGGGCTCTGGCGAAAATCCATAAACGTCCCGGCGAGCACTGCTACGCGCTTGCCAGCCAAGAGGTTCTTCAACCACTCGACTGTTTCCGGACGAACTGAGTACTCGGGCAAAACAAGCAGATCGACTTTGAAAGCCTCGCAGCTGTCGATGACTCTTTCCAGCACCCGTCGGCGACGGTGTTCCGCCCAACTCATCATCTGAACTGGATCATGTGCGCCTCCCTTCCATAGGTGTTCTGAACCAGAACCAGCCGTCGCAAGAGCGAGCATCTCGTACAGATCCTTCGGCTTAAGTTGCTCGGACAACAGAGTCCTGACTTCAGGACAGAACGGCCAGGTAGAGGGGCAGGCCTCCAATATTGGATGCGCGTAGGTGATGTCCAGGAACATCTGAAGCAGTGCAACGCGTACATGTGCTGCACGCTTACCTGTTCCAGCGCGGGCCTCCCAACTATTCCATTGACTTGTTCTGAACGCGCGCGGGTCGATCGCGGCAGACCCTAGGGTTGCGGCTGCAGATTCAGGAGTGGGTGTTGGGGGAAGCGGCGGCGAACCGATGTCGGCAACGCCACCTACTGCCATGCCCTCCTTCCCAATTGCACGAGGGAGCGCGGAACCGGCCAGTGGAACGGAAGGGTCCGCATCCAGGGAAGCGTCGTCCGGAGACTGCGGATCAGGTTTCCGCTCGCCACCCTTCTCGACAGGCAGCTCAGGTGCCGCTTGGGCTTCCTCTGGCAGATCACCCTGTTGTTCTACAGGTGGCGGACTGCCGCTAGACCCTCGCTGCTCAGTGGTTCCCTTCTTGAGGGCAATAGAAGCAAAGGGCTCGCCCAACGCAGACACCGAGAGCAGCCGACCAGAACTGCGGTCATACACCTCAGACCATACTCTTAGTACGCGCCCATCAACGACCACTTCTTCAATGTGCTTCGCCACTCGTGGGAACTGAGTGATCATCCAAGGTGTTACTTCCCACGAGCCGTTGCGTGAGTCAACAAATCGCCGCGTTTGGGCGTTGTAGCCGTAGGACGCTTCGGAAGCCAGAACCAGTTCAAATCCCAACTCGGCATCGAGTTGACGAACGAGCGCCACAGTCTCCTCAAGCAATTCAAGGTTGAGCAGATCGAGGGCTTGCTTACTGAGACACTCAAAGGGCCAATCGTGCACCTCGTCGAATTGCTCGTAGGCGTATTCCGCCTGAGCAACTCGTCGAACAACGGACTCAAGACGGCCATATAGATCGTCCGACAGGCGATCTGGCGAATCGCTTTCTCTTCGAAGACGATGCCCAAGATGCCGAACAACTGTTCTAAGTTGACCGACCAACCCAACACGCCCCCGTTGCCGCTTAGCAGTTTCAAATTTCTCAGGCACGCTCATCTCAGCGCTTGAGTCGCCGCTGGCAGATGCGGCAACATTCCACTCTGCGGGGAAGTCGAATGCGTCATGCGCCGCGAAGCCAGCAAGGCCCCGCATGGAAGCAACTACCCCTTCAAGCGCAACTGAAATTCCCGTGCAAACCGTTCCCGCGCACAAGGCCCTCCACACCGGCTCCTGAGAAGTCGATCCGTCGCCGCTCAAGGAGTGCAGTTGCCTTGCGAAGCCAAGGACTCCGGAGAGATCTCTACGGAGACCATCCACATGACTGACTTCCGCTGCAAGGTCCCGCGATACGGAAAGTGGCAGGCGTGCGATCAGCCTCCCGGTAAGCTCCTTCAAGAACACAACGGCATCGATGCAGTTCCACTGTTCTCTGAAGGACAAGAACATGGCCGCAGACTCGGTCTCTATGGCCAATACATGAGCGAGCTGCCGAGTGACGGAAGCTGCGTCGTCTGGAAAGCTTTCCAGAAGCCGAAGTGACCGCTCGATGCTGGGCGGCAGCGCGCTGGGCGACCTTTGCCTTTTGCTGATCTTTGAATCAGCAAACGCACCACGAAGCTTCCGCATCTGCGAGCGGAGTACGTATCTGGCCGGATTGCCCAACGCCATGGCGTCAAGGGTCACTTCAGACTCTGCACCACTAAACTTGGCCACGTCGTCATGCAACCCGACGAAATCACTAACGGCTGCACCGACGCGCCAAAGGTCCGCCTCATAGATCGGCACTTCTATGGTGCGAAGCGCACGACCTCCGTCGCGGACAAACGCTCGATTGCCTAACTCAGCACGCGAAACACCTTCTCCAATCACGTAGTAGTCTCGTCCATTCAGACTTTGCGCAAGGTAGGGCCACGCGGGAACAAGCTCCAGTTCTGCGTGCTCCCGCGCAAAGTGCCTAACAGCCTCGGCTAGTGCGCGATACAAGCAGGCAGCAAGGCGGAGGCTACTTGCTGTAAATGGCTGCCCTGACGACTCCATCGTCGTGCGCAACCGGAGGTAGTCTTCAGGCGAGAGCGTCCCTTCTAGCCGACGTACCAAACCTCCTGTCGATTCAATGTCCTCACGGCTCCAATCGAGCGCCAAGGGCCGCAGAGTTGCCTCCGAGTCGGCGCCGACGAACTCCGGGAAGGCAAGGTCAGACTCGTTCAGTTCGATTGCTTCCAGACCTAGCGCCACCACGCTGCCTCCGCCTCCGGTCGAGGCGCCATCGATAAGGCAGGAGAAGAGACGCCTAGCGCGGATGCCAGGCAGTGGAGGCAGGAGCAACCGCGATCTCGCGTCAGCTGAATTCGTCGGTGCCAACAAGCGGTGACGCCTACTCAGGCAGGACAGAATCGCACTCCGCGGAACGACGCTCGCGAGGGTCTGCAATGCAATCGCTGCAGAGGTTGATTCGCTTTGCTCGGGCGAGCTTGTCGCCAATTCCGAAGGTCGTTCTTGGTCTTCCCGGTCTGGAAGCAGGTTCTGAAATAGGCGTGCTGCAAGGCTATCGTTGGACTCGCGAGCTACGACGTTGGCGAACGGCTCGACAAACGGCTTCAGGGGGTCTTCACCTAAGGGCGCAGAAGTAGCCAGAAGCGCAACTGCCTCATGCAACCACTCGAACGGCCGCCAAGTCTGGACCAAGCGAGCGCGCTCAGCCTCAGAGCTCC
>NZ_BCWQ01000026.1 GCF_001592285.1 Hydrogenophaga pseudoflava NBRC 102511 | reverse complement strand
TTTGTTCATGCGCCACAGACGCACCGTGTGCTGCTGGGCCGTGCCCATGTCGTTGCCCATGATGACGAAGCGGCTGCCTTCGCCCGCCATGTTCAGATGCGGATTGGCTGTGCTGCCGCGCAGCTGGTTCTCCACCACGAACAGCTCGCGTGGCTGGTAGTACTGGCTCGGCGCCAGCGTGTGGTGTTCAACGACGTATTGCAGCGCACTGGCCAGATTGATCTGAGCCACCACGGACTCTCCCGTCGGTACTTCAAAGGTGTTGCGGTACAGCAGAAGACGGGACATCGTCACGAACTGCTCAAAACGCTGCAGGATGTTCAGGTCCATGAACGTGATGTCGCGAGGAAACGCGGAAGAAGAGGGGCCGATAGCGCCCACCAGGATGTTCCCGACCCGCGGCTTCGCACCAGTCCCGAACGCTCCCACCTGCACATTCTGGCTGCCATGTCCGATCTCGATGGACCCGAACGTCTCGCCTCGGCGAAGCAACACCCGGCGACCATTGAACGTCGCCGAGCTGGGCATGGTCGTCACGCGCGAGGCCCCAGCCGGACAATCCGAGAAGTTGCCCGCGGCCGACACGCAGATCGTTCCTGTCCCAGCGTAGAGCGCGTTGGGATCGAGCACCTCCACGCTGACCGAGCGCTCCGAGTAGCCCCCTGCCAAATCCGTTGCGCGAACACGTACCTGGTAGGTGCCAGGCTGGTCGAACACATGAGCGGCCAGTGGACCACCGGTCTGAACGTTCTTTGGCAAGCCGGAGATCGGCCAGATCTGCCCTCGCTCGTCACCGAAGTTGAACGAATAACGCACTTGGTGGAACGGGTGCTGACCAGCCAGACTGGAGGTGGTGCCCGCGGCATCAAACTGCACCGCCAGCGGCGCCGGACCACTCAAGCGCGTAGCTTCCAAGCGTGCCGAAACCGACTGAGAAGTTTGGCCGAGATCCGGCGCGGGCGCTTGCGAACCGCTGTCGAGCACGTAGTAAGCGATCCCCTCAAAACGATAGACAGCACTGAGGTTGGCCTGAATGCTGGCCCGCTCACTCTCACTGGTGGTGTAGAAGTGAAAGCCCTTGCTCGGCACATAGAAACGATACAGCGGCACCAGACCCTCACCAGCCACCTGGCTGGCATAGTAAGCCACACCTTCGTACCGGTATTGCGACGACGCAGCTTGCAGGCTGGCACGCTCTGCCTCACTAATGGTGTAGAAATGAACACCGCTTCGGACACCAATGAACCGGTGCACCGGCGAGAGACCGGACGACATGGACCCAGCCACCCAGAAAGCAGCCCCTTCCAGACGGAAGGCCGATGAGAAGTTGGCCAGCAGACTGTCGGCCTCGGAAGTGCTTGTGGTGTAGAAGTGAGCGCCCGTACTCTGGTTGGAAAACCGGTAGGCCGGAATCCCGACAGCTGCTGCCTTTCGGGCAATCACACCTGACGCGTAGGACTGCTTGCTTGCGATACCCCCAGTGGGCAGCGCCTCAAGTGGCATTGACGGATCAACCCGGAGGGCTTCAGTTTCTGCCTTCGCAAGGGCATCTGCCGTCAACCCGGCATCCGGGACGGTGGTGGAAGATGACGAGGACCCCGCATCGCTTAGGTATGGGCTGGCCGGTGTGGAGCTGGGCTGTGTGTTGCTGGCGGCGGTGCCGGGACGCTCGCTACCACCGCATGCCGCCAGCAACACGGCCAAGGAGCAGGCAAGGCTGGCCTTCACCAATCCGTTGAAAAGTGTGTTCATGTATTGATTCCTGGAGGGTATGACCAAACCGGACAGCGACCATGCAAGGCATGGCGGTTGCGCCTCGGGCTAGACATCACAAAAGTGGTGGCACCGGACGCGGGGTCAGACCCACAGAGGCTCTGCATCACGGAGAGCAGAGACAGACGCTGGCAACGCGAACAAAAACCGCGGAAAGAATGGCATGGTGGTCATGAAGATGCCCAAGAGACTGATTTCGAGATTCGTCGGTTTAGTGCCCGTCGCTCAATCTTTATGGCAATCCGAATGAGGCGCGCGGTTCTAGGCCAGTGTCACTCAGGCCCCAACCCCCCGGAGATCGTAGAGGACAGGCGGCGTCAAGCAGCGATCCAACGGGGTATCAATGCGTAAGCGACCGTGTAGGGTCGATCACAATATCTCGACAAGTTAATGGATGTAACATCATGTAGTTGATCAATGATGTCCTCCGGGCGAATCGGTACGAACCGACCGGCGGTGCAGCCAACGCCACCTCACCCCGCCAAAAAGCGGCTCTGGAACGCCCAGGCGCTTGAGCACATATCCTCCAGCGACCTCGTGGCCCGCCAATTCAGTTCCTGTTCTGCAGAACGGGTATCGGCATATGAGCAGGCCACATCCCCTTGTCGCCGGCCAGTGATTTCGAAAGGAATGGAGCGGCCGGATTGCGCCTCGAAAGAACGAATCATTTCCAGGACACTGTATCCTCGACCCGTTCCCAGATTAAATGCGCGCCAGCCGCTGCGCGACGACAGGTAATTCAGAGCGGCCACATGACCTTCGGCCAGATCCATGACGTGGATATAGTCCCGGACCCCCGTTCCGTCAGGTGTCGGATAGTCGCCACCAAAAACCTTCAACCGCTCCAACTCTCCCGATGCCACCTGGACCACATAAGGCATCAGGTTGTTTGGAATCCCTCTCGGGCGGTCGCCAATCAATCCGCTCGAGTGGGCGCCTACAGGATTGAAATATCTAAGACATACGACCCCGAGGGATGGGCGAGATGCGCTGACATCCCGCAGCATGTCCTCGATGTGCAACTTGCTGCGCCCGTACGCATTGACGACATGCTGGGGATGCGCTTCGTCTACCGGAAGATACTGCGGATCACCGTAGATGGTGGCGCTGCTACTGAACACCAGATGGGAAATTGATTCAGCCTCCATTGCCTGAAGCAAACCCAATGCCCCGCAGATATTGTTCTGATAGTATTTCAGCGGCACCTGAACCGATTCACCAACAGATTTAAATCCTGCAAGATGAATGACCGAGTCAACTTTGTTTTCTCGAATGATGTCTCGCACCAGCCCCACATCACCCACATCTCCGCAATAGAACGCTGGAGATGCCCCGGCAATTTCAGAAACCCTGTCCACCACACTCCGATGGCTATTGGTCAGATTATCGAGAATGGCCACACGATGGCCTGCGGACATCAACACCACAGCCACATGACTGCCAATGTACCCACACCCACCGGTTAATAACACATTCATGACGATTCACATCCATCCAATACACACAACAAAACAAGCCATGCAAGCGGCCAACCCGTAAACGAGATCTCCAGTCAACCTACCCCACCACCATGGGCATCATGTCAGGCGACGGGTTGCGGAGAAATGCGTCCAGCGTCTCAATAGGAAGGGCGGGCGCAAACAGGTGCCCCTGAAACTGATCGCACCCGAGGTAGGCGAGAAAATCCCGCGCCTCCTGCGTTTCCACCCCTTCGGCCACCACCTGCAGGCTCAGACTTTGTGCCAGCGCAATGATGGCGCGGGAGATCGCGGCGTCGTTGGGATCGGTGAGCACATCGGCCACAAAGCCCTTGTCGATTTTCAGCTGATCCAGCGGCAACCGCTTCAGACACGACAGCGAGGAGTAGCCCACCCCGAAGTCATCCAGCGACAGGGTGACCCCCAGTTCTTTGAGCATGCCCATCTTCTGGATGGTGATTTCCATGCGGTCGGCGAGCAGGCTTTCGGTCAGTTCCAGCTTCAGCCGGTGCGGGCGAATGCCTGTGCGCTGGATAGCGGCCATGACCATGTCCACAAAGTTTGGATGCCGAAACTGGTAGACGCTCACGTTCACGGCAATGCTGAGATGGGCGGTTTGCTCACGTGAGGCCCATGCGGCAAGTTGCTCACAGGCGGTTTCCAGCACCCACATACCCAGCGGCAGAATGAGCCCGGTGTCTTCGGCAACCGGAATGAAATCGGCGGGCTTGACCAGTCCTTTTTCGGGATGTTGCCAGCGCACCAGCGCCTCCACCCCCGTGATGGCACCCTGCCGATCAACCTGCGGCTGGTAGTGCACCACAAACTGCTTTTCACGCAGGCCCACGCGCAGCGCGGCTCCTACCGCTGCGTTGGCGCTTACCGAGGCCTGCATGTCCGGGTCGAAATAACACAAGGTGTTGCGTCCCAACCCCTTGGCCTGGTACATGGCGAGGTCGGCCTGCTTCAGCAGTTCGCTCACGTCGCTCTGGTCGCCATTGAACGACGTAGCCCCGATGCTGGGCGTCGCAAAGTGCTGGTGCCCGGCGATCTGGAATGGCTCCCGCAACACATTCAGCACTTTTTCCGCCAGGGTGCGCAGCTTGCTGGCGGCGGCGGCGGCGTCCGTGCTCAGGTCATCGACCATCACCACAAACTCATCGCCCCCCAGACGCGCCACGGTATCGGTCTTGCGCACGCTCTTGGTCAGGCGCTGGGCCACCTGCTGCAGCAACTGGTCCCCGACATGGTGACCCAGCGTGTCATTGAGGATCTTGAAGTTGTCGAGGTCGATGAACATGAGCGCACCGAACTGACCGGAGCGTGCGCTCTGCGACAGCGCCTTCTGCAGCCGGTCCAGCAGCAGCTGGCGATTGGGCAGGTCCGTCAGAGGGTCGTAAAACGCAAGGTGCCGGATCATGTCTTCGGCGTTCTTGCGCTGTGTGATGTCCCGCCCCACCGCCACCCAGTGCGTCACCTCCTCGGCGCTGGCCTGGACCGACACGACCTCCAGTTCAATCCAGAATGAAGCCCCATTCTTGCGGCGAATCATCAGCTCGGTGCGTGCCTGGCGGGTTTCCCTCAGTCCGCGCGCTTTTTCCAGCAGTTTGAACATCGCAGGATCGAGTTCCAGCAGGATGCGCGGGGTCTGTCCCAGGACCTCGTCTCGGCTGTAGCCCGTTTGTTTCTCGAAAGCGTCGTTGACAAACACGATCCGCGGCTCGCCTTCGGGGCCGGAGCCTGCCTCGGCGATCGCGACAATGTCGTTCAAGCGGGCCACACTGGTCTCCAGCAGCATCAGCTGCTCCTGCGAACGCCTGCGCTCTGTGACGTCACGGAAGTAGACGGCCAGTCCTTCGGCAAACGGATACGCGCGCACCTCTAGCCATTTGCCCAGTGTTGGGAAAAAATCCTCCAGTTCGACGCGCCGGTTGGTCTTCAACGCTACGCCGAGCTGTGTTCGCAGCCGCTGCGCCAATCCGTCGCTGAAATCGTGCCAGACCTCCCTGCCCAGCAATTCGGCCGTGGTTTTCTGGAGAAGCCGCTCACTTTCCTGATTCAGATAGGTGAAGCAGCACTGGCGATCAAGTGTCACAAAGGCCTCGGTGATGCTCGCCAGCGTGGTGGTCAGCCGCATGGCCAGACGCAGTGTTTCCTGCTGCGCCTGCTTCTGAGCGGAGATGTCCTGCACAGCCCCCTGGATGCGAACGATGCGCCCTTGTGCGTCACGCACGGCATTGCCAACCGTGCGAACCCATTTCGGACTCGCACCAGGCACCTGCACCTGGATTTCTTCGTCGAATGCTTCACCCAACTGGGCGCAGCGCTCCAGCCGTTGGCGAATACCGGTGCGCCATTCGGGCGTGTAGCGCAGCACCATTGCGGCCAGGTCTTCGACCGTCTCCCCAGGCCCCAACCCCAGAATGCTGCCGTACTCGTCAGAGTGTTGAATGTGCCCGGTATTGATGTCCACCGACCAGCTGCCCACGCCCGCTGTGTGCTCGGTCAGGTTCAACCGGCTCTCGCTTTCGTGCAGCGCTTTGCCTAGCCGCTCTTCCCTGCCCTGGGTCAGGTGTGCCGACTGCTGCTGCTGATAGACCAGTTCCTGCAGCTGCCCCACGTGAATTGCCAGGGCCTGCAAGGCCGGAAGCATGGCTTTCACCTGTTCGGCGTTTCGCGGCTCGCCGTCCAGCAACGCCAGCCAAGTGTCGCTGTACGCCTCACTGGCCGGGAGCGGAAGCACCAGGCAGAAGCGGGTTCGCAGCGAAGCGACCAGTGGATGGTGTGCCCAGGCCGCAACCGCCGTCAGGTCGTGGCACGTCCCAGCCAGTTCGGGGTCGGCCATCACTTTGGCGCACAGTTCTGCGGCCATGGCCTGACCGTTTGAGGGCAACCCGCTGGCAGCCACCAAGAGCGGACCATCAGGATGAGACCTCACCAGCAGCGCTGTTGACACCTGGCCGATGTGGGTCGTCAGCTGGGTGATCTGGGTCCATTCCACACTGGACGCCACCGGGCTTGGGTGTGCTGTCAAGGGTGCTGCTTCATCGTGTGGGTCTGCACGGTGTCCTTGTTGCATGGGGCGCCAGCTTTCATCGGTTGGTGGATCAAGCATACCGCCTCGCACACGGTCGCCTCGGATCTGCAATCGGCCTGAAAGGCGGGCCAGCTGTGGACTAGTTGGCAAGCCCCCTGTTTTGGGGAAGGAAAGACGTAACAGGACGGTTGCAACTTGTAGCTTCCGTATTAACATTGACCCACGTCAGAAACCCCCACCGAATGATTCAGCATTGGGAACGGGCCCGACGACAGAAAGGGTAAAAGTGAGCGCACTGGCAGAACTCCGGCAACACCGTGATGTGAACAGCCTGAGGTCCGCATTGCATGAGCTGTGCGGCCAGTTTGGCCGCATCACGCGACTGGACATCCTTACAGCCATGCATGAAGGCACCAAGCAAGCCATTTGCTTCATGCGAATGGAGCGCCCTGAGCAGGAACAGACGCTCATGAAGACGCTGGGGGTCGGCCGCTTCGGTGGCGAGGTGGTGTTTGTACTGGACCTCAATGTCCCCGTGACAGCGGAAGAAGACGGCCCGTCGTCTCAGTGGGCAGAGTCGAATTTCTTCTAGACACAGCCGCCATTCTCCTCTTACTCGCATACTGCTCCGCACCCGCAGTCTTAGCGCTTAGGTTCTCTTTTCAGGAAAAAAAGCCGCCCCAAGGGTGCAGGCCACCCTTTCTCGGCAGTATTGGCTCCAGTTCCAGACCCTCAACGGGCTCGCGAAGCCTCCTTTGTGCTCGCTCGCAACCCTGCCCTTCCAGCAAGGGTTTTTACCTGTGCCCACCCCCGAGAACATGCAAGATACTGCATGTTAAGGCAATATCTTGCACCGAATGCGAACTTTGCTGGATCCACACGATTCATTCCTAGATATTTCATGCCTAAAGTACGGGTAACTCTGGATCGTCATCAGAAAAGCCCGCACCTACAGTGAGTTTGTTCGACATCACAGGAGACATTTCATGACCACCCGCCGCCTTGTTCTCACCCGTTCCGCCGCCGTGATCGGCGCCGCCTCGTCCGGTCTGCTGCTGCCCTCCATCGTGCGCGCCCAGTCCGACAAGGTTCGGGTGGGCTTCATGCTGCCCTACACCGGCACTTTCGCGCAGTTGGGTGTGGCGATCGAGAATGGTTTCCGCATGGCCATCAACGAGCAAGGTGGCAAGCTGGGTGGCCGCGAGATCGAGTTCTTCAAAGTAGACGACGAGTCCAACCCAGCCAAGGGCATCGAAAACGCACAGCGCCTGGTGCAGCGCGACAAGGTCGACGTGCTGGTCGGCACGGTGCACTCCGGTGTGCAGATGGGTATCCACAAGGTGGCTCGTGAATCGGGCGTGCTCAACCTGATCCCCAACGCCGGCGTGCACATCGCCACCCGCGCCCAGTGTGCTCCCAACGTGTTCCGCACCTCGTTCAGCAACTCCCAGCCCACGCTGGCGCTGGGCAAGGCCATGGTCGACCGCGGCCACAAGAAAGCGGTCTGGATCACCTGGAACTACGCCGCTGGCGATGAGGCCTTCGAGGGCTTTGAGCAGAGCTACACCGCCGCAGGCGGAACGATTGTGAAGAAGCTGGGACTGCCCTTCCCCAACGTCGAATTCCAGGCTCTGCTGACCGAAATCGCCTCGCTCAAGCCCGACGCGGTCGCCTGCTTCTTCGCGGGCGGTGGCGCGGCCAAGTTCCTCAAGGACTACGCCGCCGCCGGGCTGAACAAGAGCATCCAGCTCTATGGTTCGGGTTTCCTGACCGAAGGCGTGCTGGACGCCGCTGGTGACGCAGCCAACGGCGTACTGACAACCATGCACTACAGCGACTCGCTGGACACCCCGGCCAACAAGAAATTCCGCCTGGAGTACGCCAAGACCTTCAAGCTGCAGCCCGACGTGTACGCCGTGCAGGGCTACGACACCGGCCTGCTGATGGTCAAGGGCGCCAACGCGGTCAAGGGTGACCTGGCCAACAAGAAAGCGCTGTACGCCGCCATGGAAGGCGCAACCATCGACAGCCCGCGCGGCAAGTGGACGATGAGCAAGTCCCACAACCCGGTGCAGGACATGTACCTGCGCAAGGTCGAGAACAAGGAAAACAAGGTGATCGGCATCGCGCAGAAGGCTGTGGCCGATTCCGGCGCCGGCTGCAAACTGAGCTGACCCCCCTCTCGCGAAGAGAACGCCTCGGGCCAGCGCCTTTTTCAGGTGCTGGCCCAGGATTTGCACGCCCACAGACCCATGGATTTCGCCAATTTCCTGATCCAGTTGCTCAACAGCCTGCAGTACGGGCTGCTGCTGTTCATGCTGGCCGCCGGCCTGACGCTGATCTTCGGCATCATGGGCGTGGTCAACCTCGCGCACGGCAGCTTCTACATGCTGGGTGCCTACCTCGCGTGGGCGTTGACGACCCAGTTCCAGAGCCTGACCCTGGCCATCATCGTGGGCAGCCTGCTTGCCGTGGCCTTCGGCTGGCTGCTCGAATGGCTGCTGTTCCGGCACTTCTACCACCGCGACCACCTGGACCAGGTGCTGCTGACCTTCGGCCTGATCTACATCTTCGAAGAGTTGCGCTCCATCCTCTGGGGCGACGATGTGCACTCGGTCGCCGTGCCCGAGGCGGTGAGCCAGTCGATCCAGCTGACCGAGAACCTGTCCTACCCGGTCTACAGGCTGGTGGTGTCGGCCGTCTGCGTGGTGCTGGCCCTGGGCCTGTACGGCCTGATCAGCAAGACGCGCCTGGGCATGAAGATCCGCGCCGGCGCCTTCAACCGCGAAATGGCCGAAGCCCTGGGCATCAACATCCGGCTGATCCACGGCGTGGTGTTCGCGCTCGGCGTGGCACTGGCCGCCATCGCCGGCATGGTGGCGGCCCCGATCTCCAGCGTCTACCCCGGCATGGGCAGCTCGGTGCTGATCATGTGCTTCGTGGTGGTGGTCATCGGCGGCATCGGCTCGGTGCGCGGCGCCATGGTCGCAGCCCTGCTGGTCGGCCTGGTCGACACCTTCGGCAAGGTGCTGCTGCCGCAGATCGCCGGCATGGCTGTCTACATGCTCATGGCCGCCGTGCTGCTCTACAAACCTGAAGGGCTGTTCAAACAATGAGTGCCGCCAAGGCCCAACTCGAGAAACTGCCGCGCTCCGTGCAGGTGGTGCTGATCGTCGGCGCGCTCGCGCTCGCGGCCTTCCCGCTGGTGCCGATGGAAAGCACCGATTTCTACCTGCAGATGCTCACGCAGATGATGATCCTGGCCATCTTCGCGATGAGCCTGGACCTGCTGCAGGGCGTGACCGGTCTGGTCTCGCTGGGCCACGCGGCCTACTTCGGACTGGCTGGCTACGCGCTGGCCTTCATCACGCCACAGGACGCGCCCATCGCGCTGTGGTGGAGCCTGCCGCTGGCCGCCGCTGGCGCCGGCCTGGCCGCGCTGGTGATCGGCTTCTTCGTGGTCCGCACCCACGGCATCTACTTCATCATGGTGACCATGGCCTTCGCGCAGATGGTCTTCTACCTGTTCTTCGACAACAAGGCGCTGGGCGGGTCCGACGGCATCTACGTCAACTTCCGGCCCGACGCCACGGCCGTCGGCCTCGACCTGGACAACAAGACTCACTTCTACTACTTCACTCTGGTGGTGCTGATCGCGGTCTACCTGTTCTTGCGCCGCGTGCTGTTCTCTCCGTTTGGCCGCGTGCTCGCCGGCATCCGCGTCAACGAACACCGCCTGCGCGCAGTGGGCTATGGCAGCTTCGGCTACAAGCTCGCAGCCTTCACGCTGGCCGGCACCCTCGCAGGCGTGGCGGGCTACCTCTGGGCCGCGCAGACCGGCTTCGTGAACCCCGAGCTCATGGGGTTTCACATGAGCGCACACGCGATCATGATGGTCATCCTCGGCGGCATGGGCAACTTCGCGGGCGCCATCGTCGGCGCCTTCACCTTCGAGTACGTGCTGCACCTGGCCAAGGATCTGACCAAACACTGGCAGCTGCTCATGGGCGGCTTCATCGTGCTGGTGGTCATCGTCGCGCCGCGCGGCCTGCTGGGCCTGGCCGACAAGTTCCTGAGCCGCAACAAGGAGGCCGGCCAATGAGTGACGTCGCCCTGCTCGCGGCCGACAAGCTGACCAAACGCTTCGGCGGTCTGGCCGCCGTCAACGAGGTCTCGGTCAAGCTCTACCGCGACCACCTGCACGCGGTCATCGGCCCCAACGGCGCCGGCAAGTCCACGCTGACCAACCTGCTCTCGGGCGACCTGCAGCCCACCTCCGGCAAGATCCTGTTCGGTGGTGAAGAGACCGCTGGAAACACGCCCGAGTCGATCTCGCGCCTGGGCCTGGGCCGCAGCTACCAGAAGACCAATATCTTCCTTCCCTTCACCGTGTGGGACAACGTGCGCCTGGCCGCGCAGTCGCGCGAGCGGCACGCGCCCTGGAACCCGCTGCACTGGCTGCAGTCCGCCACCAAGATGACGGCGGTGAACCAGCGCTGCGAGCGCGCCATCGAGCTTGCCGGTCTGACGCACCGCGCGCAGACCGTCGCCGCCACCATCAGCCACGGCGAGCAGCGGCAGCTGGAAATCGCGATGACCCTGGCCACCGAGCCCACCGTGCTGCTGCTGGACGAACCGCTGGCAGGCATGGGCCAGGCGGAGGCCGAGCGCATGGTCGAGCTGCTGCTCAAGCTCAAGAAGGACCACGCCATGATGCTGGTCGAACACGACATGGACGCCGTCTTCGCGCTGGCCGACCAGCTCACCGTGATGGTCAACGGCCAGGTGATCGCCAGCGGCACGCCGGCCCAGGTCCGCGCCGACCCGCAGGTGCAGGCCGCCTACCTGGGGGATGAACACTGATGACCACCCCGCTCATCCAGGCCACCGGCCTGAACACCCACTACGGCCAGAGCCACATCCTGCGCGGCATCGATTTCACCGTCGGCCAGGGCCAGACCATCGGTCTGATGGGACGCAACGGCATGGGCAAGACCACCCTGCTCAAGTCCATCATGGGCATCGTCAAGCCCAGCGGTGGCGGCGTGCTCATCAAGGGCACGCCCATGACCGGCGCAAGCCCCTACGAGGTGGCGCGGCAGGGCATCGCCTACGTGCCAGAAGGCCGCGGCATCTTCGGCAACCTGAGCGTGAAAGAGAACCTGGTGATGGCCGCGCGCCCGGGCACCCGGGGTCAGCGCGACTGGACCTACGAGCGCGTGCTGGAGACCTTTCCGCGCCTGGCCGAGCGCCTGGGCCATGGCGGGCAGCAACTCAGCGGCGGCGAGCAGCAGATGCTGACCATTGGCCGGGCGCTGATGACCAACCCCGACGTGCTGATCCTGGACGAGGCCACCGAAGGCCTGGCGCCGCTGATCGCGCGCGAGATCTGGCGCATCTGCGGCCTGATCCGAGAAAGCGGCATCAGCAGCATCATCGTGGACAAGGCTTGGAAGCAGGTCACGCAGATCACCGACCGCAACGTCATCCTCGTCAAGGGCGAGGTGGTGTTCGAAGGCTCGTCGGACGAGCTGCTCTCCAGGCCCGAACTGCTCGAACAGTACCTGGGCGTCTGAGCCCGCTCACAGCAACGGACGCAGTTCCCGGGCCGCGTCCAGCAGCAGCGGCAGCAGGTCCTGGCGCATCACCTCGGGCACCAGGCGCTCGGGCGAAGCCACCACGTTAAGCGCCGCCACGGTCTGGCCTTTCATGTTGCGCAGCGGCACGGCCAGCGCGTGCACGCCCAGCTCGTGCTCCTCGCTGGCCACGGCGTAGTCGTCGGCCCTGACCTGCGCCACGATCGCACGAAGGGCCTTGTGATCGACCGTGGTCCTGGGCGTCAGGCGCGCCAGTTCGCGGCCCTTGAGCCAGGCGCTGAATTCGGTCTTGTTCATGGCCGCCAGCAGCACCCGCCCGGTGGACGTGGCGTGCACCGGCAGCCGCGCGCCCAGGTGCAGGCCGTAGGCCATCAGCCGCTGCCCGCCCACGGACGCGCTGCGCGCCACGATCACCACTTCCTCACCGTCCAGCACCACGGCCGAGAAGGATTCGCGCGTCTGCGCCGCCAGCCGGTTGAGCGTGGGCTGCAGCAGCCGCGGCAGCCGGGCCGACGCCAGGTAGCTGCCCGAGAAGCGCAGCACCTTGGCCGAGAGCCAGTAGTGCGTGCCGTCGGTGTCCAGATAACCCAGATAAGCCAGCGTCAGCAGGTGGCGCCGGGCGGCTGCCCGCGTCAGGCCGGCGCGCTCGGCCGCCTGGGTGGCGTTCAGGCGCTGGCGCTCGGTGTCGAAGCTCTCCAGCACCGCCATGCCTTTGGCCATGCCTTCGATGAAATCCGCCTTGGCGATTTCCATGCGGGGTCTCCTGCGAAGTGTTGCGCGATCATCGCACACGATGGCCAATCAACGCGCAAACTCGTCTGACGGCTATAGCGATTCTGGAGTGGGCGACCTACAGTGCCTGTCACCCGTTCCACCCTTCCCAGGAGACAAACCATGCGCACCCAAGTCGCGATCATCGGCGGCGGCCCGTCCGGCCTCATGCTGTCCCAGCTGCTGCACCTCAAGGGCATCGACACCATCGTGCTCGAACGCCAGAGCCGCGAATACGTGCTCTCACGCATCCGCGCCGGCGTGCTGGAGCACGGCTTTGCCAAGCTCATGCGCGAAGCCCAGTGCGGCGAACGCATGGACCGCGAAGGTGAGATCCACGACGGCTTCTACATCTCCGACAACGGCAACATGCGCCGCGTCGACCTGCACAAGCACAGCGGCGGCAGCTCGGTGGTGGTGTACGGCCAGACCGAACTGACGCGCGACCTGTACGAGGCCCGCGACAGGATGAACGGCGTGGTGATCCACAACGCCGAAGACGTGCAGCCGCACGACCTCAAGAGCGACCAACCCTACGTCACCTACCGCCAGGGCGACGAGGTGGTGCGCATCGATTGCGACTACGTGATCGGCGCCGACGGCTTCCACGGTGTGAGCCGCAAGTCCATCCCGCGCGATGTGCTCAAGGAGTACGAGAAGGTCTACCCCTTCGGCTGGCTGGGCGTGCTCTCGCGCACCAAGCCGGTGTCGCCCGAACTGATCTACGCCAAGCACGAGCGCGGTTTCGCCTTGTGTTCGCTGCGCTCGCAGGTCCTCAGCCGCTACTACATCCAGGTGCCGCTGACCGACACGGTCGAGGACTGGAGCGACGACAAGTTCTGGGAAGAGCTCAAGCGCCGTCTGCCCGTCGATGTGGCCGAGCGCCTGGTCACCGGCCCGTCGATCGAGAAGTCGATTGCGCCGCTGCGCTCCTTCGTGGCCGAGCCCATGCGCTACGGCAACCTGTTCCTGGCGGGCGACGCCGCCCACATCGTGCCGCCGACCGGTGCCCGTGGCCTGAACAGCGCCGCGTCCGACATCTACTACCTCTACCACGCGCTGGTCGCGCACTACAAGGAAGGCGACGACACGGGCCTGGACAACTACTCGGCCAAGGCCCTGGCCCGGGTCTGGAAGGCGCAGCGCTTCTCGTGGTGGATGACCACCATGCTGCACACCTTCCCGGACAGCCTGCCCTACGACCAGAAGCTGTCGCAGACCGAGCTGGAGTACCTGTTCTCGTCCGAGCGCGCACAGGGCTCGCTGGCGGAAAACTACGTCGGCCTGCCGTTCTGAGCAGCACCCGCCGTCACTGTCGCCCGGACGCTGGCCTGCGGGCCGGCTTCCGGGTTACAACCGGGTCATGACCGCCAAGACCCAGCCCTCTTCCCCCCGTCCCGCCGCCCCCCTCAAGCCCCTGCGCGGCGTGCGCGTGCTCAGCCTGGCGCTGAACCTGCCCGGCCCGGCCGCTCTCATGCGCCTCCAGGCCATGGGCGCCACCTGCCTCAAGGCCGAACCACCCGGCCCCCAGGGCGCCAGCGGTGACCCGATGGGCCAGTACAACCCGACCGCCTACACCACGATGCACGGCGGCATCAAGGTTCTCACCGTCGACCTCAAGACCGACAAGGGGCAGCAACAGCTGCACAAGGCACTGGCGCGCACCGACGTGCTGCTGACCTCGTTCCGCCCGTCGGCGCTGCTCAAGCTCGGCCTGGGCTGGAAGGCGCTGCACAAGGCCTACCCGGCGCTGTCGGTCGTGGCCATCGTCGGCGCGCCCGGCGCACGCGCCGAAGAGCCGGGTCACGACCTCACCTATCTGGCCGACGCCGGCCTGGTGACCGGCCTGGACCTGCCCGCCACGCTGTTCGCCGACATGGGGGGCGCGCTCATGGCCAGCGAGGCGACGCTGAAAGCCGTGCTGGCTCAGAAAACCAGCGGCAAAGGCGTGTTCCAGGAAGTCGCGCTCAGCGATGCTGCGGCTTGGCTGGCCCTGCCCCGCAGCTGGGGCCTGACGCAACCCAAGGGCGCCGTCGGAGGCGCGCACGCGGGCTACCGGGTCTACCCCTGCAAGGACGGCCGGGTCGCCGTGGCGGCGCTAGAGCCGCATTTCGCGGCCTCGCTCTGCGCGGCAGCCGGCGTAGCCATGGATGGCATGGCCACCCTGTTCAAGCCCGCCACACACCAGGCCATCGCCAGCTTCCTTGCCGGCCGGACGCGCAGGCAGCTGGACGCGCTGGCGGTTGCCCGCGACATCCCGCTGCACACACTCGCTCGTTGACGAAACCTGCGTCAGTTCGCCAGCGAGAACTCCACCGCAGCCAGCGCGTGCAGGGCCGTGGTGTCGAAGGTCGGGATCGGGCTGTCCTCGGGTCGGATGATCAGCGGCAGCTCGGTGCAGCCCAGCACCACCCCCTGCGCGCCGCGCGACCGCAGGTCGGTGATGCAGTCGGTGAACCACTGGCGCGAGATGTCGTGCAGCTCGCCGCGGCACAGCTCCTCGAAGATGATGCGGTGGATCTCCTGGCGCTGCACCTCGTCCGGCAGCACACAGCGGATGCCTCGCTGGGCCAGCCGCTCGACGTAGAACGTCCGCTCCATGGTGAAGCGCGTGCCCATCAGGCCCACCGTGTCCAGCCCCTGCGCGAGGATGGCGTCGGCCGTCACGTCGGCGATGTGGATCAGCGGCACCTCGGTCGCGGCCTGCACCTGCGGCGCCAGCTGGTGCATGGTGTTGGTGCCGATCAGCAGGCACTCGGCACCGGTGTCGGAAAGGCGCCGCGCCGCATCGCACAGGATGCCGGCCATGCCGTCCCAGTCGCCGGCGCGCTGGCGCTGGGCGATGTCCTGGAAATCCAGGCTCACCAGATTCATGCGCGCGCTGCTCAGGCCGCCCCGCCGGCGCGACACCTCGCGGTTGATGATCTGGTAGTACAGGGTGGTCGACTCCCAGCTCATGCCGCCGATCAGGCCAATGGTTTTCATGGGTTCTCCTTGGTTCGTGGAATAGAGAAAGTCTCCCATCTGCCTGGAAGAAATGGCTTGCCATTTCAGGTGTCAAAAGGGCAACATGGAGCATTTATTTGCTCATAAGTGCCATGAAAAGAAAACTGGATACCACGGACCGGCAGATCCTCGCCATCTTGCAACGCAACGCCGAAACCCCTCTGGCCGAGGTGGCGGCCGCCGTGCACCTCTCGTCCACCCCGTGCTGGCGGCGCATCCAGCGCCTGCGCGAACAGGGTTTCATCGCGCGCCACGTCGCCCTGGTCGACGCCGCGAAGATCAACCTGGGCGTGACGGTCTTTGTGTCGGTGCGCACCAGCCAGCACAACCAGGCCTGGTTCGAGCGCTTCCGCGACGCGGTGCGCGACATTCCCGAGGTGATGGAGCTCTACCGCATGAGCGGCGACGTGGACTATCTGATGAAGATCGTGGTGCCCGACATCGCCGCCTACGACCGGGTCTACCAGCGCCTGATCCGCTCGGTCGACCTGTCGGACGTGAGCAGCAGCTTTGCGATGGAGGAACTCAAGAACACCACCGCCCTGCCGCTGGACTACGCCGACTGAGGGCGCTCGGGCTTGTCGTCCAGCCCGCGAACCCACTCGCGCCAGATCGCCACCAGCAGCGCCATCAGCACCGGACCGACGAACAGACCCACCATGCCCATGGTCGAGACCCCGCCCACCAGGCCGAAGAAGGTCGGCAGGAACGGCAGCTTCACCGGCCCGCCCACCAGGCGCGGGCGCAGCGTCTTGTCGACGATGAACAGCTCGACCGAGCCCCAGGCGAACAGTGCCAGCCCGGCCACCGCATCGCCCGAGCCGACGAGATAGAGCGACACCAGTGTGAACGAGAGCGGCGCGCCGCCCGGGATCATGGCCATGAACCCGGTGATCACCCCCAGCAGCACCGGCGACGGCACGCCTGCAATCCAGTACGCCACACCCAGCACCACCCCTTCGCCAATGGCGATCAGACCCATGCCGGTGACGGTGGCGCTCACCGTAGCCGGCACCACGCGCGAGAAGCGCTGCCAGCGCTCGGGCAGCAGGTGCTCGCCCACCCTGTCGAGCTGGCCGGCAATGTGTGCGCCATCCTTGTAGACAAAGAACAGCGTGATCAGCATGAACAGCACCAGCAGCAGCAGGCCCGCCAGGTTGCCGGCCGCCGCCAGCACGGTGCGCGAGATGTTGCCCACATGCTGTCCCGACAGCATCTGGATCCAGGCGCCCAGCGCATGTGGCTCGCCCAGGTGTTCGCGCCACAACGCCGCCAGCTGGGCGCCCACCAGCGGCAGCGCCTCGATCCAGGCCGGCACGGCGGCGCCGTGGCGGTTGGCCTCGATGGCCCAGCGCACGAACTCGCTCGCTTCGCGAATCGCAAAGTGAATCGCCACCGACAGCGGCACCACGAGCACCACCAGCACCACCAGGATCGCCAGGCTGGCGGCCAGCGTGGTCCGGCCGGAGCAGCGGACGACCAGCCGGCGGTAGAGCGGCCAGGTGGCGAACCCGATGATCAGGGCGGCCAGACCGGGAACCAGGAAGCCGTGGAAGAAATAGATGCCGGCGGCGAGGATCAGCAGCAGCAGGCCGCGGGTGATGAGGGAGGCACTGAAAACGGGGGGCATCTGGCCATTCTGGCACGGGGGCACGACCTCACAGGCGCCGTCAGGCACCCGTTCGGCTGCCGGAGCCTGCACGCCGCAGGATCGGACACAGACGCCTTCAGGCCAGCCCAACGCCGCACCGGACATGCACCGGCGTATGCTGTTCCGACCCGTACGACGCCCTATGCCCCTTCAGCGCTGCGCCATGCCCGAAGCCCCGACCCCGTGCTCCTCCACGGCGCCTGCCTGGCGCCTGGTGGTGCTGTCCTCGTTGCCCGGCATACGGAGCGCCGAGGGTCACTGGCTGCTGCCGGCAAAGTTCGTCAACGGCATGAAGCAGTACGTGGAACGCTGGAACGGCACCGTGGTAGTGGGGTTGCAGGCGGGGCACGAGCCCAGCGGGGATCTGGACAACCGCCAATGGAACCCCAGCGAACTGCCGTTTGAAGTCCGCATCGTGGACTTCCGCGAACTGGCAGGCAACGGCGGTCCGTTGCTGCGACGGTCCATCCTGCTGGTCACGCCCAACCACCTGCTGTATGGCCTGGGCCAGCGCTGCCGGGAACAGGGTGGCCTTCTGGTCGCGAACACCGAATTGACGCTGACCACCCAGTTGCAGATTGCACGGTCGGTTCACGGCTGGGGGCTCTCGCTCCTCAAGACCAGGCTCTGGCTGCTTCTCAACCACCGCCGTGCACTGGCGGAAATCCGGTCGGCCCAGGGCCTGCAGTGCAACGGAACGCCCACATTCGAGGCGTTCGGCAGGCACAACCCTACCCCCCTTCTCTACTTCGACAACCGGGTGGCGTCGGAGCTTTGTGCGACCCCGAAAGAGATCGAGGCTCGTTGCGAAGCCCTGTCCCGGCGACGGCGCCTGCGATTGATGTACTCGGGGCGCCTGCATCCCATCAAAGGGGTGGACCACCTGGTGCCTCTGGCCCGCAGGCTCCGGGACCGGAACATCGACTTCGAGCTCCGCATCGCGGGAGACGGGCCGCTGCGGGCCACGCTGGAGGCGCAAATCGCCCAACACAGTCTGCATGAACAAGTCCGGCTGCTGGGGACGCTGGACTTTCACGACCAGCTGATGCCCATGTTGCGGCAAGAAATTGATCTTTTCGTATGCCCCCACCTGCAAGGTGACCCCTCCTGCACCTACCTGGAAACGCTGTGCGCCGGGGTGCCCATCGTCGGATATGCCAACGAAGCCTGGCGCGGCCTTCAACGGCTGAGCACCGCCGGGCGGGTCTGCGCCCTGGGGCGTCCCGGGGCGCTGGCCGATGAAATCGAGGGGCTGTCCACCAACCTGGACGCACTGAAGGCGCTGGCCATGAGCGCGCGCGAGTTTGCCATCCAGCACGTCTTCGAGGTCGAGTTCGAACGGCGCATCGTTCACCTCCAGCGGCTCTGCGAGGCTGCGGAGCTCCGGACATGACCAGCCTGTCCCATGCAACGGAGGTGCGGTCCTGGCTGGAACAGCTCGGGGTCGAGAGGGTGATCGTGATTTCGCCTCATCTGGACGACGCGGTGTTCTCGGTCGCCGGGATCTTGGGCGCATGTCGCGATCGGGCCGAAGTGATCACGGTGTTCACCGAAGGATCGGCGGGACAGAACGACGCCTGGGCCCGGATGACGGGCTTTCCAGACAGCGCCGCCGAACACCTTGCCCGGCGCCAGGAAGATGCGCTGGCCATGACCCAGCTCGGATGCGGGTTCCAGCACCTTGGATGTCGTCCAGGAGGCGCTGACGACCACGCGGTCGCCCAGGCGGTGGACGCAATGACCCAGAGCCGGCCCGATGGCCTCACTCGCACGCTGGTGCTGCTTCCCGCAGGCGCCGGTGGACCGACGCCCTCAACCCCATTTTCGCGACTGGCGTGGCGGTTGCTCCGCCGTCCATGGGGGTGCATGCCGCATGGGGAGCACGAGTTGACCCGCGATCTCTTCTGGCAGGCCTTGTCGGGGAGCCAGGCCCGGCTGGGCTTCTATGCAGAGCTGCCATATGCCTGGTCACACAGCAACAGGGCGCTGCAGGAGCGTCTGTACCGGTTGCTGGGCTGCCACACCGAGCTGGTGAAATACCACCACGACACCTCGGAAAAGACCCATCTGGTCGAGCTCTACGCGTCGCAGCTGAACCCCATCTTCGGCCCCAATCCGGCCTATCGGCGGCGGGTGCTCGAACGAGCGGAATGTCTTCTCATGGCCTGAAGAGGCCTGAGGCAATCACTCGTCGCTGCCGAACAGCCGGGCGAAGAAGCCGCGTTTCTTTTTCAGGTGCAGTTCGCGGATCAACTCCTCCTTGATCTGCGCCTTCATGTCGGTGTCGCCATGCCCGACATTCTTCAAGTACACCTTCACAGAGTCCGTGTAGCTGCGGTCATCGTTGCGAATGTGGTTGAACAGCCAGCGCGAGAGCATGGCATGCAGGTCAGAAGCCACGTCCTCACCCGCCTCGAAGCGCATGCGGTACTCGCCCACCTTGCGGGTGAACAGCTCATGGATCTTCTTGTGCGGGCCGGCGAACATGTAGCCCGCATCGGTCATCAGCGATTCTTCGAACGCGAAATGCGACAGGGTGTAGTCGACCATCTCGTCGATGACGGCGCCCACAGCCTCCCGATCATGGTGATCGCGGGCGTCGTACAGCTGGTTGATGTAGTCGACGATGCGCCTGTGCTGCCCGTCGATTTCACGGATGCCGGTTTCGAGGTCCGGCGTCCAGTTCAGATGTGCCATGTCAGATGTCCTCAGGCAGGTGACAGGAAGTCACCCGAGAAGTGACAAATTGTGTACAGATTCCCTCTGCGCTGTGAGGGAAAACGGCCACTTACTGACCTATCTCAATTTTTCGCCCGACAACTGAGTACGCAGCACTAGAACATCCGCTGGGTTTTGAAACTTTTGGCCTGCAAAGCACCGGCAAGCCCTGCGCGCCCACCATGTGCAGAGCACCTACTGCCGCGAACACACTGACGGCCGGCATGCAGCCAGATGATCGCATCGGCCAGACCCGGTTGCGACCATCCACTAGGGAAGATCTGCATAACACGCGCCGCAGCGTGAGTTGATGCACTCGATTTCGGATGGCGACGATTTCAGGCTTGCATGGTCGGTTTGAAGGCCGATTTCGCCCCGATTCACGGCTCTCTGGCCGCATTTGGACGCACTCATCCCCGCATCTCCTGCAGCAAGGTGCGCCGCATCATCCACAGGTTGGACAGCGCAAACAACGTGTGCAGGTGCGCCGTGTTCTTGGCCAGTCCCCGATAGCGCACCTTCACATGCCCGAACTGGCGCTTGATCACCCGGAACGGGTGTTCGACCTTGGCCCGTATGCGCGCTTTGACCTGCTCGAGCTTGTCCAGGATCGCGCCCATCGGCGTGCTCTTGTCCAGCACCTTGCGCTTGCCCGGTCGCATCGCCACGTGCCAGTTGACCTCGATGTCCTGCGTTTCATCGCGCTTGCCCACGCCCTGGTAGCCCGCGTCGGCAAAGACATCGGTTTCCTCTCCGTGCACCAGTGCGTGCGCCTGCGTCACGTCGTTGACGTTGGCCGCTGTGCCCACCACCGTGTGCACCAAGCCCGAATCCGCATCGACCCCAATGTGCGCCTTCATCCCGAAGTGCCACTGGTTGCCCTTCTTGGTCTGGTGCATCTCGGGGTCTCGTTCACCGCTGCTGTTCTTGGTCGAACTCGGTGCGGCGATCAGCGTGGCATCGACCACCGTGCCGCTCTTGAGCAGCAGCCCCTTGGCCGCCAGCGTGGCGTTGACGGTGGCCAGGATCTGCAAGCTCAGGTTATGGGCTTCGAGCAGGTGGCGAAAGCGCAGGATCGTGCTCTCATCGGGCAGGTTGTCTTCGCCCGCATCCAGGCCCGCGAACTCGCGAAACATGGGGGTGTCGTACAGCGCTTCTTCCATCGCCGGGTCAGAGAGGTTGAACCACTGCTGGACGAAGTGAATGCGCAGCATGGTCTCGACGGCAAACGGTGGGCGTCCGCCCTTGGCGCCGGGAGCGGGTGCGTGAGGTGCGATGAGGGACACCAACTCGGCCCAAGGCACCACGAGGTTCATCTCGTCCAGGAATTCGCGCTTGCGAGTCCTCTTGGTCTTGCGCACGAATCCGCTCTCGCTCAGGCTCATTTGCTTCATGCCGTCAATGTCTCACATCGCGCCAGCACGGCCGAGGTTGTGCAGACCTTCCCTAGCCTTCCATACGTATCCCGCTCACCAACCGTGTTCAGGCAGCCGCACCATTCGGGATAGTTCTCCAGGTCCTTCAGGTCGTTGCGGGCCCAGGCCTTGGTCGTTCGTTCGGGCAGCGCCCAGCCTTCGGCAGCATCTCGCACATACAGATCGTCGGGTGAGCGGGTAAAACGGCAGTCGCTCGGATCACCAAGGTGTGTAACCCGTGCACATTGTCGACAAGCCTGCGATCACCGATGAGGTGTCTGGCATCGCCTGGTGCGCTCCTTTTTTTGATACGACCGAGTCGATCACGGCACATCCGTGCTAGCAACAAGCTTGCGACAGAAGGCTCTCGTTACAGGCTAAACGACAACGGGGCCTCATACAAATGAGACCCAGGAACAACAAGCAGGTAACTCGTTGGAAGTGCACGTAACTCTGTGAAACGGTGCACCAGTTGCGCATTCAGTTTCCGGAAACTCGGACGACAAAAAACGAGAGAGACGGGAACTCCCGGGCTCTCCGAGCACAGATCCAGCCATGGGTCCCGAGGGACAAGATCGCAACGTGCACTACCGCCACAAGCCCTCTTGTGACCGTTTTGTCGTCGCGAACTTATGAAGTGATCACCGGATTTCTCGGAGATCACCAGGCAACGTCAACCGAGGCGACTGGGCAATCAGCTCACTGTAGGTCAGGAGATAACTTCCGCCACAGAACAGCTGATCGCTGGGAGTCAAAACTGTTTAAGGAATGTTATGTCACCGCGCTCTTTTTCGCTACTGCCAGTATTGCCATTGTCTCCGGCAAAGTCAACCCTTCATGTTCTGATGGGTAGCGCCATGCTGCTCGCATTCGGTGAGGCACCTGCCCAGACTTCGAACACCCCTCCCCAGGGTTATGTGCTGTGCGCCTCCGAATGGAACCAATGCCGGTTCAGCGGCACCGCCAACGTGGTGTACGGAGCCCGCACCACCTGGACTTCCCCGCGCAGTTTCACCGGCGGCGTGGCTTGTTCCAACACCACTTTTGGGGATCCTTTGCCAGGAGTGGCCAAAGCCTGCTATCTGCAAACAGCCACTGCTCCTGCTCCTGCTCCTGCTCCTGCTCCTGCTCCTGCTCCTGCTCCTGCTCCTGCTCCTGCTCCTGCTCCCTCGAGTGTGCCGGCAGGCTATACCTTGTGCGCGGCTGAATGGAATCAGTGTCGGTTCACCGGCTCCGCCAGTGTGGTGTACGGTGCCCGCACCGCCTGGACCGCTCCCCGCACGTTCACCGGCGGAGTGGCTTGCAACAACACCACTTTTGGAGATCCTTTGTCGGGCGTGGCCAAAGCCTGCTACATGATGACGGCCACTGCACCGGCACCGGCACCGGCTCCCGCACCCGCACCCGCACCCGCACCGGCACCCGCACCGGCACCCGCACCGGCTCCCGCACCGGCTCCAGCACCGGCTCCAGCACCCGCACCCGCACCCGAAGGACAGCCTTCGACGTCGGTCGTTGCCCGACTGGAGGCCACCCGGCTGACAGGCCCTGCACCGCTGGCTGTTCAATTCGATGCGACAGGCACAACCTACAGCGCAGCTGGCCAACACCCGTTCCACCATGTGCGCTACGCATTCAATTTCGGGGACGACCGGGGTCAAACCTGGTCGATCTCTGGTCTTCCGAAAAATGTGCAGACCGGTGGTCCGCTGGCCGCTCACGTATTCGACCAACCCGGCACCTACCAGGTGCGTGTCCGCGCCACCGACCCCTCCGGCGGCTACTCGGACAGGACGGTATCGATCGAGGTTCAAGACCCCAATGCCGTGTTTGCCGGCACCCAGACCATCTGCGTGTCCGCGGTGGCCAACTTCGCTGGTTGTCCCGCAGGCGCTTCCCAGATGACCGCCATGCCGGGCTCTGCGAGCTTCAACAACCGCCGCGTGCTGCTTCGCCGTGGAGAGACGTTCTCTTCGATCAGCATTCCTCACGGAAGCCAGAATGTTCAGATTGGCGCCTTTGGATCCGGGGCGAAACCGAGAATCAGCAGCATCGAAGTGGGCTCGCTGGCTCCCAACTCGTCGTCGTTCCCGCGCGACATCTCGATCATGGACCTCAACTTCCTGCATCGCTTCGAGCAGTACGCCACGATGTCTCGCCTGCTTCTCTATCGCAACACGTTTGACGCTCCTACCGGGGAGTTGGCCGTCGGGCAAATCAACCTCGCAAGTGCGCTGCAATATGTCGTTGAACACCACACGCTGGCGCCCAGTCAGTACATCCAGCCCCGCGAGTTGTTTGTGGTGGAGAACCAGTTGAGGGGCAGCACGACCAACCCGCACATCAACATGGTCGCGATCGGCAGCCAGTTCGTCATCATGGGCAACGACATGGGAACCGCGCAGCAACACACGCTCCGCCTCTACAACATGAACAAA
>NZ_BCWQ01000025.1 GCF_001592285.1 Hydrogenophaga pseudoflava NBRC 102511 | reverse complement strand
GATGCAGTGCCCTTGCGTCGATGTGCCCACGCACGTGGAAACCCTGAAGCACTCCTTCGACGGTTTCTTCGCTCAGCCATTGGCCTTGGTCGGTGAAGCTGGCTGCCATGCACGCATGGATCGCGCTGCCCAGAATGCCCCAGTCCACCCCTGGGATGACGGTAATGCGCTCGCCCACCTGAGCGGTTTCCACTATCTGTCCTTCAGACGCCGCAGCACTCGATGGGCTGAAAATCAGTGGCGAGTGCTCTGCAGCAGGCAACGCTGCAGGCCAGTAGAGCTGCTGCACTTGGGGTGTTGACACTTCAGGAGCTGCGTCCCCGGACAAGGCCCAAGTGCAGGAAGGAATCACCCGACCGGAAGGTGTCTTTGTCTCGGCGGGCGTCGCTTCTTCGTCAGTCAGCCAAGGCGCCTCCAGGCAGTCCAGCCAGGCTTGCTGTTTGGCCTTGTCCTTGATCGCGAGGACCAGCATCTCGCGAGGCCGTGTCATGCTGACATAGAGCAGGCGCTGTGCTTCAGCTACCGCTGCTGCCTGAAAGGCCTTCGCCGTTTCCGATGCATCGATGGTGTCCTTGACAGAGATTCCGGTCGATTGGCTACCGAACGGCCACGGCCAGCAGCGAATGAAGCGGTCGTTCAAGGGGTTGACCGCATCGACGCCCGAACGCGACACCGTCGTGATGCCCCAGAGTCGGTTGCGAACCTCCTTGTCCAGATCGGTCAGGATGACCACAGGCCATTCCAGCCCCTTGGATGCATGGTGGGTCAGCACCCTCACGGCGTCCACAGCTGGCTCGGCCAGGGCGTCTTGCCCAGCATCTTTCTGCTCTCGCAGCCACAGCAGCAAACCGGAGATGGTGGCGGCTTGCTGAGTGCCTGTGCAGACGTCTTCGTACTGCTCCGCCAGGTTCAGTAGTGCCTGGAGATTGGCCAGGCGCGTGCGAGCCACCGCATCGCTGGGGCGCCACTGCAGAACCGCCTTGGGAACGTCGCACGCAGCGATGACGCGGCGCAAGGCCTCATAGGGCGTGAGCAGGGGCAGTTCCTGTCGCAGGCGAGCGATCTGCGCCAGCACCGGGTGGGCGTCATCGCCGGTCTCGCGCCAGCTGTTCCTGTGACCGTCCTGCTGAATATGGCGCAAGCGGTCGGCCAGCCATTGCTCGGGCTCTTGACCATCGTGCAGCGAGAGTACCTCTGCCGTGGCGACGGTGTCGGACGGGTCGTTGAGGCGTCGCAAGCAGGCCATGGCCAGCGTGGCTTCCGGCGTATTCAGCAGTCCGGGTTGCGCAGTGGCCGCAGCAACGCCAGCCTGCCTGAGCGAAGCAGCGGTGCGGGTTACGGCGTCGTTGGAGCGGCACAGTATGGCGATGTCTCGCGCCTGGATGACTCGAAGACCTCCATGGCCTTTGTCTGGCACCTGAAAACCACTGTTCAGGAGCTGCTGGACCCCGACCGCCAGGGAGGTCGAGATCTCTCCGACGTTCTTTCCACTCAGCATCCAGCGGCATAGGGCAGGGGCTTGTGCCATCTCTTGCCGTTGGGGATTGAGCTGAACTTCCTCGGCCGACAGGCTGCTGGCAAACGCCGGTGCAAACACCTCGTTGACCAGGTGAACCAGGGGCGGACGCGAGCGCCAGGAATCGCCCAAGATGGACTTGACGCCTTGCATGGCCGGCAGGGCGGCCACCACGCCCTGCATCAGTTCGGTGTCGCTGCCCCGGAAACCGTAGATGGCCTGCTTGATGTCCCCCACCCAGTAGGTGTGTTTGGCCAGACGCGAGAGCTTGAGAAACAGGGCCAGCTGGATGGGGCTGGTGTCCTGGAACTCGTCGACCATCAGCAGGTCGAGTTCGTCGCGCAGCACCTCGGTCACCTCTGGTACATCCAGCAGTTTGAGCAGCAGGTGTTCCTGATCGGTGAAGTCCACTACGCCCATCGAGAGCTTGCGCTGGCGGTAGTGAGTCAGTGCTGCGGCGCAGGTGGCGAACATGCGCTCCAGGTAGGTGCGGATGTCTGCATGCAGCTGCGGGTGGGCGTCGCAGGCACGCGCCAGCATCTGGATGGGCTCGGCCAGTGGGATCAGGGACTTTTCAGGTGCGGCCTTGGACAGCCCGATCCATTGCGACCAGGTCCAGGTGCCTTGCAGCAGTGCCCGTTCAAATTGTTCGACGGTTTGAAGGTAGCCCTGGGTGTTCTTCTTCCCGGACGCCTGAGCCGCCTGCTGCAGCTGGGGCAGGGCGCGGCGGATTTCGGTGGCCAGATCCTGCGTCAGGCTGGTGCGCAAGGGTTGCGGGAAATGGGACAGGAGATCGTCCGCGTTGGCTTGGGCAAACCCCGGCAGCTTCTCGGGTGCAATGTCGTTGCCACGGGCCTGAGCCACCAGGCTGGCAATGTCCTGGGTCCAGTCTTCGACGCCCAGGCGGCTGGCCAGGGCCGAAATCTCTCGGACCTCCTCGCCAGTCACCGCCGCCTCGATGGCTTCGCGGATCAACTGGGAGGTCTGCGCCTCGTCCAGCACCTGCTGGCGGGTGGACAGACCCGCCTCGAACGCGAAGCGCTCGAGCAGGCCGCCGCACACGCTGTTGACGGTACCGATCCTGGCCTGGCCCATGGCGTTGGCCAGATCGTTGCGCCCGGCGCCCAGCAAGTGCTGGCGCACACGCTCGCGCAACTCGGTGGCGGCCTTCTTGGTGAAGGTGGTGGCGATCACTCCCGAGGGGCGCACCTGTGCGGATGCCAGCAGATCACCCAGGGTGTGCATCAGGGTGTGGGTCTTGCCGCTGCCCGCGCCGGCGCTGATGAAGGTCAGGCTCATTGGTCGTCCTCCCAGCCGGCCAGGGTCAGGTAGTCGTTGTAGGAGAGGTTGAGCACCTCGCGCGCCAGACCATCCTCGGGTGGCGCCTCATCGGATGAGGTGTCTTCTTCCTCCCTGAGCACCACCTCGATCAGCCCTTGGTCGAGCTGCTGGCGACGCCACTGCCAGCTGACCAGAAAGCGTTGCCACAGATGGGGCGGGCCCTCATCGCCAACCTCCTTCTTCTGGCGCACCACCCGCGCTTGCGGGAAAAACGACTGGTCGATGGACAGCAGCTGGCCTTGGCTGAGCGAGAAGTACGCCAGGTGGGGCCATCGGCCGGTGCGCTGACGGACGATCTCGCCATAGAGCACCAGCTGCAGGTGGCGGTTGTTCGCGAGCTTGTCGGCGTACGTGGTACTGCCCCATTTCATGTCGATGATCGCTTGCTGACCATCCTCGCGCGTGACGAGCAGGTCGCTCGATCCCCCGATGGCCCCGCCGGTGAAGTGACCTTCGAGCTTTTCCTCGGAGGTGATGGACACGACCTTGGCTGCGCGCCATTGCTGGCGCAGCTGCTGTAAGGCGACCTTGAGCTTGCGCCTGAATGAGGCCAGCTCCTCCTGGCGCCCGGGCATCAGCAGCACTGCTCCTTCCTGAGCGACGAGGGCGTCGAACGCGGGGTCAAACCACTGTCCGAAATCTGGATCGGAGAGTGTGAGCGCGTCCGGCCGCTGCACATAGCGCTCCACGAGGTGGTGGGACAGGTTGCCATACAGAAGCACCCCATCACTGACATCCAGGATACTGCTGGGGCTGAGCTTGGCCGGGTACTTCAGCACCCAGAGGAAAGGGTTGAACAAGAAGGACTCGAGGCTGGAGAACGACTCTTTTTCGCGCCTGGGAACAGAAACCTCGGCCGGCAAGGTCCACCAACGCCGCCGGCCAGGCAAAGGCTGGTGAGCCACCGGCTGCAGCGTGTGGTCGGTCAGCGCCGCTTCCATCGACTGGATGCTCGACCCGTGCCCCTTCTCGAACAGGGATTCGAGCCGCAGCCAGACCGGGTGGACTTCCTCGCCCTGCGGCGGAAGGACCAGCACAAGGCGCTGGCGGGCCGCCAGGATGGGGCTCAACCAGTGCCGCGCTTCACGCGCCAGCAGATCGCTCGTCTCGGGCAGATGCACCCCGGCCTGGCGCAAGTCGCCCAACTCGGTTCGAGACCAGGGATGGGCGCGGACCAGGCTGGGGGCCTTCATCTGCCACCACAGCACCTGATCGACCGCCTCGGTGGCCGCCCCTGGGTGGGTGACGGTGCGGCACGAGCCGACCTGGGCAACCAGCAGCGGGTTGGTGCCGCCTTGCGCCGTGGCCTGGGACAGCAGCGTTTGCAGCGACTGGGCACCGATGTGAGTCTCGCCTTGCAACGCCAGCGCCTGCAGGGCACGCTGCAGGGTGAGTGTCTGGGACAGCCCGCTGTTGAATGCCATCTGGCGGGCGGGGTCTGGGTCCCTCAGCCGTCCCTGCAGATACTGCGAGAGGGCATGCAGCCGGTCTGTCAGCAACCGAAGGGGCGCTCCCTGCACCGGGTCGTGGCGCTCATGTTCCACCCAGATGCGGATGCGCTCCCGCACATTGGCCCAGTCAAGCCCGTCCTTCTCGCAGTCGGCTTCGATCTGCTTCATTGTCCTGTCCCATGCCGGCCCCTGGCCGATGCCAGGGGACTGCGCCAGCATCTCCGAGAGCCGGATGCGAGCCACCCGGGGCACCGGGCAGATGGGATGGGTGAGGAATTGCAGCAAGCCGTAGAGGTCCAGTGGTGCCCACATCTGGCCAAGCACCAGCGGCAGCACTTGCAGCGCCGGACGCAAAGCACTGGGCTCCTTGAAGCCCTGACGAGGCAGGTGGGCTGCCACCAGCATCTCGTCCAGCACCCCCACGTCGGTGGTGCACAGCAGGGTCTCTAGAGGATCAAGGGTCAAGGCGGCGGCCAGGCTTTGCGCAGCCAGCCATCCGGTCTCCGCTTGGAGCACCTGTACCGTTCCGTCGTCGCGCCAGCGCAGCGGCGATACCGATCCGTTGGCCGCATTCGTGGCTGTGTCTTCGCGCAGCAAGGCTCGTTGCAGTTCACCCAGCAAGGTGTCTGATGCTGCGGCACCAGTTGCTTTGGGGGGCTCAATCGGTGACAGGTGGCGAAGAACCCTTTGCCAGGCAAGCGGCCACCACGAAAGCGGTTCGTGCAAGCTCAGTCGCGTGACGCGGGCCGGTAGTCGGGTGAGAGCGGCGTCCACCAGGGCCAGCCGCTCGCCAATGCCGGGTGCCAGCTTGCCGCAGGTCTGCGCCTCCACATCGGCCATATCGCGCAGGCGCCGGGAGGCTGAGCGAGCCAGCCCTGCAACGTCGTTGGGCATCCAGCCATGCAGATGCCATTGGTCACGCCATTCCAGCAAGGTGGAGGTCGTCCCCAGCTCGTCGACGGCAAAGCTCTGGTGGTAGAAGCGCTCGGGGTGATCGAGCTTCTTGAGCAGCTCTCGATACTGCAGGACCCGGTCGGCGCCGCTGGGTTCCTGGCGCAACAAACCCAGATGAGTCTCCAGGACGTTCAGCAGGCCCAGCGGGCCGGTGGTAAGTGCGTCGAGTTCGTTGACGTGGGCATGGCCCCGCTGGCCATCCAGAAGCAATCCGACCTGAAGATGCATGTCCCTGCCTGTGAAGTCTGTTCTTGTAACTGTTCTTGTTCCTTGGTGCACACGGCCCCACGGCCTTGTTTTTCACCCTGCCGTGCAAGCGTTGGTGACAACAGTATCAATCTGAATCGGTCCACTGGCACTCTACCTCGTGTGGGATCGTCTCGCTGTCGTATGAAATACGCACGCTGCGGCCAAAAACCGGGGCGAATGAGAAGTGAACATTCAGCGTGGGACACAAGATGCGGTCACCCGACTGGGCCAAGGCCTGCGCCTTGGCCTCGAAATAGCGGTTGATCGCTGCAAGCTGCTCGGCGCTGAGCTGGAAGTCTTGGTGGGTGAGGGGCATGGTGGCTGAGGACGACGGTCGGGCCATCCCGCTGGGGTTATTGCGGTTGTCAGATCGCCGCACAGGGGCAGGGCCGGCGGGCCCGAAGTGTGCGCAGTTCCTGAGGCCTGCAGTGCGAGGCAGAGTGAGGCGGGATCGGTGCACTCATAGGCGCTGGCGATGCGTTCGAATGGAATGCATGGGCCAAGTCAGGCATCCTTTTCCTGGACGACGGCGTTCAGCGATGCGAGAAGGGCCGCCAGGCTGGATTGGCGTTGCTCCTCCAGCAGACATCCTTCCCAGAACCAGTGATCAAAGGTCCTCATGAGCGCATCGCGAAGCGGCACCCCTTCAGACAAGTGATGCGCGATGTCTTGCGCTTGGCTCAGGTATTCGTCCTCCATGCCCTCGTTGACGTTGCAGCTGGTGTTCATGGGGTCGTATTGGTAGAGCTGCTGTGAGATGCGATGAATCAACTTTTGGTCGGCAGATGAGGGCATGGCGTTTCTCCTTGGCGGGGTGATGGATGGCATTCCTTTTTGGCGTGTAGTCCCTGGATTCAACGCGGTGTGACAGCACCCAAGAAGGAAGTATGAGCATTGCTGCGACGAAATGTGTCGCGGTCAAATCCTATACTGCGGTAGACAGATCGTTGAACACATGCCTGCCCAGACCACCCGCCGAACCCTTTCCCGCCAGTGGGAGTTGTTGAAGCTGTTGCCTTCCCGCGGTGTGGGCAAGACGGCTGCCGAGCTCACACAGGCGCTCAACGCGCAGGGTTTCGCGGTGAGCAAGCGGCAGATCGAGCGGGACCTGTGGGACCTGTACGAGGTCTTCCATCTGGAATGCAATGGCGCCAGTGCACCGTATGGATGGAAGTGGCCGCGAGGCGCCAGCGTGGACCTGCCGACCATGGGAGTGGCTGAGGCCTTGTCGTTGTGCCTGATGCAGGACGCCATCAGCCCCATGGTGCCGGCAGCGATGCTGGAGGTTCTGCAACCCAGGTTCTCTCTGGCCCGGCAGAAGATGACAGCGCTGGCGGCTGACCAGCATGTGGCCAGCTGGCTGCAAAAGGTCCGTAATGTGTTGCCCACGCAGCCCATGCTGCCAGCCACCATACGGGGCGAGGTCCAGGAGGCCGTTCACGAGGCGCTGCTGATGGACCGGCAGGTCAGGGTCAGCTACCTCTCCATAGAAGGGCGAGAGCCAATGGACATGCGCTTGCACCCTCTGGGCTTGGTCAACCGGGGCCACGTGTCCTACCTGATTGCCACCGCCTGGGACTATGAAGACGTTCGTCTCTATGCCCTGCATCGAATAGCACAGGCTGAAGCCATGGACGAGCCAGTTCACCGGCCAGAGGGCTTTGACATTGATGCGTTCATCTCGCGCGGCGCGCTGCACTTCGGGGGGGAGCAGACGATCGATTTGCGCCTTCACATCAACGACTACCTGGTTCGGGTGCTCTCCGAGACGCCCCTGGCACCGCACCAGCACATCAATGGTCATGTGCTGACCGCCACGGTGCAGGACACCTGGCAGCTGCGGTGGTGGATCCTCAGTCAGGGCGACGGTGTGGAAGTGCTGGAGCCGCAAGAGCTGCGACTGGAAGTGGCTCAAACACTGCAGCGGGCAAGCGCCAGATATGACGCTCAGTCAAATACAGGAGAGAACGGAGCTCACCATGTCCAACCACCTTCAAAGTGACGATGCATCAAGCGATGGCTTCAAACCTTCAGCGTCAATCAGTGCGGAGTTTTCGAGTGATGTCATCGAGCGCGCCGACGAGTTGCTCGCTTTTGATGAGGCCTACCCGATCTCGTTGCTTCAAAGAAAGCTGCGAATTCACTACAACGCCGCGCAGCGCCTACTGGATCTGATCAAGAAAAGGAGATCTCTCATGTCTCATGACCTTCAAGGGGTGCTCAACAAGGCATGGAGCCACGCCATGGACATCTACGTGGCAGGCAGGGTCAACTCGGAGAGAACCTTGCACGCGATCTTGTACTCGCAGCTGGTCGCTGCCTTGCCGGACTGCACCGTGTTGTGCGAGCCCCAGTTGCCCATCGCTCAACACGGGGTGTTTGTTCCCGATGTGGTAGTCATCAACGACCAGAACCAGATCGTGGTGGTCCTTGAAATCAAGTTCGTGCCGCACGCGTATCCAGTGTTCGAGGCCGACATCGCCAAACTTCGTGCCATAGCCCTTGATGGTGAAAGATCTTCCTTCGATTTGTTGCTGCAGCCTAAGACAGGGAAGTTCATGGACGTGAAGACAACGATCAGTCCTGAATGTCTGTTTGTCTTTGCAGTGGTGGGGCGCTGGGATGCGAAGGCCGTGGACGTCGAAATCGTGACCAGAGCGTTCTATGGCGCCAATGAGGATGCACTTGCCGGGAGGTTTCTGGCGCTTCCACATCCGATAAAGCATCCAACTGCTGAGGTTGGAGGGCAGATCCCCGAGCTTTGATGAGCGTCCGCGAAAAGGAAGCATCAAGTGGCGGCAAATCTCAATATTTGCACGTGGAACATTGACCGGTCGGGTGTCAGATCCAAGTGGAGGTCGGCCCATCAGGCCGAATGGCTGGCCTCCCGGTCGGTAGACATCTGTGTGGTCACGGAAGCCCATGAAGGCTTCGAGATCGAGGGACGAGGCGCAGTGGCTTTCAGCGCCAATGGCCGGGCTCCCTACGCTGGCTGGGAGCACGCCGTGGGTATCTGGTCGCGCTACCCCGTCGTTGAACACATCCGCGTCGGTGATGCTTCTGTTGCTTGCTGCGTGGTCTTGCAAACGCCAGTCGGTGCGGTGGTTGTATACGGGACCATCCTGCCATACCGCAACGCGGGGCAGCTCGACGGCCAGGGCGCCTGGGAGGTGCACCGACGCAGCTTGAAGAGTCAGATCCAGGACTGGGAAGCCATCCGGGGGGCCAGGCCCGATCATCACCTTGTGGTGGCTGGTGACTTCAACATGACCATGGAGCCAAGCAATGCCTACGTCGATCGTGAGTCAAGGCAGCGCCTGTTGCAGACTTGTGAAAACCTGCGCCTGCCCTGCCTGACGAAACAGGACACGCGGTCAGAGCTCGGTCGGTCCAACATTGATCACGTGCTGGCCAGCAGCGGGCTTCAGCTATCGGCTCCCGTTGCGTATGAGCTCCCGCGGATCCTGGTCAACGGACAGGCAAGGTTGCTCAGTGATCACAACGCAACCGGGCTTACCTTGGCAAAGCGATAACTCAACGATCCGGAGATCCAAGTTGAAGATCCTGTCCTGGAATCTGGGTCATCAGACGCGGGAGAAGCCGCTGGCGGCAGGTCTGCTGGACGCGATCAAACAGTTGGGTCCGGACGTGTTGGTGCTCAACGAGTTTGTGGACGGACCGACCAGGCAGTCGCTGTATCAAGGGCTTGGCGAGTCCGGGTTCGCATGGCGTCTGGTTTCTGATCGCGTGGGCCGACACAACCAGGTGTTGATTGCCTCAAAAAGTCCTTTGTTACCCGGCCCCATGCGTGGACCAGACATGCCGGGTGGTGCGGGGGCATCGAACTTTCTTCACGTCCAACTGGAGAACTTCGAGCTCGTGGGACTGCGCGCGCCGGCCTATAAAACGCAGGGAGAGCTTCAACTGTATTGGTCCTTGTTGTCTGAGCTCGTCACAGGATCGGCAGGCAGACGCATGGTCTGGATCGGAGATCTCAACGCGGATCCTGATCGACCACGCTATGTCGGAGGGCGCACCCTCAGAAGTCTGGAGGCGTCGGGATGGCAGTTGCCCAGACCCACTGGAACATGGAGCTTTGTCAGGGGGACCAGGATTGACCATGCGCTGGTTGCCAAGGAGCTCTGCCTGTTGTCGGCACGCTATGTCATCGAAGTCAACGGACGCCTTGTTGTCAGTGCGGTCCCTGGTGAGGGAATCTCTGATCATGCCGCACTGGAGATTCATATTCAGACGTGACCCTCCCCAGAATTGATCGGAATACCGAGAGATCGAGGTCAGTCCTTTAAGGCCCCCTTGTAAGGAGTGCCTCTCAGAAAGGGAGTGCAAGAGACCAGCCTATTGGGCCTGTTGCATTCGCCGCTGTTCCTCCCGGTCACTGAGCACAATCTCAAGGTGCAGGGTGGCCCGAGTCATGCCCACAAACAGCATGCGGTGGTGCAGGTCGGTCCAGGTCTCTTCATCGATTTCGGTCAGCACGATGGCCGGAGCTGACTGGCCCTTGAAGCGGCGCAATGTCTCCAGAAGCAGGTCTCCCTCGGTGAAGATCGGACGCTGATGCTGGTCATACTGACAGGTGAACCGTGTCTCGAGCGAGGAGCTCACAAGGACCCTACCGACCTATCGCCTGTTCAGAACCTGAATCCCTCCCGAGCCTTGAAGAGCTGTGCTGGCCGTTGCGGACCACGCTCGTACTCGTCCAGCTCCACCAGGTCCGGTGAGCCTTTGAGCCGACGCCGGAACACGCTCTTGTCCAGGGCACGGCCGAGGATGGCCTCACAGACCTTCTGCAGTTGGGTCAGGGTGAACTTTTCGGGCAACAGGTGCAGTGGCAGCACGTCGCCTTCCACCCGCGAGCGCAGAGCTCGCAATGCGGCCTGCAGCTGTTCCTCATGGTCGAAGGCCAGACGGTGACGGGGACTGGTGGCGCTGACCCACTGGACAGCTTCGACCTTGTTGCGCACGATTGCATTGATCTTGTCCTTGGGCAGCAAGGCATAGAACAGTGTGGCAATGGACCAGCCGCGAGGATCACGGGTAGGGCCACTGAAGGTGGACACCTCGGCCACATGCTGCAGCTCCACGCTCACCTTGTGGGCCAGCACACGTCGAGCGGCGGCCATCAGCGAGTCGTCCAGGTGTGGCTTGAGGACGCCACTGGGCAGTGCCCAGTGGCGGGCATAGGGGTCTTCGGCCCGTTTGACCAGCAGCACCTTCAAGCCGTCGTCGTCCACACAGAACAGGGCCACGTCCACACCGACCAGAGGAAAAAGCTCTCGCACGACGACCATAGTTGCAGAGTGTCAATATGTTGTTATGATATTTGCATTGTGCCACTAAGGGTTGACGACATGGCGTATGACATCGTGGGAGATATTCATGGGCAGGCGGACAAGCTGGAGGCACTGCTCGAGACCATGGGCTACCAGCGTAAGGCAGGTGCTTACCGCCATCCGTCGAGAACGGCCATCTTTGTGGGCGACTTCATTGACCGAGGCCCGCGCCAAGTGGACAGCTGTCGCCTGGTCCGTGAAATGGTGGACGCCGGCAGCGCACAGGCGGTGATGGGCAACCACGAATTCAACGCGGTGGCGTGGTTCATGCAGGATCCGGAAGGCGAAAGCGCAGAGCACTATCTGCGGCCGCGCCACGGCGAGAAGGGGATTAAGAACCGCCACCAGCACCAGGCCTTCCTGGCCGAAGTGGAGGGCACTCCCATGCATAAGGAGCTGATCGACTGGTTTCTGACCTTGCCTCTTTGGCTGGAGCTGCCTGAACTACGAGTGGTGCACGCCTGCTGGCACGACGGGCTGATGTCCTCGCTGGCGCCACTGCTGGGGCCTGGTCGCACTCTGACGCCTAAGCTGATGGTCAGGGCGAGTCGGGAGGATGACCAGGTATTCGAGGCTGTGGAAGCCCTGACCAAGGGCATCGAAGTGCCACTGCCCGATGGGCATTTCTTTCTCGACAAGGACGGCAACGAGCGGCGCAATGTGCGCATCCGTTGGTGGGAAGAGGGCAGCGACACCTACCGTGATCTGGCGATCATGCCGGAGCCGGAGCGACAGCTCTTGCCAGACCTGCCGCTGAACGCGAAGGCCAAGCCTGTTTACGACAAGAGCAAGCCTGTGTTCTATGGCCACTACTGGATGCAGGGCGACCCGGTGTTGCAGGGCAGCCACTTTGCATGCGTGGACTACAGCGCTGGCAAGGGAGGGCCGATGGTGGCTTACCGGTGGAAAGGGGAGCAAAGCCTTGACCCACGCAACTTCGTGCGCGCTGGCTAGATGCGACAAGCGCTTACGTTAACGTCCCACCTCTATTTCTGACAGGCGCAAAAATTCGAGGGGACAACACCTCTACGTTCCTTTTCTAGGGTGGCCATTTTGAGTGCTGTGAACCTTCGCGATTGGCAAAGGGTTTGCAGCGTCTACTGCTTGAACAGTTCGATCACCAGGGCACGCGCCCAGCGCAGAAAGGGGTCGTGTTCGTGCCGCCGTCCCCAGTGCAGCGACACCGTGAAGTCCTGTTGTGGCAGGTCGGCGTCCAGCAGGTGGAACTCCTCGCGCGGTTCGAACTCCTGCGCAATCGCCTTGGGGATCACCACCGCCAGGTCGGTTGAGCGCACGATCGCAGGCAGGGCCAGGAAGCTCGATGCGCGCAGCCGGATGCGCTCTTCCAGCTGGAGCACGCTGAGGATGCGCTGTGTCTCGCTGTGCGAACGCACCGTGACAAAGTCGAAGCGGCTCAGGGCTCGGGTGGAGATGCCGCCCTTGGTCCGGCCCCGTATCAGCGGGTGTCCCGCCTTGAGCATCAGCGCATACCGGTCCTTGAGCAGTTCGATCTTCTGCGTGCCCTGGGTCTGCGGCAGGAAGCCGATGGCCAGGTGCAGGTCGCCGTTGTGCAGGGCTTCGGCAATGTCTTTCTGGGGCCAGGGGCTGGCCAGCACCTTGACGCCGGGCGCACGGGACTGCAGCGCTTGCACCAGACGGGGCAGGAAGCGCATCTCGCCGATGTCCGTCAGGTGGATCCGGAGTTCTGCCCGGCTGGTCTGGGGGTGGAAGGCATCTGGCTCGCGCAGCCCTTCGTCGAGCAGGGCAAGCCCTCCCTGGACCGAACGGGCCAGGCGGTCCGCGCGTTCGGTGGGCTTCACGCCGCCTGCAGTGCGCTCGAACAGCGGGTCCCGCAGTTCGATGCGCAGGCGGCTCAGTGCCTGGCTGCAGGCGGGCTGGGACATGCCCAACCGCTCGGCCGCCTTGCTGATGTTGCGCGCCGCGTAGATCGCGTCGAAGACGCGGAGCAGGTTCAGGTCCATTCTTAAATTATAAGAATCAGGCATGTGACTTAGTAGGCTTATCTAATTGGCGAATGCGGTTGAGACGCCCACACTGCGGGCGTTTCCACACGAGGACGCCAATGAAGCGCAACACCCCTGCAAAGACCCGCCGTTCGAAGCAGCAGCCGACCGTTCGGGAGGCGGTGCATCAGTGGATGCGGGACGTCGGCATCGACACCGTGTTCGGCAACCCGGGCTCGACCGAGTTGCCGATGTTCCGCGACTTCCCCGAGGACTTCCGCTACGTCCTGGGTCTGCAGGAGTCGGTGGTGGTGGGCATGGCCGACGGCTACGCGCAGGCCACCCGCAACGCGGCGCTCGTGAACCTGCACTCGGCCGCAGGGGTGGGGCACGCGATGGGCAACATCTTCACTGCCTTCAAGAACCAGACCCCGCTCATCGTCACCGCAGGCCAGCAGGCGCGCTCCATCTTGCCTTTCGATCCGTTCCTGTTCGCGGCGCAGGCCACCGATCTGCCCAAGCCCTACGTCAAGTGGGCCTGCGAGCCGGCGCGCGCTGAAGATGTGCCGCTGGCGCTGGCCCGGGCCTACCACCTGGCCATGCAGCCGCCGTGCGGACCGGTGTTCGTGTCGATTCCGGCCGACGACTGGGACAAGCCCAGCGCCTGGGTACCGCCCCGCACGGTGACGCGGTCCATCGCACCGGACCCGGTGGCCCTTCGCGCGGTGGCCAAGGCTCTGGAGAAGGCCAAGCGCCCGGCCTTCGTCGCCGGCACCGGGGTAGATCGCGACGGTGCGGTGAACCTGCTGGTGAGTCTGGCCGAACAGCACCGGGCTGCGGTCTACACCGCACCCATGAGTGCACGCTGCGGTTTTCCCGAGAGCCACGACCTGTTCAGTGGCTTCCTGCCGGCCATGCGCGAGCGCATCGTGGCGATCCTGGCCGAGCACGACCTGGTGCTGGTGCTCGGCGCGCCTGCGTTCTCCTACCACGTCGAAGGTGAAGGACCACACGTACCCGAAGGGACCGCGCTCTGGCAGATCGTGGACGATCCCCACACGGCGGCCTGGACGCCCAGCGGCAACAGCGTGGTCGCCAGCCTGGATCTGGCCGTCGCGGCCCTGATCGACGGGACCAAGCCCGTCAAGCGCCGTGCACCGCCCCGGCGCCCGGCACCCCGCTCAGAGGAGGCTGGCCTGCCGATGAGCGTGGCCTACGTGCTGCAGGCGCTGGACCAGGCACGGGGCGCACAGGATGTGGTGGTCGAAGAGGCACCGGGTTCGCGCGGCGTGATGCAGCAGAACCTGCCCATGAACGGCGCGGACAGCTTCTACACCATGGCCAGCGGCGGCTTGGGGTTTGGCATGCCGGCGGCGGTCGGGGTTGCGCTGGGTCGCCAGAAGCAGCGGCTCAAAGGTCGCACCATCGCGCTCATGGGCGACGGATCGAGCATGTATTCGATCCAGGCGCTGTACGCTGCTTCGCAACTGAACCTGCCCATCACCTTCGTCATCCTTAACAACCGGCGCTACGCCGCGCTGCAGGACTTCGCGCCGGTGTTCGGCTATGCCAAGGGGGACAAGCCTGCGGGCACCGATCTGCCCCACCTGGACTTCGTGGCGCTGGCCGATGGCCAGGGCGTTCCCGCCTGCCGTGTCGAGCGACCGGAACACCTCGGCAAGAGCCTGGAGGCCGCTTTGGCGGCGAGGGGGCCGTACCTCATTGAGCTCGTCGTCAGCTGAGTGCAGCCGCATTCATTCATCACACCCATCCACAGGAGACAAGACATGACCACCATCAACATGCTCATCAACGGCGAAGCCGTGCAGGCCCAAAGCGGCGCGACCTTCACCCGTTCCAACCCGCTGGACGGCCAGGTCGCCACCACGGCGCCCGCCGCCTCCGTGCAGGACGCGGTGGCCGCCGTCGACGCGGCCGCTGCGGCTTTCCCTGCCTGGGCCGCCACCTCGCCCGGTGAACGCCGCGCCCTGCTGCTCAAGGCCGCCCACGCGCTGGAGGCCAAGGCGGCAGAGTTCACCGCAGCGATGGCCGCCGAGATCGGTGCCTCCGGCCTGTGGGCCGGATTCAACGTGCACCTGGCCGCCGACATGCTCGTCGAAGCCGCGGCGCTGACCACCCAGATCAACGGCCAGGTGATCCCCTCCAACGTGCCGGGCAGCCTGGCCATGGCCACGCGCCAGGCCGCTGGCGTGGTGCTTGGCATGGCGCCCTGGAACGCCCCCGTGATTCTGGGCGTGCGTGCCGTGGCCGTGCCGCTGGCCTGCGGCAACACCGTGGTGCTCAAGGGCAGCGAGCTGTGCCCGGCGACCCACGGCCTGATCATCCAGGCGCTGCAGGAAGCCGGTCTGCCCAAGGGCGTGGTCAACTTCGTGACCAACGCACCGGCCGACGCGGCCGAGGTGGTGGAAGCCATGATCGCCCACCCGGCCGTGCGGCGCGTGAACTTCACCGGCTCGACGCACGTCGGCCGCATCATCGCCACCAAGTGCGCCACCCACCTCAAGGCCTCCGTCCTGGAGCTGGGCGGCAAGGCGCCGCTGCTGGTGCTCGACGACGCCGACCTGGACGCGGCCGTCAACGGCGCCGCCTTCGGTGCCTTCGCCAACTCGGGCCAGATCTGCATGTCCACCGAGCGCATCGTGGTCGATGCCAATGTGGCGGATGCATTCGTGAGCAAGCTCGCCGCCAAGGCCCAGGCGCTGCCGCTGGGCGACCCCCGCCAAAGCCCGGTCGTGCTGGGCTCGGTGGTCGACATGCGCACCGTCCATCGCGTCAACGAGCTGATCGACGATGCCGTGGCCAAGGGTGCCAAATTGGTGTGTGGCGGCAAGGCCGAGAACACGCTGATGCCGGCCACCCTGCTGGACCACGTGACGCGCGAGATGCGCATCTACAGCGAAGAGACCTTCGCCCCGGTCAAGGCCATTGTGCGCGTGGCGGGCGAAGAGGCGGCCATCGCCTGCGCCAACGACAACGCCTTCGGCCTGTCGGCGGCGGTGTTCACCGCCGACACCGCGCGCGGCTGGCGCGTGGCCCAGCGCATCGAGTCGGGCATCTGCCACGTCAACGGCCCCACCGTGCACGACGAGGCGCAGATGCCGTTCGGTGGCGTCAAGGCCAGCGGCTGGGGGCGCTTCGGCGGCCAGGCCGGCATCGAGGCCTTCACCGACCTGCGCTGGATCACGCTGCAGACCACGCCTCGCCACTACCCGTTCTGAGCACGCCATGAACGTCACCATCCTGGGCGCAGGGGCCATGGGCTCCCTGTTCGGCGGTCTGCTGGCCGCGCAGAGCCACACCGTGGAACTGCTGGACGTCAACGAACGGCACATCGACGAAATCCAGCGTGCGGGCCTGACCCTCGACACGGACCAGGGCAGCCAGAACGTGCGCGTGAAGGCCTGCCGACCCGAGCAGGGGTCGGTGCAGCCCGACTGGCTGATCGTCTTCACCAAGACCCTGCACACCGACAGCGCACTGCGCGCCGCGCAGCACCTGATCGGTCCGCAGACCTGCGTGCTCAGCCTGCAGAACGGGCTGGGCAACGTGGAGAAGCTGGAAGCCTTTGTGCCGCGTGAGCGCATCGCCATTGGCGTCACCACGGTGCCGGCCGACATGAAGGGGCCGGGCCATGTGCAGTCGCACGGCAAGGGCTACAGCCGCTTCATGTCGGCGGACGGGCAGGGCAACCCCGCGCTGTTCCAGCTGGCGGCGGATTTCAACCAGGCCGGCCTCAGCTGCGAGCTGGATGACCAGGTGCTGGCCGCCATCTGGCGCAAGGTGGCCTTCAACGCGGCGCTCAACAGCATCTGCGCGGTCACCGGCAGCACGGTGGGCCAGCTCGGCCAGAACCCGGACACCCGGGCCCTGGTGCACCGGACCTCGCAGGAGGTCATCGACGTGGCGCGGGCCGCGGGTGTCCTGGTGGATGCCGACGGTGTGCACCACGACCTCGACCACGCCATGGAACACCACGTGCACCACAAGCCCTCGATGCTGCAGGACGTGCTGGCCCGGCGGCCGACCGAGGTCGATGCCATCAATGGTCAGGTTCGTGTGCAGGGCGAACGGCTGGGTGTGCCAACGCCCTGTGTGTCCACCCTGCACGCCCTGGTCAAACAGATGGAGGCGGCCGCTTCCTGACGCCGGGCGCCCGTCCGTTCCCACCTATTTCATTCACCCTGAAGGAGACAACATGACCACCTTGACATTCATGCCCAAGGCCGCACTGGCCGGACTTTTCGTGGCGCTGACCGCCGCGGCGGCTCTGCCCGCCGCCGCCCAGCAGGTGACGCTGCGCGTGCACCACTTCCTGCCGCCCACCTCCAGCGCACACGTCAAGCTCATCCAGCCCTGGTGCGACAAGATCGCCAAGGAATCGGCAGACCGCCTGAAGTGCCAGATCTTCCCGTCCATGCAACTGGGCGGTGCCCCGGGCCAGCTGTACGACCAGGTCAAGGATGGCGTGGTGGACGTCGTCTGGACGGTGCCCACCTATGCCGCAGGTCGCTTCACCAAGTCAGAAGTGTTCGAGCTGCCCTGGATGGCAAGCTCGGCCAAGGCCGGCAGCCAGGCGCTGTGGACCTATGTCGACAAGAACGCCCAGGACGAGTTCAAGGGTGTGCATCGCATCTTCATGCACCTGCACGATGGCGCGCTGTTTCACTTCAAGGACAAAAAGCCCCAGACCCTGGAAGACTTCAAGGGTCTGAAGATCCGGGCGGCGACGCGCTCGAACGCCCGCATGATCGCGGCGCTGGGAGCGACGGCGGTGGCCATGCCGCTGCCGATGGTGCCCGAGGCCCTGTCCAAGAACGTGGTCGATGGCGCCGCCGTGCCCTGGGAAGGCACTCCCGCGATCCGTCTGGCCGAACTGGCCAAGTACCACCTGGACGTGCCCGACGGTGTGCCGCGCATCTCGAACACCATCTTCCTGTTCGGCATGAACGAGCAGAAGTACAACGCGCTGCCCGCCGACCTGAAAAAGGTGATCGACAACAACAGCGGCCTGGCTACGTCCGCATGGGCCGGTGAGGTCGGGTTCGACGCCGTGGTGGAGACCTACAAGAAGGCGGCCAAGGACGCGGGGGGCACCCTGGCGAACCTCAGCCCCGCGGAGTACCAGCGCTGGGTCAAGGCGACCGACGCGGTGGACGACGAGTGGATCAAGGAAGCCACCGCGAAGGGCGCCGACGGCAAGAAGCTGCTGGAGGAGGCCCGGGCGCTGGTCGGGCAGTACGCCAAGTAAGCTATCTGGAGTGTGATTTTGGGGCCGGCGGCTACGTGTCGCCGGTCCCATCTTTTTATGTTGCCAAGCGCAGAAGACCGGTGCTGGCGTGGCAGTTGATGTACTCGAATTGCGCATCGCCGGCCTGCAGCACGCTCACCTCGTGGTACAGGCGCAGGCTGGGCGGAGAGGCGATGGCCTGGAGCATGCCCATGAAGGCCCCGAAGATCTTCAGGTGGGTGGGGTGCTTCTCGGCCCAGGCCTCCATATGCGCCAGGCTCTGCCACCAGCTCAGTCCGTAGCTGCGGGCAATGGGTGCAAAGTTGTCGTCGAGCACGCGCAGGTAGCGGTTGCTCAGGCAGCCGGCTCCCACGCCGTCTGACGAGGCCAGGAACGCCATGCCCTCGCGCAGCACGGGTTCCACCTCGCCCAGGTAGCGCTCGCGCTCCGCACCGACGGTGTGTTCCCAGTTCTGGCCGCTGCGGATCAGGGCAATATTGTGGTGGCCTTCGATGATCACCCGTTCGCCGGGCCTGGGCTGGGTGGGGCGAAGTGGATGGGAGCCGGCCAGTGCATCCGTCTGTGAGGCCGGCAGGCGGTCGCGCATGCCGCCCCAGTAGGCGTGTTCCAGGATCTCACCACTCACCGCCTCGGCCAGGCGTGCCACGGCCTCCTGGCCGTCGGGCGATGACATCAGGGTTTCGAAGCGGTCCACCCCAGGGCAGGCCACTTCACGAAACCATCCCGTGTGGCCGTTCAGGCGTTCATCGCTTTGCCAGAAAGCCTGTGGGGACATCGAGGCCTTCATGCCGGCAGCGGTGTTTGAAGAACGCATGAAGGCCTTCACCGACGAAATCAAGTCCCAGCCGCTGGCCCAGGGCTTCGACGAAATCTTCTACCCGGGCGAGATCGAGCACCGGCGCGAACAGGAGAACCTGTCGGCGGGCATCCGCCTGCCACGGGACACCTGGGCTGATCTGGAGCGGATCGCGGCGGAGGCCGGTCTGGCGGACGCGCTGGGCGCTTGCCGCGCCACGGCCAACGGCTGACGCCGCCGTCTCACTCGAACACGTTCTTGCCGTGCACCTTGGCGCGCCGCGCGCCGTCCAGGTGGCCGCGCATCAGGGCGGCTGCGGTCACGAAGTCCTGCTTCGCGATGGCGTCGAGGATCTGCAGGTGTTCCTGCGCCTGGCCCTGGCGCGGGGCGCGGCGCGAGGCCTGGCGGTATTCGACCAGGCGGCGCAGCTGGTTGACGCGCTTGACCGACTGCACGATGAAGCGGTTGTTGGACCAGCTGGCCACGATCTCGTGGAAGCGGCTGTTGGCCTCGAACAGCTCGATCGGCGTCATGCGCTCGAAGCCGCTCTCCACAATCAGCTTCTGCTCCTGCTGCAGCTGCTTCAACTCGGCCGGGTCGGCGTGGAACGAGGGGCTGAGGATGCCGGTGGGCTCGATGGCCTGGCGGAACAGGTAGCTCTCTTCGTAGGCCTCGGGCGACTCGATCATGTTCTGGAAGCTCCAGCCATGGCCCACCTTGGGCTCGACCCAGCCTTCTTCGCTGATGCGGGTGAGCACCTTGCGCAGCGTGCTGCGCGCGACGTTGAAGCGCCGCATCAGCTCGGCCTCGTTGATCTCGTCGGGCAGTTGCCCGGTCTGGCGCGCCTCGGCAATCGCCAGGTAGAGCGGGTCGTCGGGCTGGCTGGAGAACTGCTCGGCCACCACGCCCCAGTCCTTCGCATCGCGGGCCAGGAAGTAGCCGCGGTTCGGGTCCTGCTGAAGCACGCCGTGCGCCACCAGGTGGCGCAGGGCCGCCTGCACCGGCGAGCGCGAGGTGCCGACCTGCTCGGCCAGCAGGCTCTCGGCCAGGTGCTCGCCGGCCTGCTTGTCCTCGCGTCGCACGATGGCGACGATTTCGCGGGCGACGCGGGACTGCAGGGGGCTGAGGTGCTGTTCGCTGGGCGGTGTCATGGTCCACATTGTCGCGCCTAGCCCCGCCTGCTCATATCACTGCGTGGCTTCGTCGTGCGCCGGCAGGTCGATCAGTCGCTTGCCCTTGGAGAACCAGGCCCAGACCAGGGGTGCCACGAACGCGATGACCGCCAGCACCAGCAGGCCCATGGCCAGCGGCGAATCCCACAGGATGTTGAGGTTGCCGTCCGAAATGGTCAGCGCGCGGCGCAGGTTCTTTTCCATCTGCTCGCCCAGCACCAGGCCCATCACCACCGGCACCAGCGGAATGTCGGCCTTGCGGAACAGCCAGCCCACCACGCCGAAGCCCAGCATCACGTACAGGTCGAAGATCGAGCCGGAGATGCCGTAGACACCCACGAATGAGATCAGCACCACGCCGGGCATCAGGTACTTGACAGGAATGTTGAGCACCCGGGCGAACAGGCCGACCATGGGCAGGTTCATCACCAGCAGCATGATGTTGCCGATGAACAGCGCGGCGATCAGGCCCCAGACCACGTCGGGGTTCTTGGTGAACAGCAGCGGACCGGGTGTGATGTCCAGCGACATCAGCACGCCCAGCAGCACCGCCGTGGTGGCCGATCCGGGCACGCCCAGCGCCAGCATGGGCACCAGGGTGCCACCCGCAGCCGCGTTGTTGCCCGATTCGGGGGCCGCCACGCCGCGCGGGTCGCCCTGCCCGAAGTTCCCTCGCTTGCCCAGCCACTTCTTCTCGGCCACATAGGCGATGAAGGCACCGAACGAGGCGCCCGCACCGGGCAGGATGCCGGCCAGGAAGCCCAACACCGTGCCTCGTCCCATGGTCGGGATCGTCAACTTGAGCATGCTCCACGGCAGACGGGAGCCGCCCTTTTCAAAGATGACCGGCTTGCTGGCGTGTGCCTGTTCGGTGCCGTGTGTTTCGATGAACACCAGCACTTCGGACAAAGCAAAGAAGCCGACTATAGCGATCAGGAAGTCGATGCCGTCGTTGAGGTGCATCAGGCCGAAGGTGAATCGGGGCACACCGGTCTGGCTGTCCACGCCGATCAGCGCGATGGCCAGGCCGATGCCGGTGGCCAGTCCCGCCTTGGCCACGTTGGCGCTGGCCACACCGCCCAGCGTCGCGAAGGCCAGCGTGAACATGGCGAAATACTCGGCCGGCCCGAACAGCAGCGCCACCTTGATGAGCTGCGGTGCCAGGAACACCAGGCCCCACAGCGCAAAGAACGAGCCGACGAAGGACGCCACGCCCGACAGCGCCAGCGCTTCCGACACCTGGCCCTTGCGCGCCATGGGGTAGCCGTCCAGTGTGGTCATCAGCGCGGGTTCGTCCCCTGGAATGTTCAGCAGGATGGACGAGATACGGCCGCCGTACATGCAACCGTAGTACACGCTGACCAGCAGGATCAGGGCCTGTGTCGGGTCCAGGCCCATGGCAAAGACGATGGGGATCAGGATGGCGATGCCGTTGGCCGGACCGAGCCCGGGCAAGGCGCCGATGATGGTGCCGAGCACGCTGCCCACGAGGGACAGGGCGAGGTTGACCCAGGTCATTGCGACGCCGAAGCCGCTCAACAGGTTGTTCAGGGTTTCCATGGAAATCTCAGTGGTGTGTGGCGAGACTCAGAAGCCCCAGGGGCCTTTGGCCAGCGACAGGCTCAGGCCGTATGTGAAGATCAGGTAGATGCCGGCCGACATCACGAGCCCGCCGACGACGGACTGCGCGGGCGTGCCGCCCAGGCGCCAGACCATGAAACTGGCCAGCACCGTGGACGACAGCACGAAGCCCAGTTCGGGCAGGACCAGGGCATAGGCCACCATCACACCGACAGTGATGGCCATTTCCAGCCACTTCGTCAGGGCTGGCCAAGCCGGGTTGGGACCCGGCTTAATCAGCATCACGCCACCGGAGAGCGCGATCAGCGCCGCGATTGCAAGGGGAAAGGCCTTGGGGCCCAGAGGGTCCTGAATGAAGCTCTCTTCGATGCGGCCGGTGGCCCAGACCACGAGGCCGGCAAACAGCAGACCGAAGATGCCAAAGATGCGATCGCTCATCACGTGCTCTCGAATGGGAACTGGGTGCTTACTTGATGATGCCGATCTCGCGCGAGATCGACTGGATCTGGTCGATGTCGTGCTTGACGAACTCGGAGAACTTGGCGCCCGAGAGGTTCAGCGGCTCCATACCGTTCTTGGCGGCCGTGGCCTTCCATTCCTTGGAGGCGGTCACGGTGTTGAGCTGCTTGGCCCAGAAGGCGTAGGCGTCGTCGCTCATCTTGCCGGGCACGTAGAAGCCGCGCCAGTTGGCGCCGATCACGTCCAGGCCCTGTTCCTTGGCGGTGGGGAACTTGGCGAAGTCACCGTCCAGGCGGTCCGGGGCCAGCACGGCCAGCACGCGCATCTTGCCGGCGTCCACGAAGCCCTTGGCTTCGGAGGCGTCGCCGGTGAAGGCGTTGACCTTGCCCGCCATCAGCTGGGTGATGGCCTCGGCGCCACCGTCGAAAGCCACGTACTTGACGGTCCGCAGACTGCCAATGCCCGCCTTCTTGGCCGCGATCAGCACCTTGAGGTGGTCCCAGCCGCCGACAGCCGAGCCGCCCGCGAAGACGACGGAAGCGGGGTCTGCCTTCACTTTGGCCAGCAGCTCGGGCAGGGTCTTGATGGGCGAGTCGGGCGCCACACCGATCACGCCGTAGTCGGTGCCGATGGAGCCGAGCCACCGCACCATGGTGTAGTCGGAGCCGGTGTAGGCACCCTGCGCCAGCCGGGTGGCGGTGGACGAAGAGGCGGCGACGATCAGGTTGTTGTCGGCGCCGCGTTTGTTGACCACTTCGGCAAATGCGGCACCGCCACCGGCACCGGCCTTGTTGGTTACCTGCATGGCGCCTGGAATGAGCTTCTGGTCCTGCATGGCCTTGCCGACCAGGCGGCAGGTCATGTCCCAGCCACCGCCGGCGCCGGACGGGGCAATGCACTCGGTGTTGCCGGGCTCGAAAGCCAGTGCGGCGCCTGCGGTGACCAAGCCGATGGTGGTGGTGAGGACGGTGGTGAGGGAGCGGAATTTGGTGTTCATGGAGACCTCTTCAGGGGTTGGGGGTGAGTGGAAGGCGCGGGGAATATCTCAATCCAGCTTGATGCCGACCTGCTTGATCAACTTGCCCCACTGGGCGCTTTCTCGGGCGATCAGATCGGCGAACTCTTTCTGGCCGCTGCCGATGGGTCGGGTCATGGTGGCTTGCAGCTTTTCCACGTTGGCGGGTGTCTTGAGAGCGTGCAGGGACGCCTCGCGCACGCGGGCCACCACGGCGTCCGGCGTGCCCTTTGGCAACGCAAAACCGAACCATGAAGAAAACTCGTAGCCCTTGACACCGCTCTCGGCCACGGTCGGCACATCGGGCAGCGCGTCGGAGCGCTTGGAGCCAGTCACGGCCAGGGCCTTGAGCTTGCCGGCTTTGATCATGGGCACTACCGCCTGCGGGAAGGCCACCGACAGTTCGACCTCGCCGCCCAGCACGGCGGTGGTGGCCGGGCCGCCACCGCGGTAGGGGATGTGGGTGATGGACACCTTGGCCAGCGACTTGAGCAGTTCGCCCGCCAGGTGGTTGGCGCTGCCGTTGCCGGCAGACGAGTAGTTGAGACGACCCGGCGCCTGGCGGGCCATGTCCAGCAACTCCTTCAGGTTGTTGGCCTTGACCAGCGGGTTGGCGCAGATCACCAGGTCCACCGAAGCCAGGAGCGAGACCGGAATGAACTGGTCCAGCGTGAAGCCCGTGTCGGGGTACAGGTGCGGGTTGATGGTCAGCGTGCTCTGGTTGACGAAGGTGATGGTGTGGCCGTCGGCGGCTGCCCGCGCACCCAGTGCGGTACCGATGTTGCCGGCGGCGCCGCCCTTGTTGTCGACCACCACGGGTTGTCCCAGGAAGGATTGCATCTGCGGTTGCAGGGTGCGGCAGAACACATCGGCACCGCCGCCGGCTGGCTGGGGCACCAGCAGGGTCACGGGCTTGCTGGGGTAGGCGCTTTGTGCATACAGGCTGCCGGCGCTGCCCGCCAGCGGGGCGGCGGCCAGGGCTTTGATGAGGTCTCTGCGGGTGAAGTCCATGCGGTGTCTCCGGTTGCGCCAGTCTGGCGAAATGATTTATGTAATCATAAAAGACATCGAAAGCGAAAGCAACTAAGTAAAATCCCCATGACATCGCCTGATGATTGATCTGGATTTATTAAAAGTAACCACAAAACACAATATGAGTCGTGACGAACTCACCCCTTCTGCAGCCCGCTGGGCCCTGGTGGGCGCACGGACCACGGTCGAGCGCCATGCGCGGGGTCGGGGCTTGGCCCTGTTTCGCTGCGATGCGGCTGGCGCCGCATGGACGCACACCCACACCCTGGCCCTGAACAACCCGAGCTTTCAGGTGCTCAACCGGGTGAAGACGCGGGCCTACACCGTGCATGGCGACCAGAGCGAGGTCTCGGTGATCGACCTTTCGATGGCGGGTGAACTGGCGCTGCTGCAGACCACCGACACCGGCGGCCGCAACCCGGTGCACCTGTGCCTGTCGGCGGACGAGCGCTTTCTGCTGGTGACGAACTACGCCACCGGCAGCCTGGCCTGCTGGCCGGTGCTGGACGATGGCCGGCTGGGCGAGCGCAGCGACCTGCTGCACTTCCAGGGCACGCCCGGCCCCAAGCCGCAACATCAGAAGGGCCCACACCCGCACCAGGTGGTGCCGTGGCCGGGCAGCGATTGCTATCTGGTGCCCGACAAAGGGCTGGACCGAATGCACGTGGTGCGTCTGACAGCACAAGGCCGACTGGAAATGGTCTTCGCCTATCAGGCCCCGGCGGGCAGTGGCCCCCGGCACCTGGTGGTGGACCCTGCGCACCAGCGTCTGTGGCTGTGCCTGGAGCTGGGTTCGGCGGTAACACGGTTGGGTTTCGATCCGGCCTCCGGCGAGGTGCTGGACGGGCCGGTGGTGTCCACGCTGCCGGCCGGGCATGACGGTGAGAACAGCGCTGCGGGCATCGCCCTGCATCCGTCGGGCAAGGTGCTGTACGTGTCCAACCGCGGGCACCACAGCGTGTGCGTGCTGGCGCTGGACGAGCACAGTGGTCAGGCCGCGCCGCTGCGCTGGCTGGGCACGCAAGGCCGCACGCCGCGCTTCATCACCCTGACCCCGGCGGCTGACGCCCTGATCGTGGCCAACGAGGACAGCGACTCCGTGTTGCGCTTCCCGCTGGACGCTGACGGGATGCCCGGCGAGGGCGTGGTGGTGGCGCAGACCGGCAGCCCGGTGTGCGTCAGCTTCCTTTAACTACCCAGTAGGTGCGCGTGTTGCAGAACTCGCGCACGCCGGCTGCGGCCAACTCGCGGCCATAGCCCGACTTCTTGGTGCCACCAAAAGGCACGCGCGCGTCGGACGCGGTCATCGCGTTGACGAAGGCCGCGCCCGAGGTGATGCGCCTGGCCACGCCCACCGCACGCGCGGTGGAGGCAGACCACACGCTCACCGACAGGCCGAACGGCGTGGCGTTGGCCAGCCGCACCGCTTCGTCGTCGTCCTGCGCCACGATCACCGCGGCGGCGGGGCCGAAGGTCTCTTCGTCGAACACGGCCATGCCGGGGCGCACGTTGCCCAGCACAGTGGGTGCGTAGTAACAGCCCTCGCCCGGCAACGCATGGCCGCCGGTCAGCAACTGGGCACCGGCTGCCACCGAGCGTTGCACCTGGTCGTGGATCGCGTGGCGCAGGTCGGCGCGCGCCAGCGGCCCCACCTGCGTGCCCTCGGCCAGCGGGTCACCCACCTTCAGCGCTTGCGTACCCTGCACGAACAGTTCGGTGAAGCGCGCGGCCACCGCCTGCGAGACGATGAAGCGCTTGGCGCACACGCAGCTCTGCCCGCTGTTGTTGAAGCGCGCCTTCACGGCGGTCGCCGCAGCGGCGGCCACGTCGGCGTCGTCGAGCACGATGAAGGCGTCGGACCCGCCCAGTTCCAGCACCGACTTCTTGGACGCGCGGCCGGCCGCCGCGCCCACGGCGGCGCCGGCACGGTTGGAGCCGGTCAGCGTCACGGCGGCGATGCGGTCGTCGGCGATGAGGCGCTCGGTCACGGCCGGGACGTCCGGCTCGGCCACCACCAACGTGGTCAGCAGGTGTGCGGGGAAGCCCGCGTCCAGGATCAGTTGCTGAATCGCCAGCGCGCTGCCGGTCACGTTGGGCGAGTGCTTGAGCAGCACGCCGTTGCCGGCCAGCAGCGAGGGGATGGCGAAGCGCATCACCTGCCAGACCGGGAAGTTCCAGGGCATCACGGCCAGCACCAGGCCGATGGGTTCGTAGCTGACCCACGCCTCCACCCCGTCGATGCTGACCGGCTCGTCGCCCAGCAGGCGCGCGGCGTGGTCGGCGTAGTACAGCGCGGTGACGGCGGACTTCTCCATCTCGCCCGCGGCTTCCGGCAGGGGCTTGCCCATCTCCTGGGTCATCAGCGTGGCCAGGGCGGTCTTCTGCTCGCGCAGCACCTGGGCCAGGCGGCGCACCGCAGCCACCCGCACGTCCAGGGGCTGCTGGCCCCATTGCAGGGCGGCGGCGTGGCCCTGGGCCACGGCCTGTTCGATGCGCTCGGGGCCCCAGCTGTCGTAGTCGGCCAGGTGGGCGCCGGTGGCGGGGTTGAGGGTGGTGATCAAGTGGGTCATGGCAGGTCGGGGCTTGTTGGGTGGCTCAGGCGTGGTGGAACAGCTGGCGGCAGAAGGTGTTGACCTGGCTGCCCTTGACCACGCAGACGTCGGCGGCTTCGCGCCACTTGGCAAAGTGCGGCGCCTGGCGGTGCGCCTCGATGGCGGCTTCGTCGTCGTACAGCTCGTAGAACATGAAGTGCGTGGGGCGCGAGGTGTCCTGCGTCACGTCGAAGTAGCGGCAGCCGGGCTCGTCTTCAAAGGTGCGCGCGGCGTTTTCCTGGATGGCGGCGAGGAACTGGTCCAGGCGCTCGGCGTGGACTTCCAGACGAACGATCAGAGCGATCATGGGTGGGCTTTCTGAAGGGTGGGTTGAACGGTCAGCAGGGCAGGGCGACGCCGGTTTCGGCGCCCAGCTTGCGCAGGCTGTCCCAGGTGTTGTCGGCCACCGAAATGCCAGTGGTCAGGTGCTTGGCGGTGTTGCGGTCTTCGAGTTCGCCGGGGAAGAAGATGTCGCTCACGCCCGCAGCGGCCGGCACCGCCTTGATCTCGTCGATCAGTTGCTCCATGCGCTGCGCGAAATCGGCCTGCGCCATCAGGGCCTCGACGTTGATGGTCAGCAGCAGGTGGCCGCAGCCGCTCTTGCGGTCGGCCTGGTAGGGGCCGGCGATGTTGGAACCAAACTGGCTGCCGGTCAGCACGCCGGAGAGCACGTCCATCATGAAAGAGATGACGTAGCCCTTGTGGCCCGCCATGGGCAGGATCAGGCCGTGGATCGCGTCCTTGGCGTTGGTGGTGGGCACGCCTTGTTCGTCGGCGGCCCAGGTGGGTGGGATGTCTTCACCCCGTTCGGCGGCCAGGTAGATCTTGCCGCGCGCCACCGCCGTGTTGGCAATGTCCATCACCGCCACGCCGTAGCGGCCGGCCGGCGCCGCGATGGACCAGGGGTTGGTGCCGATGGCCTTGACCTTGCCACCCCAGGGCGCCATGGCCGGCGAGGCGTTGGTGGAAAGAAAGGCCACACAGCCCTGCCGGGCCGACTCGCGGGTGAAGTAGGCCGCGGTGCCGAAGTGGTTGGAGTTGCGCACCGCCACGGCACTCACGCCAAAACGCTTGGCACGCTCCACACCCGCGTGCACCGCCTGCATGGTCAGCACCTGGCCGATGCCGTCCTGGCCGTCGATGACGGCGACCGCGCCGCTGTCCTGCGCCAGCGCGCCCTGCGTCACCGCCTGCATGGCGCCGCTGCGCAGGCGCTCCACATACCAGGGCAGGCGCAGCATGCCGTGGGAGGAGTGCCCCCACAGCTCCGCCGCCACCAGGCTGTCGGCCAGCAGGTGGGCGTCGGCGGTGGGCACGCCGTGGTGCTCCAGAACAGATTGTCCAAAGGCGGTCAGCTGACCGGCGCTTGCGATGGTGGGCATGGTGCGGTGTCGGTTGGTCGATTGAGGTTGCGTGGATTATAGACTTATGAGATCACAAAAGACAATGTGTCTGTTGAGGCCTACAATCGTGACGGGTGCTTTCAGGGGCGTTCTACGGGTTTTTGTTGATTTAGACAAAGTGCTGCCGGCTGAATGTGATGCATCTAGCGATGGTCTTTATTGCATTATGTGATCATGTTGAGCTATGCTGCGCGACCTGTTCTTTCTGACCACCAACCACTCACCCACGACCATGAGCACACCCACTGCATCCCCTCGC
>NZ_BCWQ01000024.1 GCF_001592285.1 Hydrogenophaga pseudoflava NBRC 102511 | reverse complement strand
CATGCTGATCTCGGTGCCGGATCCGGAGCGAGGAAAGCGCAAACGTTGACAAACTTGACGAAAACAAGTCCCGGGCGATGAAGAACTAGCCGCCTAATACGGCAGAATAAAAAAAATTCACAGACTAGGATGCCAGTGAAGGGACCAAGAGATTACGCCGCCATAGAACTCATGCCACGAGCCTCAGTGATGATTGAGGCTATGCGGGACATTGGGTACTCCTTTGACTCCGCAGTCGCGGACATCATTGACAACAGCATTGCCGCCGGCGCCAAAAACATTGATCTGCGCTATGGCTGGGAAGCTGATCAACCGTGGATGGCAGTCATTGATGATGGCTGCGGCATGGTACGGGCGGAACTGCTTGAGGCAATGAGGCCTGGATCGAAAGATCCCAGACTTGAGCGCGCTGCTCATGATCTGGGGCGGTTCGGCTTGGGACTGAAAACCGCCTCCTTCAGTCAATGTCGAGAACTCACCGTACTGACCAGAGGCGCAGCAGAGTTTAATGGGATGCGGTGGGATCTTGACCGTGTCTCCGAGACGAACAGGTGGGAGATCACCGAGATTCACCCGACCGGGTTATCGGATCTCCCATGCGGACTCCCCTCCAATGGCAACGGGACGTTAGTTCTATGGAGAAAGATTGACCGCCTCGAGCTCGCTGGCATGGGCGAAATCGGTCATGAGACATTCAACGAACTAATGTTTGCTGTAAGGCAGCATTTGGCAAGAGTCTTTCACCGCTTTCTTGCCGGCGAACTTGGGTTGAAAAGAATCCGCATTGCCATCAATGGGGCGGACGTAGAGCCCTTTGACCCGTTTGCTGAACTGAACATCGCTACGCAAAAATTCCCGCTCGAAGTGGTGAGGTTCAGAGACAGCGAGGTCAAGGTACAGGCGTTTGTATTGCCGCACCATTCCAAGGTGAGCGCGAAAGAATATGAACGACTCGCTGGCCCCGAGGGTTATCTCAGAAACCAAGGTTTCTACATTTACCGAAACCGTAGGCTGATAATCTGGGGGAGCTGGTTCCGGCTGGCTAGGCAAGAAGAGCTCACGAAACTGGCACGTGTTCGCATTGACATCCCAAACAACACGGATCACCACTGGGGCATCGATGTCCGAAAGGCTCGCGCGCACCCCCCGCTCATCGTCAAGAACCGACTCAGGCAGGTTATCGAGCAGATCCGGTCAGGTGCCAAGCGCCCCTACACGCAAAGAGGCAGAGTGATCGTCGAGTCGGACGCCTCGCCAGTGTGGATCCGCAAGATGCACAACGACCGAATTGAGTACGTCATCAATGACGAACACCCTCTCTTGGCCGAACTTATCAATGACCTACAGGTAGGTGACCGGCAGCGTCTGAAGCAGATGATCCGGATGTTCGGCCAGACGTTTCCTGCGGCCGCTTTTTTTAGCGACTACTCCAATACGCCCAAACAGATCGAGTCCGAGCATCCGGACATGGATGTGATGCTCACGCTGGCCAAGATGCTTGTACAGGCCAATCCGGATCTTGATCGGACCGGGCTGGCGTCGGTATTGGCCAGTATGGAGCCGTTCAGCCGCTACCCGGACCAGATTGGCGTCATCACAAAACGCGCCACCGCAAACTGATTCGCAACAGGGAGAAAAATGTCGCTTCAAGATCTTCAGAACAACGCCATCGGCATCCTCTCGAACATGCCCGCCCGCACTCCGGAGCAGGTAAGGCTGGTCTTGAGGACCGTGTTGCCACTCTATCCTGACCTCTCGGCAACTATCAACGACGGCCAGATCGAGGAAGCTGCCCGCCAGATCGAGGCGCGCCTTTCGATCAGCATGAGTGACGCATCGACGATTCAGGTGGAGTTCGAAGAATGGCTACCAGGCAGACGAGCGAGTCTGACCCCTTACTACTATGACCGGTACCGCAAACATCTCGCGAACCGGGGATTTGGTTCGGCCGTACTGGGCGTTCTTGACAAAGACACGGACAAGATCGTCGGCCTGATGCAGGACCCTGAGAAACCGGGTCGCTGGGCACGCAGAGGCTTGGTGGTCGGCCATGTGCAATCTGGCAAAACGGCCAACTACACAGGCGTCATCTGCAAGGCAGCCGACTACGGCTACAAGTTCATCGTGATCCTCACAGGTATCCAGGAGGATCTGCGTGTACAGACCCAGGAGCGGATCGAAGAGGGGTTCACAGGCCGGAGTTCGGAAGCAACCAATGGCAGAGAGTCAGCGATTGGTGTCGGTCTTTACGGCCTTGAGAGACAGCCCATCTGCCTGACCACACGCGCCGACGACTTCAGGTCCGCCACGCGAGATCTGGGCGTTTTCTTGCAGTCGCTGAGCGAGCCACTGGTGCTCGTAATGAAGAAAAACTCCCGCACTCTCGCCAATCTGATCGACTGGCTGGAGATCGGCAACGGGCAAGCCGGTGCCCGCATCAGTAGGGTTCCGATGCTGCTGATTGATGACGAGGCAGACAACGCTTCGGTCAATGTGTCCAAGAACGACGATTCTCCGTCTGCCATCAACGACCGAATTCGCAAACTTCTCGATTCCTTCGACAGGAATGTCTATCTTGGGTACACGGCCACTCCGTTTGCCAACATCTTCATCGATCCGGACAGCAGGGATGCGATGGAGCGTGAAGACCTCTTTCCAAGAGACTTCATCATTTCGCTCGATGCACCGACCAACTATGTCGGCGCATCCCGAATTTTTCCAGAGTCCGGCGACTTGCATGGAACGTTGACCACGGTAGACGACCATGTCGATCTGCTGCCGGAAAAACACAAGATCTCCCATCCCCTGACACAGATCCCGGAAAGCCTCAAGGAAGCGGTTCGCACCTTTGTGCTGGCACGCGCAATCCGGGTGTTGCGAGGTCAGGACAAGAGCCACTCATCGATGCTGGTCAATGCATCACGGTTCAACGAGGTTCAGACCAAACTGACCGGACTGGTCTCGGACCTGATGAGCACCATCCGCTCTGCCTGCTCGGGACACGCAGGATTGCCCGAGGAGGATGCGCTCCGAGACCCCGAGATGAACAGGCTGCATGAGGCTTGGAGAAGCCAGTATGAGGGGCAGGTACCAGAAACCTGGCGAGATGTACAGGCTGCGCTCGTGCGCGCGGCAGGGCCGATCGAAGTGAGAAAGGTGAACAGCAAGTCACCTGACAAGCTGGACTACAGGCGATACAAGAATGAAGGCCTTCATGTCATCGCTATCGGCGGGTTTGCGCTTTCGCGTGGCTTCACCTTGGAAGGACTGACCGTCAGCTACTTCCTGCGCAACTCCATGATGTACGACACCCTGCTGCAGATGGGTCGGTGGTTCGGATATCGCGATGGCTATGCGGATATCTGCCGAATCTTCATGACAGAAGAAGCCATTGACTGGTATGCCCACATCTCGGACGCCATTGATGAGCTGCGTGACGAGTTCAATCGAATGGAGAGGGCTGGTGCCCGTCCGGTGGATTTTGGCCTGAAGGTTCGGGCGCATCCCGAATCTCTGATCGTGACAGCCAGGAACAAGATGCGCTCCGGGCAGAAGGTCAATCACTCAGTCTCCCTGTCCGGCAAGCTGATCGAGACGACACGTCTGCGTACAGATGCGATTGCCGCCAACAGAGAAGTCCTGAGTGACTTGCTGACCACTCTCTCCGACTTGAGCACGCCTGAAAACTCCAATGAGTTCGGGTACCTCTGGAAAGACATTTCAGTTGCCCCGCTCGTTCGCAACTTTGTCACCAGGTTCCAGAACCATGACGACGTTGCTCTGATCACCCAGGCAGAGCCGATCAACGCCTACATCAAGGCGCGCGAGTCAGACGAACTTGAGCGGTGGGACATCTGTCTTTTCAGTCTGTCAACTGGCGACCGGTCGTCAGTGTCATTCGGTCCCTACTCACCCACACCCCAATCTCGCTCGTCTCTCTGGAAACGCAGCCCAGCCGGCGTCGACTACATCGCAGTGAGCGGCAAGGCGCTCAGAGTAGGTGGCCGCGGGCAGGTGAAGGCCGGCATGAGCGTGGAGGAGCGAAGTGCAGCCGAGCAGTCGTGGAAGGACACCAGTGACATCCCAGACTGGCATTACATCAAGCACCGCACTCGCCCTTTGCTCATGCTGCATGTGCTCGACGTCTGGGACAAAGAAAAGGATAAGGAGAAGGTCAATCCCCCGGCTGAACCCAGTGTGGTGGCATGGGGAATAGCCTTCCCTGAGTCTGGCCACGAGACAACTGAAGTGACGTACGTTGTGAACACCACATGGTGGGCAGAGAACTATGGGACCACGGAGGACGATGCGGATGAAGACTGAAAGCCCGTGGCACGGCCTGGCAACACCTCAGCTTGGCGCACTGAGTGCAAGACGGGCGGACCCAGACCATCCGTTCGACTTTTACTACGCGGTGAATGCTGAATGCCAGCTGATGCTGGTGCTCAAATTGAGCTCTCTTGTCCACTGGAATCCTGATCTCCCGCGCCTTAAGGGGTTGAGGGCTCTGTGGATCGACAAGACGCACGAGCTGCATCTGGTGCTTGCCAAGACGCAGGACGTGGACCTCTTCGGCTTGCTCTGCAAGGATCTGATCACTTGTACATCCGGCGCGCAGTCCGATGCTGACTGCATTGAGCTTTTATGTGCACGACTCCTGAAATGGCAACGTCTTCTCTCCCGAGGTGGACCTCGCCTTCTCGACGCGCATGAGATTCGTGGCCTGTTCGCTGAGCTCAGTTTCCTCAAGCTAGAACTGCTCCCCAGGTTCGGCCCTGCCGCTGTGCAAGCATGGAAAGGGCCGTCCGGGTTTCCTCAGGACTTTGCAGCGGACAACAAGGTTTTCGAGATCAAGTCACACCTTGTTGGATCACCTCAGTCTGTCCGGATCTCGTCACCCTCTCAGCTGTGGGTGGACAGTACGGACCTGTACCTGTGTGTCTACCACCTTGCCGAAGTCTCCGCTGGCGGGACATGTCTGGGTGCTCTGGTTGAAGAACTCACAGTAGCTCTTGGTGCATCTGCATCCGCAACCGAGGAGTTCGAAGAGAAGCTGGTCAGCCTCGGCTATATGGACCTGCCTGAATATCGTTCTCAATTGTTCGCACTGGTGAAGAAGGATTCGTTCGCAGTCACTGACGGCTTTCCCAGGATCATTCCCTCGACACTGATGCCGGGCATCCAGGAGGTGACGTATGGCATCCAGCTGGCCGCACTATCCCCCTTTGAATCGACCATTCCGTGGAGTGGTGCTTGAAGCATGACAGACAGTGAATTCCTCGCCGACTTGCTGCAGCAGGTCTCTGCCAGATCAGCTGCAACCTCCGACTTTTCAGAGACTGCTTTTGCGTCTGTCGTGGCAGAAGCACTGGTCGATTCGGGTGCCGTACCAGGATTCGAGCCCGCCTTCTTCGTGCACAGGGGCATGCGGGTTGATGGCTATGCATACACCGAAGATGAGGCCACGCTCGACCTCTTCCAGGTCGAATACCACGGTGAACCAGAAGTCCAGAGCCTGACCAGAACCAGTCTGGATGCATGCCTCAAACGCGCGGAAACCTTCTTCGAGCGGGCGGTAGACGGTGATCTTTCTGTAGAGGTCGACGTTGGAAGCAGCGTATGGAGCCTCGCCAGACAGCTTGCCCAGATGGGACATTCGATTGTCCGTATCCGCCTCAACATACTTTCCGATGCCAAGCTTTCGAGCACAGTCAAGGCTCTGCCGACAAAGAAAAAAGGCGCGAGGGAATGGGCAGTCAGGGTCTGGGATCTGATTGCAATCGGTCGACTTCTGTTCACAGGCGAGCCAGAACCGATCGTCATCGACTTTGTACAGATGTTTGGCAAAGGACTGCCCTGTCTCCCGGCCAACTCAGGGGGGGCTGAACTTGAGTCCTACCTGACCGTGATACCGGGCGACTGGCTGGCAGAAATCTATGACTTGTACGGCGGGCGACTTCTTGAACAGAACGTCAGAACCTTTCTACAGGCCACTAGGGGTGTCAACAAGGGAATACGCAAGACCATTCTCGAAGAACCCCAGATGTTCTTCGCCTACAACAATGGAATTTCTGCGACCGCTGCAAAGGCCGAGTTCGACCCGGATGGAAACCAGGTTCTGGTGAACCGGCTTGAGAACCTGCAGATCGTCAATGGTGGTCAGACAACCGCCTCGATCTTCAACGTGATGAAGAGGGACAAGGCTGAGAACCTGGACAAGGTCAGAGTGCAGATGAAACTGTCCGTGGTACGGCCGGACATGGTAGACGAGATCGTTCCCAAGATCTCCCTTTATGCGAACAGTCAGAACAAGGTCAGTGATGCCGACTTCTTCTCCAACCATCCGTTCCACAGACGCATAGAGAGTTTCTCCCGGAACGTCTGGGCGCCTGCAGCAGAAGGGTCACAGCAAATGACCCATTGGTTCTACGAACGGGCCAGAGGCCAATACGCCAACGCCTCCGCTTACATGACTCCTGCGAAGAAGAAGGAGTTCGAGGTCCAGAACCCGCGAAAGCAGCTGATTCAGAAAACCGACATTGCAAAGGTGCTGGTCACGATCATGTGCATGCCACATGTGGTCAGCCAGGGCGCCCAGAAGAACTTCAAATTCTTCGCTGAGAACGTGACAGGACATTGGGGAGAGGAAGGCGCTGCATTTGGTGAAGAATGGTTCAAGGGCATCATCGGAGCCACCATTGCTTTCCGCACGCTTGAACGCCTAGTCGGTAGCGCTGACTGGTACGCGCAGGGCTACAGGGCCAATACGGTGACCTACTCAATCGCCCTGCTGACACATGAGCTGAAGAGCCGCAAACAAGACATCGACTTCTTGAAGATATGGAACAGGCAGGCAACTTCCAGTTCTCTCAATCAGGTCTTGCTGGGCATTGCAAAGCAAGTACAGGCAAGGATCATTTCTTCTGCCGAAGCGTACAGGGTCGCAAACGTCACCGAATGGTGCAAGCGTGAGAAATGCTGGGACGATCTCCTGCAGTCTGTTGATGTCAGGCTTGAAAGCGACCTTGACAAGGACCTGATCGATGCAGATGAGAAAGAGGGCGCAAAGCGCGCAGCGCGACGAGACCAGAAGGTTCTGAACGACATCGAGGCTCAGACCTATGTTGTGGGCAGAGGAGCAACCTACTGGTCAAAACTGCACAAGTGGGCCAGCGAGGGACTGGTCATGACACCCAGTGAAATGGACTTCCTCAGCGTGGCAGCCAGCATGACCAGCCGCAAGATACCTTCCGGCCCTCAGAGCCAGAAGGTAATCGCAGCAGAGAAAAAGGCTCTGCAGGAAGGATTCAAGGAATGAACTTCATCCTGTCTGCCTGCAGTCCGGTACACATGTGACGCCTATCATGCGCTAGACGCACGTATGCGCCTAGCGCCAAGACTCACGCTGCCAGCGGTTGTTCGCGGTCGCTCAATCTCGTCCCGCCTTCCAGCCCCTGCAGGTCTTGCACCGATCAGAACGGCGTGCACCACCTTCGCGATCTTGTTTGCCAGCAAGGACGGGACGGCGTTTCCAACCTGGTGGTATTGCTGCGTCCGGTTCCCTTGAAAGAAGTAGTTGTCAGGGAAAGTCTGAAGCCTAGCCGCTTCACGAACCGTCAGGCTCCGGCATTGACCTGGATCTGGATGGATGAAGTAGTGACCGTCTTTGGCGATGTGGCTCGTTACAGTCGTGCTGGGAGCTTCTGGCATCTGGACTCGGAAACGATCAATGAACTTTCCAGACTCCCAGTTCGCATGGTCAGGTGCCAGCCCCTTCAATGAGAAGTCGAGATGCCCCTTCGGGGTACGCTGGTGCAGTTGTCCAAACGTGGCCGTGTAGAAGTACCGCGCGAGATCACTCGCCATATGAGATCTCGACTCATGATTGAGCCATACGCCTAGATACGGATCGTTGACCCACTTGTCGTACTCGCTCTCGCCAGACAGCGGTGTGGCCTTGTAATACCTGAGCGCCCCGGTTTCAAGCGTGAACCCCAGTCGGCTCGTCCCCGCCCTCAGCTGTAGCGCCATTGCCTCCATACCCTTCGCCTGAGCATCACGCTGAAGCTCCTGAGCCAATCTGACAACAGTGGTGCGCCACTTGATATCACTGTCTTCTGTGCTGAGTCTGCTGCGCAGAGGCGGCAAACAGCCAATTGCGTCAGTGACCCGTAGTTCGTCAGACGGTGACAGGAGAAGTCTGCCGTCGTATCCAAGATCCTCCCGGACCCCCAGCAAGATCACACGGTGTCTGGCTTGTGGGATCCCATACTTTTCAGATTCGATGATGAATGAGCTGGCATCGATCAGTTCCGGGTCGTCGCCGGGAGCAAATGTGGTTTGAGATACCAATGAGTGAATGGTGTATCGAGCACCCGTCGACCCTCCAAGCGCCTTGCCGGGGTCGGAAAGATCCCGCAGGATGTCATGAAAAACCAGCTTGCCGCCGACCTTGGAAGACAGGATTCCCTTGACGTTCTCCATGACAAAGACCGCAGGTCGGCTGCGATGGAGGATGCGAAGGTATTCCCTGTAAAGGAAATGCCGGTGGTCTTCTTCGGCGACGTAGTTTGCCTTTCCACGGTTGCGCGATCTGCCGACGAGTGAATAGGCCTGACAGGGTGGCCCCCCGATGAGCACCGTCTCGTCAAATTTAAGTTCGGCCTTGTCAAGCAAGGTATCGAGCTCCCTGTTGTGCGCTGGATCCCCAAGGGTTAGCTGGTGCGCCTCGGAACGGGCCGCCTTCCACGCCAAGGGCGCGATTTCTCCCGGATGCGGAGCGTCCGCTGAAGTGCAGAACCTGTAGTACGCCTCCAGTGCTTTGCTGTCCCCGCGGACATGGCGGAAAAAACTACGCAGGGACAGCGTCTGATGCGCGCTGGCTTCCATCTCAGCGGATAGCGCGATCTTGAATCGGGTGCCACCTTCATAGGCGGCAAAGCCCTCGCCCAGACCACCCGGTCCAGCAAAAAGGTCGACGATCTTGTATGTCATTCGTATCGAGTTGGTTCTGTTCTGGCCTCAGGGGCTGCGATGCCGCCGTGCACAGGTCTATGAGGAAGTCGACTGAAGCACGCCTGTCCTGTTTGCCGACTCGAGCCAGCCAGACAGCGCCGTTGCCAGTCCGTCCTGTGTCTCGGTGGAACGCAAAAAGCACTCCCAGACAACAAGCACTCTCCAGCCAGCCGACCGCAACGCCCCAACGGCTTCTTCGTCGCGATGCCGGTTCTGCTCGAATTTCCGTTTCCAGAAATCTTCACGTGTACCGGGGACTTTGGCCAGACTGCAGCCTGCGTGGCCGTGCCAGAAACATCCGTGAACGAATATCGCCACTCTCCTGCCAGGGAGAACGATGTCTGGCGTCCCTGGAAGATCCCTGCGATGCAACCTGTATCGGTACCCACGGGAAAACAGTGCCTTTCGCACCCGCATTTCAGGCTTCGTATTTTTTGCAAGGATTCCGGACATCATCTCACTGCGTTTACTGGGTGAAACGATGTCTGTCATTGTGCTGCCCGTATGCTGTGACGATGAAACCTGACTGTCGGCCTTGCTAAATTCGCTTGCCATTGACTTGCAACATGCAAACTGAACACGTTGCACAAAATGCACGCTGATCGTACCAGGTCTGCCTCCGCTGACGTACAGGAAGCACAAAAAACAAGTACTCGTGACAAGCTGAAGGTTTGTCGAGTCCGGGTGGCGTTGCCCATGCCGCTGCAAGATGACCAGAAAAACTCGGAACCAGAGGCACGCGAGTACTCGAGAGGCGCTCCAGTCCACAGCTCTCAACTCATCCCCAGCACCTTGCGCTGCTCCGCCCAGTCCAGCGGCAAGGGCAGGGCCTGCATCAACCGGGTGGCGGTCACTTCGATCGGGTGATCTCCCACCACAATCGACTGCGTGATATCGGGCGCCAGTAGCGCCAGGTGCAGCAGTCGGGTCACATACCCGGGACTCACGTTCTCGCTCTTGGCGATGTCTCCGATGCCATGGCCCAGTCGGGTCAGACGCTCGAGCCAGTCGCGCGCCTTGTTGATCAGCTGGATCATGGTCTGATCGGGCTCTGGTGGTCGGTTGGCATTGGCGCCGATGACCAGTCGCACCGCCATGCCGCAGCGTTTTCTCTCTGCATCGACCTCGATCTGAGCCGTTTCCGGACCAGCCCCGGCCTTGACCATGCCGGCGCCCACCAGGTCGATGCTGATCCGCACCGCCGTCGGACCCACTTCCACTGATTCAACACAGCGCCCCAGCGTTTCCCGGGCGTTCTGTTCCTGATCACTCTTGGCCAGCGCTAGCGCCAGCTTCTGCCCGGCCGAGATGGCGTCTTCCGCCGCCTTGGCATCGCTCCAGCCCACCGCATCCACCACCCGCTTGGAGTCCGCAGCCCAGTTCCTCAGTGCCTGGACCACCAGTTGCTCGATCTCGTGGGCCGGCAGCCGAACTGGAGTCCCGGGATCGTCCGCCGGTGTCACGTAGTAGCGGTAGCGCTTGTTGCCCTTGCGCGCGTGCGAAGGGATCAGGCGCCGCCCCGTCTCGTCAAACAACTTGCCGCTGAGCAGACTGGGATGGGCCGCATGCGACTGGCTCTTGTGCCCACTGCGCTGGGCGTCCAGCTTGGCCTGCACGGCATCCCACAGGCTCTTGTCGATCAGCGGTGGATGCTGCCCCGCGTGCACCTCTCCCTTGTGCACCATCTGACCGATGTAGACCGGGTTGCTCAGGATGCGGTACAGGTGTCCGCGGCTGAACGGCTTGTTGCCCCCGAAGCCCGGTCGCTTGTGCTCCCGCTCGGGCGTGAGCCAGCCGCGCATCTGCAGCTCCTCGCCCAGCTCGGTCACGCTGCCGAGTTTCAAGTAGAGCTCGTAGATCTCCCGCACCCGGGGCGCCTGTTCCTCATCGGCCTCCAGCGTCCGGCCCTTGGCCCGGTAGCCCACGGGTGGGATGCCCCCCATCCACAGCCCCTTGCGCTTGGAGGCGGCGATCTTGTCCCGGATGCGTTCACCGGTCACCTCGCGCTCGAACTGCGCGAACGAGAGCAGCACGTTCAAGGTCAGCCGACCCATCGAGGTCGTGGTGTTGAACTGCTGGGTGACCGACACAAAGGACACGCCCTTGGCATCGAACAGGTCCACCAGCTTGGCGAAGTCGGCGAGGGACCGGGTCAGGCGGTCTACCTTGTAGACCACGATCACATTGACCTTGCCCGCTTCGATGTCCTGGATCAGGCGGCGCAGGGCAGGGCGCTCCACGTTGCCGCCCGAGAAGCCGCCGTCGTCGTAGGCCGTGGGGATCAGGCTCCAGCCCAGACCCTTCTGGCTGAGCACGAAGGCCTCGCAGGCCTCGCGCTGCGCATGCAACGAATTGAAGTCCTGCTCCAGCCCTTCCTCGGAAGACTTGCGCGTGTAGATCGCACAAGACAGTGCAGGCAAGGGCGCAGCGCTGGAAGAGACAGTCGGTTTCGTGGCCATCAGCGCCGCACCCCGAAGAACACCGGCCCGGACCAGTGGGTGCCGGTGATGGCCTTGGCCACCGCACTCAGGCTCTTGTAGGTCTGGCCCTGGTGGGCAAAGCCCTGGGGCAGGACCAGGACCTCGTGGGTGACGCCCTGCCATTCCCGCAGCAGCCGGGTACCCGGTGCCAGCACCGGTGCTGAGGCGGTGCTGCGCAGCACACGTTTGAGGCGCGCCGCACCCTTGGGTCCACACCAGTCGTTGTCCAGCATCTGGTCCTGCGCATGCCAGGACAGGACCCGGCGGATCAGGTTCACCTGCACATGGGCCGGCGGTTCCCGATCGAACAGGGACTGCCACCGCTCGACCAGCGTGGCCCGGTCCGCCTGAAGGATCTGCTCCACCACGCTCATGCTGAAGCCGCCTCCACGATCCGGTAGAGATGAACACCATCGACCCGCTGACACTGCACATCCAGACCCAGGCGCTTGCGCAGCGAGCCGCTGAGCATGCCGCGCACGGTGTGGGACTGCCAGCCCGTGAGCGCCATCATCTGCTCCATGCTGGCGCCGGCCGCACTGCGCAGCAGGGTGATCAGCTGGGACTGTTTGGTGGTGGTGACTTCAGGGGCCTGGGCGGGCGCAGGCTTGGCCTTCTTGACCACGGGCCTGGAGGAGGGCGCTGTCTTGGGGCGAGCGCCAGAAGCAGCGCGGGCTGGTTTGGCAGCCGGAGACTTTGCAGCGGGCGACTTGGAAGAAGAAGGAGAAGACGGTTTGCGTTTCATTGAATGCTCCAGTGCCAACAGCGGCACGGAGCAAGTAACGCTCTGTCGTCACCCTTGATCAACTGATGCAGCGCAGTAGCCGTGGTGTGTGGTCGTGATTCACATCCCGTGCTTGCCTTGCACGGCGCTCTGAGGCATGTGTAGTGGGCCGATCAGGCGGCGGATCGACCCTGGGTCCATGACGACGCCGAATTCGCAGGCCCTGAGAGGCGCCACTGATCGATGGAGGTGAACTCGAGCTTGCACTGCACACAGCGGTACGCCCCGCTGGGCGTCATGGCACCGCTGGCGTCGCGCGCGATCACCGGTCTGTAGGCGGTGGCACCACAACGGTGGCAGGCGTTGGCTGGGGTCTTGTTGTCCATGGCTGCATTGTGCTGGCCAGCGCACGGATGGGAACAACAAAAGAGGGGATCAACCCTTGGCCTGAGTGCGCACCAGGGTCTTGACGATTTCCAGCGCCAGTTTCTGGTATTCCGGCGTCAGCGATCGGAAGTATTTGCGCATCTGGACCGCGTCGCGGGCCAAGTCATCGGGGTGCACTTCCGATCCGGCGGCAAGGCGGCGCCCCTCGGCTAAGGCGTAGAGCTCAGCCACCGACGAGTGCAGGGCCGACGCAATGGCCTTGAGGATCTCTTCCGAAGGTTGCTGCAGACCGCGTTCGATGCGCGAGAGGTTGCTGGCATCGGTGCCGACATCGAAAGCGAGCTTCTCGAGGCTGTCTCCTCGTTCCGTTCGAAGTGCTCGAATGACCTTGCCGATGTTCATCCGCGCATTCTCAAAAGTCCGCACCGACAGCACAAAGCGCATGGCGCCAATCGCAAACTACAATTTGCGTAAAGCGCAAATACTGCAATTCAGAGCGGGCCCTGGGCCCGCTTGATCGCTTGTGGAACTCAATCAGGAACGGGAGCGAGATGAACCAGCACATCGATACCGAGAAACTGCCCGAAGTCGTGCGGTTCATCCCCCGCATCCTCTCCGCCCTTCGAGAGATGAATGGCGTGGCCAAGGCCGGTGCCGTCAAGTCCGCCGTCGTGCAGGCCATTGACGAAGCCGGTGAGAAGGTCAACGACCAGATGCTCGCCAGCGGCGTGCCCAAGTACCAGAACGACATCTACTGGGCGCGCATGTACCTGGTCAATGCGGGTCTGCTGGAGCCGACCAAGACGGCAGGGCACGGGATCTGGAAACTCACCACCGAAGGCTGGGAGTCGCCCCTGGACATGGCCACCGCGGCGGCGATCTATTTCAAGACCGCCAGCAAGGCGAGCAATAACAAGGACGAGGCGGACCTGCCCGCGCCCAGCGGCGACGACCTGCAGCAGGACCTGGAGGGCACGGTCAACTGGCAGGTGCAGCTCAAGGACATCCTCTGGTCGCTCTCGGACAAGGGGTTCGAGCACCTGTGCGCAGCCATCATGACCGCCAACGGACTGGACCAGACCAAGGTGACCGGTCAGTCCAACGACAAGGGTGTGGATGGCATCGGCCTGATGTACCTGGACGACGCGGGTCTGTTGTCCATCCGTGTGGCCTGGCAGTGCAAGCGCTACACCGGCAATACCACTGTCTCGTCCCAAGAGATCCGCAACTTTCGCGGCTCGCTGGACCACACAACCGATCATGGGATCTTCTTCACCACCTCGACTTTCACGGCCGAGGCCATGAAAGAGAGCGAGGCCCTGGGCAAAACCCCCATCCGCCTGGTCCCGCTGGACCAACTCATTCAGATGCTCAGGAAACTCGAACTGGGCGTGACCAGCGGCCCGGAACCGGTGGTGGACGCCGCCTTCTTCGAGCAGTACAAAAAGACTTGGCCCAGTGCTCCAACACTGCAATTGCCGTTGACTGTCTCAGCGCAGTCGACAAATGATGTGCTGTGTTGATCATGAAGAGCCTCCACCCCCGCAACGATGACGCCGGCCGTCAGGTTGACCTCAAGGCCCCCAGCGCGCCCACGAGCCTGGAGAGCTGGGGGGATCCACTTGAGCGGGCCACGGTCATCCCGGACGGGCCGATGCCAACAAACCTGAACGGCATCGACGTGCGCTCGTGGACAGACGCACCCAAGAACACCGCCGGCTGGAACAGGTTCGCGGGCGAGCAGACCGAGGACTTCACCGAGCCACCGATGACGACCGCACCAAGCAAGCCCGCCGCTTCGGGCGTGGTGATCCTCGAGAGCGATGGTCGGGTCTGGGTGGTCTCGCCCAGCAACCAACATGGGGGTTATGTGAACACCTTCCCCAAGGGCAAGCTGGATCCCGGGATGGGCCTGCGAGCAAACGCCCTGAAGGAGGCATTTGAGGAATCCGGGCTGCAGGTGATCCTGACCGGCTTCCTGTGTGACTCGGTGCGCAGCACCTCGGTGACCCGCTACTACACCGCCAGGCGGGAGGGAGGCCACCCGGCCGACATGTGCTGGGAGAGCCAGGCGGTGCATCTGGTCCCCCGGGACCAGCTGAAGAGCTTCGTCACCCACCCGAACGACCAGGTTGTGCTGCAGGCCTTGGCAGCGTTGGGCTGAACACCCAGGATCAAGGAGCCAGAAGCATGTGGATTTTTCTGCCGAAGAGTTTCATCAGCGTGGTCCAGAAGCCGGGTGACACGGACGTACTTACGGTTCGGGCCCGCATCAAGGGCGACATCGAATCGGTGTTCCCGCAGGCCAAGGTCGAAGTGAACCAGGGGACGGACTACAAGTACCGGGCGAGGGTGCCCCGAGAAGCCGTGGCCCAGGTGCTGCACGACCAGGTGATGAGCCTGGACTGGAGCAACTTCAAAGGAGCCGTGAAGGCCAAGAAGCGGCACGACGCCTACATGAACGTCTGGTCGGCGATGTATGCGGTGCAAGACCGCTGAATGCGAATACGTCGGCGATCCCGGCGACTGCGATGTGTGCGGTCGACCGCTGAGGGATGAACAGTTTTTCTGCGACGCGCAGTTGCCGGCCCATGGTGGCCGATGGGGCGTGCTTTGCAAGACCTGCACGGTGACCGAAGGCATCCGAGCGGGATGGGGCAGGGCGCAGTTCTACGAGCGCGAAGCATCCTGTTCGAGCGGTCCATACGCCTCTTCACAACCGGCAGAAGTGCAATGGCGTTGCGTGGCCGGGCGGCCTCCGGCCGAGGTCTCTGGATTGTCTTGACTTGTGTTTTGTCGTCGGCACACTGTGCCGCCGCACACACCTCACCTCAAAAAGAAAAGACATGCACAACAACTGGTTCAGTCGCCTGACCGGCTTCAACGAAGAGGCCTACGCCACGACGCAGGCACGGCTGGAAGTTGAGGGCAACACCCTGCGCTCCAAGGTCAACGGCCGCAGCTTTGGCATCGGCCATTTCGAAATGGTTTCGCTGGCCGAACTGCGGCAGAGGGTGGCGCAAGAGCAGGTTAACGCGGCACCGACAAAGGTGAGCATCGTCACCGGCGACGTGAGGCAGATGCACCAGATGCCGCAGTACGCGGGGGCCCTGTTCCAGGTGGCCAGCCAGTTCAACGCACTGGAGATGGTGGGACCCAGCGTCACCCCGGAAGACGGCGTGACCCGCTACGAACACGACCGCACGCAGGGGCCGGCCTGCGCCATCGCCGCAGGCGCGGCCACGATCTACCGCAACTACTTCGTGCCGGTGGGCGAGCAGATCGGGCAGAGCGCCGAGCAACAGCTGGACGGGCTGGCCGACCTCGGAGCAGCGCTCAGTGCCAAGCTGGGTTGCCCGGTCTCCGATCTCTGGCACATGCAGAACGGCTATGCGCTGGCGAGCAGGACAGGGCTGGAGAAGATCTCAGCGTTGTTGAAGAAGATGGACGAGGCAACCCGCGGCGAACTGGCCGGGCACCTGAGGATCGGCCTGCACCGGGACGTGGAGGTGACCGATGGTCCGACCTCACCGGGACCACTGGTCAGCCAGGCGTTCTGCTCGGCGCTGCCCGTGGCCTACGGCCGGGTCGCACAGCCGCACTGGCAAGGCTTCACCCAACTGGTGCTTGATGCGGCCTACGAAGCGACCCTGCTCGCAGCCGTGCTCAACCGCCGCCAGGGCGGTTCGAACACCGTGCTGCTGACCATGCTGGGGGGCGGCGCGTTCGGCAACGCGACGGAGTGGATTCACACCGCCATCGAACGCGCGCTCAAGAAGGCGCAGGGCCATGGTCTGGATGTGCGGCTGGTGAGCTATGGGCCGCCGTCGGTGCAGATGAGGGCGTTGGTGAGCGTCCAAGTGACGTTCCCCAGGCTCGATTTCTGACTGGCGCAGGAGTTCGAGGGGACTTCACGCACTGCCAGGAAGGTGTACCGCACACGAGGGCAGGCCCGTTCAGACGTATTCGATTACATCGAGTGCTTCTACAACCCCGCACGCCGGCATTCGACGCTCGGCTATCGCAGTCACGTACAGTTCGAGCAAGCTCAAAAAGCTTAGGTCGGTGTCAACGCAACCGGCAGCAGCCCATTATTGATGCTTCACACCTCGGTGAACGGCTGGGCACAAAGCGTGATTACCTTTTCACGGAACCACCGATGCAGAGCATTGGTATGCGTGCGGTCATGCCAGAGAAGAACCACGTTCAGCGGCTGCAGGGCTAGCGGCGGCTCGAAAACTTCGATGTCAGTAAAAGTTGCGAAGCGGTGCGCCACGGTGGCGGGCAGTGTGGCCAGCAAGTCGGTCTGCTGGACGATGAAAGGCACACCTAGGAAGGTTGGTTTCTGCAATGCCACATGCCGGTTCAAACCCAATTGCTGGAGTTGCAAATCGACCAAGGCGTTGTACATGGTGGCCTCGCCCGGCTCGACAGTCACGTGCTGGTGGTTACAGAACGCTTCGAGGTTGCCCGGGTCCTTCAGGAAGGGGTGGTTGCGCCGAGCGATGCCCACCAGCCGATCAGAGAACAGCGGACGTGTGCGCAGGCTGGCGGGTGGGTTCGGAAAGTAGGTGACCGAGACGTCCACCTCGCCAGCACTGAACACTTCGCCCAGGCGCTTGGGGTTGGGGCCGACCACCCGCAGCGTGACGCCAGGTGCCTGCTCCGCCATGACCTTGATCAGCGCGGGCACAAGGATGAAGTCGATGTAGTCGGTGACGATCAGGGTGATCGTGTCGCGAGCTTTGCCCGGATCGAACGACTCCATCTCGTTGAGCAGGCTGTCGATCTGATGCAGCGCGCCCGCCAGACGGGGCAGCAACTCCTGTGCCTTGGCCGTCAATACCAGGGAGTTGCCCCCTTTGACCAGCAGCGGGTCGTCGAACACGGCGCGCAGCTTGGACAGCGCGAGGCTCATTGACGACTGGCTGATTTCCAACCGCGCGGCGGCCCGGGACACGTGCGCTTCGCGCAGCAAGGCGTCTAACGCCACGAGCAAATTCAGATCCAGGTCGCGCAGTCTCAAAGGTGTGTTCGCATTCGTTTTCGATACCGGCTATCGACCAAGCGAATTGCCGAACCCAACTGTCTCCACTGTAATTGATGAATATCAAAGACAAACGGAGACAAAACATATGACCCCACAGATCCCGCCGCGCGTCTAGCGCCGGCCAGTGGCCGCCGGCACCCGCGCCGGACACGCCCCTCTTTTCCCGAAACGACGGTTTTGAACCGTCTCGCCCTATCCCGGCGCCGAAAGGCGCACGGGTGATCTTTGTCTGCTTCAGCCACAGGAGAGCACGTCCCATGACACCCAAGATCCCAACCATCCGAGTCACCCGCGAACAAATGCGCCAACGCGTGGCGCTGTTCAGTGAAATCAAGGGCCACGACGGCGGTTTGCCCGACAGCCGCTACCCCAGCGCCCAGCGCAAGCTTTACAACATCATTGGCTTCCAGCCGCCCGCCCGTGCCGACGGCACGGTGGTGGTCTCCCCGGTCGGCGACGACGCGGCCAAGAATGCCCACATCAAGATCTCCGAAGGCTTCAACCTGGGCTTCTGCGAGACCAGCCCCGGCAAAGGCCCGATGATGCACAACCACGACACCAACGAGACCTTCATGCCCATGACGGGCAAGTGGCGCTGCTCCTGGGAAGTGGACGGACAGGTTGAAAGCTTCGACCTGGGCCCCTTCGACGTGATCTCCTTCCCCGCCGGCGTGCAGCGCCGCTTCGAAAACATCACGTTCGACGAACCCGAAAAGACCCACTGGCTGATGTTCGTCATCGGTGGCGACGTGCCGGAAGCCGAGTTCTCGCCCGAGTCGCAAGCCACCCTCATCGCCGAGGGCTACCTGTCCCAAGACGGGAAGTTCTGAACCATGCGCGAACTGATCGAACGGCTGGAAGCACGCCATTCGTGGTCCTCGCTGGAAAGCGGAGGCTACGTCTGGCGCTGGCTCGATACCAAAGCCGACGGCCCACCCGTGGTGCTGCTGCCCGGCTCCATGGGCGACGGCGCGATGTTCGTGCGCACGCTGCTGTCCTTGGGTGAGCGGCTGCGTCTGATCGCAGTCACTTACCCCGAACAGAGCGACGCCGAAGGCCTGAGTCATGGCCTGAAGGCGGTCTTCGACCACCTGGGCCTGCCTTGCTCAATCGTCGTCGGTTCGTCTTTCGCGGCCTACTGGGCGCAGCATTTTGCGCGGCTGTACCCCGATCACGTGCGCAAGCTCGTGATCGGCAACGGCTTCACCGACGCCAGCGACCTCGCGGACAATCCGCTCTTCGACGCTGAATGGGTGCGCAAGACGTCGCCCGCCGAGTTGCACGCCGCATGGCTGCAGCGCATTCGCTCGACTCCGGTCAGCCCTCTGCAACAGCTGCAACAGCTGATGATGGAAGAGCGCCAGTCGCCCGAAAACCTTCACGCTCGCTTTGCCGGCGTGACCCAGTCAACCGCCTGCCCGCCGCTGTCCCTGCCGGACGACGCGATCGTGGTGCTCGACTGCGAGGACGACCCGCTGATCCCGCCCGCTGCGCGCGACCGCCTGCGCCAGGCCTACCCCGGCGCGCGCCATGTGCGCCTGCCTACCGGCGGACACTATCCCCATGTTCTCAACCCTGAAAGCTACGAGAGCCTGCTGCTCGACCTGGCCTTCGAATAACTACCTCACGGAGACATCATGAAAAAAATATCTACCCTCTTTGCTGCTGCCCTGATGGCCGTGGCCGCTGGCAGCGCCCATGCCGCCAACTACACCTTGCGCATGGGCGGTGGCCACACCACTGGCACCACCTATGTGAAGGTGTTCGACACCTTCTTCGTCGACGAGGTCGCCAAGCGCGTCAAGGCGCAGACCGGCCACAACATCCGCTTCATCAAGGCTTGGGGCGGCAGCGTCGCCAAGGTCGACGGCGGTATCGAGGCCGTGCAGAAGGGATCGCTCGACATCGTGCTGTCGCCCATCGGCTTTGAGCAGGCCCGCGCCGGCCTACTGAACTACAGCGCTTACCTGCCCTTCACCTCCGACGATCCGGTGCTGCAGCAGAAGGTGGCCACCCGCATGCTGAAGGAAGTGCCGGCGCTGCAAGCCAGCATGAAGCCGTACAACGCGCACATCCTGGCGCAGATGGTGACCGAGGCCTACAGCGTGGCCACCACCTTCGAGATCCAGCGCGTGGAGGACCTCAAGGGCAAGCGCATCGCCATGACCGGCACGAACGCGCCGCTGTTCATGCCCACCGGCGCCGTGCCGGTCACGCTGGGCATCGGCGACCACTACCAGGCCATTCAAAACGGCCTGGCCGAGGGCAGCCTGTTCTGGGTCTCCGGCATGGAGGCTTTCAAGCTGCGCGAAGTGGCCAAGGTCTGGACCAAGACCGGCTTCGGCTCGTACAGCACGCTGGCGGCGTTCATGAACATGGACACCCGCGCCAAGTTGCCCAAGGAAGTGGTCACCATCATTGACCAGGTGGCCGACGAAGCCACCGTGCGCATCGCGCAGGAGAGCAAGCAGCGCGACGCCGACATCGAGGCGCGCATCGCGACCCAGGGCGTGAAGGTGAACACCCTCAGTGCGCAGGAACGATCCAAGTGGGCCCAGCTGGTGAAGGACCTGCCGGCCAAGGCCGCCAAGGAGCTCGACGCCAAGGGCCAGCCGGCCACGCAGGTCATGAAGACCTACGTGCGCTACCTGGAGGATGCGGGCTTTAAGTTCCCGACCGACTACCCGCTCTGATCGCCCACACCGCGTGACGCCATGACGCCCACCGGCCCATCTTCGGCCCCGCTGGCAGCGCCCATGCATCCCCTGTCACTGGCCTACGTGACCGTGGTGGCGAGCCTGGCCCCGCTGGGACTGAACGTGGCCGTGGGGTTGCAGCCGGTGTTCGAGGGGCAGCCCATGGACGCCGGCGGCCGCGGTGCCACGGTCGCGTTGTTCGCGCTGGGCCTGGGCCTGGGGCAACCGCTGGCCGGCGACGCCGCAGACCGCTGGGGGCGCCGCGCCACCCTGCTGGCCGGTCTGGCGCTGGCTTGCGCCGGTGCCGTGCTGTCGGCGTTCGCGGGTCAGGAGGGCGCCCTGCTGGCGGGACGCCTCCTGACCGGCTTGGGACTGTCCACCTGTCTCGTGGTGCCCCGCACCTGCCTGCGCGATCGTCACGAAGGTGCGGATCTGCAGCGCAGCATGGCGGTGCTGGCCATGGTGTTTGCCGCGCTGCCCGCCATCACCCCGCCGCTGTCCTGGGCCATGGCCCAGGACGGCCACTGGCGAGCACCGCTGGGCATGCTGGCGGTGCTGACCGGCGCAGTGGCGTTGCTGGCCTGGCAACGTCAACCCGAGACCCGCCCGGCCGGCACCCACAAGCCGCGCTGGGTGTCCTGGGGCCGACTGGCGGTGCAACGACCGCTGCAACGGATCGTCCTGGCGTTCGCCACCATCGCTGCGCCGTTCTTCATCATCGCAGCGTCCGGACCGGCCGCGCTGCAGACCTCCACCGGAATGAGCAGCGGCTCGGCTGCCGTGCTTCTGGGCCTGACCTACCTCGGCTTTGCGGCTGGGAATCAATGGGTCCGGCTGCGCGCCGAACACTCGGGCGAGACGCTGTTCCGGCACGGCCTGCTGCTGGCCGCCACCGGCATCGGTGGTCTGGTTCTCACACTGGCGTGGCCCAGCATCTGGCTTTGGACGCTGGCGCTGACGGTGTACGCGCTGGGCCACGGCATGGTGTTTCCGGCCGCCTTTGCGCTCGCGCTGGGTGGTCAGGCGCGTCAAGCCGGCCTGGTCACCGCGGGCATCGGCAGCGTGCACATGTGCACCGGCGCAGTCGCGGCCTGGGCCGCCAGCGGATTGGCTCGCTCGCTGTCGGCCCACGAAGCCTTGGTCTACAGCACCGTCGCCGCGACGCTGCTGGCGATGGCCGCCTGGTTCATTCTTCCCCATCACAAGGACTCTTCATGAAACCGTGGATCGACCGCGCCCTGCTGGGGCTGCACACGATCGGCGCAGCCACCCTGATCGCACTCGTCGGCGTCATTGCCTACGACGTGCTGGGCCGGCTGCTGTTCAACCGCCCTTTTCCCGGCACCTTCGAAATCACCAGTGCCGGACTGGTGCTGCTGACCTTCCTGCAAACACCCCACGCGATGCGCGAGGGCAAACTGCTGCGGGTCACCTTCTTCATCGACCGCGTGCCGCCACTGCTGCGCCAAATCCTGGAAGTGCTGGCCTGGAGCATCGGCGGCGCCATCTTCCTTGTGTTCGTGGTCGCCGGCTGGGAGCCGGCCATCGAAGGCTGGAAGAGTGCCGAGTTCTTCGGCAACGAGGCCTTCCGCCTGCCCGCCTCGCCGCTGCGCTTCAGCGCACTGGTGCTCTGGCTCGCGGGTGCCGCGGTCTGCATCGGCTTCGCGGTCGAAGCGCTGCGCGGTCGCGTTGACTCTCCTTCCACTTCCACGCACTGACGAGGTCAACATGTTCATCGAAACCTGGGCCGCCCTGCTGGTGCTGGTCTTGCTCGTGATTGCGGGCGTGCCCGTCATCTTCGCCTTCGCCGGCAGCGCGCTGTTCGGCCTCTGGATTGCGCTGGGCGGTGCCTGGCCGGCCATGGACCTGGTCGGTCAGACCGCCGTCTCCGGTCTCAAGGAATACAACTTCGTGGTGATTCCCTGTTTCACGGTGATGGGCATGCTGATCGCGCATTCCGGCGCGGCCAGTGACCTGTTCAACGTCGTCAACCGCCGCCTCAAAGGCGTGCCGGGTCGGCTGGCCGTGGCCACTGTGGGCGGCAATGCCGTGTTCGCAGCGGTGACCGGGGTCGGTGTGGCGGCCGCGGCGGCGTTCAGCCACGTGGCCTATCCCGCCATGCGCGACAACCGCTACAGCCGCAGTTTCGCCACCGGCTGCATTGCCGGCAGCTCGGTGCTGGGCCTGCTGATTCCGCCCTCGGTGTTCATGATCGTGTGGGCCATCCTGACCGAACAATCGGTGGGCAAGCTGTTTGCGGCGGGTGTGATCCCAGGCCTGGTGCTGGCGTCGATGTACGCGCTGTATTGCATTGTGTTCGCCAAGCTGCGCCCGCACGCGGCACCCGAAAGCGACGATGCCGTGGTGACTGCCGACCGCCAGCAAACGCTGGGCGCGCTCTACGTGGGTCTGCTGATCGTGCTCACGCTCGGAGGCATCTGGCTCGGCTTCTTCACTCCCACCGAAGGCAGTGCGGTCGGCATGATCGGTGCGCTGGTTGTGGCCTGGGCCAAGGGCATGCGCTGGCGCGGCATTGGCCAAGCGTTCATGGAGTCGGGCCGCACTGTGACCCCCATCATGCTGCTGCTGCTCACTGCCACCATGTTCAGCAAGCTGGTCGCGCTCAATGGACTGCCGCAGGAAGTGCAGTCGATGCTGCAGTCCTGGGGGCTGGGTCCGGTGGGCACCATGGTGTTCATGGTCACGGTCTGGTTCATCATGGGCTGCATGATCGACAGCATCTCCATCATGCTGCTGACGGTGCCCATCTTCTGGCCCATCGCCATGTCCATGGGCTTCGACCCCATCGCCTTCGCTCTGATCGGCATTCTGGTGATCGAAGCGGGCGTGCTCACGCCGCCCTTCGGCATGAGCGTGTTCGTGGTCAAGGCCGCAGTGCCGGACCGCAACCTTACCGTGCGCGAGATCTTCGTGGGCGTCACACCCTACTGGGTCATGATCCTGTTCATGGCCTGGCTGATCTACGCTTGGCCGGCGCTTGCGACTTGGCTTCCATCGCGCATGTGACATGCCTGTCGAAGGTGGTGGTCGGGGTCAGATCGATGCGCTCAGTTTCGGCACTCTGGACCTCCGTCGGAGCAGATGGGGCGTTGGCGAATGCCAAAGCAGACAGCGCATAGATCAGAACTGTCGGGTTTCCGGGGTGACGTCTGTGAGCAGTCCTGTTTGCGAGTTACTCTCGTTCGAGCACCTTCCGCGCCTGATATGAGGTAAGCGGCTTGACCAGATAGTCTTTGATCAGAGGCAATTAATCGCCCCGGGTTTTGAGGAGGCTCTTTTCCCTGAGAGGATAGAGCCATGAGCAAGAAGTCAAACCAGTTTTCACCCGAAGTGCGCGAACGAGCTGTTCGCATGGTGCTGGAGCATCGGGGCGAGTACCCCTCGCTGTGGGCGGCCATCGATTCGATCGCGCCCAAGATCGGTTGTGTGCCGCAGACCCTGCACACATGGGTCAAGCGCCACGAGGTCGGCAGTGGCGTTCGCCAGGGCATCACCACTTCTGAACTGCAGCGCCTCAAGGAGCTCGAGCGCGAGAACAAGGAGCTGCGCAAGGCCAACGAGATCTTGAAGTTGGCCAGCGCGTTTTTCGCCCAGGCGGAGCTCGACCGCCGTCTGAAGTCCTGAAGGGCTTCATCGACCAGCATCGACAGGCCTACGGGGTCGAGTCGATCTGCAAGGTGTTGCAGATCGCCCCGTCAGGCTATTGGCGCCACGCCTGCGAACAGCGCAGCCCTGAGCGACGCTGCGCCAGAGCTCAACGTGACGATGTCCTGATGCCGCACATCCAGCGCGTGTGGCACGCCAACATGCAGGTCTACGGCGCCGACAAGGTCTGGAAGCAGCTCAACCGCGAAGGCATCGCCATTGCGCGCTGCACGGTCGAGCGGCTGATGCGGCGCCTGGGCTTGCAGGGCGTGCGCCGTGGCAAGGTGGTGCGCACCACGGTCAGCGACGCTCGGGAGCCATGCCCGCTGGACCGGGTCAACCGAGTGTTCAGGGCCGACAGACCCAACCAGCTCTGGGTCTCGGACTTCACCTATGTCTCGACCTGGCAAGGCTGGCTGTACGTGGCCTTTGTGATCGACGTGTACGCACGCCGCATCGTGGGCTGGAGGGTGAGCAGTTCGATGCGCACGGACTTCGTGCTCGATGCGTTGGAGCAGGCGCTGTACGCACGCCAGCCTGAGCGCGACGGCAGCCTGGTCTGTCACTCCGACAGGGGGTCGCAATACGTCAGCATCCGCTACACAGAGCGACTGGCCGAGGCCGGTATCGAGCCCTCAGTGGGCAGCAAGGGTGACAGCTACGACAACGCGCTGGCCGAGACGATCAACGGGCTGTACAAGGCCGAATTGATCCACCGGCGAGCACCTTGGAAGACCAAGGAATCGGTGGAGTTGGCCACCCTCGAATGGGTGTCATGGTTCAACCACCACCGGTTGCTCGAACCCATCGGCTACATCCCGCCAGCCGAGGCTGAGGCAAACTACTACCGGCAACTCGCCAGTCAGGTCTCTATGGTGGTGGCCTGACTTAAACCAACCGGCCTCCACGATTCCCGGGGCGGTTCACAATGAGCAATCAAATGGTGCGTCAGTCAATCATGAAGTTGAAGGTGGATGCCGCAGGAGGAGCGCCAGACTTTCAGGCGGCAGATCGAATCATGAGTCAGTACGGTGTGCAGCGGGAGCCGATGTTCAAGAGTCTCTACAACATGCGCAGCGTGGAGAGCAATACGCTGCTCAGGCATGAGTTCTTCCTTGACATGTCGACCGACGTGAAGAAGGTGCTCAATGCATCGCTGAGGGCAAAACTTGCAGTGATGAGCAAGATTTGCGAAGGTCGCGCTGAGTTCGATCGGGTTCGGACCTCCATGGAGAAAGGGCGTACGGCGTTGAAGTTGACCGTGGTGGTGGAGTTCTGATGGTGGCCGCATTCTGAATACTGAGTAACGCAGCCGTGATCGGTTGGATCCAACTTTCTCGTCAGGCCGTTGGCCAAGCGGAACAGGCTCTGCATGGCGATGAACGCGGCGTGAGAGATGAGATCGGCTTCCTGGTGCTGCACCAGGCATTTGCCGATCACTTCTTTCCCGGCACCTCGGTGTTGCACACCCGGCTGAAGTACGCGCTCTTTGTGCCCTGGCTGATCCAGGCATCCGGTGGCGATGAGAAGAGGCTCAATGACCTGGAACTGCGTTTGCAGATGCGTTTGGCGAAGGCCGATCCTGAAGGCGGTGGGGTCATTGGGGGTAGCCTGAAGAACAGGTTGCCCGCCCAGCCGGCTTCCACCATCTACTGGTCATCGCTGGCCCGCTGGGAAATTCTCTCGCCTGAAGTGTCCGGGGCCTCTGGCCGCCGTGCCGTGTTGTCAAGGTTGGCGCTGTCGCAGCGCAAGGGCAAAGAGCATCGCGGTGACGACGGTGATGTGGATATCGCTGCTGAGCGCTTCTTTGATCCAGACATGCCAGCATGCCCTGCATCGCTTCTGACCAGCGAGACCACACAGACATTCAAGTTGCTCAACGACGAGCCTGTGTTTCTTCTGAAAAAGCTCAGTGGCACCAAGACACCTGATGGGCAGCTGAGCTTGTTCGCTCGCATGGTGCGGCGAAGCGGCGAATGGAAAGAGAAGGAGCTTGAAGAGGGACTGGCTGGGTCAAGCCTGAGGCAATGTGCCTCTGCAGAGGATCAAAGTCGACTGAAGATGGCTGTCAATGTCGCCAGCCTGGCAGGCATTGGGCGAGCCGTTTATGCGGCTCTGGTGGAAAGATTGCGCGAGAAGGACGGGCAGCCGACTGAAACCACGCATCGCGATCACTTGCTCAAGGTGGTTGAGAAACACATTGAGCAAGCCCTGGCGGTGGATGTACAGAAGCTCAGCACATCGGTGCCCAATCTGCACGTGAGCAATGAGCTGATGACGGTTCTGACAAGCACACAAGAATGGCTGAAACAGGGCCATCACTCGCGCCTCAGTTCACCCATGGAGGAGGCCTACAGGCGGGCTGAAGTGCGCCGAAAAGGCGTGCTGGCTCGGTTGGCCACTAGCCAAACCGGGGTGACGCGAAGGGGCGAATGGAACCCACAGGATCACGCTTTGGCCGAACCTCTGCATTACCGCTGGCGCAATGTGAAGCGCATGGTGAGCGATCTGAGGGCCGGAGCATGAGCACAGAAGCAGATGACAAAAAGCCTGAGCACATGGCCCAGTTGGCGTGGCTAGACAGGCTGAAGCCCCCACCAGGCTGGCGCACGGACAGGGCCGTGCTCTCGACCTACAGCGCCCATCTGTCTGTGGTCGCGGCATCGCTGCTGGCCCTGGAGGGGCAAGACGCAGACGATGATGCCTCGGCACCAGGCACCCGCGTTGGTTTAGGGCGTGCATTGAGCCGTTTGCGGGGCCGGGTGCATGTCATCGTTCAGGCAGGACGGGTCACGTCAGGAGCGTCGAAGCCATCACCCATCGTGGCCCTGCTGGATCGCTTCCTGATTGAGTGTCCGTGGGATGAAAGCGCAGGTTCAGGTGGGCAATCCTGGCACGCCAAGTTTGCGCTGGTCAGGCAGGTGCCGGTCGATGACACGCATCAACGCGGTACCAGCCGTTGGGTGTTCCTGATGGGCAGCAGAAACCTGACCAAAGATGTGTCCTGGGATCTGGGCTTGCATCTCTGCGCTGAAGCAAGCGATCAGGACGTGCCCGCAGGTCACGAGCGCAAAGCTGTTGCGGGCATCCCCTCCTTGCTGGAGAGTCTGGTAGCAGAACCCTTTCTGAAAGATGCGCTAACGGCATGGCAGGCGCATCAGCCTGAGTTGAGGTCGCGCCGATGGAGCATCCCCGCCGGTTTGGATGTCAAGAAACTGGCCATGGGGCCGTTTGGCGAGTCCGGTACGGCGTTTCCTCGTATTCCGAAAGAGGCACGCAGGGTGATCGCCGTGGCGCCTTTCGTCGATGCCGCGACCGCAGCCAAGATTGCCAAGTCGGGCGCCGACAAATGCGAGCGAATTCTGGTGAGCACCGCCGCCCAGTTCGCCAAATTCACCGAGAAAAACTGGCAAAGGCTGGGGGGCTTGACATGCCACGTGCTGCCCGAGACCCGTTATGGCAACGAGCCAGATGGTGAGGAGGAAGAGCTCATCGGGTTGGATCAGGTAGGGCTGCACGCCAAGTTTCTGTTGGCTTCTCAAGGGCGTGAACACACGCTGTGGCTGGGTAGCCCTAACCTCACGCAGCGTGCGTGGGAGCGCAATGCCGAGTGTTATGTTCAGGTAGACCTGGAGCGGCGGCAGTCCGGCAAGGAAGTTCTGACTGGCATTGATGCGTTCTTGTCGATGACTTCTCCGTATGAGCCCCCCTCAAGCGAAGCGGTGGAGGAAGATGCTGAGCAATCAAGCGTTGAGAAATGTCGGACCCAGGTGGTGCAGGCGTTGAGCCACGCATGCCAGCTAGAGGAACAGGTCCGCACGTTCTTGGAAGCATCCGCACTGGTGGATGTGACATGGCCAAAAGATTTGCAGGTGAGTTGGGCGCCACTGAGTGCAAAAGACATGCAGCCTTTGGTCCTTACACGTCGCCGCTCGGAGTGGCCAGGCGAGCAAGCGCTGCACACACGCTCTAACTTGCTGCGTTTCACGCTGAAATTGGGTGATGAGAGCACCTCATGGGTACAGAGCGTCACATGGCATCCGCCCTTGGGGGCGGACCGTGACATCGAAGCCTTGCGTACCTATATGGGGCCAACACAGAGCCTGGCTTGGCTGGCTGACGTGTTGCAAGGCAAGCGTGTCTCTGAAGGCGGGGGACGGTGGGACGACGACGGGAGCGATGAGGATGACAAGCCCTCAGACCGGAGGCGTGCAAGCGGGCGTTCCTCAAAGACGGACTTGCCTACACTCGAGCAAATGCTTCGCTATTGGTTCAGTGGCAGTGGGAGTGCTGAAGAGATTGAACACATTCTGGCCGTCTGGCAGCGCCAGGGACAAGTGACGACAGCCGGGAAAAGCGACGACACCAACCAAGAAGATGTGGCGCATCTGCAGGCACTGAGCCGAGCATGGCCTGTGATCAAGAAGGCGCCCAGAGTAACCGCACGATGAAGGCGAGAGATTTTCAGGCGAGAACGATCAAGGCAGCGCTGAAGTCCTTGACCGATAAAAGCGGCTCGCGCCGCTTCCTCGTGGCCGATGAGGTCGGCTTAGGCAAAACCGTGGTGGCCAGTGGCGTGATTCAGGGCATGCAAGCGCTGATGGCGAGCCGCCCTATCAAGGTGATGTACGTCTGCGCGAACCTGGTGATTGCCCGGCAAAACGTCAAAAGACTGTTGGGCTTTTTGCCGGATGAGGAACAGCGCAACCAAGCCTTGGCCGAGATTGATCGGCCGAGCTTGCTGGTGTCAGGTGAGCCACCAAACCATCAGAAGGTTCACGTTTACTCGCTTACGCCAGTAACAAGTGTGCCGACTCTGAGAGGGCAACGCATGGATGGCAAGCTGGAGGAACGTGCGGTTGCGTTGTTCCTGGTGCAAGAAATGATGCGGCGCCGTAACGGGCGGAGGATCAACCACGACAACATGTTGGCGGCCTTCAAGGGAGCCGCAAAGAAGGAGTCACTCAACGAACGGGTGGAGCATCAGCAGCTCAACATCACCTCTGAATATCAAAACCGGTTCGAAGCATCTTTAGCCGAGCTGCTCCGAGGCGACCTTGTCGAAGCCGTGAAATCGCATGTCAAGGACGCTAGCCTGCACGCAAAGCTCGTTGGCGCATGCCGTGTGGCTATGACCGAAGCCGCGCTGAAGTCCATCAAACCTGATTTGGTGATCTTCGATGAGTTCCAGCGTTTCAGAGATCTGCTTGATGAAGACGAGGGTAATGAAACGGCGGAGGAGGGGCGCGCCGCAGTGGATGAGACGGGCTACGACCGGAACCACGCCACATCGTCGGTGCTGAAGGCGTTGCGCGGGCAAGGTCGCGGCGGCGATGGGCCGGCGCTTTTGCTGCTCTCTGCAACGCCCTATGGTCTTCCAGGAGGAGCGGCCAAGAGCACAGAAGGGAAAGAGCACCATCAGGACTTTTTCGACCTGCTCGCTTTTCTGGCTTTGGATAAGAGGCGGCTGGGCGAAATCAAGGAGGCATACCACGAGTTGCACTCATTGCTGATGGACTGGGCGCCTGGCAAATCTGAGGTGGTGGAGGCGGCAAAAATTTGTCGAACGCAGCTTGAAGAAAAGCTGCGGCCGCTGATGGCCCGTACGGAGCGAGTATCTTCCAGCGATATTCTGCAGTTGGAAGCCTTGGGATCGAATGCTTCATCTTTCTGCACCAATGAGGTGACCCAAGAGATCCGAGCCGATGACCTGACCCCGCTGGTAGACATGTTAGGCTCGTTCAAGGAAGACCATCGTCCCTGGGCCATGCCCTTGTGGCAGTCCGTCCCGTTACCCATGCAAACCCTGGGGGCGCATTACCTGGCCTGGAAGAGCCGTCGCTCTGCAACAGTGACGGTGCACCTGGACGAAGCGACCCGGCAAAAATACGGTGGGCCCAAAGAATGGCCGCATCCCCGTTTACGTTCGCTGATCGACGCGGTGTCGATACCGGATCTTGCCTTGCCATGGGTCGCACCATCCCTGCCGTGGTGGCCGTTGGAAGGCCAATGGGCCCGCTCAGGCGAGGACGATAGCAAGATTCAGGACAAGGTTCTGGTTTTCAGTCGTTTCAAAGCTGTGCCATCCGCGCTATCGGGCTTGCTCAGTTACGAGTTGGAACGCAAGTTATCGATCCAAGGTGAAAAGGGGCCTCTTCGATACGAGCTGGTCAACAAACGGACGCGCTTCAGAGGTGATGAGGACCATCCCGGCCTCTTGTGCGCTTTCCACCCTTCGTCCTTTCTCGCGATGCTCGACCCCTTAGCAGACAGCAAGGATCTCCCTGACCGTTTGAAAGGCATCCATCGCGCCAAGCAAGTCATTCGCATGCAACTTCGGGAATGGCTGAAGGAGCATGATGTCAAAGTGGTGAATGAGCAGCGGCGAGCATCTTGGCGGCGTCGATGGCGCGACTGGGAACTCGTGGTTGCAATGGAACAGTTGCAGGCCAAGGGCGTGGAGACCCCAGCCAAGGCAGCCTGGCTACGCCACTGCTCATCACCCGACCGTTCAAAGGAACTGTCGTCATTGATTAAGCGATGGTTTGATGAACCCTTCCTGCTCTATGGCGTCATAGATGAGGTCGAGTTAAACGGCCTGATTCAGTTGGCGATCTCCTCGCCAGCGGTTGTCGCCTTGCGAGCCCTGTATCGCCATTGGCCAAAAGCCATGGATGAAGGCGAGTTGCACCACACGATCGACCTCTGTTGGTCAGGCCTGAGAAGGTATCTCGATACAGCATGGTTTGAGGCAGCCATAACACGTGACAAACGAAGGCGTTACATGACCTCCGTCATGGAGGCTGTTGTCCATGGGAACCTGGAATCGGTGCTGGATGAGCATTTTTGGTTCCTGTCTCAGGCAACAGGAGAGTGGCACGAAAAATTGGCCGAGCTAACAGCGGCCCTGAGTTTGCGGGACGTAAACGTTACATTGCATAGCAACCCAGGGGATGTAGCCAACGACAGTCAATTCAAGCTGCGTTGTCATGTCGCGGTGCCTTTGGGCGCAGCTGTTCAAAGGTCAGACACCGAGGGCGCTGACAGGCAGTCGGAGTCTGAAACCAAGATTCGTGCGGACGAGGTAAAACGCGCATTCAACAGCCCATTCTGGCCAAGAGTGCTCGTGACGACGTCTATCGGTCAAGAGGGGCTGGACATGCATCCCTGGTGCGATGCCTTGCTGCATTGGGACCTGGCAGCCAACCCGGTTTCCATGGAACAGCGAGAGGGTCGAATCACACGTTTTGCCGGGCTAAACGTGAGGCGCGCCATGGCGCTTGATTGGCTATCCGCGGGTGGCCAGATGGTTTGCGGTAGCAGCCCGTGGGCCAAATTGGCGTCAGCCAAGGAGGCGGAGTATGGGGGGGGCGAGGGTAACGGCTTGAGCCCTTGGTGGGTTTACCCCGGGTCGAGTCCTCGCCATTGGGTCGTCGGCACTCTGGGCAGCGAGCAGTTTGTCCAGCACAAGTACATGCAAAAGCAAAGGGCCATCTATCGGTTGGTGCTGGGAATGCCCAATCCGGAGCATCTCTTGCAGCTGCTGCACAAGAATTTGAAAGGCCAGGAAGATGCCATGAGTGAACTGGCAGTGTTCTGTGTTGATTTGCGCCCGTAATGTCATGTCTGGATACTCATGTCTCTGTAGATAAATGGTGTGTCGGGCAGCATAGAAACGTGGTTGCCGAAAACCTTGAACTCCAGTTCCATTGAATTTCTCTCCTTGAAATAGATGTAGCGGTTCGGCCGCCATTCACTGTTCTAAAGACTTGCTTGCTATCAAATCTTGACCATCGCCGCTGAAACCGGCAGCAGCAACCACTGCTCCATGACGCTCCTGCCAGAGGCTTCGACAATCCCTTTGGCATAGGCATCCAGCTGCGGCTTGTACTCAGCTACCAGTTCATCCCATTGGCTTTCGGCATGCGGTGACGACTTGTGGTCGATCAGCACATACCCCTGCGCCGTTTCCAGCAACAGATCAATCCGCCCATTGAGCACCTGCCCGTTTGGCAGCCGCGCTTTCACCGGCACCTCGGCCCGCGCCGTGCAGCCTGGCCAGCGTTGGCGGATCCAGCTGTGAAACGCCTGGATCTGTTGATGCAGTG
>NZ_BCWQ01000023.1 GCF_001592285.1 Hydrogenophaga pseudoflava NBRC 102511 | reverse complement strand
GCGATCTCCGCGCTCGCCGTGCCGATGCTGTCGCTGGCATAGCGCAACTCGCCGAGCATGCCGACGAAGCGCTGGCGCATGTCCTCGACCTCGCGCACCAGACGGCCGATCTCATCGCTGCGGTCGGTGGTGAAACGCTGGCTCAGGTCGCCGTTGGCCACGGCCGTGACCGCGACGGTCAGGCTGCCCAGCGGGCGGCTGACATTGCGCCGCACCAGCCAGTACAGGCCCAGACCCAGCACCGCGGTGGCCGCAACCAGCAGGCCCCAGAAGGCGTACATGGTGGCCCAGTGCGACGCCATGGCCTCGTCGTCCGACACCTCGGCCACCACCCACCAGCCACCGGCCTTGGTGGGTCGCTTGACCACCCAGGGGCTGGACAGGTCGTTCGAGACCAGGGACGTGGAGTCCGCCACGAACGCCTCGGGCGTGGCACGAAGGCTGGCCAGCAGCGGTCCGGCCGAGGGGTAGGCCTCCAGCACCTTCTTGCCCGCCGCCGTGGGATGCACGACGAACACCGCGTCCGCATCGCTCTTGCGCGGATCGATGATCACGGTGGAGCCGCTCTCGAAGAAACGGGCCTCGCTCACCAGCTTCTGCAGCGCGGTCTGGAAGTCCGAGAGATCGAAACCGATGAACAGGATGCCCACCACCTTGCCGGCCTGGTCCTTCAGAGCCTCGTAGTGCGTCATGTAGGGCTTGCCGAACAGCACGGCACGGCCGGTGTAGTTCTGGCCCTGCAGCACCAGCGGGTAGGCCGGGTGGTCGCGCGCCAGCAGGGTGCCGACGGCCCGCTCGCCGTCTTCCTTCTTGAGCGAGGTGGTCACGCGCTCGAAGTCCTCGCCCTTGCGCATGAACACGGTGGCCACGCCGCCGGTCATCTTGTTGAAGTCGTCCACGTCGCTCGTTTCGCCGTTGAGGCGGAACGACCAGCTCTTGATCAGGCCGGCGGCCTCGTCCAGTTCAAAGAACTGGGAGAACTTGGCCCGGAACGGCCGGTACGCACGGTCGGTCATCAGGCGCGCGGTGGCGTCGAAGGCGTCCACCGAATCGGCGACCGACTGCGTCTTGTCGCCCACCCACTGCACGATGCGCTCGCGGGAGCGCTCCTCGGCCACCAGGCTCATGACAACGCTGATCGTCACCAGCACGCCCGAGAGCATGGCCACCGCCAGCAGCGCGACGCGCCGTGCCAGCGAGCGGTTGTTGATGGTGGGGTTCTTCATGGCTTACTGCAGGTTCTGCGAGCTGCTGTCCATCAGCCCCATGTCGGGACTGCTCATCAGCGCCTCGATGTCCATCAGGATCAGCATGCGCTCGCCCACGCT
>NZ_BCWQ01000022.1 GCF_001592285.1 Hydrogenophaga pseudoflava NBRC 102511 | reverse complement strand
CACCCAGGCGGAAGGTCAGGAATTCGGCATGGGCGCCTTGCTGGCCTGCGACGTGGCGGGCATCGCCGGCAGCGGTGGAGGGAGAGTGCATGTCCATGTAGGCCGTCCTTGAAACACAAATGGGGATTCATGAACTATCGGCCGGTCCGCCCGGTACTGAAGGCGGAAAAAGAGCCACTGGACCCGGGCAAATGACCGAATGACCGCCCACCATGGGTCCAAAGAGAAGGGCGCCCGACGGGCGCCCTTGAACACAGACCTGGTTTTCCCGGGACCTACTGCAGGTTCTGCGAGCTGCTGTCCATCAGCCCCATGTCGGGACTGCTCATCAGCGCCTCGATGTCCATCAGGATCAGCATGCGCTCGCCCACGCTGGCGATGCCCGTGATGAAGCTCGTGTCCATCGAGGTGTTCATCTCCGGCGCCGGCTTGATCAGCTCGCTGGCCAGCTCCAGCACGTCCGAGACCGAATCGACCACCGCACCGACCACCCGGCCGCGCACGTTGAGCACGATCACCACCGTGAAGCCGTTGTATTCCACCTTCTCGCAGCCCAGCTTGATGCGCAGGTCCACCACCGGCACGATCACCCCGCGCAGGTTCACCACGCCCTTGATGAAGTGCGGTGCGTTCGCGATCCGCGTAGGCTCCTCGTAGGAGCGGATCTCCTGCACCCGCAGGATGTCGATCCCGTATTCCTCCGCACCCAGGCGGAAGGTCAGGAATTCGGCATGGGCGCCTTGCTGGCCTGCGACGTGGCGGGCATCGCCGGCAGCGGTGGAGGGAGAGTGCATGTCCATGGTCGGGTCCTCGGAGGCGGGTTCAGAAGCTTTCCCAGTCGTCGCTGGCGCCAGCGCCGGTGGTCAGGGTCTTGGGGATTGGAGCCGGCGGGTTCGCCGGTGCCGGGCGCAGGGCCCTGGCAGGCGACGGGGGCGTCGGCTGGTGGGCAGGCGCTCTGGCCGGAGCGGCGGCCTTGGACACGGACGCGGGCTTGTGCACCGGCATCGAAGCCCCGCCGTTCACCCGGAACACGCTCACCGACTTCAGCAGCTGGTCGGCCTGCTGCTGCAGCGAGGCCGCGGCCGAGGCGCTTTCTTCCACCAGCGCGGCGTTCTGCTGCGTGGTCTGGTCCATGCTGGTCACGGCCTCGGCCACCTGGTTCACGCCGGCGTTCTGCTCCTGGCTGGCACTGCTGATCTCGCCCACGATGTCGGTCACGCGCTGGATCGACTGCACCACCTCCTGCATGGTCGATCCGGCCCGGTCCACCAGGGTCGTGCCCTGCTCGACGCGTTCGACACTGGCGTTGATCAGCTGCTTGATCTCCTTGGCCGCCTCGGCGCTGCGCTGCGCCAGCGTGCGCACCTCGCCGGCCACCACGGCAAAGCCTCGACCCTGCTCGCCCGCGCGCGCGGCTTCCACCGCCGCGTTGAGCGCCAGGATGTTGGTCTGAAAGGCAATGCCGTCGATCACGCCGATGATGTCGCTGATCTTCTGGCTGCTGTGCTGGATCTCGCGCATGGTCGACACCACCTGGCCCACCACCTCGCCGCCCTGCACAGCCACGCTGCTGGCACTGGCGGCCAGCTGGCTGGCGGCGCGGGCGTTGTCGGCGTTCTGTTGCGCGGTCGAGCCCATCTCTTCCATGGACGCGGAGGTTTGCTCCAGCGCCGAGGCCTGCTGCTCGGTGCGGCTGGACAGGTCCTGGTTGCCCTGGGCGATCTGCGCGCTGGCCGTGGCCACGCCCTCGGCGCCCTGGCGCACGGAGCTGACCAGCGAGCTCAGGGCCTGCTGCATCTTTTGCATGGCGGTCAGCAGCTGGCTGGTCTCGTCGCGACCGCTGACCACGATCTTCTGCGTGAGGTCGCCGCTGGCGATGTGATCGGCGATGCCCACGGCATCGGTGATCGGCCGCACGATGGAACGCGTGATCAGCACCGCCGCCAGCAGGCCGATGGCCATGGCTGCAGCGGCCAGCACCAGCACTGCCAGCAGGACCTGCCGATAGGAAACGGCCGACTCCTTCTTGACCTGGTCCGCATGGTTCACATTGAAGGCCCAGAGCTTGTCCAGCTTGGCCTGCAATTGCTCGAAGTACTCGCGCGACGGGCCGGTCAGGCGCTCTTCGGCCACCGACTTGCCGGCACCACCGATCTGCCCGGACAGGGCCTGGATGGCGCCCCACTGACTCACGTAGCGCAGCGCATCGGCCTGGGCTTCCTGCCACAGGGCGCGCTCCTCGTCGCCGCTGATCAGCGGCTCATACGCCTTGAATGTCTGCAGCAGATCGGCCTGGTGTTTCGCGATGTCGGCTTCCAGCGCCAGCAGCCGGCTCGGGTCTTCGGACACCAGGTGGTTGTATTCGAAGCGGCGCAGATTCAGGGACGTGCTCTTGAGATCGGCCGCCACCTGCAGCGACGGCACCGTGTTGTCCGCGATGCTGAGCAGGTCGTCGTTCGTGTCGCTCAGGCCCACATAGGCCGCAAGCGTGAGCGCCGCCATCAGCGACATCACCAGGCCAAAGCCCAGGGCCAACCGGTGACCCAGCTTGAGATTGTTGAAAATGCTCATGAACACCTCGCCTGAGGATGGACGCGTTGAGTTTGGGGGACCTCTTCAGCGCACGCCCGCACCGAAGCGCCTGAACACGGACACCGCCTGCCGGGCCAGGATGGCGTGCCGGATCTGCAGCGACACACGGTGTCCCCAGCACTATCGGCGCGCCGGGCACAAGCTGAAGTGCGAAAAAAGAGTGCAATTCGACCCCAGATCCCACGCATCCGTCGCGCCGGTGATCGCCATCGACCGGCGGGTCTGCTACCTTGGGTCCATGTCCAGCCCGCACACGCCTCCCTCAGCGCCTTCTGCTGCCTGCCTGCAGCCCAGCACCGCCATCGACAGCGACCACCCGCTGGTCCTGGCCTTCGCGCGCGAACACGCCACCGGCCAGACCGAGCGCGAGCGGGCGGTGTCGCTGTACCTGGCGGTGCGCGACCGCCTGCGCTACGACCCCTACCGCATCGACCTGTCACCAGCGGGCATGCGGGCGAGCACGGCGCTGTCGCAAGGATTCGGCTGGTGCGTGCCCAAGGCGGTGGCGCTGGCGGCGGTGGCGCGCGCCGCGGGCATTCCGGCCCGGCTGGGGTTTGCCGACGTGCGCAACCACCTGTCCACCGAACGCCTGCGCCAGACCATGAAGACCGACGTCTTCGCCTGGCACGGCTACACCGCGCTCTGGATCGACGGCGCCTGGCGCAAGGCCACGCCGGCCTTCAACCTCTCGCTGTGCGAGAAGTTCGGTCTGCTGCCGCTGGAGTTCGACGGCGTCGGCGACTCGCTCTACCACCCCTACGACCGCGCGGGGCAGCGGCACATGGAATACGTGAACGAGCGCGGGCAGTTCGACGACCTGCCGCTGGCCGCCATCCGGGCCACGTTCGCCGAGCTCTATCCGTTCTGGACGCAGGCGCCGGACGTGGGCACGGCCGACTTTGCGCAGGATGCGGCCCGGGAAAGCGGCGCCTGAGCCGGCTGAGCGCCGGCCCGGGACTCAGTTGGAGAACTTGAAGACCGCCGTGCTGGCCAGCAGGTTGGGCGCAAAGCGCACCTCGCGGTCCTCCTGCAGACCGAAGCTGTCGTCCACGGTCAGGCCACAGCTGCGCGCCAGCACCTCGAAATCGGCGTAGGTGCCGACACGGATGTTGGGCGTGTCGTACCACTGGTAGGGCAGGCGCCGGGTCACGGGCATGCGGCCCTGCAGCACCGCCAGTCGGTTGGGCCAGTGGGCGAAGTTGGGAAAGGCCACGATGCCGATGCGGCCCACGCGGGCGGTCTCGCGCAGCATGGTTTCGGCGTTGCGCAGGTGCTGCAGGGTGTCGATCTGCAGCACCACGTCGAAGGCGTCGTCCCCGAACATGGAGAGGCCGTCCTCCAGGTTGAGCTGCAGCACGTTGACCCCTCGCCGGATGCAGGCGTGCACCTTGGCGTCGTCGATCTCGACGCCATAGCCGCTGCACTGGCGCGTGGCCTGCAGGTGGGCCAGCAGGGCGCCGTCACCGCAACCGAGGTCGAGCACGCGCGAGCCCGGCGGCACCAGCCGGGCGATGGATTCGAGCAGGTGGCGCTCGCTCATTGCACACCTCCGGCGATGGTCTGTTCGAAGTAGCCCTTCACGGCCGCGTGGTAGCGCGGGTCGTCGAGCAGGAAAGCGTCGTGCCCGTGCGGCGCGTCGATCTCGGCGTAGCTCACGTCGCGCCGGTTCTCCAGCAGCGCCTTGACGATCTCGCGCGAGCGCGCGGGCGAGAAGCGCCAGTCGGTGGTGAAGCTCACCAGCAGGAACTTGGCCTGGGCCCGCGCCAGCGCCGCGCTGAGGTTGCCGTCAAACTCGCGGGCCGGGTCGAAGTAGTCCAGCGCGCGTGTGATGAGCAGGTAGGTGTTGGCGTCGAAGTACTCGCTGAACTTGTCGCCCTGGTATCGCAGGTAGCTCTCAATCTGGAACTCCACGTCTTGGGTGGAATACCGGTAGGCCAGTTCGGCAGCAGCTGCTGGGTCTTCGCCATCGGCGGCCCGCAACGTGCGACCGAACTTCTCGTTCATCACGTCGTCGCTCAGATAGGTGATGTGGCCGATCATGCGGGCGATGCGCAGGCCGCGGCGCGGCAGCGTGCCGGCGCGCAGGTAGTGGCCGTCATGGAAGTCCGGGTCGGTGACGATGGCGCGGCGCGCCACTTCGTTGAAGGCAATGTTCTCGGCCGTGAGGTTGGGCGCGCTGGCCACCACCACCGCGTGGCGCACACGCTCGGGGTACTGCAGCGTCCAGGACAGCGTCTGCATGCCCCCCAGGCTGCCGCCCATGACCGCGGCGAGCTGCCCGATGCCCAGGATGTCGAGCAGCCGGGCCTGGGCATCGACCCAGTCTTCGACCGTCACCACCGGAAAGTCGGCGCCCCAGGGCTGGCCGGTGGCCGGGTTGGTGTGGGTCGGGCCGGTGCTGCCGAAGCAGGAGCCGATGTTGTTCACGCCGATCACGAACCAGCGGTTCGTGTCCACCGACTTGCCCGGGCCGATCATGTTGTGCCACCACCCTTCGCTGCGCGCGATCGGCTGGCCACGCTCGTCGGCGTGCAGCCCGGCCACGTGGTGGCTGGCGTTCAGGGCGTGGCATATCAGCACCGCGTTGGAGCGGTCGGCGTTGAGGCTGCCGTAGGTTTCATAGACCAGCTCATAGGCCGGCAGGACCGCGCCACTCCGGAGCGGCAGGGGCTCATCGAAGCGCTGGGTTTGTGGTGTGACGATCACGGTGGTTCACCTCGGGGGCTGGCAAAGCCCCAAAAACAGAAATCCCGGTGCCGCAAGGTGCGAGACCGGGAGTCCCCCCTTTAGCGGTATTTGTAGAGCGCCCGCAATCCGGACAAATCGGCGCTGGGAAGCAGTATAGAGGGAAGGCCACGACCCATGTTCTGTCGCGCAACAGGGTCCTGGCGGAGATCCGGTGTTGCAAATGCGCACCAGCGCGGAGGGCGGCTTGAGGCGCCCCCAAAAAAAGAACTTGCTTTCAGACAAACGGCGCATAATGGCCCGGCGAGCGTCCAAAACGCGCGCAAAACAAGTGATCGGTTGGTTTCGCGTGCTACAGAATTGTTTGCTGCCGGGGCTCCATCGCTATCTTTTTCTGTGTTTCTAGGAGTCCCAACCATGGGCAACAAACTGTACGTGGGCAACCTGCCCTACAGCGTGCGCGACGAAGACCTGCAACAGTCCTTCAGCGCCTTCGGCTCTGTCAACAGCGCCAAGGTCATGATGGAGCGCGACACTGGTCGCTCCAAGGGTTTCGGCTTTGTCGAGATGGGCAGCGATGCCGAAGCTCAGGCCGCCATCCAGGGCATGAACGGTCAGTCGCTGGGCGGCCGCAGCCTGGTGGTCAACGAAGCCCGTCCCATGGAACCGCGCCCCCCCCGCTCCGGTGGCGGTGGTTTCGGCGGCGGCCGTCGTGAAGGCGGCTACGGCGGTGGCGGTGGCGACGGCGGTTTCCGCAGCCCCTACGGCAACGGCGGCCGTCGTGAAGGCGGTGGCGGTCGCGGCGGTTACTGATTTCCCTCAGGCAGGCCGGTCTCCACACAGGCCTGCAAGCCCCCGAACAAAAGCCCCTCGACGAGGGGCTTTTTTCATGCCGGGGCGCCGTGAACCAACAGCGTCAGGACGCCGGCTTGCCCTGGCCCTGGCGGTGCTTGCGCGCACGCCCCGCCAGCAGCCGGTCGAACCAGGCGTTGGGCAACAGCCGCAACAGCTTGGCCACCATCCCCATCTGCCAGGGAATGACGCGGTAGCTGCTGCCGGCCTCGATCGCGGCGAAGGCCCGGTCGGCAAACACCTCGGGGCTGAGCAGAAACGGCATCGCATAGCGGTTCTCGCGGGTCAGCGGCGTGTCCACATAGCCCGGCAGCAAGGTCACCACACGCACACCGCTGCCCCGCAGCTCACCGCGCAGGCTTTCGCAATAGGCCACCACGGCGGCCTTGCTGGCGCAGTAGGCCCCGTGCCCCGGCAGGCCCCGGATCGCCGCCACGCTGGCGATGCCGACCAGCCGCCCGCTGCCGCGCGCGCGCATGTCCGCCACGAAGGGATGGAAGGTGGCGGCCATCCCGGTGTTGTTGGTGGCAAAGGTGCGCGCCATCACCGCCAGATCCTCGCGCTCGGTGGTGTCCATGCCGATGCTGATGCCGGCGTTGGCCACCACCACCTCGGGCACGCCCTGCTGCTCGAGGCAGCTCAGGCCGGCCTGCACGATGCCATCGATGTCGGCCACATCGGCCCGGTAGACGCGGCAGCGCTGGGCGTCCCAGCCCTGCGCGTCCACCCAGGCCTGCAGCTCTTCGCTGCGTCGGGCCACCAGGGCCAGCCGGTAACCGGCGCGGGCACAGCGCAAGGCAAGCGCCTGACCGATACCGCTGGAAGCGCCGGTGATGAAGGCCAGCGGCGCGCTGGTGCCTGGCACGCTGCTCATGGGCGGGGGGCGAACAAGGCGCGCACGTGGCCCGTGAGCACCGCCACACGGGCGTCGCCCGCATAGTCGAGGTTGTCGGCCGTGATCTGGTCCTGATCGCGCACCAGCAGCACTGGCTGGTCGGACATGATGTGCTCCGGCTCGGTGCTCACCCGCAGGTACTCGCCGTGAAATTCCAGCCGCGGCAACGGTTCCCCGTTGACGCCTTTGCCGGCCTGACGGACCACGGCGGCGTTGCCCTCCAGCACAAACACCGTGCCCTCGTCGTTGCTGGTGATCTGCCGGGCCGTGGCGGTGGAGAGCTGGCGCTGCTGCCCGAAGGAGCGCACGCGGGCGGCATCCACCACCAGGGTCCCGACGTCGGGATGGTGCCGCGCCGCCGTGCCGTACAGCTCGGTCTTCAGTGTCCCGCTCGGCTCGAACACCTTGACCGAAAAGCGCTGCATGAAGTAATCGGGCTCATGGGTCACCTCGGGCTTGGGCCCGGGCTCTTCGGGGATCGGGGTCGCCCGCAACAGCCAGTACGAGGCCAGCGCCAGCAGCATCATGAGCAGCACGGGCAGGTAGATGGACATCCGGTCCCACCAGCGAGAGAAGCTGTGGCGGCCAGAAGAGGCCCCCGGCAGGGTTGCGGTGTTCATCGCGCCGCCGCCTCCAGCTCCACCGCATAGGCACCTCGCGCCACCAGCAGCAGGTCGCACAGCTCGCGCACGGCCCCGGCACCGGGCAGGCGCTGCGTCACATGATGGGCCAGCGCCAGCACCTCGGGATGGGCGGTCGGCGGGACGCAGGCGAAGGCCACACGGCGCAGCATGGGCAGGTCCGGCCAGTCGTCCCCCATGGCGGCAGCGGCCGACCAGTCCAGGCCCAGTTCGGCCAGGATGGCCTCGGCGGCGGGGCGCTTGTCCTCGGTGCCAAAGCGGGTGTGGCGCACGCCCAGGGCGGACAACCGGGCCCGCAGCGCCAGGGAGTCGCGGCCGCTGACCACGGCAGGCGTGATGCCCGCGCGCTGCAGCAGCTTGATGCCGTGGCCATCGAGCGTGTGAAAGCGCTTGAGCGCTTCGCCCGACTCGCCGAAATACAGGCCGCCGTCGGTGAGCACCCCGTCGACATCGAAGAACACCACGCGCACCGGCTGCGCCCGCAGCAGCAACTCGGGATCAATGTTCAGCACGGGGCGCAAGGGCGGCAGGTTCTCGGACATCCGGCAATGCTAACGGGTGGCCGGCTCAGATGACTTTCGCCCGCATCAGGTCGTTGCTGTTGAGGGCGCCCACCAGGGCGCCGGTGTCGTCGACCACCAGCACGCTGGTGATGCGGCTGGCTTCCATCAGGTCGGCCGCTTCGACCGCCAGCGCATCGGCACGCACGGTGCGCGGGTTCGGATGCATCACGTCCCCGGCGCTCAACGCCCGCAGGTCGGTGCTGTTGCCGGTGCGCTCGATGACCCGCCGCAGGTCGCCGTCGGTGAAGATGCCCAGCACCTGCCCGTCCCCGTCGACCACGGCGCTCATGCCCAGCCCCTTGGCGCTCATCTCGCGCATCAGGCCCATCAGCGGCACATCAAGGGTCACACGCGGCACGTCGTCGCCGCTGCGCATCACGTCGCTGACATGGGTCAGCAGCTTGCGCCCCAGCGATCCGCCCGGGTGGGAACGGGCGAAGTCGTCGGCCTTGAAGCCCCGGGCGTTCAGCAGCGCCACCGCGAGCGCGTCGCCCAGCGCCAGCTGTGCGGTGGTGCTGGCCGTGGGCGCGAGGTTGTGCGGACAGGCCTCCCGCGCGACCGCGGTGTCCAGCACCACATCGGCGTGGCGGGCCAGGGTCGAATCCGGCCGGCCGGTGAAGGCGACCAAGGGCACACCCATGCGCTTGATCAGCGGCAGGATGGCCGACAGCTCGTCGCTCTCGCCGCTGTTGCTGATGCCCAGCACCACGTCGGCGGGCGTGATCATGCCCAGGTCGCCGTGGCTAGCTTCGGCCGGGTGCACGAACATGGCGGGCGTGCCGGTCGAGGCCAGGGTGGCGGCGAGCTTGCGGCCGATGTGGCCGCTCTTGCCCATGCCGGTGACCACCACGCGGCCCGTGCAGGCCAGCAGGCAGCGCACCGCATCGGCGAATCGCTCGTCGAGCCGGCCGGCCAGCGCCGTCACCGCCTCGGCCTCGATCTGAAGGGTCTCGCGCGCCATCGCCAGCAGGCGCGTGGCTTCTAGGGAAAGGGCCGTGCTCATAGGCGGATTATCGCGTGGGGCACCCATTACCATCAGGGCGCATGAATTCCCTGGACATCACCCTGCTGTACCTGCTGGCGGCCGTGCTGGGCGTGGTCGGCTGCCGCATGCTGCGGCTGCCGCCCATGCTGGGTTATCTGGTGGTCGGCGTGGTGATCGGTCCGAATGCACTGGCGCTGGCCCAGAACTCGCAGGGCCTGCGCTACCTGGCCGAGTTCGGCGTGGTGTTCCTGATGTTCGTGATCGGACTGGAGTTCAGCCTGCCCAAGCTGCGCGCCATGAAGCGCCACGTGTTCGGGCTGGGCCTGTCCCAGGTGGTGCTGACCGTGCTGCTGACCACCCTGGCCTCGCTGGCGCTGGGCTGGTTCCTGCCGACCTGGTGGAAGATGGAATGGCAGATGGCGCTGGCCCTGGGCGGCGTGATGGCCATGAGCAGCACCGCCATCGTGATCAAGCTGGTGGCCGAGCGGCTGGAGCTGGAGTCCGAGCATGGCAAGCGCGTGGTCGGCATCCTGCTGTTCCAGGACCTGGCCGTGGTACCTCTGCTGGTGCTGATCCCGGCCCTGGGTTCGCCGCCCGACGAGCTGTTCAAGGCGCTGGGCATCGCCCTGCTCAAGGCCACTGTGCTGCTGGGCATCCTGCTGACCGGCGGACAGAAGCTGATGCGCTGGTGGCTGACCCTGGTGGCGCGGCGCAAGAGCGACGAGCTGTTCATGCTCAACCTGCTGCTGATCACGCTGGGCCTGGCATGGATGACCGAACACGCGGGCCTGTCGCTGGCGCTGGGTGCCTTCGTCGCCGGCATGCTGATCTCGGAGACCGAATACAAGCACCAGGTGGAGACCGACATCCGGCCCTTCCACGACGTGCTGCTGGGCCTGTTCTTCATCACCATCGGCATGCTGCTGGACTGGCGTCTGGTGCTGGAGCGCTGGCCGCTCGTGTTGTTGCTGCTCTCGCTCTCGCTGGCGTTCAAGATCGGCATGATCACCAGCCTGACGCGGCTGTTCGGCGCACCCATGGGCACCGCCCTGCGCACCGGCCTCTACCTGTGCCAGGCCGGCGAGTTCGGCCTGGTGCTGCTGTCGCTGGCCGGGCAGCACCAGCTGGTGCCGCCCGCGCTGTTCAACCCCATCCTGGCGAGCATGGTGATCTCCATGCTCGCCACGCCCTTCATCATCCAGTACACCAACGACATCGTCACCCGCGTGGTGGGCAGCGACTGGCTGATGCAGTCGGTGCAGATGACCAGCATCGCGCGCCGCTCGATCAACGCCGACAAGCACGTGATCATCTGCGGCTACGGCCGCTGCGGCCAGAACCTGGCGCGGCTGCTGGAGGCCGAAGGCATCCCCTACATGGCACTGGACCTGGACCCGGACCGGGTGCGCCAGGCCGCCGCCGCCGGCCATTCCGTGGTGTTCGGTGACGCGGCACGGCTGCAGGCGCTCATGGCCGCCGGCCTGCACCGCGCCAGCGCGGTGGTCATCACCTACATCGAGACCGCCAGCGCGCTCAAGGTCCTGCATCACGCGCACGAACACGCACCGCAGGTGCCGGTGGTGGTGCGCACCATCGATGATGTCGACGACGGCAAGCTGCGCGCCGCCGGCGCCACCGAGGTGGTGCCCGAAGCGATCGAGGCCAGCCTGATGCTGGCCAGCCACGCGCTGGCGCTGGTGGGCGTTCCAATGCGGCGCGTGATCCGGGTGGTGCAGGACCAGCGCGACGCCCGCTACAGCCTGCTCAAGGGCTACTTCCACGGCGCCGATGACAGCAGTGCGGAGGAAGCCGAACACGAACGGCTGTCGACGGTGACGATTCCGCCGGGCGGGCGCAAGGTGGGTCGAACGCTGGGCAGTGTGGCGCTGGAGGCCATGGGCGTGCGCGTGGCCAGCCTGCGTCGCGCCGGAGGCCAGAACACGCCGTTTGACGACACCACCGTGCTCGATGGCGGCGACACCCTGGTGCTCAGCGGCAAGGCACCCGCGCTCGCCCTGGCCGAGGAAAAGCTCCTCTCCGGCAAGGCCTGAGGCGGCCGACCGCAAAAGTCCTTATTACGGTAATGTTTTTGTGACCATACGGTTTCGCTTGCAACCGGTCGGTCTTTAATGCGGTCTTTGCACCCACCCCACTGGAGACCGAAATGTTGGATCGACGCGCCTTTCTGGGCGCCGGCATCGCCGGCACCGCTGCCTTGACCTTCTCGTCCGTGTGGTCGCAACAGACCACGCCGAACTTTGGCCCGCCGATGCTGCCGGCCAATGGCGTCAAGCGCATGAAGCTGGGCGCGATGGAGGTGATTGCGCTCAACGACGGTGCGCTGCGCCGCCCGCTGGGCGAGGAGTTCGTGCGCAACGTGCCGCTGGAGCAGGTCAAGTCGCTGCTGGCCTCGCAAAACCTGCCCACCGATTACGTCGACATCCCGTTCACGCCCTTTCTGGTGGTCAGCCCGGCGGGGCGCTTCCTGCTGGACACCGGCTTTGCCGACAACGGACCGCCGACCACCGGCAAGCTCGCGGCGCAGCTGGTCGCCGCCGGCTTCAAGCCCGAAGACGTCGACCACGTGGTCATCAGTCACTACCACGGCGACCACATCAACGGCCTGCGCAAGAAGGACGGTTCGCTGGCCTTTCCCAAGGCCAAGGTGCACGTGCCGGCGCCGGAACACGCCTTCTGGTTCGACGACGCGAAGATGAACGCGGCGCCCCCTGCCGCCAAAGGCGCCTTCGAGAACGCTCGCAAAGTCATCGGCAGCCTGCCGGCCGACATCCTGGTGAAGTACGAGCCCGGCCAGGAACTCGCGCCCGGCATCAGGGCCGAGGCGGCGTTCGGTCACACGCCGGGCATGAGCATGGTGTCGGTGCAGTCCGAGGGTCAGAGGTTCATGTACGTGGCCGACCTGACCAACGTGCCCTCGCTGTTCGCGCGCAGCCCCGACTGGGCGGTGCAGTTCGACATGGACGCCGAACTGGCCCGCCAGACCCGCCGCCGCGTGTTCGACATGCTGGTCAAGGACAAGGTGACGGCAGGCGGCTACCACTTCCCATTCCCGGCGTTGGGCACCATCGAGACCGCGGGCAGCGGCTACCAGTTCAAACCCGTCGCCTGAGCGCGGCGGCGGTGTCTTCATAATGGCTTCCATGGACACCACCGCCTTCCTCAAGAGCCACATCCGCACCGTGCCCGACTGGCCCGCGCCGGGCGTGCAGTTCCGTGACATCACGCCGCTGCTGCAGAACCCGCGGGTCTTCCGGGTGCTGATCGACACCTTCGTGCACCGCTACATGGACCCGTCGCTGCGGCCCTCCGTGGTGGCGGGGCTTGATGCCCGCGGCTTCATCATCGGTTCGGTGCTGGCCTACGAGCTGGGTGTCGGCTTCGTGCCGATCCGCAAGAAGGGCAAGCTGCCCTTCACCACGGTGGAGGAGACCTACGAGCTGGAGTACGGCAGCGCCACGGTCGAACTGCACACCGATGCGGTGAAGACCGGCGACCGTGTGCTGCTGATCGACGACCTGATCGCCACCGGCGGCACCATGATGGCTGGTCGCCGCCTGCTGGAGAAGCTGGGGGCCGAGGTGATCGAAGGGGCGGCCATCGTGGATCTGCCGGAACTCGGCGGTTCACGCAAACTGCTCGACTCCGGCCTGCCCCTCTTCACGCTGGTGCATTTCGAGGGTCATTGAGCGCGGCCCGCCGGGCCTGGTCAGAGCCTGCCGTACTGGGTTTCGCTCAGTCCGGCGAAATCGCTGTGGACTTCCGGCGGTTGCTCCATCTGGGCCACGGCCGGGGCCTCCATGCGGTGTGCAGGCAGCGCCGGGGTCTCCAGGGCCGAGCGGAATGCCGCCACCTGTTCGGGAGCCAGCGGGCGGGCGGAACCGGATGCCGCGGCGCTCTCGCGCCGGGTCTGCGCCGCCACCGAGGCCTTGAGTGCAACACCCCGCAGATCGTGCACCGGCTGGCGGCGCCAGTACACCGCCTGCACCTGCATGGAATGGCGCGATCGGGCGCTGCCCTGGATCCAGCGCTCAATCTCCAGCAGGTACTCGTCGGGCATCACGTCGGCTGGCAGCGTAAGGTTGATCAGCACCAGGAAGCCGTCGCCCGTGGAGTCCAGGGCCAGCACTTTGAACTCGTAGCTGGTGGACAGCACGCCCGCACGGATCAGGGACTCGCGCACGACCGAAAACAGCTGCTCGCGGCGCAGGATGCGCCGTCCCCGCCGCGGGGAGATCAGGGGCAATGTGGTCTGGCCGAAGGAGCGACGGGGCTTGCGCCCGCCAGTGGCTCCGGCATCGGACTTTTTGGCTTGCAGCCAGCGCAGGAGGGACATGGGCGAAGTATGCCTTCAGGAACGTTGACTTGTGACAGCTGCAGCGGGACAGACTCTCAGCACCGGTCGCCCGAAGTCGTGCACCCGCATCAGGTGACGGCCACGCGCTTGGGCTTGTTGTACATGCGCCGGGCCAGCACTGCCGCCATGGCCACGGTCAGTTCCAGTGCAATGACAGGGAAGCGGGCGGACAGCTCGCGGAACCGCAACGGGGTCAGGCACCACAGCCGGCTGTGGCCACCGGCGTTCACCGTCGCGCTGCGGGGCAGGTGACTGAAGAACGCCCCTTCGCCCAGCACCGAACCCGCGCCGACCATGGCGATGCGCACACGGTCCTTGTCGTCTTCGTAATGCACGGTGAGGCTGCCGCTTTCGACAAAGTAGACCGTCCGGTCCTTGACGCCCTGCTCAATGAGAACCTGCCCCTGGCTGAGGGTCACCGGCTGCAGGTAATCGCCCAGCAACTGCCATTGCGCATCCGAAAGGTTCACCGGCACCGCATCCAACGCGTTGCTGGTGCGCATGGCTTGCGCCAGCGCCAGAACGTCGAACCGCGGATCGGTGGGTACTCGGGCATTCATCCCTGCACCATACCGGCGGGAGCCATGGCCCCACAAGCCATGGTTACCGTTGCTTACGCTTTGGCTCCCGGTGGCGTCCTAAAGGAGGCCAGCGGTGGGCCTGTTAACGCCCCGTCACACTTTGGCGCCCGAGAACCAGCGCCGGAACACGCGGCCGGCCAGGCGGTAAGGCGCCATCAACCGCCACGACCGGCTGGCCAAGAGCTCGGCCATCCCTCGCTGGCTTTCGGCCAATGCAGCCTGCGACTGTGCAAGGGCCCGTTCCACCAGCCGGCAGTGGTCTTCCCGTTGCGACAGCTGAGCGTTCTTCCGCGCCAGGTCCGCCGCCAAGGCGACCTGCGACTGCAACCGCTCTTCCAGACGCCCGAGTGTGCGCGCGAGTCCCTGCACCTGGCGTCGCCAGACTTGGGCATCCTGCATCGGCCGGACCTCCGCCGGACACGGGCCCGCCCGCCCATCCTCCAGCGAAAGCCCGGGCAGCGACCGAAGATCAAAGAAGTCCAGCGGGACCATCTCGTTGGTGATCACCATCAGGTGCCCCGAGCGGTCCAGGTCCAGCCCCTTGGGACCTCCCTCCTGTGGGTTGGAGCGCCCCTGCAGAAAGGTGTGCTCGTCCAGCACCCGCAGCCGGCAGCCGTGCCGCTGCTCACCCCGCCAACGACCATCGGGACAGGTGTAGACGTGTACGAACGGCGCACCAGCGTCGGCCACCAGGATGCGCCGCGAGTTCTCCACGAAGCGCAGGCCGTGGGGATAGTCGACACCCAGCAGGCGGGCATCGGGCTCGGCATCCGGCCCGAGCGGCCGGCTGGTGTCATACAGGCGCACGCAATGCTCGTTGTGGTTGCTGACAGCGATCCATCGTCCGTCGGGGCTGTGGGCCACCCCGTCGGGTATGTCCAGCCCCCGGGCCAGCAGAGGTGACCCCGCGACGGCGCCTGGCCGGGCACCGTCCAGGTCCACCAGGTGCTGGGTCACCTGATGCGCATAGTTGTTGCAGACCAGCACATCCAGGCAACCGCACGCCATGGGGCGGGCGCTGACGGACCCCGGCGTCTCCACCAGCCCCGGATGGACTGTCTCAAGGCGCAGCAGCGGTTGAAGTTCACGGGGTGTCGCGCCCCCGGTGGGCGGTGGAATGTGGAACACCGGCACACCACCCTGGCGATTGGCCACCAGCAGGGTGTCGTCGCTGCTCCAGAACAGACCATGGGGGTAGGAAAACTCGCGCGAGACGAATGGCTGGGGACTGTGCAGGCGCACATGGGGGCCCTTTGCGCCCCAGTCGATGTCGATGCCCAGGACCAGCACACGATTGCTCAGGTGACCCGCAATGGCCAGCCGCCGGTTGTCAGGCGACAGGTGCACGTCCTCGGTGCGGCCCAGCTCGGCCAGGGCAGACGCCACACCGGGTCCGTGCACGACGGGCAGGCGCCCGGCCTCCAGCGTGGGCGCCGTGGTCGTCGCGTCGGTATCGAACTCGGAAGCACTCATCGCGGGCCTGTCCGGTGGGGTGGGTACAAGTGTGAGATTTTGTACCCAAGCCAGCGGCCCGCCGGTGCTCACTTCCCAATGCAGAACCTGGAAAAGATCTCGCCCAGCAGGTCGTCGGCGCTGAACTCGCCAGTGATCTCGCCCAGCGCCACCTGCGCCAGCCGCAGCTCTTCGGCCAGCAGGTCCAGGTGCTCGGCCTGCGCCGCCAGGTGCTCGTGCGCCAGCGCCAGGTGCTCGCCCACGCGGCGCAACGCCTGCAGGTGCCGCTCGCGGGCCATGAACAGGCCGTCGCCCGCGTGCTGCCAGCCGGCCAGATCGAGCAGGCGCTGGCGCAGCGCCTCCAGGCCTTCGCCCTGCTTGGCCGAGATGACCAGTTCGCCGACCGCCTCGGCGCGCGCCTTCAAGGGCATCGCGCCCGCGCTGCACTGGTCCCGCTTGTTCCACACCGGCAGCAGCGTCACACCCGCGGGCAAGTCGGCAGCGATGGCCGCGTCGGCCGCCTGGTAGTCGGCCTGGTCGGCGCGGCTGAGGTCGTGCAGAAACAGCACCGCATCGGCCTGTTCGATCTGGCCCCAGGCGCGCTGGATGCCGATCTGCTCCACCTCGTCCACGTCGGCGCCGTGGCGCAGGCCCGCGGTGTCGATCACGTGCAGCGGCACGCCTTCGATCTGGATGGTCTGCTGCACCAGGTCGCGCGTGGTGCCGGCAATGGGGGTCACGATGGCCAGCTCGGCCCCGGCCAGTGCATTGAGCAGCGAACTCTTGCCCGCGTTGGGCTGACCGGCGATCACCACCTTCAGGCCGTCGCGCAGCAGCGCACCCTGGCGCGCCTCGGCCAGCACCGCGTCCAGCCCGGCGCGCAGCCGGTGCAGTTGGCCGCTGGCGTCGGCCTTCTGCAGGAAATCGATTTCTTCCTCGGGAAAGTCCAGCGTCGCCTCGACCAGCATGCGCAGGTTCACCAGCGCGTCGCGCAGCGCGTGGATGCGCTCGGAGAACACACCCGCCAGCGACCGGCTGGCGCTGCGCGCCGCAGCCTCGGTGCTGGCGTCGATCAGGTCGGCCACCGCCTCGGCCTGCGCCAGATCGAGCTTGTCGTTCAGGAACGCGCGCTCGGTGAACTCGCCCGCGCGCGCCGGGCGCAGGCCGCGCAGCAGCGGCTGGCCATCGTCTCCCGGAGACTGCGCCACCTGCAGGCAGCGCGCCAGCAGCAGCTGCAGCACCACCGGCCCGCCGTGGCCCTGCAGTTCCAGCACGTCCTCGCCGGTGTACGAGTGCGGCCCCGGAAACCACAGTGCCAGCCCGTGGTCGATGGGCTGGCCGGCGGCGTCGGCAAACGGCAGATAGGTCGCCTCACGGGCTTTCAGCGAGCGCCCGAGCAGCGCCCGCACGAACGCTGCCAGCCCCTGGCCCGACACCCGCACGATGCCCACCGCCCCGCGACCGGGTGCGGTGGCGATGGCGGCGATGGGGTCACGGGACGCAGCGAGCATGGGCAAAAGGATAGGCGGAAAAACAATGGGCCTGCATCGCAGGCCCATCGGATGGTTCAACCCGTTGTTCAGCTCTTGAACAGGGTGATCGGATTGGTGATCTTCAGCGGCACGCCCATCTTGCTGTTGATGTACGCCTGCTGGGCGATGGTCAGCAGGTTGTTCGTGATCCAGTACAGCACCAGACCGGCCGGGAAGAAGAAGAACATGACCGAGAACATCAGCGGCATCAGCCACATCATCTTGGCCTGCAGCGGATCGGGCGGCAGCGGGTTCAGCGCGGTCTGCACGATCGTGGTCAGCGTCATCACGAACGGCAGCACGTAGAACGGGTCCTTGGTCGAGAGGTCGGTGATCCAGCCCATCCACGGCGCGTTGCGCATCTCCACCGACGACAGCAGCACCCAGTACAGCGCGATGAACACCGGAATCTGGATCAGGATGGGGAAACAACCACCCAGCGGGTTGACCTTCTCCTCCCGGTAGATCTTCATCATCTCCTGCTGCATCAGCTGCGGGTTGCCCTTCAGGCGCTCACGCATTTCCGTGATGCGCGGGTTGATGGCCTTCATCTTGGCCATCGAGCGGTATGCGCTGGCGTTGAGCCAGTAGAACGCCGCCTTGAGCAGCACCACCAGCAGCACGATCGCCCAGCCCCAGTTGCCCACGAAGCCGTGGATCTTCTCCAGCAGCCAGTACAGCGGCTTGGCAATGATGGTCAGCCAGCCGTAGTCCTTGACCAGCTCCAGACCGGGGGCCGTGGTCTCCAGCACCTTCTCCAGTTGCGGGCCCACGAACAGACGCGCGTCGAGCTTCTGGCTCTGGCCGGGGGCGATGGCGGGCAGGGTGCTGATCGCGCCGATGGAGAACAGGTTGTTGTCGATTCGGCGGGCGAAGTTCTCGCGCGCCGCGCCCTCGGGCAGCAGCCAGGCGGAGGTGAAATAGTGCTGCACCATGGCCACGTAGCCGTCCGTGGCGCTCTTCTCGAAGGTGGCCTTGTTATCGGTGATCTGGCCGAATTCGATCTTCTGGTACTTCTGGGCCGAGGTGTAGACCGCCGGACCGGTGAAGGTCGAATAGAACGGCGTCTCGCTGTCGGTCTTGTTGCCGTCTCGCACCAGCTGCACGTAGAGCTGCGGTGTCACCGGCGCGGCGCCGGTGTTGACCACCTCGTGCGCGACGTCGATGGTGTAGCTGCCACGCTTGAGCGTGTAGGTCTTGACCAGCTTGACGCCGCCGACGTCGGCCGACTCGAACTTCACCGCCAGCGTGTCCTGACCATCGGCCAGCGAGTTGGGTCCGGGCACCAGCGCCATCGGCGTCTTGTGCGTCGGGAAGCTGCCGCCGATCAGGCCGGTCTGCGCGATGTAGGTGTGCTGGTCGTTCTGGGCCAGCAGCTGGAACGGCTCGGAGCCCAGCTGCTTGCTGGCGTGCTTCAGCAGCGTCGCGCCGATCAGCGAACCGCCTTCGCTGTTGAAGGTCAGCTTGAACACATCGGTGGTCACCTCGTGGCGCACAGCCGCCGGAGCGGGCGCACCCGCATCAGGCGCCGCCGCTCCGGAAGCGGCGGAAGCACTGGCGGAGGTGGCGGCCGGCACGCTGGCATCGGCCGCCGGCGCCGCTTTCTGCTCAGCCGGCGCGGTCGCGGCCGACGACGGGAAGAACGTCGGTGCCTTGCCGTTGTGGATCTGCCACTTGTCCCAGATCAGGACCATCGAAAAACCAAAAACCACCCAGAGGATGGAACGGCGGATGTCGTTCATGAAGGGTTCTTCTTTTCTGAGGAAACAGGAATCAGGTGAGAGAACAGTGCGGGCGCCGCGTCGGGCACCGGGTCGCAACCGCCCTCGCACCAGGGACCACAGCGCCCGATGCGCCTGAGCATCAGATACCCACCGGCCAGAGCGCCGTGGCGCTGCAAGGCCCCCAGCGCGTAGACCGAGCAGGTGGGCTCGAAACGGCAACTGCCGCCCAGCCAGGGACTGAGCAACAGGCGGTAGCCCTTGACCAGTCCGATGAGGGCCTGGCGCGGCCAGTCGCGCATCATGCCGCAAGCTCCGGCCGTGCGGCGATGCGTCCCAGCAACTGGGTCAGTTCGGCGCGCACCGCCCGTTTGAGCACGTCCGAGGTGGCGCTCACGAACTGCTCGCGGCTGAACCCGCTGCGCAGCCGCACGACCAGCGCCGCCGGCGGCAACTGGCTCGCGGCCAGGCGGGTGGCCTCGTACACCTGGCGCCGGATGGCGTTGCGGGTGACGGCCCGCTTGGCCCAGCGCTTGGGCAACACGACGCCAACCCAGGTGTCAGACACCGGAAACAGCAAACGCCCGTGCTCCGTGCCTGGCAGTGCCAACCGGTGCAGGGCGAAATGAGGGGTTTTGGCCACGATGGCACCCGCCATGGCAGCCTGGAACTGGGGCCGGGTCCGGATGCGCTGCATCAGACGACCGGAGTCACAGGCGCGCTGGAGAGCGTGGGCCCGGCCGACCAAGGACTGATCGATGCGGCAGGGCGGATCAGGCTCAGACGGCCAGACGCTTGCGGCCCTTGGCGCGGCGTGCGTTGATGACGGCGCGGCCACCGCGGGTCTTCATGCGCACGAGGAAACCGTGGGTACGGGCGCGCTTGATCTTCGAAGGCTGGTAGGTGCGTTTCATTGCCATGGCAGTGCGGCCCAGGCAAGGCCAGGGCGATTCAAGTTGGAGGGAAACCCGCAATTATCGCCGAGAAAGACCGAAAGCAGCAAGCGCGGTTGTCGCAAACCCGGATTTGAGGCCGATCCGCCGGCCCGGTCGATGAACATGTAACAGTCACCCGAGGGGTGTGGATAACTTTTCGGCGGGCCTACAATGCCGATCCAGCCCCGAGCCGTTTGTCCACAAGAACAATCTTTCCTTCCCGTTTCATGATCGAGGGCCATTCCCCCCTTTCTGCTGCCAGCGACGCCTCGTCGCTCTGGCTGTCCTGCGTCGACCGTCTCGCCCAGGAAATCCCCGAGCAGCAGTTCAACACCTGGATCCGTCCGCTCTCGGCCACGGTCGCGCCCGACGGGTCGCGCGTCACCGTGGCGGTCGCCAACCGCTTCAAGATGGACTGGATCCGGGCGCAGTACGCGGCCCGGATCACCGCCTTGCTGGAGGGCATCCAGGGTGCTCCCGTGGTACTGGAGTTAGCGCTTGCTCCTCGCGAAACCACCATCCGAAGCACCCCGTCGACGCGCACCGTGCAGGAACAGGTGCTGGCCGAGCTGCCCGATGTGGCGCCCGCCGAGCCCACCGCAGCCACCGGACCGCGCAGCCGCCTGAACCCGGCGCTGACCTTCGCCACGCTGGTTGAAGGCTCGGCCAACCGCATGGCGCGCGCCGCCGCGATGCACGTGGCCGGCAGCCTGGGTCAGCTCTACAACCCGCTGTTCATCTATGGCGGCGTCGGTCTGGGCAAGACCCACCTGGTGCACGCCATCGGCAACCAGTTGCTGGCCGACAAGCCGCAGGCCAAGGTTCTGTACATCCACGCCGAGCAGTTCGTCTCGGATGTGGTCAAGTCCTACCAGCGCAAGACGTTTGACGAGTTCAAGGAGCGGTACCACTCGCTCGATCTGCTGCTGATCGACGACGTGCAGTTCTTCGCCAACAAGGAACGCACGCAGGAAGAGTTCTTCAACGCGTTCGAGGCGCTGCTGGCCCGCAAGAGCCACATCGTGCTGACCAGCGACACCTATCCCAAGGGTCTGGCCGACATCCACGAGCGCCTGGTTTCTCGCTTCGATTCGGGCCTGACGGTGGCCATCGAACCGCCCGAACTGGAAATGCGCGTGGCGATCCTGATCAACAAGGCCGCGGCCGAGAATGCCGTGATGCCCGAGGAGGTCGCCTTCTTCGTCGCCAAGAACGTGCGCTCGAACGTGCGCGAACTCGAAGGCGCGCTGCGCAAGATCCTGGCCTACAGCCGCTTCAACCAGAAAGAGATATCGATCCAGCTGGCTCGCGATGCACTCAAGGACCTGCTGTCGATCCAGAACCGCCAGATCTCGGTCGAGAACATCCAGAAGACGGTGGCCGACTACTACAAGATCAAGGTCGCGGACATGTACAGCAAGAAGCGCCCGGCCAGCATCGCCCGGCCGCGCCAGATCGCGATGTTCCTGGCCAAGGAGCTGACCCAGAAAAGCCTGCCCGAGATCGGCGAGCTGTTCGGCGGCCGGGACCACACGACGGTGCTGCACGCAGTGCGCAAGATCGCGGCCGAGCGCCAGACCAACACGGAGCTGAACCAGCAGCTGCACGTGCTGGAGCAGACCCTGAAAGGCTGACCGGGGGCGCCCGGAGCGGTCTGTAAAAACAGGTGAAAATAGCTACGTTTTGGGTTTCGAGGGGGCTGAGAGGCATGCCCGAGGAGAGCGCCGCGACAGAGCGCCAGTCAACCAGTGACGAAAGAGTCTGACATGATCGTTTTGAAGTCTTCCCAGGCCCAGGTGCTGGCCGCGCTGCAGTCGGTCGCCGGCATCGTCGAGCGGCGCCACACGCTGCCCATCCTGGCCAACGTGCTGCTGCGCAAGACCGGAGGCCAGGTGCAGCTGACCACCAGCGACCTGGAAATCCAGATCCGCACCACGGCCGAACTGGGTGGCGACGACGGCAGCTTCGCCACCACGATCGGCGCGCGCAAGCTGATCGACATCCTGCGCACCATGCCGGCCGACCAGGCTGTGAGCCTGGAGCACACCGGTGGCAAGACCATTCTCAAGGGTGGCAAGAGCCGCTTCACGCTGCAGAGCATGCCGCCCGAAGACTTCCCACTGGTGCAGGAATCGGCCAGCTTCGGCCCCGTGTTCTCGGTGCCGCAAAAGACGCTCAAGAGCCTGCTGGGCCAGGTGTCGTTTGCGATGGCGGTGCACGACATCCGCTACTACCTCAACGGCATCCTGTTCGTGGCCGAGGGTACGAAGCTCTCGCTGGTCGCCACCGATGGCCACCGCCTCGCGTTTGCCAGCGCCGAGCTGGACGTGGAAGTGCCCAAGCAGGAAGTCATCCTGCCGCGCAAGACCGTGCTGGAGCTGCAGCGCCTGCTGTCCGACAAGGAAGGCGCGATCGAGATGCAGTTCGCGGCCAACCAGGCCAAGTTCAGCTTCGACGGCATGGAGTTCGTCACCAAGCTGGTCGAGGGCAAGTTCCCCGACTACAACCGCGTCATCCCAAAGAACCACAAGAACATCGTCACGCTGGGCCGCCAGCCGCTGCTGGCCAGCCTGCAGCGCACCGCGATCATGACCAGCGAGAAGTTCAAGGGCGTGCGCCTGAACGTCGAGCCGGGCACGCTGCGCGTGGCGTCCAGCAACGCCGAACAGGAAGAGGCGGTCGACGAGCTCGACATCGACTACGGCGGCGACGCCATCGAAATCGGCTTCAACGTCACCTACCTGATCGATGCGCTGCAGAACATGGGCCAGGAAATGGTCCGCATCGAACTGCAGGACGGCAACAGCTCCGCGCTGATCACCAACCCCGAAGACAACGCGTTCAAGTACGTGGTCATGCCCATGCGGATCTGATCCGCAACACCCGCAGCCACCTTGCATGCCAACCCGCTGATCAGCGGGTTTGGCGTTTCTAGAAGTCAGAGAAATTCACCATGTCCGAAGCCAACAAGCCCGCCGATTCCGGAAAAGACGCCGTTCACACCGGTGAAGCAGGCGCCGACAGCTCCAATTTCCAGCCCAAGATCGACGCGAACCAGGCCGGCGCCAGTGAAGGCTATGGCGAGGGGGCGATCCAGATCCTGGAAGGCCTGGAGGCCGTTCGCAAGCGCCCGGGCATGTACATCGGCGACACGTCCGACGGCACCGGCCTGCACCACCTCGTCTTCGAAGTGGTGGACAACTCCATCGACGAAGCCCTGGCCGGCCACTGCGACGACATCGTCGTCACCATCCACACCGACAACTCGATCAGCGTGACCGACAACGGCCGCGGCATCCCGACCGGTGTGAAGATGGACGACAAGCACGAGCCCAGGCGCTCGGCCGCCGAAATCGCGCTGACCGAGCTGCACGCGGGCGGCAAGTTCAACCAGAACAGCTACAAGGTCTCGGGCGGCCTGCACGGCGTGGGCGTGTCCTGCGTGAACGCACTGTCGGTGTGGCTGCGCCTGACGGTGCGCCGCGAAGGCCAGGTCCACCAGATCGAGTTCGCGCGCGGTTTCGTGCAGAACCGCATCGTCGAGATGCGCGACGGCGTCGAGGTCTCGCCGATGAAGGTGATCGGCGCGACCGAGAAGCGCGGCACCGAGGTGCACTTCCTGCCCGACACCGAGATCTTCAAAGAGAACAACGACTTCCACTACGACATCCTGGCCAAGCGCCTGCGCGAACTCTCGTTCCTGAACAACGGCGTGCGCATCCGCCTGAAGGACGAGCGCAGCGGCAAGGAAGACGACTTTTCCGGTGCCGGCGGCGTCAAGGGCTTTGTGGAGTTCATCAACAAGGGCAAGCAGGTCCTGCACCCCAACTGCTTCCACGCCATCGGCGACCGCCAGAGCGACCAGGGCACCAACATCGGTGTCGAGGTGGCCATGCAGTGGAACAGCGGCTACAACGAGCAGGTGCTCTGCTTCACCAACAACATCCCGCAGCGCGACGGCGGCACCCACCTGACCGGCCTGCGCGCCGCGATGACGCGCGTCATCAACAAGTACATCGAAGAGAACGACTTCGCGAAGAAGGCCAAGGTCGAAGTGACTGGTGACGACATGCGCGAAGGCCTGTGCTGCGTGCTCTCCGTCAAGGTGCCCGAACCCAAGTTCAGCAGCCAGACCAAGGACAAGCTGGTGTCCAGCGAAGTGCGTGGCCCGGTGGAAGACGTGGTGGCCCGCCTGCTGACCGACTACCTGCAGGAAAAGCCCAACGACGCCAAGATCATCTGCGGCAAGATCGTCGAAGCCGCCCGCGCCCGCGAAGCCGCCCGCAAGGCCCGTGAGATGACACGCCGCAAGGGCGTGCTCGACGGCATGGGCCTGCCGGGCAAGCTGGCCGACTGCCAGGAGAAAGACCCCGCCCTGTGCGAGATCTACATCGTCGAGGGCGACTCCGCCGGTGGCTCGGCCAAGCAGGGACGCGACCGCAAGTTCCAGGCGATCCTGCCGCTGCGCGGCAAGATCCTGAACGTGGAGAAGGCGCGCTACGAAAAGCTGCTGTCCTCCAACGAAATCCTGACCCTCATCACCGCGCTGGGCACCGGCATCGGCAAGGCCGGCGGCGAGGGTTCGGGCGGTGAAGGCAAGGACGACTTCGACGTCGCCAAGCTGCGCTACCACCGCATCATCATCATGACCGACGCCGACGTCGACGGCGCCCACATCCGCACCCTGCTGCTGACCTTCTTCTACCGCCAGATGCCCGAACTGGTCGAACGCGGCCACATCTACATCGCGCAACCGCCGCTGTACAAGGTGAAGAACGGCAAGGAAGAGCTGTACCTGAAGGACGCGCCCGCGCTGGACCAGTACCTGCTGCGCATCGCCCTGAACGGCGCCAAGGTGCAGACCGGTGGCGCCGCCAACACCGTGCTCGAAGGCGACACCCTGGCCGAGCTGGCGCGCAAGCACCAGGCGGCCGAGCGCGTGATCGAGCGCCTCTCCAACTTCATGGACGCCGAAGCGCTGCGTGCGATTGCCGACGGCGTGAGCGTCAAGCTCGACACCGTGGAAGAGGCCGAAGCCAGCGCCGTCGCCATGCAGGCCAAGCTGGCCGAGCTGAGCACCACCGGCGTGCCGCCCGAAGTGGCCGGCGAATTCGATGCGCGCAGCGACAAACCCATCCTGCGCATCAGCCGCCGCCACCACGGCAACGTCAAGAGCAGCATCCTCACGCAGGACTTCGTGCACGGCGCCGACTACGCCGCCCTGGCCACCGCGGCCGACACCTTCCGCGGCCTGCTGGGCGAAGGCGCCAAGGCGCAGCGCGGCGAAGGCGACAAGCAGAAGGAAGAAAAGGTCGGCGACTTCCGCCAGGCCATGCAGTGGCTCATCAGCGAAGCCGAACGCACCACCAGCCGCCAGCGCTACAAAGGCCTGGGCGAAATGAACCCCGAGCAGCTGTGGGAAACCACCATGGACCCGCAGGTGCGCCGCCTGCTGCGCGTGCAGATCGACGACGCGATCGAAGCCGACCGCGTGTTCACCATGTTGATGGGGGATGAGGTGGAGCCGCGGCGGGATTTCATCGAAACCAACGCGCTCAGAGCCGGCAACATTGACGTTTAATGTTGTCGGATGACAGAGAAAGTGAAAACTTTGCCAAGTTAGTGAAAAACTACTGACAGAGTTATTGCAAAAACCCGGCTGCGTCCCCCAGCTCTCCTCATGAGCCGGCACAAGCTGGGCTACTGGAAATCCTGTTGGGGTGGCCTTGACGGACCTACAGGTCCACAAGTGCCCTTTTGTTCCCAGTTGTTTCCAGATCAGTCGTTGCGAAGGCGCTGCTGCAGGTCACTTGCCCAGCGATTGGATGACCGTGAAAGGCTGGGTGCAGTCGCACAGGAATCGACACCGAATGTCGGCGGATATCTGAAGCTGACTTTGGTGGCCTCCTCAGCTGGAAGTCAGGTCTGCCCTGGAACCTGACAATGGCTGGTGGTGAGCAAACGGCACACGCTGGCGCCATACATCGCTGTTCTTTGCCATCAATGTCGGAGACGCGGCATTAAAGCCACGAGACCTGGCATTAATGTCTGGACACCGGGATCCGACGGACTGAGGCCTGTCGGTCTCCCGGTTGAGGGTGGCGCCGTTACGAAAGCGGGTCGTAATGCTGAAGGACTTACTCAGCAAGTCCCTCGTTCCCCTTAGCGGCTTCGGTTAGGCTGACTGATCCAGCCCGGTGGCGCCGCCTTGCGACTCCTTGACTTTGCTGTTGCGTGGGCCTCACCAAAGCTGCGGGCTAGGGACACCATCTAACCTTACCTTTGCGAATCCAGAAGTGCGAATGACAGCCGTCTCGGAGCCACACTGAAGGGGCTAGGGATGGGCGACCCTCCTCGTCCAGGAGCAGATCCCAGCGCGGTTCCGCCTCGTTGATCAGTAGCAACTCGATCTTCCTGCCGCAACCGCAAGGACACCGCATCCCTACACACCAATCTTCATCGCCGTCCCGCGCCAGCACGAGGGCCCTGAACGGCAGCCTCGGAGGCAGGCTGTCTCCACTGACCACCTGGAGACGGCGAGCCGGCGCCACGAAGTCGAACAGCCTCAGCAACATCCTCTTGGCCTTCATGCGATTACCTCCGACTTCGGCGCGCGTAGGGCGGGTAGCCCCAGGAGCGGCTCCAAGTCGCCGCGTGCGAACTGCGGGGTGGTCGTCGTTGGGAACGACTCAATCGAGAAGAATTCCTCTTCGTTCGCAGCGAGACTGAACTGCGTTCTGGCGTACGCAGCGTTGGACTCATGGCGAAACGGGTGGGCCCGCGCGATGAACTCCATCACGCATGCGGATGCCGCCCTCATGTTCAACGCAATGACTGCTGGCGCTTCTTCGGTGACGCCGCGTAGATAGCCGGCCTGCATTTCTTCCCTGTGTGCATCCGGTGCCGTGCGCCGCAGGTACTCCGCGCGCAGCGAGGCGGGGTCGTAGACCCCACGATCTTGAAGCGTCGGGCCGCCCGGGTGGACGTAGTCGATTCGCCCGCAGACGTCAGCGATGGCTGATCCTCCCGTCGTCCTTCTGGTTGGAATCGAGACCCCGACGTCGAACAGCGGGATCAAGAAGCTGGCGGCTAAAAGATCTGCGATCTGTCGAGCGTCAAGGGTGTCGACGCACGAGAACATCACGTCGGTTTGGCTGGCGCACAGCACTGCTTCGCGTGTCGAGATGGACGCGTTCACCGGCACGGCGACCCCCTCGCCCCTGTAGCTGGTCACAGCTTCAGCAAACGCGACAACCTTCGATCTCTGAGCCTTGGCGTCCGCCAGCGTCGAGTTGACGATTCGATTCAGGTTGCGCGGTTCGATCTTGTCGAAGTCGATGAGGATCACTTGGCCGAATCCAAGCCGCGCGAGTTGCTCCGCGACGAGCGAGCCCGTCCCAGACACACCGATGACGCAGGCACTGAGGCGACCGAGCTCTTGGGTCGCCTCGCTGGTGAATGCTGTTGGTCGAGGGCTGAACTTCCTGTCGGCCCAGTGCCAGGTGAGGTCATCACCGGCAACCATCACAGACTCGACCGAGATCGGTGACAAGTCCTGCCGGTAAAGACGCGCCAACATGGCGCCATCAGGGGTCATGATCGCTGTGCCGTGTAGACCGCCAAGCGCTTGAAAGAGGCTGGGCACCGTCAACAGATCGCTTCGGTCGTCGTGCCGAGAGAAGCCAAACAGACCACCTGGATGCGAGTGGGTCAGCACCAAAGAGAGGCCATAAGCTTCCGCCAAGTCAATGGCCTCTTCGATCGCCGACCCGGGCCAAACCAAGTAGTCCGAGCGCCGCTCCTTGCAAGCGGAATGCGGCACCAACAACACCTGCTTCACGAGCAGGCGCACTCGTGGACTAGGAGTCCGAGCGCATAGCAAGATGGCGGCAGCCTCAAGACCATCGCCTGGAAAGAGGTGATCTTGCAGTTTCCGGTGGTCTGCATTGGTGATCGTCAGGTTGGTGGACGGGTTCATTGCTGCACCTCTTTGGCCAGCGCCGACTCGACCAGGGCAAGGTGCGTCACGACGTTGTCGGAGTCCGGTCGCCACTGACAGGCATCGGACCGATGGCGTGACCACCGCTGGTAGGACTGGCCACAGATGGCCTCCTGTACCTGCGTGCACTCAATCGTCTGACCACTGTTGAGCGCGAGACCCGGGAAGACATAGAACATGTCGATTTGCGCCCCGGGGTAGGTCGGCGGCACTTCGAGGGCCAAGGTGATCTTCTGTTGGTTGTAGCCCGCGGGAACCGAATATCCAAAGATCAGCAGCCAGCGCCGCTGGTTGTCGAGCACCGTCTCCCACTGGGCAAAGTGCTCGTCGAGGAAGCATTCGTCGACGTCCAGCAACGGGAAGTCACGGCGAAGAGCTTGCGCAGCTTCACCGTTGCTCACGTCTTTTGGGGTCAACCGGATCTTCTCGATGCCGGGCGCCCGCAAGTCAACGACCGAGGTGAGTTCGAGCTCCTGCTTCGGTTGTCCGGCCACCTTGAGGAAAATGTGCCAGCCTTGATTGGTGTCAAAGCCTGCCTGGCGCATCGCATCACTGACAACGATCGTTGGCGTCGGAACCTCGAGGCGGACGCCCTGAATGTTGAGGATCCAGACGGGGGCTCGGCTGTAGAAGGCTTCGACCCCTGCATGGCCGAGATCGACCAAGTCGTGGTCTTCGATGACAACGTCAGCCTTGTCCTGACGCTCCAAGTACAGCAGTTTGTCCGCCTGAACGCCGCCGAGGTGGCGCAGGATGCTCCCGGAGATCCGCTGCACAGGCCAATCGATGCGCTTGCCATCGATCGTCATCCGATACGAGCGGTCGGTGACGACCACAACGAACCGGCCGCCGGGTTGCGGAACGCTCACCACTTCGGTCGGGCGAATGTCTTCCAGTTCGCCGTTGGCCAGCAGGTGGAGAACGGTGACCACCTGGGCATCGCTGTAGCCAGCTGCGCTGGCAATCTGCGCCCCGGTGGGGGTGTGGTCAGCCAGAGGAACGGGCTTGAACACAAGGTCGAGGCCAGCGACCTCGATGAAGTGCCCATCTTGGGCAGGAGGGAAGGTGTTTGCGTTGGGCATGGTTGCCCCTTTCGTAAAGCGAAACGAACGTTTTTCCGTGACTGTTCAGCCACGAAAGACCACAGACATCGCTTGGGAGCCTTGACTGGGGGCTCCGACGCAAACACACTCTCAATCGCCAAACCGAGTCGGGCGTTCGCGTCAGATTCACCCCTAAGGGCAAGCTCTCAAGCTTGCCCTTTCCTATTTGTACGGCAGCATTTGTTGCGCCTCCTTTCTCACTGGCAGGCCAGTTGGTTGTTGAACAAGTCGGAGACCTTGCCAGCAGAGCTGATCAGGTTTGACAGCAAGCGCCAGTTCTCAGTCTCTTTGCGAACTCTCCCGGCAATGATGGCCGGATGAATCTGTAGTTGCCGCGCCAGGTCGACCGCGTCCTCGGTGGAGTGGCTGATCCTGACTGGGGCGTGGACCCAAGCGGCCTCCGGAATCAAGGCCTCTCCGGCCTCTCGATCGGCCTCCAGCTCTTGATCGCTGGTTCGAGTCTTGTCGTCCAGGTTGTCCGCGATGCACGGATCCGACGCAGTTAAATGCCGCTGGACGTGGATGAGTTCGTGCAGCAGGGCGAACCAGAAGTTGTCGATGCGGTCGTGCCGAAGCGTCAGCGCAACGATCGGTGCTTCGCCGTCCAGCATGGCTGCCCCGTCAAGGTAGGTCTTGTCGAAGTGCCGCTCAAAGACCAACGCGATGCCATGGTTGGAGAGGTACTCCTGAGCCAGCAGAGGGCCGGACTCGAAGGTCGACAGCCGAGTCAGGTTGCGGATCCACTCTGACGTGATGACGCCGTGTTGATACGCACCTTTGAGAGCCATGGCGCGTGCCTTTCGCAGCACGCAGGCTTGCCAGACCTTGAACGCGTACTCGTCCATGGTGCGGGCCCCGGTTTGATGAAGCGTCGCACGCATCATGACCGGCTGTCCACCCAGGCCTGACGCACATCGAAAGAAGCCCGTCACCAGTTCTTCTGCGTATTCCTTCAAGGACTGTAGCGGCCGCTTGTTCGGCCCGAAGAGGCCGCGTTCCTGCATCTCGGCCAACGGGAACTTCGTGTAGTCCACCGTCGAGTCAACCGACAGCTCTTGCCCTTCGCCAATCAACACGTCAGCCGGGATGCCCAGGCCTGCGTGCAGCCGCCGGATCATCGCTAGGCTCAATGGACGCTTGCGGCTCAGTACCTCGGAGACCTTGGACATCGAGCCGATGTATGGCACGAGGTCCTTGTGTGCCAGCCGCTGCTGATCCATCCGGAACAGGATGGCGTCGATCGGGTCCGGCGGCGTAGGGGGGAACTTGGTCTGTTCGTACGACTGGATGAGCAGGGCCAACAGCTCCAACTCAGCCTCTTCGGCAGACCCCACTGCGGGATCCATGTCCATCAGCTCAGACAGCCGAGCCACGGCAACGGCGTGATCGCCGTCCGTCTTCAGTACTCGAATCTGCGTGCTCATGTTCTTCTCCTGGTGTCGAGGGTCGTGGGGGCTCACTGGCCGAAGTTCTTCTTGTCGTACTCGGCGTGTGTGCCGCCCCACTCGATGATGACGATGCCGTTCTTAAAACGGACTTTGACAACCAGCCGGTAGCTGTTGCCCTTGATGTTGAAGATGATCCGGTTGTCACCCAAAAAACTTGCTGAGGCGTAGCGGTCCTTGATGTCCTGCGGGGAAGTCCAAACCGCGCCCCCCACTTCCTTGCGCCAGGCATCCAGCGCTCCCCGAGCATCTGCATGGGCCGCCTTCAGCTCCTCCAAGATGGGTATGTTGAGTAGTTGCATAGGCCTCGCTTTGGCCCCCCGGCATGGTTGAATTGTTACTTCCCAAATGGGGAAGTGTCAAGAGTTCCCTTTTTCACGTTGATTGCCTCCTTGTGTTGTTGCAAGAATCACTATTATTGCATCATCGCTTATGCTGCGAACGAAATTGATGTTGGCATCTTAGCATGATCACGCTAAAATGTGCAACATGAATGATGCCGCACTAAAAATGAAGCTGGGTGATCTGGCGCACATCCGTGCCGGACACCCCTTTCGGGGCGCGGTTGAAGCGGTTCCTGAGGGGGCGGTCCCCGTTGTCCAGATGAAGGACATCCTGCCTGGCGAAGGTGTCGACTGGTCGTCAGCGGTCCGTACGGAACTGGCGGGGCGTAAGGAGCCGGACTGGCTGAGCGGTGGCGACCTCCTCTTTGTGTCGAGGGGCAGTCGGTACTTCGCTGTGTGCGTTGATTCGCCCCCGGCGCCTGCGGTCTGCGGGCCTCACCTGTTCCACCTGACGGTCAAGGCTCGCGAGCTGTTGATGCCGGAATTCCTTGCCTGGGTCGTTGGGCAGGGGCCGGTGCAACGTCAGCTCCAGCAGGCAGCCTCTGGATCGCTGCAACTCAGCGTGACCCGGCAAGCGCTCGAGGCCCTCGAGATCCCGCTGCCATCGCTTGCGACGCAACGGGTCGTCACAGATTTGGCTGCCGCGGCTGCGCGTGAGCGCGCCGTTCTGACGGCCCTGATCCAAAACCGCGAGCTTCAGCTTGAAGCGCTCGCCTCCGCCCTGGCCGCCGGGCAACCCATGAATCTCACCTGAGAGCACAGATGACTGAAATTACGAACGTCAGCCAAGACGACATCAACGCCGCCGTCTGGAACGCCTGCGACACCTTCCGTGGAACAGTCGACCCCAGCATCTACAAAGACTTTGTGTTGACGATGTTGTTCTTGAAGTACGTCTCGGACGTCTGGCAAGACCACTACGACGGCTACAAGCAGCAGTACGGTGATCACCCGGAGCTGATCGCCGAGATGCTCAAGAGCGAACGCTTCGTCCTGCCTTCGGACGCGAGCTTCTACGCCCTGCACAACAAGCGGCACAGCCCTGGCAATGGCGAGCGCATCGACAAGGCCCTGCACGCGATCGAAGAAGCCAACATCACCAAGCTGCGCGATGTGTTTCAGGACATCAGCTTCAACTCCAACAAGCTGGGCGACGAGCAGCAGAAGAACGACATCCTCCGCCACCTTCTGGAGGACTTTGCCAAGCCCGAACTCGACCTGCGCCCCAGCCGCGTCGGCCAGCTCGACGTGATCGGCAACGCCTACGAGTTTCTGATCAAGAACTTCGCATCCACCAGCGGCAAGAAGGCGGGCGAGTTCTATACGCCGCCCGAGGTCTCGACCCTGATGGCCCGACTGATGGCGCCGCAAGAGGGCGACGAGATCTGCGACCCGACCTGTGGCTCTGGCTCACTGCTGATGAAGTGCGGACGCCTCGTCCGCGAGAGCACCGGCTCGCGCAAGTACGCACTCTATGGCCAGGAAGCGATCGGCAGCACTTGGGCCCTTGCCAAGATGAACATGTTTCTGCACGGCGAGGACAACCACCGCATCGAGTGGGGTGACACCATCCGCAACCCCAAGCTGCTGGACGGCACGGCAAGCCTGAAGCACTTCGACATCGTCGTTGCCAATCCGCCCTTCAGCCTGGAGAAGTGGGGCTTTGAAGGCGCTGACGCCGACAAGTTCAGCCGCTTCCGCCGCGGCGTGCCACCACGCACCAAGGGCGATTACGCCTTCATCCTGCACATGATCGAGACCATGAAGCCCGGCACCGGCCGCATGGCCGTCGTCGTGCCGCATGGCGTGCTGTTCCGCGGCGCGGCTGAGGGGCGTATTCGCCAGAAGCTGATTGAGGAGAACCTGCTGGATGTGGTGATCGGCCTGCCAGAGAAGCTCTTTTACGGAACAAGCATTCCTGCCGCCGTGCTGGTGTTCCGCAAAAACAAGACCGACGAAAAGGTGCTGTTCATCGATGCCAGCCGTGACTTCGAGGCCGGCAAGAATCAGAACGTGCTGCGCGAAATCGACCTTCAGCGCATTGTGGATACGGTGCACTCGCGACATGGCGTCACCAAATACGCCTACCTCGCCACTAGGGCAGAGATCGCGGAGAACGATTTCAACCTCAACATCCCGCGCTATGTGGACACCTTTGAGGACGAGAACGAGATCGACCTCATGGCCGTCCGTAGGGAGCGCGAGCAGCTTAAGGCCGAGCTTGCCAGCCTAGATGCAAGGATGGCTGAGTACCTGAAGGAGTTGGGCTATGAGTGAAGGTTACGAGCGCTGCTTCTCAAGCAAGAGTCCTTCTTGGCAGATAAATCCCAGCGGACCCGTTACGACGATCAGCTCGTTGAGTAAAACGACGAGGGGTAGAGATGCTTCCTGATGGCTGGACACTCGAGCGTCTTGATTCCATAGCAACTGTCGAGCGAGGGAGATTCTCTGCGCGTCCGCGAAACGACCCGAAGTACTTCGGTGGTGAGACACCGTTTGTTCAAACTGGGGATGTCGCAGGTGCGCAGTTGTACCTGCGTACACACAGCCAGACACTGAATGCATTAGGTCTGACCGTCAGCAAGGTGTTCGAAGAAGGAACGATCCTTCTCACAATTGCTGCAAACATCGGCGCTACGGCGATCACCAGGATACCTACTGCATGCCCGGACAGCGTCGTCGGAATCAGACCGCTGTCAGCGGCAACAGACCTGCTTTGGCTCAAGTACGCGCTTGCGTCCAGAAAGGAAGACCTTGAGGCACAGGCCGGTCAGAACGCCCAGAAAAACATCAACCTCGAGGTGTTGAAACCGCTCCGGATAGCCAAACCGCCCACCAAGGAGCAGAGGCGCATTGGCGATACTTTGTCCACTTGGGACCACGCCATTGGGACTGCTGAGCAACTGGTTTCCGCTGGCCACCGGCAGTTGAAGGCGTTGCAACGGCAGTTGCTCATTAAACCTGTGATGTCCGGCGAGTGGGATCTGAGCGCATTGAGCGAAGTCTCCGAGAGGATTCAGCGGCGTGCGAATGAGGAAGAGGTCCTACCGGTTCTGATGATCTCGTCCGGCAGCGGCTTTGTACGCCAGGACGAGAAGTACAGTCGCTTCATGGCTGGCAAGAGCGTTGAGAACTACATCGCTCTCGATCGTGGCGAGTTTGCCTACAACAAGGGCAACTCCAAGCTGTACGAATTCGGCTGTGTATTCGCCCTAAGGGGCTACGAGCGCGGCCTGGTGCCCAATGTCTATGTCTGCTTCAAACTGCTGCCCAGCCTGAACGCGACCTTCTACGAGCACCTGTTTCGCGCTGACTACTTGCACGACCAACTCGGGGCAATCGTCAACACAGGAGTACGGAACAACGGACTGCTGAACATTCGACCGGCAGACTTCCTTGCCTGCCGGGTTCCAGTGCCACCGATGGCGGCTCAGAACCGAATTGCCGCGGTGCTGACAACAGCTGCGAGGTACGTTGAATTGCGTGAGCGCGATCTCGATCTCCTCAAACGCGAGAAAGCTGCTCTGATGTCCCAGCTCCTGGCCGGTAAGCGCCGCGTCAAGGTACCCGCTGCCGAGACGGAAGCCCAAGCATGAACACCACGCCCAACTCCCGCGAGCGGTACAGCGCCCACCTGCCAGCGCTGCACCTGCTATGCAATCTGGGCTGGAACTTCCAGACGACGGCGCAGGCGCTGAGCCTGCGCGGCAGCACGCGTGAAGTGTTGCTCAAGGGGCGGCTGATCGAGGTGCTGCAGACCCGCCGCTACGAATACAAGGGCGAGTGGTACCCGCTATCGCCCAGTGGCATCGAGCAGATCGTGCGGGAGTTGTCGGCGCTCAGCTTGGCGGAAGGCCTCATGCCGGCCAACGAGCGGCTTTACGGCAAGCTGGCATTGGGCATCACGGTTACGGAGTTCATGCCGGATGGCAAGAAGCACCAGCCCACCATTGCGGTGATCGACTGGAGGGATGCTTCTGCGAACCGCTGGGACGTGACCGAGGAACTGGAGGTGTTGTCTGCGCAAGGCACACACCACCGGACTCCAGACGCGGTGGCTTACGTGAACGGCATCCCGTTGGTGGTGATCGAGTCCAAGCGTCCGGAGTCGGGGGGCGGCAGCTACCCCTCTAAGGCCATGGTGCAAGAAGGCATCAGCCAGCATCTGCGCAACCAGCGGCCAGACGAGATCCCCAATCTGTTCGCTTACGCCCAACTGCTGCTGTCCATCAGCCAGACCGAGGGGCGCTACGGCACCACCCACACCGCCGCCAAGTTCTGGGCCAAATGGCGAGAGGAAGAGTTCGACGACGCTCACCTGCTGGCCGTCAAGAACGCGCCTTTGCCTCCGGACGTCCGTGCCGCGTTGTTTGAAGGCAAGCCTGCATCGCTCGCCACCTACTTCGACACGCTCTGGAGCGCGCCGATGCAGGCCACTGAGCAAGATCGGTTGCTGGTCAGCCTGCTAACGCCGTCCCGCCTGTTGGAGTTCCTGCGCGGCTACGTGCTCTTCGACCGCAAGGTCGGCAAGATCGTCGCTCGCTACCAGCAGTTCTTCGGTATCCGCGCACTGCTGTCGCGCATCAGCCAGAAGAAGCCTGATTCGCAGGGCGGTGGCCGCGAGGGTGGTGTTGTCTGGCACACCACGGGCTCCGGCAAGAGCTTCACCATGGTGTTCTTGACCAAGGCCCTGCTGCTGGTCGAAAGCCTCAAGGAATGCCGCATCGTGGTGGTCACCGATCGCGTGGATCTTGAAACCCAGCTCTCGCGCAATTTCATGACGGGCGGGGCCTTCGGGTCGAGCATCGCCACGCAGAAGGATGGTGAGCGCAGCCGCACCCTGTCCGGTCGTGACCTGGCCCAGCGCATCGGCAAAGGGACCGAGCGGATCACCTTCACGCTTGTCCACAAATTCAACACGGCGTCCAAGTTGCCTGAGTGCCGCAATGACTCGGCGGACATGATCGTGCTGGTCGACGAAGGCCACCGGAGCCATGGCGGCGAGACCCATGAGCGGATGAAGAAGGCATTGCCGAAGGCTGCTTACATCGCCTTCACGGGAACGCCGCTACTCAAGGACGAGAAGACTTCCAACAAGTTCGGCCCCATCGTCCACGCCTACACCATGCAACGCGCGGTGGAGGACGAAACCGTGGCTCCACTGCTCTACGAAGAGCGCGTGCCGGAACTGGACATCAACGAAGAGGCCGTCAACCGCTGGTTCGACAAGATCACCAGCAACCTCAGCGATGCGCAGCGCAGTGATCTGAAGCGCAAGTTCGCAAAGAAGGGCGCTATCTATGGGGCGGCCAACCGCATCGAGCTGATCGCCTGGGACATCGCGACCCACTTCAACGAGAACATCAAGAAGCTGGGCCTAGGTCTGAAGGCCCAAGTCGCAACCGACAGCAAGCTGGATGCGATTCGCTACAAGAAGGCGTTGGACGAGACAGGCCTGGTGACGAGCGCGATCGTGATCTCGGCACCCGACACCCGCGAGGGCAACTCGGAAGTCGACGAGGACACGCTGCCTGAAGTCCAGAAGTGGTGGAAGCAGGCCATGGCCACCTGCGGCAACGACCCTGAAGCCTACGAGAAGCAGGTGATCGGTGACTTTGGCACTGACGGAGCGCCAGACCTGCTGATCGTCGTGGACAAGCTGCTGACGGGCTTCGATGAACCACGCAACACGGTGCTGTACATCGACAAGCCGCTCAAGGGGCACAACCTGATCCAGGCGGTCGCGCGGGTGAACCGCTTGCACGATGCCAAGCGCTATGGCGTGCTGGTGGACTATCGCGGCATCCTGAAGGAACTGGACACTGCCATTCGCGCCTATCAAGACTTGGAGTCGCGGACGCAAGGTGGGTTCGATGTTCAGGACCTCGAAGGGCTGTACCACCAGTTCAGCACCGAGTACAAGCGCCTGCCGGCGCTTCACGAGCAGCTGTGGTCCTTCTTCAGGTCGGTCACCAACAAGCTGGACCGCGAGCAGTATCGGCAGGTGCTCGCCCCTCGCTTCGTGAAGGACGCCGACGGCACCGAGTACGACGAGCGGCAGAAGCTGCGCGACGACTTCTACGATGCGCTCACCGCTTTCGGCCTGTGCCTTCAGACGGCACTGTCTTCGCGGAGCTTCTTCGAGGACAAGAGCTTTGCAGAGGAACTGATTACACGGTACAAGAGTGATCTGCGCTTCTTCACAGAACTGCGCCAAACGGCTCGCCGAGATGCCATGGAGACGGTGGACTACAGCGTCTACGAAGAGCAGATCCGCAAGCTGGTCGACAAGCAGGTCATCGGTACCGAGGTGCGCGACCCCGAGGGCGTCTATCTGGTGCATCAGTTAGGCCAGGCCGAGAAGCCTGAGGACTGGTCGGAAGAGAAGACCCGCAATGAGACGGACATGATCCGGACCCGGCTGCGGAAGACCATCGAGCAAGAACTCGCTGAGGATCCGTACGCACAGAAGGTGTTCGGTGAGTTGCTGCGCCAGGCGATTGCCGAGGCGGAGGCAATGTTCGACCACCCGCTGAAACAGTACGCCTTGTTCAAGTCTTTCGAGGAACAGGTGGCGTCGCGGGCGACGCCCGGTACGCCGGATGAGCTGGCAGCCAACCCACATGCCAAGGCCTACTTTGGTGCCATCCGCTTGGTGCTGGGTGAAGACAGCTTTGCCGCTCTGGAATCCCAGGCCCTTGAGCGCTTGGTGCAGCAGTCCCTGGCCATCGACACCGTGGTCAAGGATGCAGTCGCTGAGAACTCACTCAACCCCCAGAACATCGAGGCAGCGATTCGCAAGGGGCTGCTGCCACTGCTCTTTGGCAGCCTGGGGCTGGACAACGCCAAGCAGGTGGTGGAACAAGTCATCCAGATCACCCGCATCGGCCTCAGCAAGGCTTGACCATGGAGACGTTGGGTTTCGATGGTCAGCACCGAGTGGCGTACGGTGATGAGCAGATTGCTTTCACGTTGCGGCGGCAAACCACACGCGTTGTTCCGCGGGTAGCGATCCACGTTGAGCCAGATGGCCGCGTGCAGGTCGACGCGCCACCGTCAACCCCGTTAGCCGACGTCCTGGCGGCGGTCCGCAAGCGCTCGCGCTGGATCAGTCAGCATGTCGCTGCTGCCAAGGCGCGGATGGTGCATGTGCTGCCGCGCGAGTACGTGAGCGGAGAGTCCATCCACTACCTTGGCAAGCGATATCGGCTCAAGGTTGTGGTTGAGCCGGCGAGCGCTGCCGAGGCAAAGTTGCGTGGAGCGTTTGTGGTGGTGAATGTGCCTTGCCACGACGTCGATCAGATCCGCGCGTGTATCGACACTTGGTATCGCGAACGGGCTCGGGAAGTTTTCGCGATACGCCTCAACGTTATTTCCGAGCCGTTGAGGTGGGTTCGCGAGGTGCCGTCGTTTCGCTTGCAGTTCATGACCCGCCAATGGGGCAGCTGCTCCCCATCGGGTCGACTGACACTCAATCCGCGGCTGGTGGCTGCGCAGCGTGAGGCCATTGACTATGTGCTGCTTCACGAGATGTGCCACCTGAAGCATTACAACCATAGCAGCGCCTTCTACCGAACCTTGACGCTGTACATGCCGGACTGGGAGCGCGTCAAAGCGCGCCTAGATGACCAAGCGGACATCTTCCTTCGGTAAGAACCGTCTTCTTGGTTTAGGCGTAGCGAGCGCAGGTGGCTGCGGTCTTTAAACGTTTGCGGCATAGCTCAGTGCGCCGTCCGCCGAACTAGCATGCACCTACAGGTCCAGGCATGACAGCAGCCGAAGGAGTGGACGTCACCAATCCACCCAGCGAGGACCAATGTCAAGGCGAAGGGTGGCGCTGTGAACTAGTGCGGAGACACATCAGGTCATCGCTGCAGGGACTGACCTGCTCTGCTCATGGCGATCCGCCAACACCCCCCGGATTGACAGCTCTTCTGAAATTACGGCAAAACAGAGACTTTTACATTATGAAACTTCGTGCGAGTCTCAGTTCTTGTGTTCACATTTCTATAGCAATAGGAAAAGCGCAGCCGCAGCAATCAAAAGATCGCATCAAACGCACCAATGATTAAATGTAAAAATGCTGAAATGACGAAATTTGCAAATACTCAACTTTTTGCCTCCAAGCTCCGTACCTCACTGATCTATAACGACTTTTTTATATTTACACGACCGAGAGTTCGGTCCAGAATTTCGGGTCATGAGCCCGTTCTCTGAGTCCCTGCATTCCATCCGAGTTAGGCATGGCCTTCGCCAAGTCGAATTAGCAAAGCTCGTCGGCTACGAGCAAAGTTACATATCCGCGCTCGAAGTTGGACTGAAGGGACCGCCCACCGATGAGTTCGTGGAGCGCCTGACAGCGGCAATCCCGCTGACCAAGGAAGAACAGGAAGCCTTGCGCGCCGCAGCCCAGGAGTCACACCGCAAGCTTGTGATCGAGCCGGATGCCCCCGCCGACATCTACCGGCTCCTCAGCGATCTACGCGGCGAGATTGAGCACCTCACGCCCGCGCAAGTGCGAATGATCCGAGAGGTGCTGGCGTTGCGCGGCACCATGCACGAATCCCGCGAACCAGCGCGCCGACTGAAGCGCCGAACCAGCATGGAGGCGCCCATGTAGAAAACGGGACAAACCTTGCGGCTTGCCCCGTTGGGTGAAGCATCTGTCGATACCTCGGATGACACCTTCAGTATCGCGGACGCATTTCCCAGCGTCAAGACCGCTCCCCTCCCCAAACCACTGTTTTCATCGGCTGAGATAGCCCGATGCGGGCGTAGCTACGCCCAAAAACAGTCATATCCAACTGTCATTGCCATGGCGGAGGGCGCGGTGCTGCCCGCTCCATGGCCAGGAGAACACCCATGACCACAAACCTGTGGAGCGGTCATTGGAACGGGCGAACGCCCGTGGGCGACAACCACCGTCGCGCGCGGCAGGTGATCAGCCCTTCCGGCGGGATCATGCGGGGCAAGTTTCCCAGCAGAAAAAACGGGCGCCTGGTGCACCACGAGGGTCTGCTCGAACTTGACGCCATCTACCTTCTGGAAGCCTCACCTCAAGTGGTCAGGTATCGGGAGCAGCCGACCACCATCACCTTCCCCGATGGGGGTCGTGTGCGCAGATATACCCCCGATCTGGAAGTGACTCTGCAATGCGGCACAAGCATCTGGGTCGAAGTGAAGCCTGCCGTTTTTCTTGCGAGGGAAGACATTCGGCACAAGCTGCAATGCGTGGCCGCGCACCTCAAACGCAGCGGCCAGGCCTTCGTCGTCCTGACCGATGAAGTGCTGCGGCAAGAACCCAGACAGACCAACGTGCGAGCGATTTGCCACCAGGCGATGCGCGTTCGCCTGACCAGCGCGTTTGCACAGTCTGCCTTGCACCGATGCGCGATGGACCTTCCCGCGAGCCTGGCCCGGGCTACCCAGGTATTGGCAGCACACGGCGCTGATCCCTACAGCTTGCTCATGGCCGGGCTGCTGCGTTGCCGCCTTGATGCACCCCTTTCGCCCGAGACCCTATTGACTCACACAACGGAGGCAGACGATGGCTGGTTTTGGCTTGCGCAAGAACATGGTTTTTGAGTGGCAAGGCGGGACCTTTCGGATCGACAGGTTGCAGCCCAACGGCGAAGTACTTCTGGAAACCATCCCCGATGGCTCCCTATCCCTTGTGCAGCGACAGCAGTTGCTGGATGACTTTGCACAAGGGTTGATCTCTGCCTCGACTACCGAGGAACGGTCCCCCAAGTCGATACCGACCTACTCCAGACCACTGGACCAACTCCCTGCGGAGGTGCAAAAGGAGGCCAAACGCCGCCGCAGCTACCTGGAGGCCATCTGCGCCGAGGGCAAGCCGGTGTTCACGCCCGACTACCTGGTGCCGATCATTGAGCAAGTCGCGGAAAGGATCAGCGACGCAAAGCCTCCCAGCGTGATCACGATCTACCGTTGGCACAAGCGATTCATGGCGGCGAAAGATTCGCGAGCTCTCGTTCCCAGGTTCGATCTGCGTGGCAGCAAGAGGCCACGCCAAGGCACAAGGGTGCATGAGCTGTTGTCAGAGGCAACAGCAGAGGCATACAACACCTCGCCCTTGGCAACGGTAAAGAACATCTATTCGCGCTTGCTGGCAAAGATCGAGATCGAGAACCGGCAGTCGCTGTCAGCCACACCGTGCGTTCCACCCTGCGAACGAACCGCGTATCGGATGTTGGCCAGAGCCGACCTCTATGAGATGACCGTGCTCAAGGAGGGCAAGGCCAGTGCGGATCGGCGCTTTCGGGTCGGCAAGGCAGGCGTCAAGACCACGCGCATCCTGGAGCGGATCGAGATCGATCACACGCCTATGGACCTGTTTCTCGTCGACGAGCGCACCTGGTTGCCCTTAGGGAGACCTACTCTGACCATGGCGCTTGATTCCTTCAGTCGAATGCCATGGGGGTACTACTTGAGCTTCGGAGGCCCCTCTGCAGCGGCTGTAATTGGGGCGCTGAGACACGGCATCCTGCCGAAGGAGCCAACGGAAATCGCCATCAAGGACCTTGCAGTGGAACACCGCT
>NZ_BCWQ01000021.1 GCF_001592285.1 Hydrogenophaga pseudoflava NBRC 102511 | reverse complement strand
CCCCGCCATATCAGCATGGAAGGCATCTACGAGTACGGCTCGCGCGCGGGCGTCTGGCGCATCCTGCGCGAGTTTGAGAAGCGCGGCCTGCCGCTGACCGTGTTCGGCGTATCGACCGCCCTGCAGAAGCACCCGGAGCTGACCGCGGCGTTCAGGGAACTCGGCTACGACATCGCCTGCCACGGTCTCAAGTGGATCCACTACCAGAACGTGGACGAGGCCACCGAGCGCGCCCACATGGCCGAGGCGATGCAGATCATCGAAGGGCTCACGGGCGAGCGCCCGCTGGGCTGGTACACCGGCCGCGACAGCCCCAACACGCGCCGCCTGGTGGCCGACTTCGGTGGCTTCGAATACGACAGCGACTACTACGGCGAGGACCTGCCGTTCTGGATGAAGGTGCGCAAGACCGACGGAACGGACGCGCACCAGCTCATCGTGCCCTACACCCTCGACTGCAACGACATGCGCTTCGCACTGCCGCAGGGCTATTCGCACGCCGACCCGTTCTTCCAGTACATGAAGGACACCTTCGACGCGCTCTATGCCGAAGGCGACCCCGACGGCCTGGACCGGCCCAAGATGATGAGCATCGGCATGCACTGCCGCCTGCTCGGCCGGCCCGGCCGCATCACCGCGCTGCAGCGCTTCCTGGACCACATCCAGTCGCACGACCAGGTGTGGGTGGCGCGCCGGCTGGACATCGCGAGGCACTGGAAGGCCACGCACCCGCTGAACCCTGCCTGAGGTCACCCCCATGCCCCTGACCCTGGACCAACTCAACGCCGCGCCCCTGCCCGAGGCGCGGCAGATGCTCGACGGCCTGTACGAGCATTCGCCCTGGATCGCCGAGCGCGCCCTGGCGCAGCGCCCGTTCGTGTCGCTGGCGCAGCTCAAGCACGCGATGACGCGCGTGCTCGACGAGGCCGGCGTGGAGCCGCAGCTGGCCCTGATCCGCGCCCACCCGGAACTGGCCGGCAAGGCCATGGTGAGCAAGACGCTGACGGCCGAGTCGACCAACGAGCAGACCAAGGCGGGTCTCACGAACTGCACGCCGGAAGAGTTCGCGCACATCCAGCAGCTCAACGCCGACTACAACGCGCGCTTTGGCTTCCCCTTCATCCTGGCGGTGCGCGGCCCGCGGGGCACCGGCCTCACCAAGGCACAGATCATCGAGGCCTTCGAGCGCCGCGTGCACGGCCACCCGGACTTCGAACGGCAGGAGTGCCTGCGCAACATCCACCGCATCGCCGAGATCCGGCTGAACGACAAGTTCGGCTTCGAGCCGGTGGACGGTCAGTTGGTGTGGGACTGGCAGGAGAAGCTGGCGCAGCACAGCGACCCGGGCTATGCCGAGAAGGGCCAGCTGACCGTCACCTACCTCACCGACGCGCACCGCGCCTGCGCCCAGCGCATCAGCCACTGGATGAAGGACTGCGGTTTCGACGAGATCGAGATCGACGCCGTGGGCAACGTGGTCGGCCGCTACCACCCGGCCACGCCCGGTGCGAAATACCTGCTGACGGGTTCCCACTACGACACCGTGCGCAACGGCGGCAAGTACGACGGGCGACTGGGCATCTTCGTGCCGATGGCCTGCGTGCAGAAGCTGCACGCGGCCGGCCAGCGCCTGCCCTTCGGCATCGAGGTCGTGGGCTTCGCGGAAGAAGAAGGCCAGCGCTACAAGGCCACCTTCCTCGGCTCGGGCGCGCTCACCGGCCACTTCGACCCCGCCTGGCTGGACCAGAAGGACGCCGATGGCATCACCATGCGCGAGGCCATGCAGCACGCCGGCCTGTGCATCGACGACATCCCTAGGCTGCAGCGTGACCCGGCGCAGTACCTGGGCTTCATCGAGGTGCACATCGAGCAGGGGCCGGTCCTCAACGAGCTGAACCTGCCGCTGGGCATCGTGACCAGCATCAACGGCAGCGTGCGCTATCTCGGCGAGGTTCTGGGCATGGCCAGCCACGCCGGCACCACGCCCATGGACCGCCGCCGCGACGCCGCCGCTGCGGTGGCCGAACTGATCCTCTACGCCGAGCAGCGCGCCGCGCAGGATGGTGACTCGGTCGCCACCGTGGGCATGCTGCAGGTGCCGAATGGTTCCATCAACGTGGTGCCCGGCGCCTGCCGGTTCAGCCTGGACATGCGTGCACCGACCAATGCGCAACGCGATGCGCTGGCGCAGGACGTGCTGGCGAAGCTGGGCGAGATCTGCACACGCCGCGGCCTGCGCCACTCGCTGGAAGAAACCATGCGCGCCGCCGCAGCGCCCAGCGCCCCCGCATGGCAGGCGCGCTGGGAGGCCGCCGCCACCGCGCTGGGCGTGCCGCTGCACCGCATGCCCAGCGGCGCGGGTCACGACGCCATGAAGCTGCACGAGGTGATGCCGCAGGCCATGCTGTTCGTGCGTGGCGAGAACAGCGGCATCAGCCACAACCCGCTCGAATCCAGCACCGCCGACGACATGGACCTGGCCGTCAAGGCCTTCGACCACGTGCTGCACCAACTGACCACCGAATCCCACTGAAAGCCGCCATGACCACCGCCCAACAGCAACTCGACGCCTGGATCGACGCCCACTTCGACGAGGAAGTGAAGTTCCTGCAGGAACTCATCCGCGTGCCCACCGACACGCCCCCGGGCAACAACGCGCCGCACGCCGAGCGCACCGCCGAACTGCTCGCCGCGATGGGCCTGACCGCCGAGAAGCACGCCGTGCCCGAGGCCGAGGTCAAGGCCGCCGGGCTGGAAACCATCACCAACCTGATCGTGCGCCGCCGCTTCGGCGACGGCGGTCAGACCATCGCGCTCAACGCCCACGGCGACGTGGTGCCGCCCGGTGAGGGCTGGACGCGCGACCCCTATGGCGGCGAGATCGCGGACGGCAAGATCTACGGCCGCGCCGCCGCGGTGAGCAAGTGCGACATCGCCAACTTCACCTTCGCGATCCGTGCGCTGGAAGCGCTGGGTGCGCCCCTGAAGGGTGGCGTGGAACTGCACGTGACCTACGACGAGGAATACGGCGGCGAGGTCGGCCCGGGCTGGCTGCTGGAGAAGGGCCTGACCAAGCCCGACCTGATGATCGCCGCCGGCTTCAGCTACCAGGTGGTGGTGGCGCACAACGGCTGCCTGCAGCTGGAGGTCACCGTGCACGGCGACATGGCGCACGCGGCCATCCCCGACAGCGGCACCGACGCGCTGCAGGGCGCGGTGCACATCCTGAACGCGCTGTACGCCCTGAACGCCGACTACCTGAAGGTGCGCTCGGGCGTTGAAGGCATCACCCACCCCTACCTCAACGTCGGCCTGATCCAGGGCGGCACCAACACCAACGTGATCCCCGGCAAGGTGGTGATCAAGCTGGACCGCCGCATGATTCCCGAGGAAGACCCGGCCGAGGTCGAGGCTGCGCTGCGCCGCACCATCGCCGAGGCCGCCGCCCGCTACCAGCCCCCGCGCGGCGGGCGCGCCATCAGCGTGGATGTCAAGCGCATCCTGCTGGCGCGCGCGCTCAAGCCCCTGCCGGGCAACAAACCTCTGGTCGAGGCCCTCCAGAAACACGGCAGCGAGCTGTTCGGCGAACCCATCCCCGCCGTCGGCACGCCGCTCTATACCGACGTGCGCATCTACGGCGAACACGGCATCCCGGGCGTGATCTACGGCGCCGGCCCCCGCACGGTGCGCGAGTCGAACGCCAAACGGGCCGACGAGAACCTGGTGCTGGAAGACCTGCGCCGCGCCACCAAGGTGGTGGCTCGCACCTTGCTGGACCTGTTGAAGTCCGCATGAACGCGCCCCCCACCCCGTGACACAATGACCGCCCGCCCCGCCGGGCGGTTCGCACTCTGGAGACCTCATGACCCCCGCCGAACAAGCCCTGCGCGACGCCGCGCTCGAATACCACCGCTCGCCCAACAAGGGCAAGATCGCCGTCGTCCCGACCAAACCGCTGTCCAACCAGCGCGACCTGTCGCTGGCCTATTCGCCGGGCGTGGCCTTTCCCTGCCTGGCCATCGAGGCCGAGCCGGCCCTGGCCTCGGAGTACACCAGCCGCGGCAACCTGGTGGGCGTGATCACCAACGGCACCGCCGTGCTGGGCCTGGGCGACATCGGCCCGCTGGCCTCCAAACCGGTGATGGAGGGCAAGGGCTGCCTGTTCAAGAAGTTCGCCGGCATCGACGTGTTCGACATCGAGCTGGCCGAGCGCGACCCGGACAAGCTGGTCGACATCATCGCGGCGCTGGAGCCCACGCTGGGGGGGGTGAACCTGGAAGACATCAAGGCGCCCGAGTGCTTCTACATCGAGCGCAAGCTGCGCGACCGCATGAAGATCCCGGTCTTCCACGACGACCAGCACGGCACGGCCATCATCTCCAGCGCGGCGCTGATCAACGGCCTGGAACTGGTCAAGAAGGACATCGGCGCGGTCAAGGTCGCGGTCAGCGGCGCGGGTGCGGCGGCCATCGCCTGCCTGGACCTGATGGTCAACCTGGGCGTGAACATCGAGAACATCCTGGTCTGTGACTCCAAGGGCGTGATCCAGACCGAACGCGACGACGCCAAGGCCGGCAAGCTGGACGAGTCCAAGCAGCGTTACTGCCGCACCTCGTCGGCGCGCACCCTGGCCGACGCCATGAACGGCGCCGACGTGTTCCTGGGCTGCTCGGCGGCGGGCGTGGTGGACGCCGACATGGTCAAGAGCATGGGCCGCCAGCCCATCATCCTGGCGCTGGCCAACCCCGAGCCCGAGATCCGCCCCGAGGTGGCCAAGGCCGCGCGGCCGGACTGCATCATCGCCACCGGCCGTTCGGACTACCCGAACCAGGTCAACAACGTGCTGTGCTTCCCTTACATCTTCCGTGGCGCGCTGGACTGCGGCGCCACCAAGATCACGGAAGAAATGAAGATGGCCTGCGTGCGCCAGATCGCCGACCTGACCAAGGCCGAGACCAGCGACGAAGTGGCCGCCGCCTACGCCGGGCAGGACCTGGCGTTCGGCCCCGACTACATCATCCCCAAGGCTTTCGATACGCGCCTGATCCTCAAGATCGCGCCGGCCGTGGCCCAGGCCGCCGCCGACTCGGGCGTTGCGACCCGCCCGATCACCGACATGGACGCCTACCGGCAGTCGCTCTCGCGCTTCGTGACGCAGACCGGCATCCTGATGCGCCCGATCTTCAACGCCGCCAAGGCCCTGCCCGCGAACAAGAAGCGCGTGGCCTACGCCGACGGCGAGGACGAGCGCGCGCTGCGCGCCGCGCAGATGGCGATCGACGACGGCCTGGCCACGCCGATCCTGATCGGCCGCCCGGCCGTGATCGAGGCGCGCATCCAGAAGGCGGGCCTGCGCATCCGTCTGGGTGTGGACGTGGAGAACGTCAACCCCGAAGGCGACCCGCGTTTCCGCCAGTACTGGGAGCACTACCACGGCCTGATGAAGCGCAATGGCGCCACGCCCGAGGTGGCCAAGGCCGCGGTGCGCCGCTCCAACACCATCATCGGTTCGCTGATGCTCTCGCTGGGCGATGCGGATGCGCTGATCTGCGGCCTGGTCGGCACCTACGCCACCCACCTGGAGCGCATCGACGCCATCCTGGGCAAGGCGCCCGGCGTGAACAACTACGCCGCGGTCAACGCGCTGATGACGGCCAGCGGCCCACTGTTCATCGCCGACACCTACGTCAACGAAGACCCGACGGCCGAGCAGCTGGCCGAGATCGCCTGGATGGCGGCGCAGCAGGTGCAGCGCTTCGGCCTGCCGCCCAAGGTGGCCTTCCTCTCGCACTCGAGCTTCGGCTCCAGCAAGCGCGCCTCCGCGAAAAAGATGCGCGCCGCGCGCGACCTGTTCGTGGCCCAGCACCCGGGCATCGAGTGCGACGGCGAGCTGCACGGCGACGCCGCGCTGCAACCCGAGATCCGCCAGGCCTACCTGGGCGACTCCACGCTCAGCGGCTCGGCCAACCTGCTGGTCTGCCCCAACGTGGACGCCGCCAACATCCTCTACAACGTGCTCAAGACCACCGCCAGCGGCGGCGTGACCGTGGGCCCGGTGCTGACCGGCGTGGCCCGCCCCGCCTACATCCTGACGCCGGCCGCCACCGTGCGCCGCGTGCTCAACATGACGGCCCTGGCCGCAGCGGCCAGCCCGCGCGGCTGAGCGGCCACCCGCCCGGCACACAGGGACGCTCCGGCGTCCCTTTTTTTGTGCCCGCGGCCCGGACGCCACCCGTCGGCCAGCGCCGCTCACGAGGGTTTCCCCGATGTCTTCGCCAGATACGGGTACACATAATGTGTATACAGTTTTGCATGCAAAAGGAGATGCCATGTCAACAACGGTGCACCCCGTGGACGAACAACTGCCCGGCAGCAAGCTGACCGCGCTGGGCCTGCAACATGTGCTGGTGATGTACGCGGGCGCGGTCGCGGTTCCGCTGATCGTCGGCCGGGCCCTCAAGCTCAGCCCGCAGGAGGTGGCCATGCTGATCTCGGCCGACCTGTTCTGCTGCGGCATCGCCACGCTGATCCAGGCGCTGGGCGTCACGCAGTGGTTCGGCATCAAGCTGCCCGTGATGATGGGCGTGACCTTCGCCGCCGTCGGCCCCATGGTGGCCATCGCCAACACCACCCCCGGCACCGACGGCGCGCGCATGCTGTTCGGCGCCATCATCGGCGCGGGGGTCATCTCCATCGTGATCGCGCCGATGGTCAGCCGCCTGCTGCGCTTCTTTCCGCCGGTGGTCACCGGCACCATCATCGCCGTCATCGGCATCAACCTGATGCGCGTGGGCATCAACTGGATCTTCGGCAACCCGGTGGGCCCCACCGCGCCGTCGGTGGTGCCGCCGGAGCACAGCGAGTGGCTGAGCACGCTGCGCAGCGCCGCGGCCGCCGGCACCCCCGGCTACCCGCCTGTGCCGCAGGGCCTGACCCTGGCACCCACCGAGCCCAACCCGCGCTACGCCGCCCTGCCGGGCATCGCGGTGTCGGCCGTGGTGCTGGCCACCATCCTGCTGGTGGCCCGGTTTGCCAAAGGCTTCCTGGCCAACATCTCGGTGCTGATCGGCATCGTGGTCGGCGGGGTCATGGCGACGATGATGGGCATGATGCATTTCGACAAGGTCGGCCAGGCCAAGTGGGTGGACGTGGTGCTGCCCTTCCACTTCGGCATCCCCATCTTCGACCCGGTCATGGTGCTGACCATGACGCTGGTGATGATCGTGGTGATGATCGAATCCACCGGCATGTTCCTGGCCCTGGGCGAGATGACGGACCGCAAGATCGACCAGCCGGCGCTGGCCCGCGGTCTGCGCACCGACGGCCTGGGCACCCTCATCGGCGGCATCTTCAACACCTTCCCCTACACCAGCTTCTCGCAGAACGTGGGCCTGGTCGCGGTCACCGGCGTCAAGAGCCGCTTCGTCTGCGTGGCCGCCGGCGTCATCCTGCTGGTGCTGGGCCTGCTGCCCAAGATGGCGGCGCTGGTGGAGTCGCTGCCCACCGTGGTGCTGGGCGGTGCGGGTCTGGTGATGTTCGGCATGGTGGCGGCCACCGGCATCCGCATCCTGGGTGGCGTGGACTTCAAGACCCAGCGCAACAACGCCCTGATCGTGGCGATTTCCATCGGCGTGGGCATGATCCCGCTGATCGCGCCCAAGTACTCGCAGTGGATGCCGCACGCCATCCACCCGCTGATCGAGTCGGGCATCCTGCTGGCCTCGATCAGTGCCGTGCTGCTGAACCTGTTCTTCAACGGCGGCAAGGCCGATGAAGCCGCCGCCATCCACGCGGCGAAACAGGCCGAGGCGCACTGAACCAGGCCCCACGCTCCAGCGCTGGATTCACGTCCCCCAAGCTCCGCAGGGGCCCCACACGGGGCCCCTTTTTTGTGCACGCCGCACCAACACAGGGTTAGTCAGGATGACGCCTCCAGCGGGAGCCCCAAGAATCTGTATACACCTTCTGTGTTCAATGCACAGGCTGCGCCCGCGCCTGGCATCGAAATTGCTGACCCGCTTTCAGCACCCTTCCGCATCCCTGAGCGCCCCACCCCGACGGAGACCCTCGCCATGAACAAACGCCACCTTCTCAAGCTCACCGCCGCCCTGGCCGCCGCAGCCGCCTTCGGCAGCGCCTCCGCCCAGACGCCCATCAAGTTCCAGCTCGACTGGCGCTTCGAAGGCCCCGCCGCGCTGTTCCTGCAGTCGGAGGCCAAGGGCTACTACAAGGCCGCCGGCCTGAACGTCACCATCGACGCCGGCAACGGCTCCGGCGGCACCGTCACCCGAGTGGCCTCGGGCACCTACGACATGGGTTTTGCCGACATGGCCGCGCTGATGGAATTCCACGCCAACAACCCGGACGCGCCCAACAAGCCGGTGGCCGTGATGATGGTCTACAACAACACGCCCGCCGCGGTGCTGGCGCTCAAGAAGAGCGGCATCACCAAGCCCTCCGACCTCAATGGCAAGAAGCTCGGCGCCCCGGTGTTCGACGCCGGCCGCAAGGCCTTCCCGATCTTCCAGAAGGCCAACGGCGTCGGCAATGTGGCCTGGACCTCGATGGACCCGCCGCTGCGCGAAACCATGCTGGTGCGCGGCGACATCGACGCCATCACCGGCTTCTCCTTCACCTCGCTGCTCAACCTGGAAGCGCGCGGTGTGAAGACCGAGGACGTGGTCATCCTGCCCTATGCCGACCATGGCGTGAAGCTGTACGGCAACGTGGTGATCGCCAGCCCCAAGCTGATCAAGGAGAACCCGGCCGCGGTCAAGGCATTCCTCGCGGCCTTCGCCAAGGGCGCCAAGGAAGTCATGGCCAACCCGGCCGCCACCATCGAGACCGTCAAGGCACGCGACGGCATCATCAACGTGGCCCTGGAAACCCGCCGCCTGCAGCTGGCGGTGGACTCGGTGATCGCCAGTCCCGATGCGCGCAAGGAAGGCTTCGGCCAGATCGTGCCCGGCCGCATGGCGCTGATGGCCTCGCAGGTGTCCGACGCCTACGGCACCAAGAACCGCGTCGACGTGGCGCAGGTGTGGAACGGTTCCATGCTGCCGTCGGCGGCCGAACTCAACGTGCTGCCCCCGGCCAAGAAGTGATGCCCGCTGCGCCCTCCGGGGCCGACCAGGCCTTCGTCCACTTCGACGGGGTCTGGCTGGCCTACAACGACGACCTGCTGGCGAAGAACATCTTCGCCGTCGAGGACATCAACCTGAAGGTGCGGCAAGGCGAGTTCATCGCCATCGTCGGGCCTTCGGGCTGTGGCAAGTCCACCTTCATGAAGCTCACCACCGGGCTGAAGATGCCCAGCATGGGCAAGATCACCATCGACGGCCAGCCCGTCAACGGCCCGCTGAAAATTTCGGGCATGGCCTTCCAGGCGCCGAGCCTGCTGCCTTGGCGCACGACGCTGGACAACGTGCTGCTGCCGCTGGAGATCGTCGAACCCTTCCGGCACCAGTTCAAGGACCGGCGCAAGGAGTTCGAGGAGCGGGCGAAGAAGCTGCTGGCCAGCGTGGGCCTGGGCGGCATGGAAAAGAAGTTTCCGTGGGAACTCTCGGGTGGCATGCAGCAGCGCGCCAGCATCTGCCGCGCGCTCATTCACGAGCCCAAGATGCTGCTGCTGGACGAGCCCTTTGGCGCGCTCGACGCCTTCACCCGCGAAGAGCTCTGGTGCACGCTGCGCGACCTGTGGGAAGCGCAGCAGTTCAACGTCATCCTGGTCACGCACGACCTGCGCGAGAGCGTGTTCCTGGCCGACACGGTGTACTGCATGAGCAAAAGCCCGGGCCGCTTCGTGGTGCAGCGCGAGATCCCGATCCCGCGCACGCGCGACCTGGAAGTGACCTACACGCCCGAGTTCACCGACATCGTGCACGAGCTGCGCGGCCACATTGGAGCCATGCGAAAAGCAGGCGCCGCGATCAACCAGTGAAAGCCATCGCATGAACAAGAAACAGATGGAGCGCTGGTCGCCTTTTCTGCTGCTGGTCGCGATCATCGTGATCTGGGAAGTGATCTGCAGCGGCTTCCAGGTCTCGGAGTTCATCTTCCCCAGCCCCTCGCGCATCTGGGAACAGACGGTGGAGTTCAAGGAGGTGATCCTGGGCCACGCCTGGCGCACCTTCTGGGTCACCATGGCCGGGTTCGCCATCGCCATCGTGGTGGGCGTGCTGCTCGGCTTCCTGATCGGTTCGTCGCGCATCGCCTACGCGGCGGTCTATCCGCTGATGACGGCCTTCAACGCCCTGCCCAAGGCGGCCTTCGTGCCCATCCTGGTGGTGTGGTTCGGCATCGGCGCGGGGCCGGCCATCCTCACGGCCTTCCTCATCAGCTTCTTCCCCATCATGGTCAACATCGCCACCGGCCTGGCCACGCTGGAGCCCGAGCTGGAAGACGTGCTGCGGGTGCTCGGTGCCCGGCGCTGGGACGTGCTGGTCAAGGTGGGCCTGCCACGCTCCATGCCCTACTTCTACGGCTCGCTCAAGGTCGCCATCACGCTCGCCTTCGTCGGTACCACGGTGTCGGAGATGACCGCCGCCAACGAAGGCATCGGCTACCTGCTGATCTCGGCCGGCAGCTCGATGCAGATGGGCCTGGCGTTCAGCGGCCTGCTGGTGGTCGGCATCATGGCCATGGTGATGTACGAGCTGTTCAGCTTCATCGAGAAGCACACCACCGGCTGGGCCCACAGAGGATCGCAAGGCTGATGAACGACGACCAGATCGCGCGGCACCTGCGCCGCGCCAACGACGTGGCCCTGCGCGCGATGCAGATGGGCCGCCACCCCTTCGGTGCGCTGCTGGTGGCGCCCGACGGCGAGACGGTGCTGGCCGAGCAGGGCAACATCGACACCGTGCACCACGCCGAGGCCACGCTGGCGCGCACGGCCTCGCTCAACTACCCGGCCGGCTTCCTCTCGGGCTGCACCCTGGTGACCACCTTCGAGCCCTGCGCCATGTGCGCCGGCACCGTCTACTGGGCCAACATCGGCCGCATCGTCTACGGCGCCAGCGAAGAGGCCCTGCTCGCGCTCACCGGCAACCACGCCGAGAACCCCACGCTCGCCCTGCCCTGCCGCGAGCTGATCGCGCGCGGGCAGAAAGCCATCGAGGTCATCGGCCCGATCCCGGCGCTGGAAGCCGAGATGGTGGCGCCGCACCGCGACTTCTGGAAGAAATAACGCCCCCACGCTCCACCGCTGCGCGGGTCGCTGCCCCCCAGGGGGGCTGTTTCGCCTTGGGGCGGCCCGGCGGCGAAACCCGCTGAAGCACCGCCTACACTCGCCCGATGCCCTGGCACGCCCGTCTTTCCCTCGACTACCAGCGACAAGGTGAACGCACCGTCCTGCAGCACTCGCACGACGGCCCGCTGCGCATCTTCAAGAGCCTCTACCCCGAGGGCGACGCGGTCTGCCACAACGTGATCGTGCACCCGCCGGGCGGTCTGGTCGGCGGGGACGTGCTGGACATCGGCGTGCAGGTCGGCGCCGGCGCCCATGCCCTGGTCAGCACCCCGGGCGCCACCCGCTTCTACGCCAGCGACGAGGCCTTCGCCACACAACAGGTGCGGCTGCAGCTGGACGCGGGCGCGCGGCTGGAGTGGCTGCCGCTGGAAACCATTGCCTACCCCGGCTGCCGGGCCGACAACCGCTGGAGTGCCACCCTGGCCGAGGGCGCCGAGTTGATGGCCTGGGACGTCACCGCGCTGGGCCTGCCCGGTGCGGCCCAGCCCTACGAGCAGGGCGAGTTCCGGCAGCGGCTGGAGATTCCCGGCTGCTGGCTGGAGCAGGCGCGCATCGCCGCGCACGACCGGCGCCTGCTGGACTCACCCCTCGGTCTGGGCGGCCACCGCTGCCTGGGCACGCTGGTGTTCGCCACCGGCAGCCCGCTGGCACGCGAGCGGCGCGAGCACCTGCTGGAGGTGGCGCGCGAAGCCCTGCAACAAGCCCCGGCCGGGGTGGTGGCCGGCACCACCTGCCCCAACGACCGGGTGCTGGAGGTGCGGGCCGTGGCGCCGCTGGTCGAGCCGCTGATGGCTGGCCTGCAGGCCGTCTGGGCGGCGCTGCGCCCGGCGGCCTGGGGCCTGCCGGGCGACGCCCCCCGCATCTGGCGGGTCTGATCCTCCGTCGAACTGCCCGGGTTTTGCGGCGTTGTTCGGCCGATCGGGCCTGGGCCTGCCTGCACAGAATCGGGGCAGGATCCACCACGACCATCACCATCCCGGCCGCGCCTCCCGCACCCGTCCACCATGTCCGCCCCGCTCCATGACGCCAAAGCGCTCGTCATCGACGGCAACCCGCTGTCGCGGTCGATCATCGTCGGGCAGCTGCGGGACGCCGGCGTGGGAACCATCGTGCAGTGCCCGCGCGTCGCGGACGCCCGCACCAAGCTGGAGACCTGGCCCTTCGACGTCGTGATCTGCGAGCAGTATTTCGACCGCGAGGCCACCACCGGGCAGGAACTGCTGGACGACCTGCGCCGCAACCAGCTGCTGCCGTTCTACACGGTGTTCGTGATGGTGACGTCCGAAGCCTCGTACAGCAAGGTGGCGGAGGCCGCCGAATCGGCCCTGGACGCCTACCTGCTCAAACCCCACACGGCCGCGGGCCTGGTGGAGCGCATCGTGCAGGCGCGCGACCGCAAGGACGCGCTCCGGCACATCTTCACCGCCATCGACGAACAGCGGTTCGACGAGGCCGCGCAGATGTGCAAGGCGCACTTCGAGCAGCGCAAGCCCTACTACCTCTACGCGGCCCGCATCGGGGCCGAGCTGATGCTGCGCGGCGGCCACCTGCACGAGGCCGAGATGTTCTACGAGGCCGTCATCGCGGCCAAGACGCTGCCCTGGGCCAGGCTGGGCGTGGCCCGTGCGCAGGTCGAGGGCGGCTTCCAGCAGCGCGCCGTGACCACGCTGGAGAGCCTGATCGAGACCGACCCGGGCTACACCGACGCCTACGACATCATGGGCCGCGCCCAGTTCGAGCTGGGCAACTTCCAGGCCGCGCTCGCCACCTTCAAGCGCTCCACCATGCTCACGCCCTCGTCGGTCAACCGGCTGCTCAAGCACGGCATGATGGCCTGGTACGCCGGCGAACGCGAGGAAGGGATCGAGATGCTCGACCGCGCTACCCGCCTCGGCCTGGACTCCAAGCTCTACGACCCCCAGGCCCTGGTGCTGCTCGCGTTCGCCCGCCTGGACAACGCCGAACACAAGGGCCTGCAGCGCTGCCGCGAGCAGATGGAACGCATCCGTGACCGGTACCCCGACAACCCGCGCCCGCTGCGGCTGCTGGAGGTGATCGAGGCGCTGGTCGCGATCCAGGACTACCAGACCGCGCAGGCGCTGGACGACGTGCGGCGCATGGCCAAGACCATCCACCAGCCGGCGTTCGATGTCGAGTCGGCCTGCAACCTGCTGGCGCTGATGACGCGGCTGGCGATGCGCTCGATCCAGCTCTACGAAGTCGACGCCGCGGTGGACACCATGGCGCTGCGCTTCTGCACCAGCAGGGCGCTCACCGAGCTGCTGGTCTGCGCCGCCACGGGCCGCCAGGACTTCATCAACCGCGTGCGCAGCGGCCACGCCCACATCCTCAAGCAGACCGAAGAGGCCATGTCCCTGAGCCTCAAGGGCGATCCGCAGGCCGCGGTGGTCAAGCTGCTGAACGACGGTGAGCAGACGCTCAACGCCAAGATCATCGAGTCGGCCCACCTGGTGCTGCAGCGCTACGAGGCGCGCATCCCCGACCACGAGGAACTGCACCAGAAGGCGCAGGCCATGCGCGAGCGCTACCGCACCACCGACATCCACGCCGGCCTGGGCGAACAGGCGCACACCGGCCGTGCGGCGGGCGGCATGTCCCTGTCGTCGGGCTACAAGCCGCCCCAGAAGAACGAAGGCCTGCTGGCCAACGTGAACGCTGTCGGGGCCTGACGATCCGGCGCAGCGGCGGAGCGTGGGGGCCTAGATCGCCACCAGCTGACGGATGTTCTTCGCCTGCATCTCGCTGCCAGGACCGCTGGCGATCACCTCGCCGCGCTCCATCACCACGTACCGGTCGGCCAGTTCTTCGGCGAAGTCGTAGTACTGCTCCACCAGCACGATGGCCATGTTGCCGCGGTCGGCCAGCATGCGGATGACCTTGCCGATGTCCTTGATGATGTTCGGCTGGATGCCCTCGGTAGGTTCATCGAGAACCAGCAGCTTGGGGCCCGCGGCCAGCGCACGCGCAATCGCCAGCTGCTGCTGCTGCCCGCCCGAGAGGTCGCCGCCGCGCCGTCCCAGCATCTGCTTGAGCACCGGGAACAGCTCGAACAGCTCGGCCGGGATGGGCGTGCCGCCGGATTTGTAGGCCAGCCCCATCTGCAAGTTCTCCTGCACCGTCAGGCGGCCGAAGATCTCGCGTCCCTGGGGCACGAAGCCGATGCCGGCACGGGCCCGTTCGTAGGGCGTGGCCTTGTCGATGGCCTTGCCGTCGAAGGTGATGGCGCCGCTCTTGATCGGCACCAGGCCCATGAGCGATTTGAGCAGCGTGGTCTTGCCCACGCCGTTGCGGCCCAGCACCACCGTCACCTGGCCCAGCTCGGCCGTGAGGCTGACGTTGCGCAGGATGTGGCTGCCACCGTAGTACTGGTTGACGTCCTTGACTTCGAGAAGGCTCATGGCGGGTTCCTCAGCGGCCCAAATAGACTTCGATCACGCGCTCGTCGGCTTGCACCTCGTCGAGCGTGCCCTCGGCCAGCACCGAGCCGTCGCACAGCACCGTGACCTTCTCGGAGATGGCGCGGATGAAGCTCATGTCGTGCTCCACCACCATCAGCGAGTGTTTGCCCTTGAGCGAGAGGAACAGCTCCGCCGTGCGCGCGGTCTCCTCGTCGGTCATGCCGGCCACCGGTTCGTCCAGCAGCAGCAGCCTGGGGTCCTGCATCAGCAGCATGCCGATCTCCAGCCACTGCTTCTGGCCGTGGCTGAGCAGGCCGGCCTGTCGGCGCGCGCTGTCGGCCAGGTGGATGGTGCCCAGCACTTCGGCGAGGCGGTCCTTCTCCTCGCCCGTGAGCGAGAACACCATGCTGTGGCCCACCCGCTTGTCGGTGGCCAGCGCGAGTTCGAGGTTCTCGAACACGGAAAGCTGTTCGAACACCGTGGGCTTCTGGAACTTGCGGCCGATGCCCAGTGCGGCGATCTCGGGTTCACGGTAGCGCAGCAGGTCGATGGTGCTGCCGAAGAACACCGTCCCGCTGTCGGGCCGGGTCTTGCCGGTGATGATGTCCATCATCGTGGTCTTGCCGGCGCCGTTGGGGCCGATGATGCAGCGCAGCTCGCCGGGCGCGATGTCCAGGTTCAGGCCGTTGATGGCCTTGAAGCCGTCGAAGGACACGTGCACGTCTTCGAGGTAGAGGATGCGTCCGTGCGTGGTGTCCACCTCGCCCGCCTTCGCAACGCGGCCATACCCCGCGCTGCGGCCGCCCGATTCGGTCTGTCCTTGCAAGGCCGCGGTGTGCAGTTTCTCGTAGCGCTGCGCGCCCGCTTCCATCAGATCCGGCGTCATGCCTTGCCTCCCCGCAGCTTCTTCACCAGCCCCACCACGCCCTGCGGCATCCACAGCGTCACCGCGATGAACAGCACGCCCAGGAAGTAGAGCCAGAACTCGGGGAAGGCCACGGTCAGCCAGCTCTTGGCGCCGTTGACCAGGAAGGCACCGACGATGGGGCCGACCAGGGTGGCGCGGCCACCGACCGCCGTCCACACCGCAATCTCGATGCTGGCCGCGGTGCTCATCTCGCCCGGGTTGATGATGCCCACCTGCGGCACATAGAGCGCCCCGGCAATGCCGCACATCACGGCCGAGATGGTCCAGATGGTGAGCTTGTAGGGCAGCGGGTTGTAGCCACAGAACATGACGCGGCTCTCGGCGTCGCGGATGGCCTGCAGCACGCGGCCGAACTTGCTGGCCACCAGCCAGCGCGCGAACACATAAAAGCCCAGCAGCGTCAGGCCGGTGATGACGAACAGCGTCATGCGCATCTCCTGCGTGGCAATCGGCATGCCGAGGATGCGCTTGAAATCGGTGAAGCCGTTGTTGCCGCCCATGCCGGTCTCGTTGCGGAAGAACAGCAGCAGCGCGGCGAAGGTCAGGGCCTGCGTGATGATGGAGAAGTACACGCCCTTGATGCGCGAGCGGAAGGCGAAGTAGCCGAACACGAAGGCCACCAGGCCCGGCACCAGCACGATCAGCAGCAGCGTGGCGATGAAGCTGTCGGACAGCGCCCAGTGCCAGGGCAGTTCCTTCCAGTCCAGGAACACCATGAAGTCCGGCAGGTCGCTGCCGTAGTTGCCGTCGCGGCCGATCTGTCGCATCAGGTACATGCCCATCACGTAGCCGCCGAGCGCGAAGAACAGGCCGTGGCCCAGCGAGAGGATGCCGGTGTAGCCCCAGATCAGGTCCATGGCCAGCGCGCAGATGGCGTAGCACATGATCTTGCCCAGCAGGCCGACCATGTAGTCCGAGAGGTGGAACGCGCTGTCCTCGGGCACCCACAGGTTGAGCGCGGGCGCCACGGCGCAGACCACCAGCAGCGCGACCATCACGCCGCTGAAGGCCCCGCGCGTGAGCAGCGGGCCGGGGGCAGGAAGATATACAGAAGCAGCGGTCATAGAGGGCTAGCCTCGCGAACGAAGTGAATGGTCGAGAGCGCCGTGGAACCGGCTTTGCCGGGCCGCAGGCGCTGCCCCTTGAGGGGCGGAGCGAAGCGATGGGGGTGGGCCATGTTCTTCATGCCTCGCGACCCTTGAATGCAAAGATGCCTTGCGGACGTTTCTGAATGAAGACGATGATGAAAACGAGCACCGCGATCTTGGCCAGCACGGCGCCGGCCCAGCCTTCGAGGAACTTGTTCAGCAGGCCCAGGCCCAGCGCCGCGTAGACCGTGCCGGCCAGCTGGCCCACGCCACCCAGCACCACCACCATGAAGCTGTCGACGATGTAGCTCTGGCCCAGGTCGGGGCCGACGTTGCCGATCTGGCTCAGCGCGCAGCCGGCCAGGCCCGCGATGCCTGAACCCAGGGCAAACGCATAGGTGTCGATGCGCGCGGTGTTCACGCCCATGCAGGATGCGATCGGGCGGTTCTGCGTCACGCCGCGCACGAACAGGCCCAGGCGCGTTTTCGAGATCAGCAGCGTCACACCGATCAGCACCGCGGCCGCGAAGGCGATGATGAGGATGCGGTTCCAGGGCAGCGTGAGGTTGCCCAGCAGCGTGACGCTGCCGCTCATCCAGCTCGGGTTTTCCACACCCACGTTCTGCGCGCCGAACAGGCTGCGCACGCCCTGCATCAGCACCAGCGAAATGCCCCAGGTGGCCAGCAGCGTCTCCAGCGGCCGGCCATAGAGAAAGCGGATCACGCTGCGCTCCATGGCCGCGCCCACCAGGGCCGAGGCGGTGAAGGCCACCGGCATGGCGGCCAGCAGGTACCAGTCGAACCAGTCGGGCAGCGCGCTCTTGAAGAAGGCCTGCACCAGCCAGGTGGCGTAGGCGCCGATCATGATCAGCTCGCCGTGGGCCATGTTGATCACGCCCATCAGGCCGTAGGTGATGGCCAGGCCCAGCGCGGCCAGCAGCAGGATGCTGCCCAGGCTGATGCCGGTGAAGGCCTGCGAGAGGCCGCTGCTGATCGCCAGCGAGCGGTCGAGCGCGGACATCGCGGCGCCCAACGCAGTCTTGACCGTGGCGCTCTCCTCGGCCTCCAGCCGGGCGGCCAGCAGGGGCTTGAGCGCCGGGTCGCCCATGCCGCCCAGCGCCTGCGCGGCGGCCAGGCGCTGCGCCTCGTCGTCGCTGGCCAGCTGCAGGGCGGCGCGCGCCCGCTCCAGGCTGGTGCGCGCCTTCGCATCGAGGGCGGTGTTCGCCAGGGCCTTGTCCACCAGGGGCAGCTGCGCGGCGTCGGGTTCGTCGAACGCAGCCTTCTGCAGCAGTTCCGCGGCAGCCTGCTGGGCGGGCGCATCGCTGCCGAACAGGTCGCGCACCGACAGCGCGGCTTCGAGTGCGCCGCGCAGCCGGTTGTTGACCATGGAATCTTCGGCCTCGTCGGCCAGGGTGACCGCGGCGCCGGTCACGGCGTCGGTCGCACTGCCGTCGTCGGCAATCAGCAGCACCTGCTCACCCTGCACCTTGACCGCGCCGTTGCCCAGCGCCTGCAGCAGCGCGAGCGTGCGCTCGTCGGGTTTGGCCGCCAGCCGGTTGATGGCGGCGATGCGGTCGTCGCTGTCGCCCACGGCCAGCGCCAGGGCGTCGGCCGGGGTGAGGGCATGGGCACTGGCTGCGCCGATCAGGCACAACAACGCAAGAAAGAAACGCAGCCAGCGCATCAGGACCCCCGCTTACTTCTTCTCGGGAACGTTCTTCTTGCCCTTGTTCTCGGCGATGTAGTCGCTCCACGGATCGGCCACGACCGGACCCGGGGTCTTCCACACCACGTTGAACTGGCCGTCGGCCTTCACTTCGCCGATGAACACCGGCTTGTGCAGGTGGTGGTTTTCCTTGTCCATCGTGCTGGTGAAGCCGCCCGGTGCCTTGAAGGTCTGGCCGGCCATGGCGGCGATGACCTTGTCGGTGTCGGTGGACTTGGCCTTCTCGACGGCCTGCGCCCACATGTTGATGCCGATGTAGGTGGCTTCCATCGGGTCGTTGGTCAGCGGCTTGTCCTTGTGGCCGGCGATGTTCTTGGCCTTGGCGTACGCGCTCCACTTCTTCACGAACTCGGCGTTGGCCGGGTTCTTGATGCTCATGAAGTAGTTCCAGGCGGCCAGGTGGCCCACCAGCGGCTTGGTGTCGACACCGCGCAGCTCTTCTTCACCCACCGAGAAGGCCACCACGGGCACATCCTTGGCGGACAGGCCGGCGTTGCCGAGTTCCTTGTAGAACGGCACGTTGGAGTCGCCGTTGATGGTGGAGACCACGGCCGTCTTCTTGCCGGCGGACGCGAACTTCTTGATGTTGGCAATGATGGTCTGGTAGTCGGAGTGACCGAAGGGGGTGTACTCCTCCATGATGTCCTCGTCCTTCACGCCCTTGGACTTCAGGAAGGCGCGCAGGATCTTGTTGGTGGTGCGCGGGTACACGTAGTCGGTGCCCAGCAGCACCCAGCGCTTGGCCGAGCCACCGTCCTTGCTCATCAGGTACTCCACCGCGGGGATGGCCTGCTGGTTGGGCGCGGCGCCGGTGTAGAACACGTTCTTGGACAGCTCCTCGCCTTCGTACTGCACCGGGTAGAACAGCAGGCTGTTCTTCTCTTCGAACACCGGCAGCACCGACTTGCGCGAGACCGAGGTCCAGCAGCCGAACACGGCGGCCACCTTGTCCTGGTCGATCAGCTGCTTGGCCTTTTCGGCGAACAGCGGCCAGTTGGACGCCGGGTCCACCACCACGGGCTCGAGCTTCTTGCCCAGCACGCCGCCCTTGGCGTTGATCTCGTCGATGGTCATCAGGGCCACGTCCTTGAGCACGGTCTCCGAAATCGCCATCGTGCCCGAGAGGCTGTGCAGGATGCCGACCTTGATGGTGTCGGCGGCGTGGGCCGTAAGGCCGAAGGCGCCCAGGGCGGTCGCGACCGTCAGGGCTTTGAGGGTGAATCGACGCGAGTTCTGACGTTGTTGCATGGCGCTTCTCCAGGGTTCAAAAACATCCGTTGGTGGGTCTGACTTTCGCCACCGCCAAGGCCTCGAAGGGCTTTGTGGTGGTGTCGGACGGATGCTAGGGAAGACCCTGAAAAGCGTCTGTACGCCGGGTGGCGTACGCGGGCTCAGGCCAGTTCGTACACGCGGATGCACACCGCCGCACGCGCCGGGCGCAGGCTGTGCAGGGTGCCCACGAAGACGCGGCGGTTGAGCCAGTCGTGCGGCCCGGCGGGCGCGCTGAGCTGCAGCACGCTGCGCGCGTAGCGCCCGGGGGTGGCGCTCTCGTCGATGAGCACGCGGTTGCGCACGGTGATGACGGCGCCGTCGTCGGTCTGCAGTTCGTACAGCGCATCCAGCTCCTTCACGCCGTCGGCGCGCAGCAGCTGGCGGTCGGCGCCGCCAGGCAGCACGGTGCCGCGCAGGCGCGGGCCTTCGAAGCGGCCGCCCAGGATGGGCACGATGAAGCGCTCGCCCCGCGGGCCATGGCCCAGGCTCTGGCGCTCACCGATGTCGACCTGCGCCTCCCAGGCGATGCGGGCCTCAGGCGCGGGCGGTGCTGCGAGGGTGGGCGAACGGGTGGGCATGGCGGTCCAGGAAGTGAAGCACGTGGGCGTTGAAGGCGGCCGGATTGTCGCGCGAGGTGCCGTGGCCCGCTCCATTGATCAGCGCCCGCTCGGCCTGCGGCATGGCGGCGCAGACGTTGCGGAAGATCTCGGCGTGGATGGGCGGCGTGCGTTCACCCGCCATCAGCAGCACCGGCATCGGCAGCGCGGCCAGCCGCTCGGGCGGCAGCCAGGGGAACTCGTCGCTGGAGAGCGCCAGCGTCTTCATGGCGCCGATGTTCTGCAGCCGCCGCTGCATGGCCTCGGGCGTGAGCGTGGCCATGCCCTGGCCGTTGATGCCGCCGGTCATGATGCGCGCGCCGGCCTCGTCGTCGCCGCGGCGGAAGGCCGCGTTGGCGGGTTCGATGACCTCGGTGCGAAAACGCGCCTCGGCCTCGCGGCCGGCCGCGCTGTGCTGCGCGTACTTCATCATGGGCGGCTCGGACAGCGCCAGCGCCACGCAGCGCTGCGGGTGCTGCAGGGCCAGGGCCAGCGCCACGAAGGAACCGTAGGAACTGCCGACCAAGATGGCGCGCTCCCAGCCCAGGTGGTCCAGCAGTCCGAGCAGGTCCTCGGCCTCCTGCAGCGCCGAGTGGTCCGGCGAGGCCATGGTGTTGCGGTTCGGGTGGTTGTAGCGGCGGCTGTAGCGCGCGCAGCGAAAGCGCGCCGTGAAGGCCGGCCACTGTGGGTCCCAGGAGCGCCAGTCGCCCATCACGCCGTGGATGAACACCAGCGGGTGGCCCTGCCCGGCCACGTCGTGGGCCAGTTCCACGCCGCTGGGCAGGCGCGCCACGCGCAGGGTGGTGGGGGCCTCGGGGCTTGCGGTGTCGGTCATGCGGATCGGGCTCCGGTTCAGGTGGGGGTGATGCCCAGCTTCTTCACCAGCTGGGCGGTGCGCGTCTTCTCGGCGCGCAGCATGCCGACCACCGCCTCGCGGCTGGCGTAGCGCGCCGGCGGGTACATGCCCAGGCCCTCGAGCTTGCTCTTGATGGCGGACTGGTTGCGCGCCTGTGCCCAGAAGGCGGCCAGCGCGTCGACCACCGGCGCGGGCGTGGCGGCGGGTGCGAACAGCACGATCCAGCCCAGGTACTCGAAGTCCGGCAGCGCCTCGTGCACCGAGGGCACCTCGGGCAGCGCGCCCATGCGCTCGTGCGAGGTGACGGCGATGGCCTTGAGCCTGCCGGACTTGATGTGCGGCATGGCCACGTTGGGCGCGGTGAACATGAGCTGGATCTGGCCGGCCAGCAGGTCGTTGACGGCCGGGCCGTCGCCCTTGTAGGGCACGTGCGTCAGGTCGACCCCGGCGCGGGTCGCAAAGGACTCGCTGCACAGCTGGCCCGATGAACCGTTGCCGCCCGAGCCGTAGTTGAGCGCGCCGGGCTTGGCCTTGGCGTGGGCGATGAGCTCGGCCAGGTTGTTGGCCGGTACCGAGGGGTGCACCACCAGCACAAAAGCGCCCGCGCCCAGCATGGTGATCGGGGTGAAATCCTTGTCGGCGTCGTAGTCGAGCTTGGCGATCAGGTGGGGCGCCACGACGATGGCACCGGGCGCGCCGATCAGCAGGGTGTGGCCGTCGGCCGGGGCCTTGGCGGCCATGCCAGCGGCGATGGTGCCGGTGGCGCCGGGCTTGTTGTCCACCACGAAGGGCTGCCCCAGCGCGGGCGAGGCGGCGTCGCTGAAGGCGCGGCCCATGAAGTCGGCCGGGCCGCCCGGGGCGGCGCCCACCAGCACGCGCACCGGCTTGCTGGGAAAGGCCTGCGCGAACGCGGCGGGCAGGGGCAGCGCGATACCAGCGGCGCTGGCGCCCAGCCACTGCAGGGTCTGGCGGCGGTTGGGGGTGGAAGGCATGCGGTGTCTCCGTTGTGGTTGTGATGAGGGCGCATGCTAGGTCGCCCCGCCATAAGCAACCAATAAAATTTGTGGCCCTTCAATCAGCAATCCGAATCACATGACGCTGCGCTCCTCGGTGGTGCTCAACCGCCTGCTGGCCAAGGTGCGGGTGCGCCACCTGCAGGCCCTGGCCCGGCTGGCCGAGCTGGGCAATGTGAACCGCGCGGCCCAGGCCATGGGCATGACGCAGCCAGCCGTGACGCTGCTGCTGGCCGACCTGGAGCGGCTCATGGAAGCGCCGCTGTTCGTGCGCCACGCGCGCGGCGTCACGCCCACGCCGCTGGCGCGCGAGCTGCTGCCGCTGGTGCGCCAGATGCTGGGCCGGCTGGAGGAAAGCGCCGAGCTGGTGGCCAGCCGGCTCGACCACCAGCAGGGCACGGTGCGCGTGGCCACCACCGCCGCTGGCGCCAACGGCCTGCTGGCGCAGGTGCTGCCGGGTTTCCTGGCGGCGCAGCCGCAGGTGCAGGTGCTGGTGAACGAGGTGGACATCCTGGCGGTGTCGGCCTCCATCGACACCGGCTCGGCCGACCTGGTGTTCTGCCGCCAGCCCGCCGTGGTGCCGCAGGGCTGGCGCTTCGAGCCTTGCCAGGACGACCGTTTCGTGGTGGCCTGTGGCCTGCAGCACCCGCTGGCGCGGCGCAAGCGGCTGGCGCTGGCCGATCTGGAACACGCCACCTGGCTGCCCAACGCCATGGGCAGCGCCGCGCGCGACCGCTACGAACAGCTGCTGCAGCAGCAGGGCTGGCCGCCACGCACCTGCCAGATCGTCACCCGCATCTCGCCCCTGACCTGGACCCTGCTGGACACCCAGCCCCTGCTGGCGCTGGTGCCCTACAGCGTGGTGCGGCCCTGGGTGGAGCGCGGTCAGCTGAAGCTGCTGCCGGTGCCGCTGGACCTGCCCTTCGAGCCGCTGGGCGTGCTGCGGCCCGTTGAAGGCCTGGGGCCGGCGGGGGAGCGGCTGGTGGCTTATGTGCTGGAGGAAACGGGCCGGGGCGCCTGAGCCTCCGTCGTCACCAGCCAGATCCCCCCGCACACCATCACCAGCGCGGCCAGGTTGCGCCACTCCAGCACCGCCTCACCGAGGAACAGGGCCGAGAGCAGCGCGCCGAACACCGGGATCAGGAAGTTGAACACCGTCACCTGGCCGACGCGGTTGTGCTTGAGCAGCGCGGCCCAGAGCGTGAACGCCACAGCCGACAGCACGGCCATGTAGCCCAGCAGGGCCAGCGAGCCGGCGCTCCAGCCGCGGATGTCGCCGCCACCGGCCAGACCACCGAGCAGCAGCACCAGCCCGCCGATGCCCAGCTGCCAGCCGGTCATCACCATCGGGTCGATGCGCTGCGACAGGCGCTTGCCGTAGATGCTGGCGGCCGAGAGCACGAAGGCGGCGATGACGATGAAGCCTTCGCCCAGCAGGGTGAATTCCGCGTCCAGCCCCTGCGTGCCGCGCAGGTTGACCACCATCACGCCCGCGAAGCCCACCGCGCAGCCCAGGGCCTTGCGCCGGCTCAGCCGGTCGTTGGCGTAGAGGAAGTGCGCCAGCAGCACGGAAAAGAAGGTGCCGGTGGCGTTCAGGATGGAGCCCTTCACGCCGGTGGTGTTCGCCAGCCCGACATAGAAGAACACGTACTGCAGCGCCGTCTGCGCCAGCCCCAGCAGGCCCAGCTGGGCCCACTGCACGGGCGCCAGGGCCCAGACGCGCCGGCCCGTCAGCTGCGCCATGACCAGCAGCAGGGCGCCCGCGAGCAGGAAGCGCCAGCCCGCGAACACGAGCTGCGCCGCCGTGTCGCTGCGCGCGATGCCCAGCAGCGCGTAACCGCCCTTGATGGCCGGGTAGGCGCTGCCCCAGAGCAGGCAGCACAGGGTGGCCAGCAGGATGAGGTAACGCGGGCGGCTGAAAACGCTGGTGGGGAGGCCGGTACCGCTCAGCACGGCACGCCGCCGCGCGCCAGCAGCCAGGCCGGTGCATCCTGCAAACACACCGGGCGCAGGAAGCGCTCCAGCGCGGCGTCACCGACCGAGGTGGTCATCGGCGCGGTGCTCGATGGCCAGGGGCCGCCGTGCTGCTGCGCGGCCGTCACGGCGACACCCGTGGGCACGCCCGCGAACAGCACGCGGCCGGCGATCTGCGTGGCGCTGCGCACGATGGCGCGGTTGTCGGCCGTGTCTTCATCGGCCCCCCAGACCGTCACGGTCAGGCTGCCGCCGACGGCGGCGAGCACGGCGTTCACCTCGGCCAGGCTGGCGCAGCGCACGATCAGGCTGCTGGGGCCGAACACCTCTTCGCGCAGTTCGTGGCGCTCGATGAAGCGCTGCGCGCTCACCTGCAGCAGCTGCGGGCCGGGCGCGGGCGCCACGCCCTGGCCCTGCAGCAGCGACCGCGCGCCCGCGTCCATGAAGCCTTTGATGCCGGCGTCGAAGGCCTTGCGCATGCCGGCGGTCAGCATGGGGTGGGGCTGCTGCCTGGCCAGCGCCTCGACCAGTTGCGGGATGAAGGCCTCGGTCTCGGGCCCGTCCACCAGCACCAGCAGGCCGGGGTTGGTGCAGAACTGGCCGCAGCCCAGGGTGATGGAGCCGGCCAGTGTGGTCGCCAGCTCGGCGCCCTTGGCGGCCAGGGCGGCGGGCAGCGCGATCAGCGGGTTGATGGAGCCGAGTTCGCCGTAGAACGGGATGGGGCGCGGGCGCGCGTTGGCCTCGGCCTGCAGCGCGGCGCCGCCGCGGGTGGAGCCGGTGAAGGCGCCGGCGGCGATCAGCGGGTGGCGGATCAGGCCGACACCGACCTCGACGCCTGCGCCCTGCACCAGGCCGATCAGGCCGGCGGGCAGCCCCTGCGCTTTGAGCACGCGCTGGATGATGGCGAACACCTGCTGCGACAGGACCGGGTGACCGGGGTGTGCCTTGACGACCACCGGGCAGCCAGCGGCCAGCGCCGAGGCGGTGTCGCCCCCCAGCACCGAGAAGGCGAACGGGAAGTTGCTGGCCGCGAACATGGCCACCGGGCCCAGCGGCATGCGCTGGCGCACCATGGCCGGGTGCCCGGCGGGCGGGCCACCGGCGACGGCGGGGTCGTCCAGCGATTCGAACGGAACGCCGCGCTGCGCGATGTCGGCGAAGCGGCGCAGCTGGAAGGTGGTGCGGTCGAGTTCACCGTTCAGGCGCACCGGGCCCAGCGCGGTTTCCAGGTCGGCACAGGCGACCAGCTGCTCGCGCTCGGCCTCCAGGCCGTCGGCCAGCGCGCGCAGCAGGGCCGCGCGCTGTTCGCCGCTGCTGCGGGCCCAGTCGCCGAAGGCCGCGTGCGCGTCGGTGGCGGCGCGGTCGATGTCCTGTTCGGTGGACGGGGCCAGGGCGGCGCCGTGGGCTTCGCCGGTGCGGGCGTTGAAGGATTGCAGGGTGCTCATGGGTTCGTTCAGGCTTCGGGTTGTGCGCGGCGCAGGCGCTCGCGGCTGTTGGAGAGGTGGGTGCGCATGGCGGCGCGCGCGGCCTCGGGGTCCTGGCGCCGGATGGCGTCGAGGATGTTTTCGTGTTCGTGATGCACGCGTTCCAGATACGGCAGCCGGCCCTCGGGGGCGCTGGCCGCGGTCTTGAGCCGGGTGCGCGGGATGATCATGGTGCCCAGGTAGGTCATCAGCTCGGCGAAGTGCCGGTTGCCGGTGGCGCGCGCCACCTCCACATGGAAATGGAAGTCGGACGGCACGGCGTCGGAGTCGGCGTGGATGGCGACGTTGAACGAGGCCAGCGCCGCCGCCATGGCAGAGAGGCTCTCGGGCGAGCGCCGCTGCGCCGCCAGCGCGGCCGCCTCGCTCTCCAGGCTGATCCGCAGCTCCAGCAGCTCGATCACGTCGGCGGCGGTCGCCACGTCTTCGGGCGCGATGCGGAAGTTCGGTTCGACGGCGCGCGGCTCGTTCACGAAGGTGCCGATGCCGTGGCGCGTCTCGACCATGCCAGAGGCCTGCAGGCGCGAGATGGCCTCGCGCACGACGGTGCGGCTGACGTCGAAGCGACCCACCAGCTCCGACTCGCTCGGCAGCTTCTGGCCCGGGACCAGCCGCCCCTCGCGGATGTCGGCCTCCAGCGAGGCCACGATTTCGGGCACCAGGCCGCGGGGCCGGCGCATGCGCGCGGGAGCGGCGGCTACGGCGGGGATCTCCTCACCTAGGGTTTTCACGAGGTCCATGGTTTTTTCCTTGACAGCCGGGGCGCGGATTTTCAAAATGGCGCCCACTTGTCTGACAACACACAACTGACATTCCTGACACGGTTGAACTGTAGCAAAGGCCTGCTGTTCTGTGCAACCGAATCGGGAAAAGCACCCAATATCATGGTTAACCCTAGGAAAACACACCACCGCATACTGCTGACCGGCGCCGCCGGCGGCCTGGGCACCGCCCTGCGTTCCCGGCTGCTCGCGAACTGCGAGGTCCTCAGGTTGTCTGACAAGACGGGACTGGGCGAGGCGCAAGCCGGCGAAGAGATCGTCCTGGCCGACCTGGCCGATGCGGCGGCGGTGGACGCCGCCGTGGCCGGCTGCGACGCCATCGTGCACCTGGGCGGCATTTCGGTGGAGGCGCCGTTCGAGGCCATCCTGCAGGCCAACATCCTGGGCGTCTACCACCTCTATGAATCGGCGCGCCGGCACGGCGTCAAGCGCGTGGTGTTCGCCAGCTCCAACCACGTCACCGGCTTCTACAAGCAGAGCGAGACCATCACCGCCGACCACCCGGCCCGCCCCGACAGCTACTACGGCGTGAGCAAGGCCTTCGGCGAGGACTTCTCGCGCTTCTATTTCGACCGCTACGGCATCGAGACCGCCTGCGTGCGCATCGGCTCCTCCTTCCCCGAGCCGAAGGACCGCCGCATGCTGGCCACCTGGCTGAGCTTCGACGACCTGCACCGCCTGATCAGCGCCTGCCTGTCCACCCCGGTGCTGGGCCACAGCATCGTGTTCGGCATGTCGGACAACGCCGTGACCTGGTGGGACAACAGCCGCGCGAAGCACATCGGCTACGTGCCGCAGGACAGCTCGGACGTGTTCCGCGACGCGGTGTTCGCACGCACCCCCGCGCCCGACCTGAACGACCCGGTCGCCATTTACCAGGGCGGTGGTTTCGTCAAGGCGGACCCCTTCAAGAAAGCCTGAGTGCGCGCCATGAGCGATCAAGCCGAGCTGCTGCTGGACGCCCGCAACGGCGTGGGCGAGAGCCCCGTCTGGGACGCTGCGCGCCAGTGCCTGTGGTGGGTGGACATTCCTGGCAAGCAGCTCTGGTGCTGGAGCGTCGCCAGCGGCCGCGCGCTGCAGTGGCCCACGCCCGAGCAGACCGGCTGCATCGCGCTGGCGGCCGGCAGCGAGGCCCTGCCCCACGGCCAGTGGATCGCGGCCATGGAAACCGGCGTTGCGCGCCTGACGCCGCAGACCGACGGCACGGTGGACTGCGCGTGGATCACCCGCATCGACCAGCCCGAGGCCGGCATGCGCTTCAACGACGGCCGCTGCGATCGCCAGGGCCGCCTGCGCGCCGGCACCATGGTGATGGACATGTCGCTCGCGCGCGCCTCGGGCAGCCTCTACGGCCTCGACGGGACGCGGCTGCACGAACTGCTGGACGGCTTCATCACCCCCAACGGCATGGCCTTCAGCCCCGACGGCCGGACCATGTACCTCTCGGACTCGCACCCCGACGTGCAGACCGTCTGGGCCTTCGACTACGACACCGGCACCGGCACACCGCACGACCGCCGCGTGTTCATCGACTTCAAGCCCCTGCCCGGCCGCCCCGACGGCGCGGCGGTGGACGCCGACGGCTGCTACTGGATCTGCGGCAACGACGCCGGCCTGGTGCACCGCTTCACCCCCGACGGCCGGCTCGACCGCTCGCTGCCGGTGCCGGTGAAGAAGCCGGCCATGTGCGCCTTCGGCGGCGCCGGGCTCGACACCCTGTTCGTCACGTCCATCCGGCCCGGCGGTGATCTGACCGATCAGCCCCTGGCCGGCGGCGTTTTTGCACTGCGTCCGGGCGTGAGGGGCCTGGACGAGCCGCGCTGCGTCCCCTGAACCCACCAACGCGCCGGCACGGTTTTCTTCACCTCAACCCAACCACCACAACGGAGACTTTGATGAAACTGCAACGCCGACTGATCGCCAGCATGGTGCTGGCCGCCCTGCTGCCCCTGACCGCACAGGCCCAGACCGTGCTGAAGTCGCACGACACCCACCCCGCCGGCTATCCCACCGTGGTCGCCGTCGAGAACATGGGCAAGAAGCTCGAAGCCGCCACGCAAGGCCGCATCAAGGTGCAGATGTTCCCCGGCGCCGTGCTGGGCCAGGAAAAAGAAGCCGTGGAGCAGGTGCAGCTGGGCGCGATCCAGATGGCCCGCATCTCGCTGGGCGTGATCGGCCCGGTGGTGCCCGAGGTGGACGTGTTCAACATGCCCTTCGTGTTCCGCGACATCAAGCACATGCGCGCCGTGATCGACGGCGCCGTGGGCGACGAGCTGCTGGCCAAGGTGACCGCCAGCCCGGCGCGCCTGGTCGGCCTGGGCTGGATGGACGGCGGCGCGCGCAGCCTCTACACCAAGAAGCCGGTGCGCACACCCGCCGACCTCAAGGGCCAGAAGGTCCGCATGATGGGCAACCCGCTGTTCGTGGACACCATGAACGCCATGGGCGGCAACGGCATTGCCATGGCCTACGGCGAGGTCTTCACCTCGCTGCAGACCGGCGTGATCGACGGCGCCGAGAACAACCCGCCGAGCTACTTCACCGCCAACCACTACAACACGCCGGCCAAGTACTACAGCCAGACCAACCACCTGATCATTCCCGAGATCCTGGTGATGTCCAAGGTGGCCTGGGACAAGCTCAGCCCGGCCGACCAGGCCCTGGTGAAGAAGCTGGCCCGCGAGGCCCAGCTGGAGCAGCGCCAGCTCTGGGACAAGAGCGTGGAGGAGTACTCGGCCAAGCTCAAGGCCGCCGGCGTCGAGTTCATCAACATCGACAACAAGCCCTTCTACGACGCCACCGAGCCGGTGCGCGCCAAGTACGGAGCGAAGTTCCAGGACCTGATGCAGCGCATCGCCGCTGTGAAGTAAGTCCCCCCTGCGCCGCTTCGCGGCTTCCCCCCAGGGGGACCACACCTGAGGCCCGGCGAAGCCGGTTCCTCGGTGTGTGCTGGACGCGCTCGCCCTGCCACTTCTCTTTCCCCTCCCTCTCTCCGAGGCTCTCATGAGTCACCACCCTTCCAGCGGACATCCCGTCTCGCGCTTCCTGGACCTGGTCTACCTGGCCTGCATCTGGATCGCCGGGGCGTGCATCTTCTTCATGTCCCTTTTCATTCCATGGGGCATCTTCTCGCGCTACGTGCTGGGCACGGGCGCGCAGTGGCCCGAGCCGATCTCCATCCTGCTGATGGTGGTGTTCACCTTTCTCGGCGCGGCCTGCAGCTACCGCGCGGGCGGCCACATCGCCGTCGAAATGGTCACGCAGCGCCTGCCGTCGTCGGTGCAGCGTCCGCTGCGCGGCGTGGTGCACCTGCTGATGCTGGCCGTCTCGCTGTTCATGCTCTGGTACGGCATCCAGCTGTGCATCGGCACCTGGGGCCAGTCGATTCCCGAGCTGCCCTGGATGCCCGTGGGCTTCACCTACCTGCCGGTGCCCGTCGGCGGCGCCGTGACCGCGCTGTTCGTGCTCGAACACATCGTCCTGGGCGACCAGCGCCACAACGCTGTCGTCACCTTTGACCACGAACCGGCCCAGGCCGAAGGAGCCGCGTGATGGAAGCCTGGGTCCTGCTCGGCAGTTTCTTCGTGCTGATCCTGATCGGCACCCCCGTGGCCTACGCCATGGGCATCGCGGCGCTGATCGGCGCCTGGTGGATCGAGATCCCGCTGGACGCGGTGATGATCGCGATCGCCAACGGCGTCAACAAGTTCTCGCTGCTCGCCATTCCCTTCTTCGTGCTGGCCGGCGCCATCATGGCCGAGGGCGGCATGGCGCGGCGCCTGGTGGCGTTCGCCAACGTGCTGGTGGGTTTCATCCGCGGCGGCCTGTCGCTGGTGAACATCCTGGCCTCCACCTTCTTCGGCGCCATCTCGGGTTCGTCCATGGCCGACACGGCCTCGGTCGGCACCGTCCTGATTCCCGAGATGGAGAAGAAGGGCTACCCGCGCGACTTCGCCACCGCCGTCACGGTCTCGGGTTCGGTGCAGGCCATCCTGATCCCGCCCAGCCACAACGCGGTCATCTACTCGCTGGCCGCGGGCGGCACGGTGTCCATCGCCGCGCTGTTCATCGCCGGTGTGCTGCCGGGCCTGCTGCTGGGCGCCACGCTGGCCGTGCTGTGCCTGTGGACCGCGAAGAAGAAGAACTACCCCAAGGGCGAGGTCATTCCGATGAAGCAGGCGCTGAAGATCTGCGCCGACGCGCTCTGGGGCCTGATGACCATGGTGATCATCCTCGGCGGCATCCTGAGCGGCGTGTTCACGCCCACCGAGTCGGCCTCCATCGCGGTGCTGTGGGCCTTCTTCGTCACGATGTTCATCTACCGCGACTACAAGTGGGCCGAGACGCCGAAGCTGGTGCACCGCACGGTGAAGACGCTGTCGATCGTGATGATCCTGATCGCATTTGCCGCGAGCTTCGGCTACATCATGACCCTCATGCAGATCCCGCTGCAGATTACCACCGCGCTGACCACGCTGTCGGACAACCGTTACGTGATCCTGGCGCTGATCAACCTGCTGCTGCTGGCGCTGGGCACGCTGATGGACATGGCGCCGCTGATCCTGATCCTCACGCCCATCCTGCTGCCCGTCATCAAGAGCATCGGCGTGGACCCGGTGCACTTCGGGATGATCATGATGGTGAACCTGGGCATCGGCCTGATCACCCCGCCGGTGGGCGGTGTGCTCTTCGTCGGTGCGGCCGTGGCCAAGCTGCCGATGGAGCAGGTGGTCAAGGCCCTGCTGCCCTTCTTCGGTGCCCTGCTGCTGGTGCTGATCGCGGTGACCTACATCCCCGCGCTGTCGCTGTGGCTGCCTGGCCTGCTGCTGTGAGGACCTCGGCATGACCTCGCACGCCATCCGCCATGTGCGCGTGACGCCCATCGCGTTCCGCGACCCGCCGCTGCTCAACGCGGCGGGCATCCACGAGCCCTGGGCCCTGCGCTCGATCATCGAGATCGAGACCGACTCGGGCCTGGTCGGCATCAACGAAAGCTACGGCGACCTGCCCATGCTGGAGGCGCTGGCCAAGGCCGCGCCCGCGCTGACCGGGCTCTCGCCCTGGGCGCTCAACGAGATGGACACCCGCGTGGCCGCGCTGGTGGCCCCCAGGCAGATGTCCGCCTCGGAGTTCCTGGGCCAGCAGGTCTCGCTGGCTCCGGGCACGCACGTGTCCAAGACGGTGGCCAAGGTCATCAGCGCCTTCGAGGTGGCGATGATGGACCTGCAGGGCCAGCTGGCGAACGCGCCGGTGGTGGACCTGCTGGGCGGTGCCGCACGCCCGGCCGTGCCGTTCAGCGCCTACCTGTTCTTCAAGTACGCCGAGCACATCGACAAGCCCTACGCACCCGACCCGTTCGGCGAAGGCATCACGCCCGGGCAGATGGTGGCGCAGGCGCGCCGCATGATCGACCAGTACGGCTTCAAGAGCATCAAGCTCAAGGCCGGTGCCCTGCCGCCCGAGCAGGAAGTGGCCGCGATGCGGGCGCTGGCCCAGGCCTTCCCCGGCGCGCCGCTGCGCATCGACCCCAACGCCAACTGGACCGTGGCCACCAGCCTGCAGGTGGTGGAGCAGCTGCGCGGCGTGCTGGAGTACTACGAGGACCCGGCCCCGGGCCTGGAGGGCATGGCCGCCGTGGCCGCCGCCTGCGACGTGCCTCTGGCCACCAACATGGTGGTCACCGACCTGAAGGAATTCCGCCGCAACGCCGAGATGGGCTGCCCGGTCAAGATCGTGCTGAGCGACCACCACTACTGGGGCGGCCTGCGCGCCACCCAGCGCCTGGCGCTGATGTGCGAGACCTTCGGCCTGGGCCTGTCGATGCACTCGAATTCGCACCTGGGCATCAGCCTGATGGCCATGACCCACCTGGCCGCCTCGGTGCCCCTGCTGTCCTATGCCTGCGATACGCACTACCCCTGGCAGGACGACGAGGTGGTGCAGGGCGGGCGCCTGCAGTTTGAAGACGGCAGCCTGCGGGTGACGAGCACACCGGGTCTGGGCGTGCAGATCCACCGCGAGGCCCTGGCCCGCCTGTACGACAACTACCTGAACACGGGCATCCGCAACCGGGACGACCTGGGGCAGATGCGCAAGTACGACCCCGGCTTCACCGGTCACCAGCCGCGCTTCTGACCGGGGATAAGGGGTTTCCACATACGTGCACCGAAACCCTTGACGCCCTCCTCTCCACTTTCGCACAATCACGTCAGTTGTCTGACATCCTATAACTCAATCGCCGACACCACCTTCTCCACCCACCCAGGCTGAACCACCATGCAATACACCCCCCAAGACCTCAAACAAGTCATGTCCAGCGGCCTGCTGTCCTTCCCCGTGACGGACTTCGACGCCCAGGGCAACTTCAATGCCGCCTCCTACGCCGCCCGCCTGGAGTGGCTGACCCCGTACGGCGCCAGCGCGCTGTTCGCCGCCGGCGGGACGGGCGAGTACTTCTCGCTCTATGGCGAGGAATACGGCCAGATCATCAAGACCGCGGTGGACACCTGCCGCGGCAAGGTGCCCATCATTGCCGGCGCCGGTGGCCCCACCCGTACGGCCATCGCCCACGCGCAGGAAGCCGAGCGCCTGGGTGCCCACGGCATCCTGCTGCTGCCGCACTACCTGACCGAAGCCGGCCAGGAGGGCCTGATCGCCCACGTGGAGCAGGTCTGCAAGAGCGTGCAGTTCGGCGTCATCGTCTACAACCGCGACCGCACCCGGTTCACCCCCGAGTCGCTGGCCGTCCTGGCCGAGCGCTGCCCCAACCTGATCGGCTTCAAGGACGGCATGGGCAACATCGAAGTGATGTCCTCCATCTTCATGAAGATGGGCGACCGCTTCGCCTACCTGGGTGGCCTGCCCACCGCCGAGGTGTACGCCGCCGCCTACAAGGCGCTGGGCACCCCGGTGTACTCGTCCGCCGTCTTCAACTTCATCCCCAAGACCGCGGTGCAGTTCTACGAAGCCGTGCGCACCGACGACATGGCCACGCAGCACAAGCTGCTCAGGCAGTTCTTCATGCCCTACCTGAAGATCCGCAACCGCGTCGAAGGCTATGGCGTGAGCATCATCAAGGCGGGCGCCAAGCTGGTCGGCCACGACGCCGGCCCGGTGCGCGCGCCGCTGTCCGACCTGAAGCCCGGCGAGATGGACGAACTCAAGGCGCTGATCGACGCTTTGGGAGAGCAGTAACCCCCCCGCGCCGCCTGCGGCGTCACCCCCCAGGGGGCGGCGCTGGTGGCCCGGCAAAGCCGGTTCCACGGCGCCCTGGTCTGACTCCCCCGCCCTGGCCTGACTCCCCTTCACAACCACCAGTAGAGACATCATGAACAAACGCCATTTCCTGCTGACCGCTGCGGCGGCCGCCACCCTGGCCCTGGGCAGCACCGCCGCCCTGGCCCAGGCCTACCCGAGCAAGCCCATCCGCATCGTCGTGCCCTTCCCGGCCAGCGGCACCTCCGACGTGCTGGCCCGCCTGGTCGGCCAGAAGATGAGCGAGAAGCTGGGCCAGCCCGTGGTGGTCGAGAACAAGGCAGGCAACGCCGGCAACATCGGCGCCGACCTGGTCGCCAAGTCGCCGGCCGACGGCTACACCTTCGTGCTGATGGATGTGGGCAACCTGACCATCAGCCCGGCGCTGTACAAGCTTCCGTTCGACGTGCAGAAGGACTTCGTGCCGGTGGCCATGGTCGGCTACTCGCCCCACCTGCTGGTGGTCAGCACCAAGGTGCCGGCCAACAACATCGCCGAGCTGGTGAAGTACGCCAAGGCCAACCCCGGCAAACTGAACTTCGCCGCCGCCGCCGGCATCGGCAGCGCCACCCACCTGGCCGGCGTGCAGTTCGCGCGCCGCAACGGCATCCAGTGGAACTACGTGCCCTACAAGGGCGGCGCCCAGGCCATGACCGACCTGGTCGGCGGCCACATGGACGTCACCTTCAACGGCATGGTCGCGACCTACCCGCACGTCAAGGCCGGCAAGCTCAAGCTGCTGGCGGTGTCGTCGGCCAAGCGCTGGAGCGAACTGCCCGACACCCCGGCCGTGGCCGAGACCACGCCCAACTTCCTGACCGGCAGCTGGCAGGGCCTGCTGGCCCCGGCCGGCACGCCCAAGGCCGTGGTGGACCTGGTGCACGCCGAGGTGCAGCGCATCACCGCCCTGCCCGACGTGAAAGAAAAGCTGCAGTCGCTGGGCCTGGAGCCCTCTGCAATGAGCAGCGCCGAGTTCGCCGCCTGGATCAAGTCCGAGCTGCCCGAAATGGCGCAGGTCGTGCGCGAAGAAAAGATCACCCTGGAAAACTGAACACCGAGACACCCATCATGAAAAAGTCCCTGATTGCCCTTGCCCTGGTGGCCACCAGCCTCTCCGCCTTCGCCTGGCCCGACAAGCCCATCACCCTGGTCGTGCCCTTCCCGCCCGGCGGCTCCACCGACCTGATCGCCCGCCAGCTCTCCGGCAAGATGGGCGAGAAGCTTGGCGGCGGCGCCACCGTGATCGTCGAGAACAAGGCCGGCGCCACCGGCACCATCGGCGCCACCTTCGTCGCCCGCGCCCCGGCCGATGGCCACACCTTCCTGGTCGCGTCGCTCGGCCCCTTCGTGATCGCGCCGCACCTGATCAAGGTGCAGTACGACGCGCTCAAGGACCTGGACCCGGTCACCGTGGTGGTGCAGGCGCCCAACGTGCTGGTGGTGCCCGCCGCCTCGGCCCACAAGTCGCTGGCCGACGTGATCGCCTTCCAGAAGGCCAACCCCGGCAAGATGACCTTCGCGTCGTCGGGCAACGGCTCCAGCGACCACCTCACGGCCGAGCTGTTCTGGCAGCAGACCGGCACCAGCGGCGTGCACGTGCCCTACAAGGGCGGCGGCCCGGTGATGAGCGACCTGCTGGGCAACCAGGTGGATTCGTCCTTCATGAACATCAACACCGCCATGCCGCAGATCAAGGTCGGCAAGCTGCGCGCCCTGGCCATCACCAGCGCCAAGCGCTCGCCCCTGCTGCCCGAGGTGCCCACGCTGGAAGAAAGCGGAGTGAAGGACGCCAACGTGCAGTCCTGGCAGGCCGTGGCCGCGCCCAAGGGTCTGCCCACCGATGTGAAGAAACGCGTGCACGAGGCCGTGCTGGCCTCGATCAACGACCCCGCCATCAAGCCCAAGCTGCTGGAACTGGGGTTCGAGGTCGTGCTGAACACGCCCGAGCAGTTCGCGGCCTTCCAGGCCAGCGAGTTCTCGCGCTGGCAGAAGCTCATCACCTCGCGTGGCATCAAAGCAGACTGACCTTCCCATGACCGCACCGATCGTCCAGTCGATGCGTGTCGTCCCGGTCGCCGGCCGGGACGGCATGCTGCTCAACCTCTCGGGTGCGCACGCGCCCTTCTTCACCCGCAACATCGTCATCGTCACCGACAACGCGGGCCACACCGGCCTGGGCGAGGTGCCGGGCGGCGAGAAGATCCGCCAGACGCTGGAGGACGCGCGGGCGCTGGTCGAAGGCCAGTCCATCGGCAACCTGCAGGCCATCCTGAACGCCATGCGCAGCCAGTTCGCCGACCGCGACAGCGGCGGCCGCGGCCTGCAGACCTTCGACCTGCGCACCACCATCCACGCCGTCACGGCCGTGGAATCGGCGCTGCTCGACCTGATGGGCCAGCACCTGGACGTGCCGGTGGCGGCCCTGCTGGGCGAAGGCCAGCAGCGCGACGCGGTGCAGATGCTGGGTTACCTGTTCTTCGTCGGCGACCGCCGCAAGACGGACCTGCCCTACGCTAGCGAACCCGACAACGCCGACGACTGGTGCCGCCTGCGCCACGAGGCCGCGATGACGCCCGAGGCCGTGGTGCGCCTGGCCGAGGCCGCGCAGAAGCGCTACGGCTTCCAGGACTTCAAGCTCAAGGGCGGTGTGCTCGCGGGCGACGCCGAGGTCGAGGCCGTGACCGCGCTGCACGAACGCTTCCCCGAGGCGCGCGTGACGCTGGACCCGAACGGCGGCTGGCTGCTGAAAGACGCGATCCGCCTGGGCGAGAAGATGCGTGGCGTGGTGGCCTATGCCGAAGACCCCTGCGGCGCCGAAGAAGGTTTTTCCGGCCGCGAGGTGATGGCCGAGTTCCGCCGCGCCACCGGCCTGCCCACCGCCACCAACATGGTCGCCACCGACTGGCGGCAGATGGCGCATTCGCTGGCGCTGCAGAGCGTGGACATCCCGCTGGCCGACCCGCACTTCTGGACCATGGCCGGCTCGGTGCGTGTGGCGCAGACCTGCCGCGACTGGGGCCTGACCTGGGGTTCGCACTCCAACAACCACTTCGACATCTCGCTGGCCATGTTCACCCACGTGGGCGCGGCCGCACCGGGCAAGGTCACGGCCATCGACACGCACTGGATCTGGCAGGACGGCCAGCGCCTGACCAAGGAGCCGATGAAGATCGAAGGCGGCTACGTGCAGGTGCCTAAGAAGGCGGGCCTGGGCATCGAGATCGATATGGCCGAGGTCGAGAAGGCCCACCAGCTCTACCTGCAGCACGGCCTGGGCGCGCGCGACGACGCCATCGCGATGCAGTACCTGATCCCGGGCTGGAAGTTCGACAACAAGAAACCTTGTCTCGTCCGCTGAAAGCGCGACAGGCACCCGAAGAACAAGAGGAGACACACATGATCAACAAAGCCCAAGACACCCGCCGCCAGTTCCTCAAGACCGCCGGCGCGGCCGGCCTGGCCGCCACCGGTGCGCCCGCCTTCGCGCAGGCCTTTGCCTTCGCGCCCAACCAGCGCTACCCCGACCCGTCGGTGCAGATCCTGGACCCGTCGTTCGCGAAGTACCGCATCTACAGCAGCACCATCGAACAGGTAGCGACCGGCATGCGCTGGGCCGAAGGGCCGGCCTACTTCCCGGGCGCGGACGGCGCGCCGGGTTACCTGCTGCTCAGCGACATTCCGAACAACCGCATCATGAAGTTCGACGAGAAGACCGGCGCCTTCTCCGTCTTCCGCGACAAGGCCAACTGGGCCAACGGCAACACCCGCGACCGCCAGGGCCGCCTGATCACCTGCGAACACTCGGTCACGCGCCGCGTGGTGCGCACCGAGACCAACGGCAAGCTCACCGTGCTGGCCGACAGCTTCGAGGGCAAGCGCCTGAACGCGCCCAACGACGTGGTGGTCAAGTCCGACGACAGCGTCTGGTTCACCGACCCGCTGTTCGGCATCAACGGGGAATGGGAAGGCTTCAAGGCCAAGCCCGAGCAGGCCAGCACCAACGTGTACCGCATCGCCGCCGACGGCAAGCTGACCGCTGTCATCACCGACCTGGTCAACCCCAACGGCCTGGCCTTCAGCCCGGACGAGAAGAAGCTCTACGTGGTGGAGTGGAAGGGCACGCCCAACCGCAGCATCTGGGCCTACGACGTCAACGCCGACGGCACGGTCGCCAACAAGAGCAAGCTGATCGACGCGGCCGACTTCGGCGCGCTCGACGGCTTCAAGGTCGACCGCGACGGCAACCTCTGGTGCGGCTGGGGCAGCAACGGCGCCCTGAACGCCGAGCCCAGCGACGTGGGCGGCCGCAAGGTCTACCAGCTCAGGGGCAAGCCCGAGGACCTGGACGGCGTGATGGTGTTCAGCCCCGCCGGCAAGCCGCTGGCCCACATCCGCCTGCCCGAGCGCTGCGCCAACCTCTGCTTCGGCGGCCCCAAGGGCAACCGCCTCTACATGGCCAGCTGCCATTCGCTGTACGCGCTCTACGTCGAGGCGCACGGCGCCGTCTGACGCGTTCTCATGTCACTGTCACTCAAACCCACCGCATGACCGCTGCCGCCCCCCGTTCCACCGTCCTGCAGGTCGGCCCGCTGATGCCGGCGCTGGAAGCCCGCCTGCGCGAACAACACACCGTGTTGAGCGCACAGGCCACCACCGCCGACGCGCCGCTGGCCGACCGCGCCGACGCCGCGCGCGTGGCGGCGGTCGTGACCTCGGCCCCGGTGGGGGTGCCGGCGGCCTGGCTGGCGCAGCTGCCCGCGCTCAAGGTGGTGTCGTCCTTCGGCGTCGGCCTGGACCGGCTGCCGCTGGACGCCGCGCGTGCGGCGGGCCTGCCGGTGGGCTACACGCCCGACGTGCTGAACGACTGCGTGGCCGACCTGGCCATGGGCCTGCTGATCGACGGCGCGCGCCGCATCGCCGCGGCCGACCGCTTCGTGCGGCGCGGCGACTGGCTGCAGGGCCGCTACCCCATGACCACGCGCGTCAGCGGCAAGCGCCTGGGCATCGTGGGCCTGGGCCGCATCGGCCAGGCCGTGGCGCGGCGCGCGGCCGGTTTCGACATGGACATCGCCTACTGCAACCGCGGCCCGGCCGAAGGCGTCGCCTGGCGCTACGAACCCTCCCTGATGGCGCTGGCGCAGTGGGCCGACTTCCTGGTGCTCACCGTGGCCGGCGGACCGGCCACGCACCACCTGGTCAACGCCGAGGTGCTGCGCGCGCTGGGGCCGAAGGGCCTGCTGGTCAACGTGGCGCGCGGCAGCGTGGTGGATGAGGCGGCGCTGATCGCCTGCCTGCAGAGCGGCGAACTCGGTGGCGCCGCTCTGGACGTGTTCGAGGACGAGCCCCGCGTGCCCGCTGCCTTGCTGGCTCTGGACAACGTGGTGCTGGCCCCGCACATGGCCAGCGGCACCCACGACACCCGCCAGGCCATGGCCGACCTGGTGCTTGCCAACCTGCACGCCGGCCTGGCCGGCGAACCCCTGCCCGCCCGCGCGGCCTGATCTTTTTCTGCCTTCGACAAGCCTGCCGACCATGAACGCCCCCGTGACCCCGCGCACCATCCGCATCCACCCCGACGACAACGTGGCCGTGGTCGTCAACGACGGCGGCCTGCCCGCCGGCACCGCCCTGCCCGGCGGCCCCACGCTGGTGCAGGCCGTGCCGCAGGGCCACAAGGTCGCGCTGGCCGACCTGCCCGCCGGCACCGCCGTGCGCCGCTACAACGTGGTCATCGGCCACACCGCGGTCGACATTCCCGCGGGCGGCTGGGTCAACGAGCAGCGGCTGGTGATGCCCGGCGCGCGCAGCTTCGACGACCTGCCCGCGCCGCAGCCGCCGGCCGAGCTGCCACCATTGGAAGGCCACAGCTTCCAGGGCTACCGCAACGCCGACGGCAGCGTGGGCACGCGCAACCTGCTGGCCGTGACGACCACGGTGCAGTGCGTGGCCGGGGTGCTGGAATTCGCGGTCGAGCGCATCAAGAAGGACCTGCTGCCCAAGTACCCCAACGTGGACGGCGTGGTGGGCCTGACACACAGCTACGGCTGTGGCGTGGCCATCGACGCGCCCGACGCCATCATCCCCATCCGCACGGTGCGCAACCTGGCGATGAACCCCAACTTCGGCGGCGAGGTGATGGTGCTCAGCCTGGGCTGCGAGAAGCTGCAGCCCGAGCGGCTGCTGCCGCCGGGCTCGATCCCGATCAGCGACGAGCGCCAGGGGCCTGACGTGGTCTGCCTTCAAGATGAAAAGCACGTCGGCTTCATGTCGATGATCGACAGCATCCTCACGCAGGCCAAGACCCATCTGGAGCGCCTGAACGCGCGCCAGCGCACCACCTGCCCGGTGAGCGAGCTGGTGGTGGGCGTGCAGTGCGGCGGCAGCGACGCCTTCTCCGGCATCACGGCCAACCCGGCGGTGGGCTTTGCCACCGACCTGCTGGTGCGCGCCGGCGCCACGGTGATGTTCAGCGAGAACACCGAAGTGCGCGACGCGGTGGACCAGCTCACGCGCCGCGCCGCCACGCAGGAGGTCGCCGATGCCATCGTGCGCGAACTCGGCTGGTACGACGCCTACCTGGCACGCGGCCAGGCCGACCGCAGCGCCAACACCACGCCTGGCAACAAGAAGGGCGGGCTGTCGAACATCGTCGAGAAGGCCATGGGCTCCATCGTCAAGAGCGGCAACGGCCCGATCCACGGCGTGATCGCACCCGGCGAGAAGGTCAGGCAGAAGGGCCTGATCTTCGCGGCCACGCCCGCCAGCGACTTCATCTGCGGCACGCTGCAGCTGGCCGCCGGCATGAATCTGCACGTCTTCACCACCGGCCGCGGCACACCCTACGGCCTGGCCGAGTGCCCGGTGATCAAGGTGGCCACGCGCAACGACCTGGCGCGCCGCTGGCACGACCTGATGGACATCAACGCCGGCCGCATCGCCAGCGGCGAAGCCACGATTGAAGAGCTGGGCTGGGAACTGTTCCACCGCATGCTGGCGGTGGCCAGCGGCGAGAAGACCTGGGCCGAAAAGTGGGGCCTGCACAACGACCTGGTGCTGTTCAACCCGGCACCGGTGACCTGAGCCAGACGAGCGCTGCCGACCGCATGAAGCACCCGCGACTCGACCCCGCCCGCTTCTTCGGGGAGATTGGCGGCGAACCGGTCGCCCTGTTCCGCCTGCGCCACACCAGCGGCATGGAAGTGGCCGTCTGCAACCTGGGCGCCAAAGTGCTGCAGATCCTGGTGCCCGACCGCAACGGTGTGCCGGGTGATGTGGCACTGGGCTACGACAGCCTGGCCGCGCTGCAGGCCGGCGCACCCTCCATGGGCGCCTTCATCGGCCGCTGCGCCGGCCGCATCGCTCAGGCGCGCTACAAGCTGGACGGCACGGCCTATGCGCTGGAGGCCAACGCAGGCCCTCACTGCATCCACGGCGGCCCGAATGGCTCGCGCCACCGCGTGTTCTCGGCCCACCAGGACGCGCCCGATGCACTCACGCTGCGCCTGCGCTTCGAGCCCTCGGTGGACCGGCACCCCGGCATCGTCGACCTCACGCTGAGCTACCGCCTCACCGACGGCCCCACCCTGGTGGTGGAGCACGAGGCGGTGGCGGTCTGCCCCGCCAGCCCGGCCTCGCCCGCGAGCTTCACGCCGCACATCTTCTTCAACCTCGACGGACCGGGCGAGCACCTCGTCGACGAGCACCGCCTGCAGGTGTTCGCCGACCGGCTGCTGGCCGCCGATGCGGACAACGTCGCCACGGGCGAACGCATGCTGCTGGACGGCCACGCGCTGGACCTGCGCCAGCCGCGACGGCTGTGCGACCTGCCCGACATCGACCACGCCTACCAACTGGCCGGCCCACCGGACGGCGGCCTGCGGCACGTGGCCCAGGCCCACAGCCCGGCCTCGGGCCGCACGCTCGATGTGTGGACCACCGAGCCCGTGATGCAGGTCTACACCGCAGGCGCACTGGGCACGGGCGCGACGCCGGACATCGGCAAAGACGGCGTGCTGCACCGCCCCCGCGCGGGCCTGTGCCTGGAGCCGCAGCAATACCCCAACGCGGTGAACTGCCCGTCGTTCCCGCTCATGCGCGTGGCGGTGGGCCAGCCCTACCGGGCCCGCACCGAATACCGCTTCGGCACCCGCGACTGAACGGCTCAGCCGCCGCGTGGCTGGAGCAAAGGCACGCGGTTGATGGCCATGGCTGCGGCCGCGGTGCGCGTCTCCACCCCCAGCTTGGCGTGGATGCGTTCCAGGTGCTTCTTCACCGTCGCGGGGCTCGACCCGAGGATGTCGCCGATGTCGCGGTTGATCTTGCCCTTGACCACCCAGTACAGCACCTCGGCCTCGCGCGCGGTGAGGCCGAAGGCCTGGGCCAGCGCTTCGAGCACGGCGGCGTCCGAGGTCTCCTGCATCACGATCAGCCAGTCGCCCGGCTCCCCCTGGGCCTCGTCCTCGTCGCCGATCTGCTGGTGCAGGCGGAAGCTCAGGCGGCGCGGCCCCTGGTCGATGGTCAGGCGCGGCGGTTCGCGCAATGGCTGGCCCGGCGCGGGCGGTACCGCAAATTCGGGCAGCAGGCGCAACAGGCGATCGAGCCACTCCAGCACCGGCGCCGGCGTCACCGGCGCCTCGGTGCCGAAGTAGCGCTGCAGCAGGTCGCGCGCCAGCGGGGTCTGCCACATCAGCCGGCCGTCGCGCGCGCGCACGGTGATGGTGGCGTAGCCGAAGGCGTCGAGCGCGTTGCGCGCCTGGCTGCGCTCCACCGCGCCCTGGCGGCTCTGGCGCGACTGCCGCAGGTGCACGCCCATGCGCGCCATCACCTCGCGCGGCTTGATCGGCTTGGTCACGTAGTCCACGCCACCCGCCTCCAGCGCGGCGACCAGGTGCTCGGTCTCGGTCAGGCCGGTCATGAACAGGATGGGAATGTGCGCGGTCGAGGCATCGGCCTTGAGCTGGCGCGCCACCTCGAAGCCGTCCAGGCCGGGCATCACCGCGTCCAGCAGCACCACGTCGGGCAGGGCCTGGCGCGCGCGGCGGATCGCGGCCTCGCCGTCCAGCGCCACCAGCACGGTGTAGCCCGCCTCGTCCAGCGCGTCGTGCAGCGGCGCCACGTTGTCGGGAACGTCGTCCACGATCAGCACCACCGCGCCGGATTCGGCGGACAGTGGGGCATCGGGGGAGGGGCGGTCGGGCGAACGGATCATCATGCGGTGCGGTCGGAGGAAGCCTGGCCCTCGCCCAGGGGGAGCAAGCGCTGTTCGATGGTCTCGAAGCGGAACTCGCGCGCCAGGGCGCGCAGCGCGTCGGCAAACGCGGCCTGCTCGGGGTGGTCGGCCACCCAGTCGTCGAGCCAGCGCATCACGCCTTTGGCATAGCCCAGGCGCACCAGCTCCAGCAGCGGCGAGAAGTCGTGTGCGGCGGGTGGTGGCGCCACAGCGGCCGGCGTGGCCGGTGCGGGCGTGGCCTCGGACGCCACCGGCGCGTGCTCCCAGCGCAGGCCCAGCTGCTGCTGCAGCCAGCCGGTGAGGTCGTCGCGCCGCACCGGCTTGACGAAGAAGGCCTGGTCGGCGGGGCGGCCGTCGGCGGCCTCGGCCTGCAGGCCCTTGTCGAAGGCGTTGGCCGAGACCACGGCCATGGGCACCGACGACCAGCCCGCGGCGCGCAGCCGGCGCAGCGTTTCCCAGCCGTCGATGCCGGGCATGGCCAGGTCCATGAAGACCGCGTGCGGCGCGCGCTCGCCGCCCGGCGCCACACCGTCGAGCAGGGTCAGCGCGTCGTGGCCGCTGGTGGCCATCAGCACCTCGAAGCCCAGCGGCTGCAGCCAGCGCGCGATCAGCTCGCGATCGCTCTCCTCGTTGTCCACCACCAGCACGCGCCGGCGCGGCCCCTCGTAGCCCGTGACCGGCGCCGCCACCACGGCCGGGCGAGCGGCGGCCGCCTGCAGCGCCGGCAGGAACAGGCGCACGCTGAACACCGTGCCCTGGCCCGGCGCGCTGCGAACCGTCATCTCGCCGCCCATGAGGTCGGTCAGCATCTTGGCAATCGTCAGGCCCAGGCCGGTGCCACCGCCGGCCGCCGCGGAGCCGCCCTCGGCCTGCTGCCCGCGCGCGAAGGGTTCGAACACCCGCTCCAGCTCCTGCACCGTCATGCCGGGTCCGGTGTCGCTGACCTCGAACACCGCCATCTCGCGCACGTGCGAGACGGTCAGCCGCACCTCGCCCTCGCGCGTGAACTTCACCGCGTTGCCCAGCAGGTTGATCAGGATCTGGCGCAGCCGCTTGTCGTCGGCGCGCACCGCCTCGGGCAGGCGGGGCCCGGGTTCGAACACGAAGCGCAGGCCCTTGGCCGCCGCCTGCAGCTCGAACATGCTGGCCACCTCGCGCACGGTGTCGGCGAAGGCCATCGGCTTCACGTCGAGCTGGAGCTTGCCGGACTCGATGCGCGCGATGTCCAGCGTGCCCTCGATCAGCGAGAGCAGGTGTTCGCCACCGCGGTGGATGACACGGATCGCCTGCGCGCGGTGCGGCGCCAGCTCGCGGTCTTCCTGCAGCAGCTGGGCGTAGCCGAGGATGCTGTTGAGCGGCGTGCGCAGCTCGTGGCTGATGGTGCTGATGTAGCGGCTCTTGGCCTGGTTGGCCTGATCGGCGATTTCGCGCGCGCGTTGCAGCTGCTCGTCGGTGCGGCGGTGCGATTCGATCTCCTGCATCAGCAGCCGCGTCTGGCGGTTGGACTCCTCCTGCGCCACCTCGCGGCTCTTGTGCGCCAGCACCAGCCACCAGGCCACCGTGGCCGCGATCAGCAGCAGCACCGCGTAGACGCGCAGAAAGCCCGAGCGCAGCGCCGCGTCGAGCAGGCCCACGTCGCCGACCGCGGCGACGCCCTGTCCCAGCCCCTCGACCTGCTGGCGGTAGAGCAGCCCGAGCACCGCCGCCAGCACCGGTGCGATCACCAGCATCAGCAACAGGTAATGGGCCAGCCCCGCCTCCAGGTAGGGCCAGACCCGCTGCGGCAGCACCGTGCGCAGCGCTGACTGCCACTGCACCGACAGCCGCGCGTGCGGTTTGCACAGGTCGCCGCAGCGCGCGTCCAGCGTGCAGCAGAGCGAGCAGATCGGCCCCTGGTAGGCGGGGCAATGGGCCATGTCGGGGCCTTCGTAGTCGCGTTCGCAGATCACACACTTGTGTGTACCCCCCGCGCCGCCTGCGGCGTCACCCCCCTGAAAGGGGTGCCACATCAGCGGCCCGGCGGAGCCGGTTCCGCGGTGTGTGCTGGACTGAGCAGCCCTGGCGATGTAGTAACGGCCCTTGGTCGCCCACGCGATCAGCGGCGCGGTGACCAGCGCCGTCACCATCGCGATCACGGCCGAGAAGGCCTGGGCGCCCGCGCCCATCAGGCCCATGTGCGCCGTGATCGACAGCACCGAGGCCAGGCCCATCGCGCCCACGCCGACCGGGTTGATGTCGTACAGGTGCGCGCGTTTGAACTCGATGCCCCTGGGGCTCCAGCCCAGCGGTTTGTTGATCACCAGGTCGGCCACCACCGCCATGATCCAGGCGATGGCGATGTTGCTGTAGAGACCGAGCACCTCGCCCAAGGCGCGGAAGACCTCCATCTCCATCAGCATGAAGGCGATCAGGGTGTTGAACACCACCCAGACCACGCGGCCGGGGTGGCTGTGCGTCAGGCGCGAGAAGAAGTTGCTCCAGGCCAGCGAGCCGGCGTAGGCGTTGGTGACGTTGATCTTGAGCTGCGAGACCACGACGAACAGCGCCGTCGCCGCCACCGCCCAGCCGTAGTTGGGGAACACGTATTCGTAGGCCGCCAGGTACATCTGGTTGGGGTCGACCGCGCGCTCGGTGGGCACCATGTGGCTGATGGCCAGGTAGGCCAGCAGCGCGCCGCCCAGCATCTTGAGCACGCCCAGCAGCACCCAGCCCGGGCCGCCGGCCAGCACGCCGGCCCACCATCGCCCTGCCCGGCCCGGCTGCGGCGCAGGCATGAAGCGCAGGTAGTCGGCCTGCTCGCCCATCTGCGTGATGAGCGCGATGCCCACAGTCAGCGCCGCACCAAACAGGTGCCAGTCAAACGCGGTGCCCGCACCACTTTCGCCACCGTAATGCACCACATTGGAAAACGCACCCGGATCGAGCGCCCAGACCGCCACAAAGGGCACGACCATCATCACCAGCCACAGCGGTTGGGTCCAGACCTGGAAGCGGCTGATGATGGACACGCCGTAGGTCACCAGGGGGATGACCACCAGGGCGCAGATCAGATAGCCCCAGGCCGGCGGGATGTCCAGCGCCAGGTCCAGGGCGTAGGCCATCACCGCCGCTTCGAGCGCGAAGAAGATGAAGGTGAAACTGGCGTAGATCAGCGAGGTGATGGTGGAGCCGATGTAGCCGAAGCCCGCGCCGCGCGTGAGCAGGTCCATGTCGACGCCGTAGCGCGCGGCGTATACGCTGATCGGCAGGCCGGCCAGGAAGATGATCAGCCCCGTGGCGAGGATGGCCCAGAAAGCGTTGACGAAGCCGACCTGCACCAGCAGCGTGGCGCCCACCGCTTCGAGGATCAGGAACGAGGCCGCGCCGAACGCCGTGTTCGCCACCCGCCACTCGCTCCACTGGCGAAAACGCTGCGGCGTGAAACGCAGCGCATAGTCCTCCATGGTCTCGCGGCCGACCCAGCTGTTGTAGTCGCGGCGCACCTTGATGATGCGCTGGGGTGGAGCTGGATCGGGCCTTGGGTTCACGCGGTGGTTTGTGCAGCTTTCGTGCCGGCCCCGGGAGGGCACGGGATTTGCTGTCAGACCCCACAGAACAAGGACCGACCATGGAACTGACCCCGAGAGAAAAAGACAAGCTGCTGATCTTCACCGCCGCCCTGCTGGCCGAGCGGCGCAAGGCGCGCGGCCTCAAGCTCAACTACCCGGAAGCCGTGGCCCTGATCAGCGCCGCCGTGATGGAAGGCGCCCGCGACGGCAAGTCCGTGGCCCAGCTGATGAGCGAAGGCCGCACCGTGCTCACGCGCGACGACGTGATGGAGGGCGTGCCCGAGATGATTCCCGACATCCAGGTCGAAGCCACCTTCCCGGACGGCACGAAACTGGTGACCGTTCACACTCCGATACCTTGACTCCACCGCAGAGGCACCCATGAAACGGCTCCCCAAATCCCTGTTCACCGCCGCACTGGCCACCACCGCCCT
>NZ_BCWQ01000020.1 GCF_001592285.1 Hydrogenophaga pseudoflava NBRC 102511 | reverse complement strand
GTAATCTTCCTGCTTGTCAGGATTTCAGCCAAGTAGGGGTATAGCTCAATTGGCAGAGCGTCGGTCTCCAAAACCGAAGGTTGGGGGTTCGATTCCCTCTGCCCCTGCCACCCAACAGGACGAGTAAGTCGTTCAGGATCTTGGGTCCTGTCTGTTGAGTGTTATCAGGCCCGCCGAAGTCTTCGAGACTTCTGGTGGGCTTGCGTGTCTGGGGCTTTCGGGTTCTGGTCTCGCCCACAAGTCAAGCATCTTCTGGTATCTCATGGCCACTTCCGAAGTACAAACCGTCAACACAGGTGCCGACAAGGCCAAGCTGGCGGTTGCCGTCGCCTTGCTTCTGGGTGCATTTGTCGCGTTCTACCTTTTGTCCGCGCAAGGTGCTATTGCGCAATGGGGTGCCCTGATCGTGGGTGTTCTGGCTGCGGTGGCGGTGTTCGGTGTGTCCGAGTCTGGCAAGCAGCTGGTAGCGTTCGGGCGCGATTCCTGGCGAGAAACCAAGAAGGTGGTTTGGCCGGCCCGCAAAGAAGCGATCCAGATGACGGCCTATGTGTTCGCCTTCGTCGTGGTGATGGCGCTTTTCCTCTGGCTGACCGACAAGACCCTGGAGTGGCTGTTCTACGATCTGATTCTGGGGTGGAGAAAATAATGAGCGAAAACAACAGTCTGCTGGGGACGCCGACGGAAGGCATGCGCTGGTATGTGGTGCATGCCTATTCCGGCATGGAAAAAGCTGCCGAGCGCAACATCGTCGAGCGCATCAACCGGGCTGGTATGCAGGACAAGTTCGGTCGCATCCTGGTGCCGACCGAAGAGGTGGTTGAGGTCAAGAACGGCCAGAAACGCACCACCGAGCGCAAGTTCTTCCCTGGCTACGTGCTGGTGGAAATGGTGATGGATGACGATACCTGGCACTTGGTGAAACACACCAACAAGGTGACCGGTTTCGTCGGTGGTGCCAAGAACCGGCCGGCGCCGATCTCTGAAGAGGATGTGCAGAAGATCGTCAGCCAGATGCAGGAAGGTACCGACAAGCCGCGCCACAAGGTGGAGTTCGTGGTGGGCGAGTACGTGCGCGTCAAGGAAGGCCCGTTCACCGACTTCAATGGCACCGTCGAAGAGGTCAACTACGAAAAGAACAAGCTGCGTGTCTCGGTGACCATCTTCGGTCGCGCCACGCCGGTCGAGCTCGAGTTCAGTCAGGTCGAGAAGACCTGATGTTTTTGGCCGCAGGCGGTTTCACCCGGCGCCCGCGGCTTCCGTCCTTTCCGGGTTTCAACCGCGAGGAGGTTGTCTTCATGACAGCCGTCTGCACTCGCAGGAGCTAAAACATGGCGAAAAAAATCGTCGGCTTCATCAAGCTGCAAGTGCCAGCTGGTAAGGCCAACCCCTCCCCCCCGATCGGTCCGGCGCTGGGTCAGCGCGGTCTGAACATCATGGAGTTCTGCAAGGCATTCAACGCCCAGACCCAGGGCGTCGAACCCGGTCTGCCGCTGCCGGTGGTGATCACCGCCTTCGCGGACAAGAGCTTCACCTTCATCATCAAGACCCCTCCGGCCACGACGCTGATCAAGAAGGCGATCAAGCTGGACAAGGGTTCTCCGGTGCCCAACAAGCAGAAGGTCGGCAAGATCACCCGCGCTCAGCTGGAAGAAATCGCCAAGACCAAGATGAAGGACATGACCGCTGCCGACATCGACGCAGCCGTCAAGACCATCGCTGGTTCTGCCCGTTCGATGGGCGTGATCGTGGAGGGCGTGTGACATGGCCAAGCTGACCAAGAAGCAAAAAGCCTTTGAAGGCAAAGTCGACAGCAACAAGCTGTATGCCCTGACCGACGCTCTGGCGATTGTCAAGGAGTGCGCCAACGCCAAGTTCGACGAATCCATCGACGTGGCCATCCAGCTCGGCGTGGACGCCAAGAAGTCGGACCAGGTGGTGCGCGGTGCCGTCGTGATGCCCAACGGCACCGGCAAGACCAAGCGCGTGGCCGTGTTCGCCCAGGGGGCCAAAGCCGAAGAAGCCAAGGCCGCTGGCGCCGACATCGTCGGCATGGACGACCTGGCTGCAGAGGTCAAGTCCGGCAAGATGGACTTCGACGTCGTGATCGCCTCTCCCGACGCGATGCGCGTGGTCGGTACCCTGGGTCAAGTGCTGGGTCCCCGTGGCCTGATGCCCAACCCCAAGGTTGGCACTGTGACGCCCGACGTGGCCCAGGCTGTGCGCAACGCCAAGGCCGGTCAGGTGCAATTCCGCGTGGACAAGGCCGGCATCGTGCACGGCACGATCGGCCGCCGCTCGTTCGACGCCGACAAGCTGCAAGGCAACCTGGCAGCCCTGATCGACGCGCTGAACAAGGCCAAGCCGGCCACCAGCAAGGGTGTGTACCTGCGTAAGGTGGCGGTGTCGTCGACCATGGGTGTGGGCGTCCGCGTGGACACCCAGTCCATCTCGGCGTAATCGCAAGAGATTCCCGGGGCGCTTCGGCGTACCGGGTGTGGTGGGCCCGCCCGCCGGCCGCAAGGTCAGCAGGTGGGGCCATCCAAGACCGCTGGTGTCAATGGCTCCCCGGATCCGGAGACTTAATCGGAGAAAGCCAGCGCAGATGGCGATCCCGCTGCAGATGGAACCCGTTTCCCTCAACAGTTGGTCGCTGCAATGAAGCGTGTGGACGGGCGCAAGCCCCAAGCACATTGAAGGAGTAGACCTTGAGTCTGAATCGCAGTGAGAAAGAAGCGGTCATTTCCGAAGTGACCAGCCTCGCCGCAAAAGCTCAAACGCTCGTGATGGCGGAATACCGCGGCATCACGGTTGCTGCCATGGACCAACTGCGCGTGAAGGCACGCAGCAGCGGTGTCAGCCTGAGTGTTCTGAAGAACACGCTGGCGCGCCGCGCTGTGGCCGGAAGCCCGTTCGAAGTGGCCGGCGACCAGATGACCGGTCCGCTGATCTACGGCTTCTCCGAAGACGCTGTGGCCGCCGCCAAGGTGGTGGCCGAGTTCGCGAAGACCAACGACAAGCTGGTCATCCGCGGTGGCGTTTACGGCGGCAAAGTCCTGGATCAGAACGGCGTGAAGCAGCTCGCCAGCATTCCTTCGAAGGAAGTGCTGCTGGCCCAGCTGTGTGGCTTGCTGAAGTCGCCGATCTCCCGCACCGCCGTGGTGCTGGGTGCCCTGGCGGCCAAAAAAGGCGAAGGCGCTGCCGCTCCGGCAGAAGAAGCTGCTGCAGCCTGATCGGCGCAGTGAGTTCGTTTAACCAATTGTTAGGAAATCAAAATGGCATTCGATAAAGACGCATTTCTGACGGCGCTGGACAGCATGACCGTCATGGAACTCAATGACCTGGTCAAGGCCATTGAAGAGAAGTTCGGCGTGTCCGCCGCAGCCATGGCTGCTCCGGCCGCTGGTGGTGGCGGTGCCGCTGCCGCAGCTGCTGAAGAGAAGACCGAATTCAACGTCGTGCTGACCGAAGCCGGCGCCAACAAGGTGTCCGTCATCAAGGCCGTGCGCGAAATCACCGGTCTGGGTCTGAAGGAAGCCAAGGATCTGGTCGACGGCGCTCCGAAGAACGTCAAGGAAGGCGTTGCCAAGGCCGACGCCGAAGCCGCCGTCAAGAAGCTGGTGGAAGCCGGCGCCAAGGCCGAACTCAAGTAATTCGGTTCTGGTCAGGGGCTGGAGTGCTCGAAAGGGCCTCCAGCCTTTGGTGCTTTCAGAACACCGATAAGCAGATTCGCAGAGTCTTCTTATCCGTGTCTTCTGACCCCGACTGCAGAAGACCACTTGGTCCGGGCCTGCGTGCAACGCGCAGGTCGTCCGCCAACGGCAGGTAGTGGCCTGCCGCCAAGCCCGTCACCCGCCGCCTTGAGAGCGACGGTTTGGCTGATCAGTCGCCGCAGACCTCAAGCCCGGAGATCTCATGGCATCCGCATCGAAATATTCCTACACCGAACGCAAGCGCATCCGCAAGAGCTTTGGCAGCCGCGAGAATGTGCTCGCGATTCCCTACCTGCTGCAGATGCAGAAGGACGCCTACACCGCGTTCCTGCAGGCCGACACCGCGCCCAAGAAGCGCACCGCTGAAGGCCTGCAGGCCGCCTTCGAAGCCGCCTTCCCCATCGTCTCGCACAACGGTTTTGTCGAGATGAAGTTCGTCGAATACAACCTGGCCAAGCCAGCGTTCGACGTGCGCGAGTGCCAGACCCGCGGTCTGACCTTCGCTTCCGCCGTGCGCGCGCGCGTGCAGCTGATCATCTACGACCGCGAGTCCTCGACCGCCCAGTCCAAGGTGGTCAAGGAAGTGAAAGAGCAAGAGGTCTACATGGGTGAAGTGCCCCTGATGACCGACAAGGGCTCCTTCATCATCAACGGCACCGAGCGTGTCATCGTGTCGCAGTTGCACCGCTCGCCGGGTGTGTTCTTTGAGCACGACAAGGGCAAGACGCACAGCTCGGGCAAGCTGCTGTTCTCGGCCCGCATCATTCCCTACCGCGGCTCCTGGCTGGACTTCGAGTTCGACCCCAAGGACATCCTGTTCTTCCGTGTCGACCGCCGCCGCAAGATGCCGGTCACCATCCTGCTCAAGGCCATCGGCCTGACGCCGGAAACCATCCTGGCGAACTTCTTCGTCAACGACCACTTCCGCCTGATGGACAGCGGCGCCCAGATGGCCTTCGTTTCCGAGCGCCTGCGCGGCGAGGTGGCCCGTTTCGACATCACCGACAAGTCGGGCAAGGTGGTGGTGGCCAAGGACAAGCGCATCACCGCGCGCCACACCCGTGAGCTGGAGCAGTCGGGCACCACGCACATCAGCGTGCCGGAAGATTTCCTGATCGGCCGCGTGGTGGCCAAGAACATCGTCGATCCGGACACCGGCGAGATCATCGCCAAGGCCAACGACGAGCTGACCGAAGCCCTGCTGAAGAAGCTGCGCTCGGCCGGCGTGCAGGAACTGCCCTGCATCTACACCAACGAACTGGACCAGGGCGCCTACATCAGCCAGACCCTGCGCACCGACGAAACCGTCGACGAGTTCGCTGCCCGCGTGGCCATCTACCGCATGATGCGCCCCGGCGAGCCGCCGACCGAAGACGCCGTGCAGGCCCTGTTCCACCGCCTGTTCTACAACCCGGACACCTACGACCTCTCGCGCGTGGGCCGCATGAAGTTCAACGCCCGCGTGGGCCGCGACGAAGCCACCGGGCCGATGGTGCTGTCCAACGACGACATCCTTGCCGTGGTCAAGATCCTGGTGGACCTGCGCAATGGCCGCGGTGAAGTCGACGACATCGACCACCTGGGCAACCGCCGCGTGCGCTGCGTCGGCGAACTGGCCGAGAACCAGTACCGCACCGGTCTGGCGCGTATCGAGAAGGCCGTGAAGGAGCGTCTGGGTCAGGCCGAGCAAGAGCCGCTGATGCCGCACGACCTGATCAACTCCAAGCCGATTTCCGCGGCCCTGAAGGAGTTCTTCGGCGCGTCCCAGCTGTCGCAGTTCATGGACCAGACCAACCCGCTGGCCGAGATCACCCACAAGCGCCGCGTGTCGGCCCTGGGCCCGGGCGGTCTGACCCGCGAACGCGCCGGCTTCGAGGTGCGCGACGTGCACGTGACCCACTACGGCCGCGTCTGCCCGATCGAAACGCCGGAAGGTCCGAACATCGGCCTGATCAACTCGCTGGCCCTGTACGCCCGCCTGAACGAGTACGGCTTCATCGAGACCCCGTACCGCCGCGTGGTGGACGGCAAGGTGACGAACCAGATCGACTACCTGTCGGCCATCGAGGAAGGCAAGTACGTCATCGCCCAAGCGAACGCGACGCTGGACGCCGAAGGTCGCCTGACCGGTGACCTGATCTCTGCCCGTGAGAAGGGTGAATCCATCCTGACCCCGGCCGACACCATCCAGTACATGGACGTGTCGCCGGCGCAGATCGTGTCGGTGGCCGCTTCGCTGGTGCCCTTCCTGGAGCACGACGACGCCAACCGCGCACTGATGGGCGCCAACATGTCGCGTCAGGCCGTGCCCACACTGCGTCCGGAAAAGCCGCTGGTCGGCACCGGCATCGAGCGCGTGGCCGCGATCGACTCCGGCACCGTGGTGACCGCCCGCCGCGGCGGCGTGGTGGACTACGTGGACGCCACCCGCATCGTGATCCGGGTCAACGACGCCGAGGCCGTGGCTGGCGAAGTGGGTGTGGACATCTACAACCTGATCAAGTACCAGCGTTCCAACCAGAACACCAACATCCACCAGCGCCCCATCGTCAAGCGCGGCGACAAGCTGGCCAAGGGCGATGTGATCGCCGACGGTGCGTCGACGGACCTGGGCGAGATCTCGATCGGCCAGAACATGCTGATCGCCTTCATGCCCTGGAACGGCTACAACTTTGAGGACTCGATCCTGATCAGCGAGCGCGTGGTGGCCGACGACCGCTACACCAGCATCCACATCGAGGAACTGGTGGTGATGGCGCGCGACACCAAGCTGGGCGCCGAAGAAATCACCCGCGACATCCCGAACCTGGCCGAGCAGCAGCTCAACCGCCTGGACGACTCCGGCATCATCTACGTGGGCGCCGAAGTGCAGCCTGGCGACGTGCTGGTGGGCAAGGTCACGCCCAAGGGCGAGACCACGCTGACGCCGGAAGAGAAGCTGCTGCGCGCGATCTTCGGCGAGAAGGCCTCCGACGTGAAGGACACCTCGCTGCGCGTGGACCAGGGCTCGCAGGGCACCGTGATCGATGTGCAGGTCTTCACCCGCGAAGGCATCCAGCGCGACAAGCGCGCCCAGCAGATCATCGACGACGAGCTCAAGCGCTTCCGCCTGGACCTGAACGACCAGCTGCGCATCGTCGAGGCCGACGCCTTCGACCGTATCGAGAAGCTGCTGACCGGCAAGGTCGCCAACGGCGGTCCGAAGAAGCTGGCCAAGGGCACCAAGATCGACAAGGCCTACCTGGACGAGGTTGAGAAGTACCACTGGTTCGACATCCGCCCGGCGGAAGACGACGTGGCCGCCCAGCTGGAGTCGATCAAGAACTCCATGGAGCAGACCCGCCACAGCTTCGACCTGGCCTTCGAAGAGAAGCGCAAGAAGCTCACCCAGGGTGACGAGCTGCCGGCTGGCGTGCTCAAGATGGTCAAGGTCTATCTGGCCGTCAAGCGCCGCCTGCAGCCTGGCGACAAGATGGCCGGCCGCCACGGCAACAAGGGTGTGGTTTCCAAGATCACCCCGGTGGAAGACATGCCCCATCTGGCCGACGGTACCCCGGTCGACATCGTGCTGAACCCGCTGGGCGTGCCTTCGCGCATGAACATCGGTCAGGTGCTCGAAGTCCACCTGGGATGGGCCGGCAAGGGCCTGGGCCAGCGCATCGGCGACATGCTGCAGCGCGAAGCCGCGATGACCGAAGTGCGCGGGTTTCTGGAGCAGATCTACAACGCCACCGGCCGGAAGGAAGACCTGTCTGAGCTGTCCGACGACGAGCTGCGCGTGATGGCGCAGGAGTTGACCAACGGGGTCCCGTTCGCTTCGCCCGTGTTCGACGGCGCGTCCGAACAGGAGATCATGGACATGCTCAAGCTGGCCTATCCGGACGACGTCGCCAAGGCCAAGGGCCTGACCGAGACCCGCACCCAGGCGCAGCTCTACGACGGTCGCACCGGCGAAGCCTTCGAGCGCAAGACCACCGTGGGCTACATGCACTACCTCAAGCTGCACCACCTGGTCGACGACAAGATGCACGCCCGTTCCACCGGCCCGTACTCCCTGGTCACCCAGCAGCCGCTGGGCGGCAAGGCCCAGTTCGGTGGCCAGCGTTTCGGTGAGATGGAAGTGTGGGCGCTGGAGGCCTATGGCGCTTCCTACATCCTGCAGGAAATGCTCACCGTCAAGTCCGACGACGTGCAGGGCCGCACCAAGGTGTACGAGTCCATCGTCAAAGGCGAGCACTCGATCGACGCGGGCATGCCCGAGTCGTTCAACGTGCTGGTCAAGGAAATCCGTTCGCTCGGTATCGACATCGAGCTGGACCGCTCCTGATTCACTGAAGAAAAGGAAAGCAATTCATGAAATCCTTGCTCGACCTGTTCAAGCAGTTCACGCCCGACGAACATTTCGATGCGATCCGCATCGGCCTGGCCTCGCCGGAAAAAATCCGCTCCTGGTCCTTCGGTGAAGTCAAGAAGCCCGAGACCATCAACTACCGCACGTTCAAGCCCGAGCGCGACGGCCTGTTCTGCGCCAAGATCTTCGGCCCCATCAAGGACTACGAGTGCCTGTGCGGCAAGTACAAGCGCCTCAAGCACCGCGGCGTGATCTGCGAGAAGTGCGGCGTTGAAGTCACGCAGACCAAGGTGCGCCGCGAGCGCATGGGTCACATCGACCTGGCCGCACCCTGCGCCCACATCTGGTTCCTGAAGTCGCTGCCTTCGCGTCTGGGCCTGATCCTGGACATGACGCTGCGCGACATTGAGCGCGTGCTGTACTTCGAAGCCTATGTGATCGTCGACCCGGGCATGACCCCGCTGAAGAAGTTCGCGATCATGTCGGAGGACGACTACGACGCCAAGCGCAAGGAATACGGCGACGAGTTCATCGCCAAGATGGGCGCCGAGGGCATCAAGGAACTGCTGCAGGCCATCGACCTCGACATCGAGATCGAGAAGCTGCGCAACGACCTGACCGGCTCCGAGCTGAAGATCAAGAAGAACGCCAAGCGCCTGAAGGTGCTGGAAGCCTTCAAGAAATCCGGCATCAAGCCCGAGTGGATGGTGCTGGACGTGCTGCCCGTGCTGCCGCCGGACCTGCGTCCGCTGGTGCCGCTGGACGGCGGCCGCTTCGCGACCTCCGACCTGAACGACCTGTACCGCCGCGTCATCAACCGCAACAGCCGTCTGCGCCGCCTGCTGGAACTCAAGGCCCCTGAAATCATCGCCCGCAACGAAAAGCGGATGCTGCAGGAAGCCGTGGACTCGCTGCTGGACAACGGCCGCCGTGGCAAGGCCATGACGGGCGCCAACAAGCGCGCCCTGAAGTCGCTGGCCGACATGATCAAGGGCAAGAGCGGCCGCTTCCGCCAGAACTTGCTGGGCAAGCGCGTCGACTACTCGGGCCGTTCCGTCATCACCGTGGGCCCGACCCTGAAGCTGCACCAGTGCGGTCTGCCCAAGCTGATGGCCCTGGAGCTGTTCAAGCCCTTCATCTTCTCGCGCCTGGAAGCCATGGGCATCGCCACCACCATCAAGGCGGCGAAGAAGGAAGTCGAATCCGGCACGCCGGTGGTGTGGGACATCCTGGAAGAGGTCATCAAGGAGCACCCGGTTCTGCTGAACCGTGCGCCCACGCTGCACCGCCTGGGCATCCAGGCCTTCGAGCCGATCCTGATCGAAGGCAAGGCCATCCAGCTGCACCCGCTCGTCTGCGCGGCGTTCAACGCCGACTTCGACGGTGACCAGATGGCCGTGCACGTGCCGCTGTCGGTGGAAGCCCAGCTGGAGGCCCGCACCCTGATGCTGGCCTCCAACAACGTGCTGTTCCCGGCCAACGGCGAACCTTCCATCGTGCCCTCGCAGGACGTGGTGCTGGGTCTGTACTACGCGACCCGCGAGCGCATCAACGGCAAGGGCGAAGGCATGGTCTTCGCCGACCTGGCCGAGCTGCAGCGTGCGCTGGACAACGGCGTGGTCGAGATCACCGCCAAGATCAGCGTGCGTCTGACCGAGTGGACCAAGAACAAGGAAACCGGCGAGTTCGTGCCCTCCACCAAGCTGGTGGACACGACCGTGGGCCGTGCCCTGCTGTCGGAAATCCTGCCCAAGGGCCTGGCCTTCGAGGTGCTGAACAAGGCGCTGAAGAAGAAGGAAATCTCCAAGCTGATCAACGCTTCCTTCCGCAAGTGCGGTCTGAAGGAGACCGTGGTCTTCGCCGACAAGCTGCTACAGAACGGTTTCCGTCTGGCCACCCGCGCCGGCATCTCGATCTGTGTGGACGACATGCTGGTGCCCAAGGAGAAGGCCGGCGTGATCGAGCGCGCCGAAGCCGAGGTGAAGGAAATCGCCCAGCAGTACGCCTCCGGTCTGGTGACCGCCGGCGAGCGCTACAACAAGGTAGTGGACATCTGGGGCAAGGCCGGTGACGAGATCTCCAAGGTCATGATGGCCCAGCTGGCCAAGCAGAAGACCATCGACGCGTCGGGCAAGGAAGTCGACCAGGAATCGTTCAACTCGATCTACATGATGGCCGACTCGGGCGCCCGCGGTTCCGCGGCCCAGATCCGCCAGCTGGCCGGCATGCGCGGCCTGATGGCCAAGCCGGACGGCTCCATCATCGAGACCCCCATCACGGCGAACTTCCGTGAAGGTCTGAACGTGCTGCAGTACTTCATCTCCACCCACGGCGCCCGGAAGGGTCTGGCCGACACGGCGCTGAAGACGGCGAACTCCGGTTACCTGACACGCCGTCTGGTGGACGTGACGCAAGACCTGGTGGTGAACCAGGAAGACTGCGGCACGACCAATGGCACGCTGATGCGCGCCATCGTCGAGGGCGGTGAAGTGATCGAGTCGCTGCGCGACCGCATCCTGGGCCGCACCACGGCCGAGGAAGTGATCCACCCCGAAACCCGCAAGGTGTTGCTGGGCGCCGGCGTGCTGCTGGACGAAGACATGCTCGACGACCTTGAGGCCGCTGGCGTGGACGAAGTGAAGGTCCGCACGGCCCTGACCTGCGAGACCCGCTTCGGCATCTGCGCCAAGTGCTATGGCCGCGACCTGGGTCGTGGCGGTCTGGTGAACATCGGCGAAGCGGTCGGCGTGATCGCTGCCCAGTCCATCGGTGAGCCCGGCACGCAGCTGACCATGCGCACCTTCCACATCGGTGGTGCCGCGTCGCGTGCGGCCGTGGCCTCCAGCGTGGAAGCCAAGTCCTCGGGCGTGATCGGCTTCAACGCCACGATGCGCTACGTGACCAACACCAAGGGTGAACTGGTGGTGATTGCGCGTTCCGGCGAAATCATCATCCACGACGAACACGGTCGTGAGCGCGAGCGTCACAAGGTGCCTTACGGTGCCACGCTGTCGGTCAAGGCCGACCAGCAGATCAAGGCAGGCGCCATCCTCGCCAACTGGGACCCGCTGACCCGACCCATCATCACGGAATTCGCCGGTACGGTGAAGTTCGAGAACGTGGAAGAAGGTCTGACGGTGGCCAAGCAGGTCAACGACGTGACCGGTCTGTCCTCGCTGGTGGTGATCGATCCGAAGCACCGCGGCTCCGCCAAGGTGGTGCGCCCGCTGGTCAAGCTGCTGGATGCCCAGGGCCAGGAAGTGAAGATCCCCGGCACCGATCACTCGGTGACGGTGGGCTTCCAGATCGGCGCGCTGCTGGAAGTGCGCGACGGTCAGGACGTCGGCCCCGGCCACGTGCTGGCGCGCATCCCGGTCGAAGGCCAGAAGACGCGCGACATCACCGGCGGTCTGCCACGGGTGGCCGAGCTCTTCGAAGCCCGCAGCCCGAAGGACAAGGGCATGCTGGCCGAGATGACCGGCACGGTGTCGTTCGGCAAGGAAACCAAGGGCAAGGTCCGCCTGCAGATCACCGATCCGGAAGGCAAGGTCTGGGACGAGCTCATCCCCAAGGAAAAGAACATCCTGGTGCACGAAGGCCAGGTGGTCAACAAGGGCGAGAGCGTGGTGGACGGTCCGGCCGATCCGCAGGACATCCTGCGCCTGCTGGGCATTGAAGAGCTGTCGCGCTACATCGTCGACGAGGTGCAGGACGTCTACCGTCTGCAGGGTGTGAAGATCAACGACAAGCACATCGAGGTGATCGTTCGCCAGATGCTGCGCCGCGTCGTGGTCGAGAACCCGGGCGATTCGTCCTACATCGCCGGCGAGCAGGTCGAGCGTTCGGAGATCCTCAACACCAACGACGCCCTGCGCGCCGAAGGCAAGATCCCCGCGACCTACTCCAACGTGCTGCTGGGCATCACCAAGGCCTCGCTGTCGACCGACTCGTTCATCTCGGCCGCTTCCTTCCAGGAGACGACCCGCGTGCTGACCGAAGCCGCGATCATGGGCAAGAAGGACGAGCTGCGCGGCCTGAAGGAAAACGTCATCGTCGGCCGCCTGATCCCCGCGGGCACCGGCATGGCGTATCACGAAGCCCGCAAGGTCAAGGAAAAGATGGACGACGAGGAGCGTCGCGCCATCGCCGAGGCCGACGCGCTGTCGCTGGCCGCGGACCAGGCCGAAGCCGCCGGTTCCGGCGAAGCGTCGGAATAAGCCGGCACCAGGACGGAACCGCCGTCCGATCCTTCAACGCCCCCGGTCGTCAGGCCGGGGGCGTTTTTCATGGGCGCTCCACACCGGGGTGGTCAGGGGCTTGGGCTATATTGCGCACGCCCGCCGGGGCGGTCCCGGCGCCTCACGAAGGAGCGTTCGAGATGTCGCCTGTGTCATGGAGCCTGCTGGCTGCCGCTCTGCTGGTGGTGTTCTGGGCCGTCGGAGCCTTCAACCGCCTGACCCGTCTGAAGAACGCGATCGCCAACGCCTTTGGTCAGATCGACGTGCAGCTCAAGCGCCGCTACGACCTGATTCCCAACCTGGTCGAAGTCGCACGCAAGTACCTGGCCCACGAAGCGCAGACGCTGGAGGCTGTGATTGCGGCGCGCAACCAGGCCCGCAGCGCCGAGCAGTCGGCCGCGGCCAGTCCGCTGAACGCTGGCGCCATCGGCGCGCTGGCCGGGGCCGAGCAGGTGCTCGGCGGTGCGCTCGGGCGCCTGATGGCGGTGGCCGAGGCGTACCCGGAACTCAAGGCCGACCAGACCATGCGCGAGCTCAGCGAGGAACTGGCCAGCACCGAGAACCGCATCGGCTTCGCGCGCCAGGCCTACAACGACCACGTGCTGGAATTCAACGACGCGGCGGCGCAGTTCCCGACCCTGATCATCGCGCGCCTGTTCAACTTCCAGACCCAGTCCATGCTGGCCTCGACCACCAGCGAGGCCGAGCGCCAGCCGGTCAAGGTGTCTTTCTGAACGGCGCTGTCCCCGGCCCGTGCTGATCTTCGAATCGCAGCGAGAAGCGCGCGTCCGCACGCTGCGGCTGCTGCTGGCCTTTGGTGTAGCGGTGCTGCTGCTGGTCGTGCTGGTCAATGCCGCGCTGGCCCTCGCCTGGGGGCTCACCTGGAGCTTCTGGGTGCCCGGCGCGGGGTATCCACACTATTTCTTCGAGGTCAACACCGCCGTGACCCTGCTGTTCGTGCTGGGGGGCTGGTGGCTGGAGACGTCCCGCCTGTCGCGTGGCGGCCGGGTGCTGGCAGAACAGATGGGCGCCCGGCTGGCGCAGTCCAGCGACTTCGCCGAGCAGCGCTTTGCCAACATCGTCGACGAGATGGCGATCTCGTCGGGCATGAAACGACCGGTGGCGATGGTGCTGGCGCGAGACGAGGGCATCAACGCCTTCGCCGCCGGCTGGGACGAGGACGACGCGGTGGTGGCGGTGACCAGCGGCGCGCTGGAACACCTGAGCCGCGAGGAACTGCAGGGGCTGGTGGCGCACGAATTCAGCCACATTCGCGAGGGCGACACCCGCCTTAACATGCGGCTGGTGGGCATGGTGTTCGGGCTGGAGATGCTGTTTCGTATGGGCCAGGACCTGGCCGAACCCGACATCCGCGAACACCGCACCCTTGCGACCCTGCTCGGGCTGGCGTTGATGGGCGCTGGCTGGCTGGGCTGGATGACGGGCCACGCGTTGCAGGCCGCGGTCTCGCGCCAGCGCGAGTTCCTGGCCGATGCCCGCTCGGTGCAGTGGACGCGCAGCCGCGACGGTATCGGCGGCGTGCTGCGCAAGGTGATGAGCCAGCAGAACGAGGGTGTGCAGTCGCGTCGCATCGGCTCCATGGTGCAGCACATGCTGCTGGTCGGTACCGAAGAGGGGCGCATGGCACACTGGTTCGACTCCCATCCCTCTCTCGAAGAACGTGTGCGCCGCATTTACGGACGGCGCATGGCGCCTTTGCCCTTGAACCAGGCCTGATCCTTTGAACGACGCTCTTTCTCCGCGCCAGGTGCCCCGCCTGAGCGACCAGTTGCACGAAGTGGCGCGCTGCGTGTTCGCGGTCGAACAGGGGCGCTCGCTGACCGAGGTCCTGCCCCAGGTGCCGTCGGGCCTGCGCCCCGGCGTGCAGTCCCTGACCTTTCAGGTGCTCCGTCACCTGGGCACGGCCCGCGCCGTGGCGCGGCTGCTGGCCCGGCGCCCGCCGGCCCCCGCGGCGCTGGCGCTGCTGCACACCGCGCTGGCCCTGCTGATCGGCGACGGGCAGGGCGCCTCCTACCCGCCCCACACCCTGGTCGACCAGGCGGTCGACGCCGCCAAGCGCGGGCGCGACACGCGCATGCAGTCCGGCTTTCTCAACGCCTGCCTGCGGCGCTACCTGCGCGAATCGTCGGCACTGCTGGCGCAGGCCCGGCAGGACCCGTCTGCCCTCTGGAACCACCCGGCCTGGTGGGTCAAGCGCGTGCGGCGCGACCATCCCGCCCACTGGGAGGCCATCCTGGCGGAGAGCAACCAGCCCGGCCCCATGGTGCTGCGCGTGAACCGCCGCCGCGTGACGCGCGAGGCGTACGCGGCGCAGCTGGCCGAACAGGGCATCGGCGCGGTGCCGCTCGGCGAGGACGGGCTGTTGCTGGCCTCGCCGCAACCCGTGGAACGGTTGCCCGGGTTTGACCAGGGGCTGTGTTCCGTGCAGGACGGTGCGGCCCAGCTGGCGGCCGGCCTGCTGCTGGAGGGCCGCGACTGGCGCCGGGGTGACCGGGTGCTGGATGCCTGCGCGGCGCCGGGTGGCAAGACGGCCCATCTGCTGGAGCGCGCCGACCTGGACCTGCTGGCGCTGGACGTCGATCCGCGCCGCTGCGAGCGCATCCACCAGAACCTGCAACGGCTGGGCCTGCAGGCCGAGGTGCGGGCCGCCGACGCTGGGGAGCCCTCGGGCTGGTGGGACGGCCGCCCCTTCGATGCCATCCTGCTGGATGCGCCATGCACCGCGTCGGGCATCGTGCGCCGCCACCCGGACGTGCGCTGGCTGCGCCGCCCGGGCGATGTCGGGCAGCTGGTGGCGATCCAGCGCCGGCTGCTGGACACCCTCTGGCCGCTGCTCAAGCCAGGCGGGCGCCTGGTCTATTGCACCTGTTCGGTCTTTCGTGCCGAGGGGCAGGAACAGGTCGATGCGTTCCTTGAGCGCCACACCGACGCCCTTGCGCTCCCTTCCCCAGGGCATTTGCGACCCGGAACTGTCATCGTCAACGGGGAGTTCAACGACAATGATCCGGGTGGATACGACGGATTTTTCTACGCCCGCATGGACAAGGCGAGGCCTTGATCCCGTGACGCCCGGACCGACAGTCCGGCCGTGGCGACGGGTGTGGACCTGTCTGCTGGCCGGCGTGCTGCTGTGGTGCCTGATGCTGGCGGCGCCGGCCATGGCCCGCGAACCGGAGGTGCTGCAGAGCACGGTCCAGCGCAGCGCCGATGGCGCCAAGCTGTCGGTGCGGCTGGCCCTGGAAGCCTCTCCCCCGGTGGAAGACGCCCTGCTCAAGGGTGTGCCGCTCTATTTTGTCTGGCAGGCCGACGTGGTCCGGGAGCGCTGGTACTGGACCGACAAGCGCATGGGTTCGGCCTCTCGCACGGTGCGTCTGGCCTACCAGCCGCTGACCCGACGCTGGCGCGTCAGTGTTTCCACCGACGGCGCCCCGAACGCCGCGGGGCTGCAGTACGCACTGCACCAGAACTTCGACGATCTGGACGAGGCGCTGGCCTCCGTCAGCCGGGTGGCGGGCTGGACCATCGTGGAGCCCGGACGCCTGGAGGAGGGGGTGGACTACCGCGCCCAGTGGCGCTTCCGGCTGGACCTGTCGCTGCTGCCGCGACCCTTCCAGATTGGCATGGCCAACCAGCCCGAGTGGCTGATCGAGGTGCAGCGCAGCTTCGACCTGCCGACCCGCAACGATGGCGAGGGCGCGCCCGCAACTGCCACGGGAGACACCCGCTGACCCCGCGGTGGAGGTGAACCAGGTGAAACGGGACGACCCCAAGCTCGACCCCAAGGCCTCCCGGCGGCGGCGCTGGGCGCTGCTGGTGGCGCTGGTGTTCATGGCGGGTCTGGGCCTGGTGCTGATGTTCCTGCTCACGCTGGCCACCCGCAACCGCGCCTTCTACGAACAGAACTTCGGCTGGCTGGCGATGGTGAACGTGGCGGTGGCGGTGCTGCTGGCGCTGATCATCGTGTGGCTGGCCGTGCGTCTCTACATGCGGTTCCGGCTCGGGCGCTTCGGCAGCCGGCTGCTGCTCAAGCTGGCCGCCATCATCGGGCTGGTGGGCGTGCTGCCGGGGGTGCTCATCTACACCGTGTCCTACCAGTTCGTGTCGCGTTCCATCGAAAGCTGGTTCGACGTGCGCGTCGAGTCGGCCCTGGCCGCCGGCCTGAACCTCGGGCGCACCACCCTGGACACCATGAGTGCGGACCTGGGGGAAAAAACCCGCATGGTGGCGGAGGAGCTGGCGCGCCAGCCCCGCTCGTCGGCGCTGCTGGCCATGGAACGCCTGCGCACGCGGCTGGGGGCCAGCGACATGGTGCTCTGGAGCGCGTCCGGGCAGGCGCTGGCCACGGCGGGCGCATCCCGCTTCGACTTCACACCCAACCGGCCGCCGCTGGCGGTGCTGCGCACCGTGCGCGCCAAGCGGGTGGTGGCGCAGGTCGAAGGACTGGAGGAACGGGACGCCGGAGACAGCGACATCGAGGGGCTGGCGCTCGGCCAGGCCCGCATCAAGGTGCTGGCACTGGTCAGCGCGCCGGGCTTCGATCTGGACGATGAACCGCGCTACCTGCAGGTGGTGGTGCCGCTGTCCGAGGCGCTGGTCACCGACGCGCTGGCGGTCCAGGTGGCCAACCGCGAATACCAGGAGCGTGCCCTGGGTCGCGAAGGCCTGCGGCGGATGTACATCGGCACCCTGACCCTGGCGCTGTTCCTGTCCGTGTTCGGCGCCGTGCTGCTGGCCGTGGTGCTGGGCAACCAGATGGTGCGGCCGCTGCTGGTGCTGGCCGAGGGCATGCGCGAGGTGGCGCAAGGCGACCTCTCGCCCAAGGCGGCCATGGCCTCGCGCGACGAACTGGCCGGGCTCACGCGCACCTTTGCCCGCATGACCCAGGAACTGGCCGATGCACGAGAGACGGTGCAGCGCAGCATGCAGCAGGTGGACGCGGCGCGCGACAACCTGCAGACGATCCTGGACAACCTCACCGCAGGCGTGGCGGTGCTGGACGAGCAGGGGCGGCTGCGCAGCGTCAACCCCGGCGCCTCGCGCATCCTGCGCACACCGCTGGCCCTGCACCTGGGCCAGCCGCTGACCGAGCTGCCGGGGCTGGAAGCCTTCGGACAGGGGGTGATGCAGCAGTTCGAGCGCTTCCTGTCGGACGACACGCCGCATGGCGGTGGTCACTGGCAGCAGTCGTTCGAGCTCGGGGAGCACGACCGCCTGCCGGTCGAAGGCAGCATCACCCTGATCGCCCGCGGCGCGCGGCTGCCCAACAACGAGCGGCTGCTGGTGTTCGATGACGTCTCCGAGATGGTGTCGGCCCAGCGCGCACAGGCCTGGGGCGACGTGGCACGGCGTCTGGCGCACGAAATCAAGAACCCGCTGACGCCGATCCAGCTCTCGGCCGAGCGGCTGGCGATGAAGCTCGAAGGCAAGGTGCAGCCCTCCGAACAGGCCATCCTCAACAAGTCGGTGCGCACCATCGTCGACCAGGTCGACGCCATGAAGCGCCTGGTCAACGAGTTCCGCGACTACGCCCGCCTGCCGGCGGCGCACCTGGCGCCCACCGACCTCAATGCCCTGATCAAGGACATTCTGGTGCTCTACGACCACGCGGCGATCCCGGTGCGGACCGAGCTGGCCGAACAACTGCCGCCCGTGATGGCCGACCCGCAGCAGGTGCGCCAGATCGTGCACAACCTGGTCCAGAACGCGCAGGACGCCATGGCCGGTCAGACCGACGCCTTTGTGCTGCTGCGCACGCGCCGGTCGGACAGCGGGCCCTGGGTCCGGCTGGCGGTGATCGATCAGGGGCCCGGGTTTGCCGAACACATCCTCAAGCGCGCCTTCGAGCCCTATGTGACCACCAAGTCCAAGGGCACCGGACTGGGGTTGGCGGTGGTCAAGAAAATCATGGAGGAGCACGGCGGCCGGGTCGACATTGGCAACCGCATGACGGAGAACAAAGTGACGGGGGCGCAAGTGTCGTTATCATTCGCAGTTGCGAATTGACAACATCGAACGAGGGACACTTTCGGGACCATGGCAACTATTCTGGTAGTAGACGACGAGCTGGGCATCCGCGACCTGCTCTCCGAGATCCTCAACGACGAAGGGCACACCGTCGAACTGGCGGAGAACGCCGCCCAGGCGCGCAGTGTGCGCACCCAGCTCAGACCCGATCTCGTGCTGCTGGACATCTGGATGCCCGATACCGACGGCGTGACACTGCTCAAGGAATGGGCCAGCTCCGGCATGCTGACTATGCCGGTGATCATGATGAGTGGCCACGCCACCATCGACACGGCGGTCGAGGCCACGCGCATCGGCGCCACCGCCTTTCTTGAAAAACCCATCACGCTTCAGAAGCTGCTCAAGGCGGTGGACATTGGTCTGAACAAGCCCATGCACAAGCCGGTGGCCCCGGTGGTGCAAAAGCCCGGGTTGCAGATTGCACCCGCCGACCTCACGGTCGAGGCGGCCATGACCGGTGGCACCCTGCCAGAGATGGTGCTGGACATCGGGCCGCAGTCTCATCAGTCCTTCAACCTCGACGGCCCGCTGCGCGAGGCGCGGGACGAGTTCGAGAAGGCCTATTTCGAATACCACCTGGCCAAGGAGTCCGGTTCGATGACCCGCGTGGCGGAGAAGACCGGCCTGGAGCGCACCCACCTCTACCGCAAGCTCAAGCAGCTGGGGGTGGATCTGGCGCGCAGCAAGCGCAATGCACTTTGATCGGCCTCGCGCAAAAGTACTGCTATAATCGAGAGCTCTTGGCCCGGTAGCTCAGTTGGTAGAGCAGCGGATTGAAAATCCGCGTGTCGGTGGTTCGATTCCGCCCCAGGCCACCAAATTCCAGAACGCCCAGCACCCGCTGGGCGTTTTGCTTTGTGGCTGTCTCCTCCATGAGATCCTCGATCCACATCGTCGACGTCGACCGCACCGAGACCTGGACGCGTTACCGCGCCGGCATGTGCGACAGCTGCCAGGCCAACTGCTGCACCATGCCGCTGGAAGTGCGGCTGCCCGATCTTGTGCGGCTGGGCATCGTGGACGTCTTCGAGGTCGAGCACGAGGCACCCAAGCAGATCGCCCGGCGGCTGGAGAAAGCCGGTCTGATCGACCACTTCAACTTCAAGCACGAGGTCTTCACCATCGCGCGGCGGGCCAGCGGTGACTGCCACTTCCTGGACGCGAAGACGCGCCGCTGCACCGTCTACGAGCAGCGGCCCGACACCTGCCGCAAGCACCCGCAGGTGGGGCCGCGGCCAAACCACTGCCCTTACGGAGCGAAGCGCCAGACGGGAGGCACGGGTCATGACCGCTGAGCATTTGCCGCGCCTGCTGGCCGACGACCTGCGTGCGCTGGCAGCGGCACGACAGCCGGGGCGCTGCTCGGCCTGTGCGCCGCTGGTGGGCGCCGGCTGGGACTCGGTGCCGGCCACCTTCGACCTGTCCGCTCTGCGGTGCGTCGGCACGCTGCGCGACGGGCATATCGACGAGCCCACGCTGCTGGAACACCATCCGCGCGGCACGCACGCCTGGTCGCCCGATGCGCCCATCGCCCCAGCCTTCTTTCCCTACAACCGGTGCGATGTGTGGGTCTGCAGGGCCTGCGCGCGTCCCTTCCTGCGCTACACCGAATACGGCGGCTACTACGAGGACCAGCGCATTCGCGAACTGGGCGCGGGGCTGCTGGACGACACGCAGCCCTGAGGGGCGGCGGCTCAGTGTCCCGCGGGCGCCCGCTGCAACAGGAACTGCAGCGCCGGGCCGGCGTCGGACCGGCCTTCGGCGGGGCGGCGCTGGCCCCGGATGGTCCGGCCGCAATCGGAGGGCTGGCCGTTCCACACCGCGTCCATGGCCCGGCCGTCGGCCGATTCGTCGAGATTGAACTCGCCGTCGTCGCCCACGTCCCCCGCCACCTCGGCTTCGAGGTCGGCCCCCGGGCCGGAGCGGCGCAGCCGTCCGCGCACGCTGCCGGGGTATTCGGGATGGGGTCCGAACAGCATGGCGCCGGTGGAGGCGGGCGCCGATTCGCTGCCGCCTTCGGGCCAGAGGACCAGGCGCCAGAGGCCGTGCAGGTCCTGCGCCTTGAGCTCGGTCGCGGTGGGACAGGGGGATGCCAGCGGCGCCAGCGGAGACTGGGCGCGGGCTGTGGACGCTAGGCCCAGCAGCGCCAGACTGGTCAGCACCAGGGCAAGCACGGAAGGTGCGGGCCGTCTCACATCGCCTCCGGCTTGGGGGCGGCCGCGGCGCGCTGCGCGAACTCGGCCCGCAGCGCGCGCAGCTTCTCGCGCGGGTCTTCCTTCACCGTGGCCTGGTCCAGCGCCATTTCCTTGATGAAGCGGCTGGGCGTGCCGGGCACGCTCTCGCGGCCTTTCTTGCGGCGCTTGAGCCAGCTCACCGCCAGCGTGCGCTGGGCGCGCGTGATGCCGACGTACATCAGGCGTCGCTCTTCCTGCACCCGCAGCGCCAGCAGTTCAGCGCTGAGGTCGCTGTCGGCGTCATCGGTCTTGAAGGGCAGCAGACCTTCGTTCACGCCCACCAGCATCACGTGCGGCCACTCCAGACCCTTGGACGCGTGCAGGGTGGAAAGCGTGACCACGTTCTGGTCCTGCTCGCGGTCGGAGAGCGTGGAAATCAGCGCGATGGTCTGCACCACTTCCAGCAGGCTCTTGCGCTCGCTCTCCACCTGCACGCCCGCGCCATCGTCTTCCATCTTGCCGCCGCAGCGCCCGGCCACCCAGTCGATGAAGTCCATCACGTTGGTCCAGCGCGCTGCCGCGATTTTCTCGTTCTCTTCGCTGTCGTAGAGGTACTGCTCGTAGCCGATGTCTTTGAGCCACTGCAGCAGGAAGGCGAGCGCAGCCTCGTGGCCGACGGTGTGGCGGGCGCGGTATTCCAGGTCGTTCACCTGCCGGCCGAACTCGTGCAGCGCGGTGATGGCGCGGCTGTTCACCGCGCTGGGTAGCGAATGCGAGAACAGCGCCTCGAACAGGCTGAGCTTGTACTGCGTGGCAAAGGTGCCCAGCTGCCCCAGCGTGGTGTGGCCAATGCCGCGCTTGGGTGTGGTGGCCGCGCGCAGGAAGGCCGGGTCGTCGTTGTTGTTGGTGATCAGGCGCAGCCAGGCACAGAGGTCGCGGATCTCGGCCTTGTCGAAAAAGCTCTGCCCGCCCGAGACCTTGTAGGGGATCTGCGCGCGGCGCAGCGCCTGTTCGAACGAGCGCGCCATGTGGTTGGCGCGGTAGAGGATGGCGAAGTCGCGCCACTCCTTGTACTGCGAGTTCGCGCGCAGGCTCTGGATGCGCGCCACCGCGCGTTCGGCCTCGTGCTCCTCGTTGTCGGCGTCCACCACCCGCACCGGCTCGCCTTCGCCCAGGTCGCTCCACAGCGTCTTGGGGAACAGCTTGGGGTTGGGGCCGATCACGTGGTTGGCCGCGCGCAGGATGGCGCTGGTGGAACGGTAGTTCTGCTCCAGCTTGATCACGCGCAGCTGCGGGAAATCGATGGGCAGCTTCTTGAGGTTGTCCAGCGTGGCGCCGCGCCAGCCGTAGATGGACTGGTCGTCGTCGCCCACGGCGGTGAAGCGCGCGCGTTCGCCCACCAGCAGCTTGAGCAGCTCGTACTGCGTGGCGTTGGTGTCCTGGTATTCGTCGACCAGCACATGGCCCAGCTTCTTCTGCCACTTCTCGCGCACCTCGGCGTGCTCGCCCAGCAGCTTGAGCGGCAGGCGGATCAGGTCGTCGAAGTCCACGCTCTGGTAAGCGGTCAGGCGCTCTTCGTAGCGCGCCATGATGGTCGCGGTCACGCGCTCGTTCTCGTCCTTTGCGCGCTTGAGGGCATCGGCCGCGGTCATGCCTTCACCCTTCCAGCTGCTGATGGTCCACTGCCAGGCGCGCGCGGTGTTGGCGTCGGTGGTGCCGCCACAGTCCTTGAGGAGGCTGGTGATGTCGTCGGTGTCGAGGATGGAGAACTGTGGCTTGAGGCCCAGCACCTGGCCGTCTTCGCGCAGCAGCCGCACGCCCAGTGCGTGGAAGGTGCAGATCAGCACCTTGCGCGCGTCGCGCCCCACCAGGTGGCCAGTGCGTTCGCGCATCTCGGCGGCGGCCTTGTTGGTGAAGGTGATGGCCGCGATGCGGTCCGCCGCCAGCCCGGCCTGGATCAGCCGGCCGATCTTGTGCGTGATCACCCGTGTCTTGCCCGACCCGGCGCCCGCCAGCACCAGGCTGGGGCCGCCCAGGTGGTTCACAGCGTCGAGCTGGGCAAGGTTGAGGCCGGGGCCGGGGGAGGACATGAGGGCGGGAGGCAGCGCAAGACGAAGCGGCGAATGATACCGGCGGGGTGCAGGCCGCGCCGGCGCGACACCCGATGCACCGGCCAAAGCGTGCGCCCTGAGACAATCGCCCCCTGTGCTCAACATCCTGATCGTCACCTTCCCCTTCTTCGCGCTCGTGGCCGCGGGCTTTGTCGCCGCCCACCGGCGCATGCTGCCGCTGGAGGCGATCCCGGGGCTCAACGGCTTCGTGCTGTACTTTGCGCTGCCCTGCATGCTCTACCGCTTCGGCTCGACCACGCCGATCGCGCAGCTGCTCAATGTCACCGTGGCGGGCGTCTACCTGCTCTGTGCCCTGGTGATGGTGGCGTTCGCCATCGTCTGGACCATGGACCGCCGCATCCGCTGGAACGACGCCTCGCTGGGCGCGCTGGTGGCGGCGTTTCCCAACTCGGGTTTCATGGGCGTGCCGCTGCTGGTGGCGCTGCTGGGGCCCGCGGCGGCGGGGCCGGCCATCCTGACCATGCTGGTGGACATGGTCGTCACCAGCTCGCTGTGCGTGGCGCTCTCGCGCCTGGACGAAGGCGAGGGTCATGGGCGCGATGCCATGATCGACGCGGGCAAGAAGGCGCTCAAGGGGGTGGCCGCCAACCCCATGCCCTGGGCCATCCTGCTCGGTGCCCTGGCGTCGTACGCGCAGTTCAGCCTGCCCGGCCCGGTCGAGAAGACCGCCTGGCTGCTGGCCGACGCGGCGTCGCCCGTGGCGCTGTTCACCATCGGCGCGGTGCTGGCGCGTTCGCAGATCCAGTCCAGCCACCCGATGCCGCTGAGCGACTACCTGCCGGTGGCGGTCATGAAGCTGGTGCTGCACCCGTTGCTGGTGCTGGCGGTGGGTCTGGCGGTGCGGCAGCTCGGCGTGCCGCTGGACGGCTTCGCGCTCACGGTCATCGTGCTGGTGGCCGCGCTGCCGAGCGCCAGCAACGTCTCGCTGCTGGCCGAGCGACTGGGCGCGGACAACGGGCGCATCGCCCGCATCATCCTGGTGACCACCGTCGCCGCCTTCATCACCTTCTCGGGCGCGGTGTCGCTGCTGACCTGAGCCGGGGGCTCAGCGGCCAGAGGCTCAGCGCGCCAGCGCCGGCTCGGTCTGCACGGGCGCGGCGCGCTCGGGTTGCGCGGCCGGTGTGGCCTGCGCCTGCTGCAGATCCTGTACCCGGTCCAGGTGCGCGGTGGTGCTGCTCTGGAGCGCCTCGTCCACACGGACCTCGTTGAAACGCCCGTTCTGGTGCTGCACCGCCACCTGTTCCCCGTTCTTGCTGAGCAGATAGCGCTTCGGGTCGCCCCAGTCCGGGTGCTCGGCCGCCTTGGCCACACAGGCCGCGCTGACCTGCAGACACTGTTCGCCGTCCAGTCCCCGCGCCTTCAGTCCGGGCGCCAGCTCGGTGTAGGACTGGCGCAGCTGCGCCTTGGTCTGCTCGGACATGCGGGGTTTGACCGTGATGCGGGGTTTGGTTTCGTCGTCGACCATCCAGCGCAGCTGCTTCCTGCCGTCCTCATCGGTCAGCACGTCGCCGTTGCGCGCGGTCTGGTAGTTCTCCGTGCGGATCATGGCCGGCTCGTTCGGGTTGTGGCGCTGCTCGGCCGGCACGTCGGCCAGCGGCACGCCGCGGCGCTGGAAATAGGCCGTCACGCCCTCGTGCACGTTGGCCGCCGTGCCGTCGCGGTCGTAGCCGCCGCCCACGCCGACGTGGTTGCCCGGGTGTTTCACCGTGGTCACACGTGGGTCGTCGCTGTAGTCCACGGGCCGGAACCAGCTGCGGCTTTCGTGCTCGGCCTGCACCACCAGCACCTGGCCCTTGACGTTGGCCGGGATGCCCGTTTCGCCCTGGACGCCGGTGGCCACCGGGTCCATCAGCGCCATACCGGTGATGGGAACGCTGCCGGGCGGGGCCACCACGGTGCCGTCGGGCGCGACCAGGCCCCGGTCGTTGACCAACTGGGCGAAGCGCACGGCGGCGGCGCAGCCTCGGCTGAAGCCGGTGACGGAGGCGCCGAGGTCGGCTGGGGTGGCGCCGGGGTGGGTGGAGAGGTACTCGTTGGACGACTTCACGAAGTCACGGTAAGCCTTTTCGGCGGCGGCATCGACGGCGGGCGTGGGGTTCGGGCCGGCGTTGACGATGTTGCCCTGGTCGCCGCCGGTGCCGACGCCGGGGTAGTACCTTGTTTGAAGCGTGTCCGACGCTGCGCTTTCTGCCTGTTTGAACAGATTCCCAACGTTGGTAGGGTGAGGGTCCCCAGACAGTTTCAGTTTGTCTTTGTTGTTGTTCGTACCGTCAAAGGTCGCGAAGAAGTTGAAGCGGCTGGTGGTTCCGCCTTTGCCCGCTTCTTCCATGGCTGCGCGGGCGGCTGGCAAGCCTGCCATCTCTTCATCGGTCAGGGGGCGCACAAGTGACGTGCCCATGGCTATTTCCCTCCCGCTTTTTCGATGGTCGGGAAGATCTCGTAAGTCACGTTGTATTTGGAGTGCCAGGTGCGATGGGTGGCGGTCTTGCCCCAAGGCTTTTGTGCCACGGGCGTCATCACATACACATAGAGTCGACGCCCATCGATCACAAAAGTGAGTTCGTGGTCGGTCATGTCCTTGGGCAGCCGGTCCCGCAAATCGAGCTGCTCTTCGAAAACCTCGCCTGTGGCCTTGAGGCGCCATTTGACGCGAAGAAATTCACCGACCGGCATGGGACCGTTGACACCTGTGGTTGGTGGCAGCCCCGGCTTGCCCGCGTACAAGGATGAGCTGGGTTTTGCCAGGTCTTCGCGAACCATGTGGTATTGGTCGCCATAGGCGTAAGCCAGCAGATCGACCGACTCGGCCCATCCATCTTTCTGTCCGTCAAAGCTGAACGCATGCGGCACCACCGTTGACACCATCTTCGGCCCCGTCGCACAGCCCGCCAGCACCACCAGTAGGCTCAGCGCCAGCCAACGCCGCCACAGGCGACCAAACACGGTCTGAATCGTCTTCATGTTCTTTCCTCCCCAGGTTGAATTCACTCAGGCGCGCATTGAAGCACGACCCGGCGCCCAGCCTCCATCCCCCTTGCAGGGTTTGCCAGTGGGGCGTGTTGCGCCGCCGCATTGGCAATGGCTATGAAATTGATGAAAGCAATTAGTTCGACTTTTTGATAGTGAACTTCTAAAGTCTGGGCTCATCAACCAGACCGGAGCCTGTCATGAAGCCGTCCTCATCGTCTCTCACCGTTCACAGCGACTGGATCGAGGCGCTGGCGGCCCTGGCTGCTGCGCACTGAGTCCCGTTTCCGGCCCACCCACCTCAGGAGATCACCATGAGCAACCCGAACACCGAAGCCAAGTGTCCCTTCCACGCCGCCGGCGGCGCCCGCGCCACGCACGGCGCCCAGTCCAACGCCGACTGGTGGCCCAACCAGCTGAACCTGTCCATCCTGCACCAGCACCAGCCGGTGTCCAACCCGATGGACCCGGACTTCGACTACGCCGAAGCGTTCAGGAAGCTCGACTTCAAGGCCCTGAAGAAAGACCTGGCCGACCTGATGACCCAGAGCCAGGACTGGTGGCCCGCCGACTACGGCCACTACGGCGGCCTGATGATCCGCCTGGCCTGGCACGCCGCCGGCACCTACCGCACGGCAGACGGCCGCGGCGGCGCCAACACCGGCAACCAGCGCTTCGCGCCGCTGAACTCCTGGCCCGACAACGGCAACCTCGACAAGGGCCGCCGCCTGCTGTGGCCGATCAAGCAGAAGTACGGCAACGCCATTTCGTGGGCCGACCTCTTCATCCTGGCCGGCAACGTGGCGATGGAAACCATGGGCTTCAAGACCTTCGGCTTCGCCGGTGGCCGCCCCGACATCTGGGCGCCCGAAGAGGACATCTACTGGGGCGCCGAGAAGGAATGGCTGGCCACCAGCGACAAGCCCAACAGCCGCTACAGCGGCGAGCGCGATCTGGAGAACCCGCTGGCTGCCGTGCAGATGGGCCTGATCTACGTGAACCCGCAGGGCCCGGACGGCAAGCCCGACCCGGTCGCCTCGGGCAAGGACGTGCGCGAGACCTTCGCCCGCATGGCCATGAACGACTACGAAACCGTGGCCCTGGTGGCTGGCGGCCACACCTTCGGCAAGATGCACGGAGCCGGTGACGCGGCCCTGGTCGGGCCCGAACCCGAGGCCGCGCCTATTGAGGAAATGGGCCTGGGCTGGAAGAACGCGCACGGCACGGGCAAGGGGGGTGACACCACCACCAGCGGCTTCGAAGGCGCCTGGAAGCCCAACCCCACGCAGTGGGACATGGGCTACTTCAAGGTGCTCTTCAAATATGAGTGGGAGCAGATGACCACGGCGGCCGGCGCCATCCAGTGGCGCGCCAAGAACGTCGAGCCCGAGGACATGGTGGTCGACGCCCACGACCCCAGCAAGAAGCACCCGCCGGTGATGACCACGGCCGACCTCTCGCTGCGCTTCGACCCGGCCTACGAGAAGATCTCGCGCCATTTCGCCGCGAACCCGGACGAGTTTGCCGACGCCTACGCCCGCGCCTGGTTCAAGCTGACCCACCGCGACATGGGCCCCAAGGCCCGCTACCTCGGCCCCGAAGTGCCGGCCGAAGACCTGATCTGGCAGGACCCGGTGCCCGCTGTCGACCATCCCCTGATCGACGCCGCCGACGCCAGGGAGCTCAAGGCCCGCGTGCTGGCCAGCGGCCTCTCCGTGAGCGAGCTGGTTTCGACCGCCTGGGCATCGGCCTCGACCTACCGCGGCTCCGACATGCGCGGCGGAGCCAACGGTGCCCGCATCCGCCTGGCGCCACAGAAGGACTGGGAGGCCAACCAGCCGGCCCAGCTGGCCAAGGTGCTGGCGGTGCTGGAAGAGATCCGGCGCGGCTTCAACGCCGGCGCTGCGGGCAGCAAGAAAGTCTCTCTGGCCGACCTGATCGTGCTGGCCGGCAACGCGGGTGTCGAGGCTGCTGCGAAGGCTGCTGGCCACCCGGTCGAGGTGCCTTTCACCCCCGGCCGCACCGACGCCACGGCCGAGCAGACCGATGTGGAGTCCTTCGCGGTGCTGGAGCCGGTGGCCGACGGCTTCCGCAACTACCGCAAGCAGGCCTTCCGCGTGTCGCCCGAAGAGATGCTGCTCGACAAGGCGCAGCTGCTCACGCTCAGCGCGCCGGAAATGACGGTGCTGGTCGGTGGCCTGCGCGTGCTTGGCGCCAACCACGGTGGTTCGAAGCACGGCGTGTTCACCCAGCGCCCGGGCCAGCTGACCAACGACTTCTTCGTCAACCTGGTGGACATGTCGACCCAGTGGAAGCCCACTGGCGACAACGCCTACGAAGGGCGTGACCGCAAGAGCGGTGCGGTGAAGTGGACGGCCACCCGCGTCGACCTGGCCTTCGGTTCCAACTCGCAGCTGCGCGCGATCGCCGAGGTCTATGCCCAGAGCGACAACGGCACGAAGTTCGTCAAGGACTTCGTGGCCGCCTGGAACAAGGTGATGAACCTGGACCGCTTCGACCTGAAGAAGTAAGACCCTGAACGGGCGCGCGTGCTGCCCGGGCCCCCGGTGTCCGCCCAGGAACCCGGGGGCTTCTTTTTGGAGGTCAGTCCTTGAGCTCGGGGAAGTCGCGATCGAAGAACTCGTCCGGCAGGCGCTCGTCCACGCCGCGCGCCTGTTCGGCGCGGCGCAGCTCGACGCGGCGGATCTTGCCCGAGATGGTCTTGGGCAGGTCGGCGAAGGACAGGCGGCGGATGCGCTTGTACGGCGCCAGCCGCTCGCGGGTGAAGGCGAAGATGTCGCGCGCCAGCTCGGGGCTGGGCTGCTGGCCGGCCACCAGGACCACCACCGCCTTGGGCACCGACAGGCGCACCGGGTCGGGGCTGGGCACCACCGCCGCTTCCGCCACCGCCGGGTGTTCGATCAGCACGCTCTCCAGCTCGAAGGGGCTGATGCGGTAGTCGGAGGACTTGAACACGTCGTCCGCGCGACCGACGTAGGTGATGTAGCCCTCGTCGTCGACGCTGGCGACATCGCCGGTGCGGTAGTGGCCGGCGCGGGTGGCCTCGGCGGTCTTGCCGGCGTCGCCGGCGTAGCCGACCATCAGGCCCAGGGGTCGCTGCTCCCCCAGCACCAGCGCCACCTCGCCTTCGCGCGCGGGCCGGTCGTCGACGTCGAGCAGCGCCACGGTGTAGCCCGGCAGCGGGCGCCCCATGGAGCCGGGCTTGACCGGCTGGCCGGGCGGGTTGCCGATCTGCGCGGTGGTCTCGGTCTGGCCGAACCCGTCGCGGATGGTGATGCCCCAAGCCTTCTGCACCTGGTCGATCACCTCCGGGTTCAGCGGCTCGCCAGCACCGATCAGTTCGCGCAGCCGGGTCTTGACCGCGGCCAGGTCCTGCTGGATCAGCATGCGCCACACCGTCGGCGGCGCGCACAGGGTGGTCACCTCGTACTTCACCAGCACATCGAGCAGGGCGGCCGCATTGAAGCGGCTGTAGTTGTAGAGGAACACGCAGGCGCCCGCGTTCCAGGGCGCGAAGAAGCAGCTCCAGGCATGCTTGGCCCAGCCCGGCGACGAGATGTTCATGTGGCGGTCGTTGGGCTGCAGGCCGATCCAGTACATCGTGGACAGATGACCGACCGGGTAGGACTGGTGGGTGTGCAGCACCAGCTTGGGCTTGGAGGTGGTGCCCGAGGTGAAGTACAGCAACAGCGGGTCGTCGACGTGCGTCGCGCCGTCCGGGGTGAAGCGCTCGGACGCCGCCGCCGCGTCCTCGAAGGCCTTCCAGCCCGCAGGGGCGCCCCCCACCGCGATGCGGCCGAAGTCGCCCGGCAGCGGGTCGAACTTGGCGGTGTGGGCCGCGCCGACCACGACGTGGCGGACCTGTCCGCGCTCCAGCCGGTCCAGCAGGTCGTCCGGGGTGAGCAGCGTGGTCGCCGGGATCACCACCGCGCCCAGCTTGAACGCGGCCAGCATGGTCTCCCACAGCGGCACCTCGTTGCCCAGCATGAGCAGGATGCGGTCGCCGCGCCGCACGCCCTGTTCGCGCAGCCAGTTGGCCACGCGGCTGGAGCGGGCCGAGAGCTCGGCGAAGGACAGCTTCGACTCGCGGCCGTCTTCCTCCACGATCCAGAGCGCGGGCTGGTGATTGCCCTCGGCCATGGCGTCGAAATAGTCCAGCGCCCAGTTGAAGTGCTCCATGCGTGGCCAGCGGAAATCGCGGTACGCGGTGGCGTAGTCGCTGCGGTGCTGCAGCAGGAAGTCGCGTGCGGCCAGAAAGTCGCGGACAGCGCTCATGGGGTCTCCTTTGTTGTGATGGAAGGCAGGCAGGGCGGCCTTGTCGTCCGGGCGCGTCGCCTGTTGCTTGACCTTGGCCGACAAGCCGCGCTTTCCGGTAGCCACTTTTGGCAATCGTAGCGGCCTGCGGCCTGCCCGCCACAGGGTCCTTGGGCGCGTCGCGGCGCTGTGCCACCATGCCCGCATGTTCGGCCTGCTCGTTCCCTTGCTGGCTCGGCGGCGCCCGGAGGGCGAGCGCCGGCACTGGGCGTGGCTGTCCGGTTTCGTGCGGCCGCGCGCACGCGCCATGGCGGGCGTGATGGCGCTCTCGGTCATCGCCACGGCCCTGGTGCTGCTGCAGCCGCTGCTGGTCAAGCGGCTGATCGACGACGGGTTGATCGCACGCAGCCACGAGGTGCTCTGGACCACCGCGCTCTTCATGCTGCTGGCCGGGCTGGCGGCCACGCTGCTGGCCGGTCTCAACCGCTACCTGCACACGAAGCTGTCGGCCGCGGTGCTGTTCGACCTGCGGCACGACCTGTTCGCGCACCTGCAGCGGCTCTCGCCGGCGTTCTGGGCGCGGCGCCGCACCGGCGACGTGATGTCGCGGCTGGACGGCGACATGGCCGAGATCCAGCGCTTCGCGGTCGACAGTCTGTTCGCCGTGCTGTCCAACCTGCTGGGCCTGCTGGGCGCGCTGGGCTGGATGCTCTGGCTGTCGTGGGAGCTGACGCTGCTGGTGGCGCTGCTGCTGCCGCTGGAGTGGTGGTGGCTGCGGCGCATGCGCCCGCGCGTGGCGGACGGCACACGCGCGCTGCGCGAGCGCTCGGGCGATGTGTCCAGCTTCTTCGTCGAGGTGCTGCCCGCGCTCAAGTTCGTGCAGGCCAGCCGGCAGGAGGCGCGCGAGGCGCAGCGGCTGGACGGGCTGCACGCGGGCTACCTCTCGTCGCTGCTGCGGCTGCAGATCATCGAGTTCGCCACCCACGCCGTGCCCGGCCAGCTCACTGCCTGGACCCGCGCGCTGGCCTTTCTCATCGGCGGCGCCTGGGTCATCGACGGCCAGTGGGCGCTGGGCTCGCTGGTCGCGTTCTCCACCTACCTCGGCATGGCCAGCGGCCCGGTCAACAGCCTGCTGGGCTGGTACGTGGGGCTGCAGAGGGTGCGCGTGAGCCTGGAGCGCGTGGCCGAACTGCGCGACGAGCCGGTGGCCGTGAGCGACCCGCTTGAGCCGGTGCCGCTGCCAGCGCCACTGCGGGGCGAATTGCGGCTGGAGGCGGTGGTGTTTGCGCACGCGGGCGGCGGCGAGCCGGTGCTGGCCGGGGCGAGCGCGCTCATCCCGGCCGGCGCCTGCGTGGCACTGACCGGGGCGTCCGGTGCCGGCAAGAGCACGCTGATCGACCTGCTGCTGCGCCACCACGACCCGCAGGCCGGCGCGGTGACGCTCGACGGCGTGGACCTGCGCCAGCTCGCCCTGGCCGAGCTGCGCCGCGCCGTCGCAGTGGTGAGCCAGGACATCGTGCTGTTCCGTGCGCCGCTGCTGGAGAACCTGCGCTACGCCTGCCCGGGCGCCGACGACGCGGCGGTGGCGCAGGCCGCGCAGCGCGCCGGCCTGGGCGGGTGGATCGCTTCGCTGCCCGAGGGGCTGCACACCACCGTGGGTGAGCGCGGTCAGACGTTGTCGGGCGGCCAGCGCCAGCGCATCGCCATTGCGCGCGCGCTGCTGCAGGACCCGGCCGTGCTGGTGCTGGACGAGGCCACCTCGGCGGTGGACGAGGCGATGGAGGCGCAGATCCTGGCCCAGATCGACACCTGCTTCGCGGGCCGCACGCGCCTCATCGTCAGCCACCGGCCCAGCGCCTGGGCCGGCTGCTCGATGCGGCTGCACCTGAGCGGCGGTCGGCTCGACGTTATGCGGCCGGAGGCCTCGCATGGCTGAACCGGTGCGGGTGGGCGTGGTCGACAGCGGCTGGCCGCTGGCGCTGCAGGACCGGGTGCTCGCGGCGCAGAGTTTCGTGGCCGGTGGCGGCGACGCGATGGACCGCCTGGGCCACGGCGCGCGTACCCTGCAGGCCATGACCGCCCTGGCGCCCGACGCCCGCTTCGTGGTGGCCCAGGTGTTCGGCGAGGCGCTGCGCACCGACATGGCCACGGTCGCGCGCGCGGTGGACTGGCTGGTGAAAGAGGGCGCCACCGTGATCAACCTCAGCCTGGGCGTGCGGCAGGACTACCCGGCCTTGCGCGCCGCCTGCGAGTGCGCCGTGGCGAGCGGCTGTCTGCTGGTCGCGTCCACGCCCGCGCGCGGCGAACCGGTGTTCCCCGGCGCCTACCCGGGTGCGATCCGCGCCATGGGCGACGCGCGCTGCGCACCCGGTCAGCACTCGGCGCTGTTGTTGCCCCACGCCGACTTCGGCGCCTGCGTGCTGCCACCCGATGGCGACCGCGCGCACGCCGGCGCCAGCCTGGGTTGCGCGCACCTGAGCGGGCGCGTGGCTGCGCTGCTGGCGGGCGGGGTGGCGCGGGACCGGGCGGCCGTCTGGCAGGCGCTGGTCGACAGCGCGGCCTTCCACGGCCCTGAGAGGAGAACGCGGTGACGCGGATCGACCGCGGCATCGTGGTGCTGGGCGCCGGTCCGGCCGGCGCCGCCGTGGCGCTGGGCCTGCGCCGGCTCGGCCATGCCGTTACCGTGGTCGGCACGCCGCGCGCCTTCGACGCCATCGAAGGTGTGTCGGACCGCGTGGTGGCCGGGTTGCGCGGCGTCGGCATCGAGGCGGCGTTGGCCGCCATCGCCGAACCTTCGCCGCGCCGCGCCACCTGGGCCGGTTCCACCACCGCGCTGAACCACGAACGCCTGGTCGACCGCGCCGCCTTCGACCGGCTGCTGTGGCAGGAGCTGCAGGACCACGGCGTCGAGTGTCTGCTCGCGCGGGTGATGCGATGGGTGCCCGGCGAGTCTGGCGACGGTGGGCACACGTTGCAGATCCAGCGCCCCGACGATGCGCAGCCGCAGACCCTGCGCGCGCGCTTCGTGGTCGAGGCGCGTGGCCGCCTCGCGCCGCACCCGCCGCAGGGCGTGACCCGCGGGCCCGAGACCGTGGCGCTGCTCTGGCGCGGGCAGGGGGCACCGGGCGGCGCTGCGGGGTCGGCGGTGGAAAGCCTGCCGGGCGGCTGGGCCTGGTGCGCACGGCTGCCGGGTGGCGCGGTGGCCTTGCAGCTCACGGTCGATCCGTCGGCCATCACCTTGCCGCCGCGCGCGCAGCTCGGCGCCTTCATCCGCGAACGGCTGTCCACGGTCGAGGCGGCCTTGCCATTTCTGGATACCGCGGCCACCGAGGTGCACGCGCTGGCACGCACCAGCGGCGCCGTGCTCGCGCCCGAGGTCTGCGGTGACCGCTGGCTGCGCGTCGGCGACGCCGCGATGGCGGCCGATCCGCTCTCGGGCAACGGCATCTTCCAGTCGCTCTCGTCGGCGCTGCAGGCGCCGATGGTGGTGCACACCCTGCTGAACCACCCGGCCGACGCGCCGCACGCGCAGCGCTTCCACACCGAGCGGGTGCAGGGCCTGTTCCAGCGCTTCGCGCGCATCGGCCGCGACTTCTACGCGCAGGAGGCGCGCTGGGCCGGCGAACCTTTCTGGGCCGTGCGCCGCGCCTGGCCCGATGCACTGCCGGCCCACGGCGCAGAAGGCGACGCACCGCCGCACATCGAACAGCGCCCGGTGGTCGACCGCGACCGCATCCGGCTGGCCGAGGTGCTGGTCACGACCGAGCAGCCGCTGGGCATCTGGCATGTGGACGGGGTCGAGGTGGCGCCGCTGTGGCGCGCTGCGCGGGCCGCGCCGGGGCGCGAGGTCGAGGCCCTGGCGCCGCTGCTGGGCGGCTCGGTGCCGCGGGCGCAGGCGGCGCTGCGCTGGCTGCGCGCGCAGGGCGGGCGGTAGCCGTCGGCCGCGGCCGCTCAGTGTTTCACCGCGGCCTTGAGCGTGGCCGAGGGCAGCTCGCCGAACAGCGACTTGTATTCCGAGGCAAACCGCGAGGGGTGCCAGAAGCCCCAGCGCGCCGCGATGTCGGCCACCGGCGCGCGCTCGTCGGTCTGGCGGCGGATCTCGCGCCGCGCGCCGTTCAGGCGCATGTTGCGCAGGTAGCGCGCCGGATTGGTGCCCAGCACATCCTGGAACGAGTACTGCAGCGTGCGGCGCGAGACGCGGATGTGCGCACACAGGTCGCTCACGGTGATCGGCTCGTCCACATGCTCGCGCATGTAGTCGCGCGCCTTGTTCACCACGTACTGCCGCGTGCAGGCCGTCAGGTCCTTGGCGGTGTTCTCGGTCGGGCCACACAGGCCCAGCACCGTGCTGTGGATGCCTTCGGCCAGGCAGCGGCGCAGGGTGTCGTGGCGCAGCATGTCGGGCGAGTGGCGCAGGCTCTGCATCAGGCTGGTGAGCACGCCCCCCAGCTCGTCCTGCTCGCCTTTGTGGATCAGGCCGTTGTCCACGCAGGTGCCGGGCGGCGGCAGCTCGCCCACGCGCTGGCAGTAGGCGGCGAAACGCTCCATGTTCACCGTCACCGCGGCCAGGGTCACGCGCTGCGGCGTGCGGAAGTGGAACTCCTTGCCGCCGCGCAGGAAGAAGTAGTGGTCGGGACTGACCGGGGTGCCGCAGAAGCGCCCGTCGTCGCTGATGTTCAGCAGGGCCGCCAGCGTCATGGTGCCGGCCTGGGGCTGGCCGTACTGCTGCACCACCTGGTTGGTGTCCTCGCGGAAGATCTCGATGCCGTCGAAGCGGTAGCTCTCGAAGTGGCCGTCGAAGCTGCCGTGGCTCATCTGCTCGTAGCACTGGCCCCAGTCGGTCAGGCAGGCGGCCTGTTCGTCGGCGTCGTGCGTGTCGCTCACGCGCACGTCCACCACGTCGGCGGTGGCGCTGCGCGGGGCGGGATGTCCTAGGAACCGGTTCATGGGGCGACTCGCAATTCGTGGGGCGGGATCTGCACACGGGTGGTGCGCGCCTGTGCTGCGGTGCAAAAAACATGCCGCCGGGCAGGTCCGCAAGCGTTTGCCAAAAGTGGATACGGCGCCATCGGGAATCTCCCTAAAGTGAATCGCACGCCGCCACGAAGGCGGTGACTTTGCGAGGAGAGAACCCCCATGAACTGGAAACAGACACTCAGGTCGCTGCTGCCGCTGGGTGCGGCGCTGGCGTGGCTGGCGGCAACGCCGGCCGCGGGCGCCGCCACTGCGCAGGAGATCATCAACAGCAAGTGCGTCACCTGCCACACCAAGGTGGGCGACCAGGTCAACCGCCTGCAGCAGCGTAAGTCGCCCGAGAGCTGGCTGATGACGGTGACCCGCATGCGCACCATGCACGGCGCGCAGCTCTCGCCCGAGGAGGTGCGCACCGTGGTGAAGCACCTGGCCGACACCCAGGGCCTGGCGCCGTCCGAAACCCAGGGCGCGCGCTTCGCCATGGAGCGGCGCCTGAACACCATCGAGCAGCACAAGACGGAGCTGTTCGGCCAGATGTGCGCGCGCTGCCACTCCGGCGCGCGGGTGGAACTGCAGCGCCGGCCGATGGCCGAGTGGGAGCACCTGGTGCACTTCCACCTGGGCCAGTTCCCGACCACCGAGTACCAGGCCGGCGGCCGCGACCGCGACTGGCTGGGCATTGCGCTCAAGGAGATGGTGCCCTACCTGGCCAAGACCTACCCCTACGAGTCCAAGGCCTGGGACGAATGGAAGGCCCAGGCGCCGGTGAGCCCGGTGGGCCGCTGGACGGTGGCCGGCCGCTGGCCCGGCAAGGGCGACTACGCGGGCGTGATGACGGTGGCGGCAGGCAACGCGGCCGACCGCTACGCGGTGGAGCTGGACGGCAGCTGGGCCGACGGCAGCCCGCTCAAGGGCAGCGGCGCGGCCCTGGTCTACACCGGCTACGAGTGGCGCGCCGACCTCGACGTGGGCGGCGTGAAGATGCGCCAGGTGATGGCGCTGGACGGCGACCGCGCCAGCGGCCGCATGTTCGAGCGCGACCAGGACGCCAGCGGTGGCGACCTGAACGCGGCGCGGCAGGACAAGGGCGCGGTGGTGCTGGCGGTGCAGCCGGCGCTCATCCGCGCGGGCGAGACGACCACGCTGCGCATCGTCGGCACCGGGCTCGACGGCGAGGTGAAGCTGCCCAAGGGCCTGAACGTGGCCGAGACGGTCTCGCGCGATGCGAACCAGCTGGTGCTCAAGGTGAGCGCGGCGAAGTCCGCGGCCCGGGGCGTGAAGGCGCTGCAGGTGGGCGCGGCGAGCAGCCCGCTGGCGGTGTTCGACCGCATCGACTACGTGAAGGTGGCGCCCGAGTACGCGGTGGGCCGCATCGGTGGCAACGGTGGTTCGACGCCGGTGGTGCAGGGCCGTTTCGAAGCCATCGCGCACTCGGTGGGGCGCGACGGCAAGAAGGGCACCAAGGACGACTGGGCCATCGGTCCGGTGCCCGCCAAGTGGTCGGTCGAGCCCTTCAACGAGACCGCCAAGGAAGACCGCGACGCCGAGTTCGCCGGCCTGATGGACGCCGACACCGGCATCTTCACGCCGGCCGGCGCCGGCCCCAACCCGAAGCGCCGCATGAGCACCAACAACGCCGGCAACCTGAACGCGGTGGCGACGGTGACCGAAGGCAAGAAGACGCTGACCGGCAAGGGCCACTTCATCGTCACCGTGCAGCGCTGGAACAACCCGCCGCTACCCTGAGCGCACACCACAAGGAGCACAGACATGAGTGACATCCTGAGCCTGCGCGAACACAACCTGCACAAGGTGCGGGTGGGCGAGCGCACGATGATGCTGCACATCCCGACCAACGCGCTGTACGGCATCGACGAGATGACCGACACCGTGCTGGAGCGGGTGCGCGCCGAATCCCTCTCGGCCGACCAGCTGGTGCAGCAACTGCGCGGCCGGTTCGACGAGCAGCACCTGCGCGAGACCGTCGGCGAGCTGCTGACGCTGGACCTGCTGAGCGACGGCCGCCCCGCGCCCGCCGCCAAGCCGGTCACGACGGTGGGCAACCTGGCGATCAACACCGTGGTGCTGAACGTCAACACCGGCTGCAACCTCAGCTGCACCTACTGCTACAAAGAAGACCTCGACACGCCCGACAAGGGTCGGCGCATGTCGCTGGAAACCGCGAAGCAGTCGATCGAGCTGATGCTGGCCGAGTCGCCCCACGAGAAACGCTTCAGTGTGGTGTTCTTCGGCGGCGAGCCGCTGTCCAACATCAAGCTGATCCGCGCGGTGGTGGACTACTGCGAGGCCCGCTTCGCCCAGCTGGGCAAGCAGGTGGACTTCGTGATGACCACCAACGCCACGCTGCTGACCGACGAGATCGTGGACTGGCTGGACGAGCACCGCTTCGGCCTGTCGATCAGCATGGACGGCCCCGAGGCCATCCACGACCGCAACCGGCGCACGGTGGGTGGCAAGGGCACCTACCGCACGGTGAGCGAGAAGGCGCGCAAGCTGCTGGCTCGCTACCACGCGCGGCCCGTCGGCGCCCGCGTCACGCTCACCCACGGCACCACCGAGGTCGAGCGCATCTGGGACCACCTGTTCAACGAGCTGGGTTTTGCCGAGGTCGGTTTTGCGCCCGTCACCTCGGGCGACATCGACACCTTCAACCTCTCGGTCGAGGAGCTGCACGAGGTCTTCGCCGGCTTCAAGCGGCTGGGCGAACGGTATCTCGCCGAAGCGCTGCAGGGCCGCACCACCGGCTTTTCCAACCTGCACCAGCTCATCACCGACCTGCACGAGGGCCAGCGCAAGGCGCTGCCCTGCGGCGCGGGGCTGAAGATGCTGGCGGTGGACCACGAGGGCGGCCTCAACCTCTGCCACCGCTTCACCGGCTCCTCGCTGCCGACCTTTGGCGACGTCAAGACCGGCATCGAGAAACAGGCCCTGGGCGCGTTCCTCGACCAGCGGCTGGACCGCACGGGTACCGGCTGCGAGACCTGCCGCATCCGCAACTTCTGCGCCGGCGGCTGCTACCACGAGAGCTACGCCCGCTACCAGGACCCGGTGCACCCGACCTACCACTACTGCGAACTCATGCGCGACTGGGTGGATTTCGGCATCGGCGTCTACAGCGAAATCATGGCCAAGAACCCGTCCTTCATCGACCGCTTCATCTCACCGCGAAAGGTGCACTGACATGAAACACCTCCAAGCCATCAACCAGAAGGCCCAGCTGCTGGACCAGGCGGCCGAACAGAACAAAGTGGAAGACGTGGTCGCCATGCAGAGCGTGGCCGGCTGCACCGCCACCTTCGATCCCGGCTGGGAGGTCGACGCCTTCGGCGGCGTCGCCTCGCTGTGCCAGCCCATGGAGGCCGACCTCTACGGCTGCGCCGATCCCTGCTGGTGGCCGGCCCAGGTGCCGGACACCATGAACACCTACCCGGACTGGGGCAAGCAGACCGCCAGCACCAAGGACGACTGGCGCAATCTCGGCTCCGTCTTCCCCAACGAGTGACCCGCCACCGGAGAACCCGCATGAACAAGACCTTCGCCCCCGCGTGGCAGGCGCTCGCGCTGGCCACCGCTTTGCCCGCCGCCGTGCATGCCGCGCCGCTCAACGCCGACAAGCCCCTGGTTCCGGGCGACGAGTACCTGGTGGTCGGCAACTACCCCGACAACCTGCACGTCGTCGACCTCAAGACCGACAGCCTCTACAAGACCTGCGCCGTGCCCGGCTCGGTCGGCCCCGCCACCCTGGTCATGTCGCCCGACAAGGCCACGGCCTACCTCATCACCAACCGCTTCGACGAGGTGCACGGCATCGCGCTGGACAGCTGCAAGCTGGTGTTCCGCGCCAGGATGTCGCAGAAGGCCGACGAGCGCGCCAAGGCGCTGTTCGCGCTCTCGCTGAGCAACGACAGCAAGCAGCTCTACGTGATCCAGACGCCGACCACGCTGAATGCCGACCACTACCGCGTCGGCCAGCCGAGGCTGGCGGTCTACGACGCGCTGGCCGGCGAGGGCGCCCAACCGCTGCGCACCCTGCCGGCACCGCGCCAGGTGACGGTGATGGCCACCGGCCACGACGGCTCGCTCTACATGGTCGGGCCCGACATCTACAAGTTCGACCCACAGACCGGCCAGCACACCGTCGCCATCCCGTCGCGCAACTGGAAGCGCGCACGCTACGCCCAGCCCGACGTGCTGAGCGTCTGGCCGCTGCGCAATGCCAACGACGACTTCACCATCCTCTACACCACGGCGAAGTTCAAGGGCAAGACCGACGACCCGGCCACGGCCGACTGGATCTACGGCTACTTCAACGTCAACCTCAAGACCGGCCAGACCGAGACCCGCGACTTCGGGCCCTTCACCGAGATCTACTTCACCGGCGTGCGCTCGCCCAAGGACCCGAACCTGATGTACGGCGTGCTCAACCGGCTCGCCAAGTACGACATCCGGCAGAAGAAGCTGCTCAAGGCCGCCGAGATTCCGCACTCGCACTACACCGTCTCGATGAACCGGGACGGCAGCAAGGTGTACCTGGGCGGCACCTGGAACAACCTCGCGGTGTACGACGCGGCCGATCTCAAGCCGCTGAGCACGCTCGCGCTGCCGGGCGGCGACATGGGGGCCGCGGCGCCGCAGACCTTCACGCGCTAGGGACGGGGCCGCCAGGACCCGTGGACCAGGATCACGACCACCCGGCGGTGGTTGTGATTCAAGTTTTCTGCCGTGTCTGCCGAAATGCAACACAAAGGGCGTACTTCTGCCCTGGGAGAGAACCATGATCCTGGCCCCCATTCCCGAGTACGACAGCCAGCGACTGAAGGCGCTGCGCAAGCTGCTCATCCTGGACACGCCCTCGGAGGAGCGGTTCGACCGCATCACGCAGTTCGCCATGCGGGAGTTCGACATGCCCATGGCCCTGGTGTCCCTGGTGGACCGGGACCGGCAGTGGTTCAAGTCGAACTTCGGCATTGAGGACCGTGAAACGCCCAGGGACATCTCTTTTTGCGGCCACGCCATCCTGGAGCGCAACATCCTGGTGGTGCCGGATGCGCTGAAGGACGAGCGTTTCCACGACAACCCGCTGGTGGTCAACAAGCCCTGGATCCGCTTCTACGCCGGGGCGGTGCTGCGCATGCCCTATGGCGTGGCGCTCGGCACCCTGTGCGTGATGGACACCCGGCCGCGCCAGATGGACCCGGTGGACCAGTCCATTCTGGGGTCCCTGCGCGACCTCGTGGTGGAAGAAATGCTCCGCCAGGAGGCCGCACCATGCCAACCCTGATCGGCGTCCGCCGGTTGCCGCGCATCCTGCTGGTCGAGCCGGACGGTCTGGTCCGGGGGACGGTGGCGTCCGTCTGCCGCGAACTTCAGCTGGCCCACGTCATTCAGGCGGGCAGCTGCGACCTGGCGACGAAGCTCCTGGTGGACGATTCGCTGCAGGCGGGCATCGTGTCCCTGTCGGATTGCGGGTCGGGCCTTGACCTGCTCACCCGTCTGCGTGAGGGATCGTTCGTCTGCTCGGCCGACATGCCGGTGGCCATGACAGCGTCCGGCATCGACGCCACCATGGCCGCACGGCTCAAGGAACTGCGCATCCGGCGCCTGCTGCTCAAGCCGTTCAAGATCCGCGATCTGATCGCCACGGTGGAGGCTTTGCTGGCCGCGGCCACGGTGCCCGGCTGAGGCACGCAGCGCGGGGGCTTCATATCACCAGCGGGTCCACGTCCACCGCGAAGCGCAGCAGCCCGCGCGCACCCGGCACGCTGCGGCCGTCCAGCAGCAGCGGCTGCCAGGCCGCGAGGAAGCGCTGCAGCGCCGCGCGCGAGGCGCTTTCCACCAGCAGCTGCGCGCGCTCGACGTTCGCCACACGCTGGATGGTCAGCGGCACCGCGGGGTAGAGCGTCACCTCGTCTCGGTGCGGCAGGCCCTCGGCGGCCTCTGCCGCGGCGTTGAGGAAGGCCTGCGCCGCCTCCTGCGTGCGCGCGTCGGCGCGCAGCAGGGCCTGGGCGCCGAAGGGCGGCATGCCCGCGGCCTCGCGCTCGGCCAGCTGCGTGGCGGCAAAGCCGGGGAAGTCGTATTTGCGCAGCGATGCGAACAGCGCGTGCTCCGGGTGCCAGGTCTGCACCCACATCTCGCTGGCGCCGGACTGCGCCGCGTCGCGCCCGGCCCGCCCCGCCGCCTGCATCAGCAGCGCAAACAGCCGCTCGGGCGCGCGGTAGTCGCTGGCGAACAGGGCGGCGTCGGCGTTGATGCTGGCCACCAGGGTGATGCGCCGGAAGTCGTGGCCCTTGGCCACCATCTGCGTGCCCACCAGCACGTCCACCTCGCCGCTGTGCAGGGCGGCCAGCTGCTGCTCCAGGCTGCCCTTGAGCCGCGTCGTGTCGGCGTCCATGCGCGCCACCTTCGCCGGCTGGCCGTCGGGGCGCTTCACGTCCGAGAGCAGGCCGGCCAGCTGTTCCTCGATCTGTTCCGTGCCGCGGCCCACCGGCGCGATGTCCAGGTTGCCGCAGTCCGGGCAGGACCGCGGCACGCGCGAGCTGAAGCCGCAGTGGTGGCAGCGCAGCGTGCGGTCGAGCTTGTGGAACACGCGGAAGGCGCTGCAGTGCGGGCACTGGCTTTTCCAGGCGCAGGCGTCGCACGAGAGCACCGGCGCGTAGCCGCGGCGGTTGAGCAGCACCAGGCACTGCTCGCCGCGCGCGATGCGCGCTTCCATCGCCGCCAGCAGCGGCGGCGCGATGCTGGCCCCCTTGGGCTGGTGGTTCATGTCCACCAGCCGCAGCCGGGGCAGGGCGCCGCCGCCGATGCGCGCCGGCATCTCCAGCCGCTTGTAACGCCCCTGGTCCGCCGCGTGCCAGCTCTCCAGCGAGGGCGTGGCCGAACCCAGGATCACCTGGCAGCGCTGGCCTTTGGCTGCCAGCGCCTCGCTCTCCACCTTGGCGCGGTACACCGCCAGGTCGCGCGCCGAGTAGCGCGCGCCGTCCTGGCTCTTGTAGCTCGGGTCGTGTTCTTCATCGACCACGATCAGGCGCAGCCCGGGCATGGACGCAAACACCGCCATGCGCGTGCCCAGCACGATGCGCGCCTGCCCGCTGTGCGCCGCCAGCCAGCTCGCCAGCCGCTGCGCCGGCGTCATGCCGCTGTGCATGGACACCACCGCACCCTCGCCATAGAGCGGGGCAAAACGTTCGCGGAAGCGGGCTTCAAGCTGCGGCGTGAGGTTGATCTCCGGCACCATCACCAGCACCTGGGTCGGCGGTTCGCCTTCGGACGCGGCCTGCGCCAGCGCGTCTTCGGTCGCGCGCAGGTAGACCTCGGTCTTGCCGCTGCCGGTGGCTCCGTAGAGCAGCACCGGCTCGGTCGCCGTCGGCAGCGCCGCCAGCACCGCCGCCTGTTCATCGCTGGACGGCGGCGCCACCGTCGCGGCGCCACCGACCCGGTCGGCCGGGGCCGCGGTGTTGGCCCGGCGCTTGAGCCGCCGCGCCAGCTGCACCGCGTCCAGCTCGCGCAGCTGCGGCGGCAGCGCCGCCAGCGCCACCTCGCCCAGGCTGCGCTGGTAGTAGCGGGCTGCAAACGTAACCAGTTGTTGCCAGGTGGCGCTCAGCGGCGGGAGTCCCTCCAGCGCCCCGATCACCGACTTCGCCTGCGACTCGTCCAGACCCGGCGGCGGTTCGTCCGGGCCGTTCCACACCACACCCAGCACCTCGCGCGTGCCCAGCGGCACACGCACCAGCGTTCCCGGCGCGAGCGACAACTCACTTCGGTAACTCAGCGCCGGCCCCAGACCGCTGTGGGCGGGGGTCGCAACGACCACGCTGGACCAAGTAGGCATATTTGGCGCTTTTTCCTCAGTTGAACTGTCGAAAAGCCGGGTAAGTCATTGATTTGTCAAGGCTTCCACAGCTGTCCAGATTTTCTGTGGATAACTTTGTTGATAGATGTGTTTGCAGGCGCGGGAACCCTTGTAAATCAAGGGCTTTCTTAAACTGCCCGTAAAAATGGCAAACCACAAAGATCAATGAAATCAATGACTTGCAAAACCAACCCCTCCGGGGTAGTGGGCAATGGTGATGCAATGTACCTTCTGCACCGCAGCAAAAAATTTGTGCATAACCAAGGCCTGTCAAGCGCTGTTTTTCAGAAAAATTTGCGCCGGGTGGCTTGACACGGGGTTCCGGCGGCGCTCCGCTAGGCCCGGCGCGGCTTCCGGGCCGATGGAGTCTTAAGACTGCGCGCGCAGGCGCTTCGAATGCGCGTGCACCGCGTCCACCAGCACCTTCACATGCTCCGGCGGCGTGAACTGGCTGATGCCGTGGCCCAGGTTGAAGATGTGCGTCGGGCCCGTGCCGGCACCCTGGTGCGGCGTGCCGAAGCTCTCCAGCACGGCCGCCACCTCGCGGTCGATCGCCTCGGGCGGCGCGAACAGCACGTTCGGGTCTATGTTGCCCTGCAGCGCCTTGCTGTCGCTCACCGCGGCGCGCGCCTTGGCCAGGTTCACCGTCCAGTCCAGGCCCAGCGCCTCGCAGTCCAGACCCTTCATGTCGTCCAGCCACAGGCCGCCGCCCTTGGTGAAGACGATGCGCGGAATGACGGTGCCGGCGGCGTCGGTGCGCTTGAGCTGCGCCAGCACGCGCTTCGTGTAGGCGAGCGAAAAGTCCTGGAACTTGCCGTCGGCCAGCACACCACCCCAGCTGTCAAAGATCATCACCGCCTGCGCGCCGGCGTCGATCTGCGCGTTCAGATAGGTCGCCACCGAATCGGCGTTGATCGCCAGGATGCGGTGCATCAGGTCCGGGCGGCTGTACATCAGGCTCTTGACCGCGCGGTAGTCGTCCGAGCCGCCGCCTTCGACCATGTAACAGGCCAGCGTCCAGGGGCTGCCCGAAAAGCCGATCAGCGGCACACGGCCGTTCAGCGCCTTGCGGATGCTGGTGACCGCGTCGAACACATAGCGCAGCTGATCCATGTCCGGCACGGCCAGCGTCGCCACGTCGGCTTCCGTGCGCACGTTGCGCGCGAACTTCGGGCCCTCGCCCTGCGCGAACGACAGGCCCAGGCCCATCGCGTCCGGCACGGTGAGGATGTCGGAAAACAGGATGGCCGCGTCCAGCGCATAGCGCTCCAGCGGCTGCAGCGTCACCTCGGTGGCGTAGTCCACATTGGTGGCCAACCCCATGAACGAACCGGCCTTGGCGCGCGTGGCGCAGTACTCGGGCAGGTAGCGCCCGGCCTGGCGCATCAGCCACACCGGGGTGTGGTCGGTGGACTGGCGCAGGCAGGCGCGCAGGAAGGTGTCGTTCTGCAGGGGGGCAAAGCTCATGGGGGTGTCCGGTGCGGGCGTCAGGAGGAATCAGCGATTATCCCGCGTCGTTCTTTGCCAGATCGGGGCCAACGGATACGATGGCCATGGATTCGACAGGTCTCGCAACCCGTTCCAGTGGGGGCCGCCGTGAATCAAGCGCTCGAACACCTCGCCACCCAGCTCGCACTGAATGAGCCTGACCACGAGCGCCTGCGCCTGGAGTTTGGCTACGACTGCGTGCTTCGGGTGAAACACTTCATCGAAGAGCCGGCCGTGGCTGACTGCCTGTTCGGTCTGGGGCAATTCCTCAGCGGCAGCATTGATCGGCCCCGCCTGGAAGCGTTGGCCACCCAAGCATTTCACCTGGCCAATCAACACCCCGGGTCGAAGTCCATCGACGGTGCCGGTCACGCTGCCGTATCCGCCACATACGCTGTTGCCAATGCACTGGCGGGCAAGGCCCTGCAGGCGGCGGAGTACGCCGCTTACGCCATGGTCTATGGCCAAGGCGGCTACGGTGCCGTGACGGACCGGGGGTCCTTCGAACCGGAGTTCGCTTGGCAGGTGCAGCGCCTGGCGTCGCTCGCCGGTCAAAAAGTTCGCAAAGAGAGCGAAGCCTGATCCTTCTTTGCACGCGGGCGGCGAAGAACCGTTCAGTGCCGCGTCTCGACCACGGGATGCGCATACTCCCGGCCGACCAGTGCGCGTGCGCCGAGGTAGGCGTTCCGCAAACGCTCGGACAGTTCGTCCATCCGCACTTCGCCGCTGGCGTCGCACGGGATGGCGATCCCGCGGCCGGGATCGAACAACGAGGCAAACCGCAGCTGATGCGCCGGTGTGTTGAGTTGAGTCAACATGACGTACCCCACTTCCGGGCGACAAGGCCGAGTCGCTGAATCAGGGTTCTCTGATCCGGCCCTTGTGCCCTTGGTCGCCCTGCAAGAGGCACACCGGCATCTTCGGCACATCCGAACAGTGGAAAAGGGCGAAATGGCGTTGAAAAGCGGGGTCTCTTCGCGCTGTCGAAAACGGGTCGCACCGTTCGTCGTGTCAGGCAACCACTCACAGGAGCAACCGATGACCACCGAAGCAAGCGTCAAGGGCCCCGCCTCGTACTTTCCTTCCATCGAGAAGAAGTACGGCCAGCCCATCGATCACTGGATGACAATCCTCGCCCGGGCAGGCGACCGCAAGCACATGGAGCTGGTCGCGCTGCTCAAGGCCGACCACGCCATGGGCCATGGCCACGCCAATGCGCTGGTGGCCTGGCATCTGGCGCGCAAGCAATAACCATCCCGGAGACCTCCGTGCCCATCGAACTGCCCAAGGACCAGCGCGCCCAGGCGATCCAGTCCATCGAGCGCTATTTCCGCGAACACATGGACGAACCCATCGGCAACATCGCCGCGGGCGGCCTGCTGGGCTTCTTCCTCGAAGAGATCGGCCCGGTGGTCTACAACAAGGCCGTGGCCGACGTGCAGGAGCGGCTGCAGCAGCGCGTGTCCGAGCTGGACCTGGAGGTCCACGAGGACGAGTTCGCCTACTGGCGCAAGTACGAGCGCGGCGCCCGCGGGAAGAAGTGAGCGCCGCGGGCGGGGCTCAGGCCGCGCCGCTTCTGTACTTGATGCTGCAGCCGTAGGCCCGGCTGGTGGCGACGCTGACCGGCTGGCCCGCGAGCAGCTCGGTCAGGCCCTGGCGCACGTAGTTGGTGGCCTTCTGGATGTCGGATTCGCGCGCCGACGGGATGCTGTCGATGCCGCCCGCATAGACCAGCAGGCCCTGCGCATTGACGATGTACATGTGGGGCGTGACGCGGGCGCCGAAGGCGGTGCCGGCCTTGCCGTCGACGTCCATCAGCGTGGCCGTGGGGCTGGCGCCCTTGTCGCGCATCCAGCGCGCCAGCTGCTCGGGTTCGAGGTAGTCGCCGCTCTGGGTTTCGGTCGAGTTGACCGCCAGCCAGACCACGCCCTTCTGCGTGAAGTCCTTCTGCAGCGACTGCATGTTGCCGTTGTAGTGCTTGCGCACGAAGGGGCAGCCCGGGTTGTTCCATTCGAGCACCACCGTCTTGCCCTTGAACTGCGACAGGCTGACCACTTGGCCGGTGGTGTCGGTGAGGCGGAAGTCCGGCGCCGGCTGGCCGATCACGGCGGCGGCGCTGGCCAGGCGGGGCAGCAGGGCGGTGGAGCCCAGGGCGGCGAGGCTGGTGATGAAGGGGCGTCGTTGCATCGTGAATCTCCAGTCGGTGATTGAAACGGCGACGCTGCGGGGTCAGAGCCCCTGCAGCACGGACTTGACCTCCCCCACGCTCAGCACCTCGGTCAGCACCACCGGTGGCTGGCCGTTCTTGTAGATCGCATACACCGGCACGCCGTTGCGGCCGAGCTGCGCCAGCGCCGCGGTCACGGCCGGGTCGCGGCGTGTCCAGTCGGCGCGCAGCAGGGCGACGTTCTTTGCGGCCATGTCCTGCAGCAGGCCCTCGTCGGCCAGGGCGTTGCGCTTGTTGAACTGGCAGGTGACGCACCAGGCGGCGGTGAAGTCGACGAACACCGGCCGGCCCTCGGCCTGCAGCGCGGTCACCTTGTCGGCGCTCCAGGGCTGCCAGCTCACGCCCTGCACGCCGGTTTCGGCCACGGTGGCCGGGCCACTGTCCTGCAGCCGGGTCACGTTCGGGCCGACGGCCACGCCGAGCCAGACCAGGGCCGCGGCCGACAGGCCACCCAGCACCACACGCCCCTTGCCCGACAGTCCGAGCGACCAGACCAGCAGCGCGAGCGCCAGCAGCAGCATCAGCAGCGCGGCCGCGCCGTCGATGCCGCTCTGCTGGCCCAGCACCCAGAGCAGCCAGACCACGGTGGCGAACATCGGGAAGGCCATGAACTGGCGGAAACGCTCCATCCAGGCGCCGGGGCGGGGCAGCGCGCGCGCGATGGCGGGCCACCAGCTCGCGGCCAGGTAGGGCAGGGCCATGCCCAGGCCGAGCACGCCGAACACCGCCAGCGCCTGCGCCGCGGGCAGCGTGGCGGCCAGACCGAGCGAGGCGCCCATGAACGGCGCGGTGCAGGGCGAGGCCACGGCGACGGCCAGCACGCCGGTCAGGAAGGCGTCGGCGGTCGGGTTCCTGGCCTGCAGGCTGGCCAGGCCGGAGGGCAGCACGTTGCCGAACTGAAACAGTCCGGCCAGGTTCAGGCCAATCAGCGTGAACAGCACCGCCAGCCCCGCCACCACGGCCGGGCTCTGCAGCTGGAAGCCCCAGCCCAGCTGTTCGCCGGCCGCGCGCAGCGCCAGCAGCAGGCCGCCCAGCGCGAGGAAGGAGACCACCACGCCGGCGGTGTAGGCCAGACCGGAGCGGCGGTGGGCGGCGCGGTCGTCCGAGTGTTTCGCGAACGCCAGCACCTTGATCGCCAGCACCGGGAACACGCAGGGCATGAGGTTGAGGATCAGGCCGCCGATCAGCGCGCCCAGCAGCGCGGCGCCCAGCGTCAGCGAGGAGGCGCCGGACGCCGGTGCGGCGGCGGCGCGGGCGGCGTTGGCGTCCAGCGCGGTCTGCAATGCGGGCGAAACGCCGGCCGCCGGCAGGGCCGCCACCGGCGGCCAGGCGCCCTGCACCGGCACCGTCATGCGCACGCCGGCCAGGCCCGGGCCTTCGCCGGGCGCGTCGGCCTGCGCCACCACCAGCGCCACTTCGGACGGGCTGTCGCCGCGCTGGGCCGAGAGCGGCAGCTTCGCGGTCCAGCGCGCGCCGTCCCAGGCCTGGGTCCAGGGCGCACCGGGGTCGATCAGGCCGGTGGGCTCTGGGTAGAACTCCAGCTTCTGGCCTTTCCAGGCGGCGGGCAGGGTGTCGAGCGAGACGTTCAGGAAGCCGGCTTCTGGCGCCAGCGCGCTGGTGGCGGCGGCCTGGTCTCTGGGCGCGGCGTTGAAGGCGGCGTCGAAAGCGGCGCCGTTCAGCCCGGTCGAGCCTTGTGCCGGGATGCGCAGCGAGAACTGGCCTTCTTCGGGGATGCACTCCTTGCGGCAGACCAGCCACGAGGCTTGCAGCTTCACGTCCAGCTGCTGGCCCTGGAATTCGGGCGAGACGGTCAGTGGCACCGGCAGCAGCACCGTGCCGTTGTAGCCGTAGTTGGCCAGCGGGCCGATGGGGAACTTGCGCGGCGTCGGCCAGGCAATCTCACCCGCGGTCACGCCAGGCGGCAGGGTCCACTGCAGCTCGGTCGGCAGGCCGGAATCGCCGGAGTTCTTCCAGTAGGTGTGCCACTCGGGCGCGTGGGTCAGCTGCAGGCCGACCCAGACCTTGGCGCCCGGCGCGGCGCCTTCGGGCGCGTGGGCCAGCAGCTCGGCGCGCACCTGGTCGGTCTTGACCACGGTGGCGTCGCCGCCGAGCAGGTTCTGGGCGAAGCCCGCCAGGGGCAGCAGCAGGAGGGCGAGGACAGCAGGCAGTGAACGCATGGGGAGTGGGGTGGAAGGGCGCCGAGGTAGGAGGGCGCCGGGCGCGCCAAGTTCCTCAAAGGGGTGCGGCAGCGGCCGGCAAATGTTACAACCCGGGCGTTGTTCTCACGGGAGATGCGCCATGGGTTCGATGATGGAGCGGGCACTGCAGAGCTGGGCCGAGCGGGTGCGGCGCGAGGCCAACGTGCCGGTGCGCCTGCGCTGGGGGGCGGACGGTGCGTCGGCGGTCGCGCTGGGCGAGGCGCCGACGGTCGAGGTCCGGGTGCGCGGGGCGGCGGCCTGGCCGCTGCTGATCGAACCCGGGCTGGACACTCTGGGCCAGGCCTATGTCGAAGGCCTGGTCGACGTGGACGGGCGCTTGTCAGACATTGTCGAGGTGGCCCATGGGCTGGCGGCCAGCGCCCAGCCCACCACCGGCCTGCTCGGCCGCATCCGCCGCCGCTTCGGCCACACGCGCGAGAGCGACAGCGAGGCGATCCAGTACCACTACGACGTGTCCAACGACTTCTACCGCCCCTGGCTGGGCGAGGGCATGGTCTATTCGTGCGCCTACTTCGAGCAGGGCGACGAGACGCTGGAGCAGGCGCAGGAGAAGAAGATCGACCACATCCTGCGCAAGATCCGGTTGCAGCCGGGCCAGCGCCTGCTGGACATCGGCTGCGGCTGGGGTGCGCTGGTGCTGCGGGCGGCGCAGCGCTTCGGCGCGCGCTGTGTGGGCGTGACGCTGTCGCAGAACCAGTTCGACCTGGCCACCGAGCGGGTGCGCGCCGCCGGGCTGCAGGACCGGGTCGAGATCCGGCTGCAGGACTACCGCGACGTGGCCGACGGCCCGTTCGACCGCATCACCAGCGTGGGCATGTTCGAACACGTGGGGCTGGACCACCTGGCGGCGTACTTCGGCCGCATCCGCGAACTGCTCAAACCCGACGGCTGGGCCATGAACCACGGCATCACCAGCACCGACGCGCACGATGGCGAGACGCGTCACGGCGGCGGCCAGTTCATCCACCGCTACGTGTTCCCGCGCGGCGAGCTGCCGCACATCGGCACCGTGCTGCGCACCCTGCAGGAAGGCGGGCTGGAGGCGCTGGACGTGGAGAACCTGCGCCGCCACTACCAGCGCACCACGCAGCTGTGGAGCGAGGCCTTCGAAGCGCACGCGGCGCAGGTCCGGCCGCTGGTGGACGAGACGCGCTGGCGCATCTGGCGCATCTACCTGGCCGGCTGCGCCTGGGCCTTCGAGCACGACGAGGTGGCGCTCTACCAGGTGCTGTGCCGGCCGGCGGGCCAGTCGGCGCAGGGCCTGCCCTGGTCGCGGCGCTGGATGTACCCCTGAAATCCGCGGGCCTACACTCCGGCACATGAACGCCCCGATCCGCCACTGGTCCGACCTGTCCACCGCCGACTTCGCCGCGCTGAACCGCGAGCGCGCCATCGCGGTGCTGCCGGTGGCCGCCACCGAGCAGCACGGGCCGCACCTGCCGCTGTCGGTGGACACGGACATCGTGGACGGCGTGGTGGCGGCGGCGCTGCCGCACCTGCCGGCCGATCTGCCGGCGCTGTTCCTGCCGACCCAGGCCATCGGCTTCTCGCCCGAACACACGCGCTTTGCCGGCACGCTGACACTCAAGGCCGACACCCTGGTGCGCGTCTGGACCGAGATCGGCGAGGCCGTGGCCGCCAGCGGCGTGAAGAAGTTGGTGCTGCTCAACAGCCACGGTGGCCAGGTGGGCGCGCTGGACCTGGTGGCGCGCGACCTGCGCGCGCGGCTGGGCATGCTGGTCTACAGCATCAGCTGGTTCAACCTGCCGCTGCGCGACTCGGCCGGGAACGACGTGAATGCACTGTTCAGCGCCGACGAACATCGCTTCGGCATCCACGCCGGCGAGATCGAGACCTCGATGATGCTGGCGCTGCACCCGCAGCGCGTGCGCATGGACAAGGCCGAGTACTTTCGTTCAACCTCCCAGGACCGGGCCGAGCGGTTCGCCACGCTGGGCAACGGCCGCAGCGCCAAGCTCGGCTGGATGATGCAGGACTACAACCCGCAGGGCGCCGTGGGCAATGCGGCGGCGGCCACGGCCGAGAAGGGGCGCGCGCTGCTGGACGCGGCCGGCCGGGCGCTGGCCCAGGCGCTGGCGGAGATCGACCAGCTGCCGCCCGACACCCTGCGCGAGCAGACCGCGTTCAACTGAGCCCCCACGCTCCGCCGCTGTGCGGGTCGCTGCCCCCGAGTGGGCTGGGCCGGCCTTGGGGCGGCCCGGCGGCCGGCCCGTCTGATCAGGCGTAGGAAATCCAGTCCTTGTAGGCCAGGCTGTCCAGGTGCGGCAGCGTGTTGTAGGTCAGCAGGTGGTGGCGCTTGGGGTTGAACTGGAACTCGGTCACCGCGCTGTTGCGGATGCGCATGTTCAGGTCGATGGTGGCGTCCGGGCTCAGGCCCAGCACATGGCCCACCGCCGTGGCAATCGGTCCGCCGCTGGAGACCAGCAGCACGTTCTGCCCCGCGTGGTGCGCGCGCACATGCTCCAGCGCGCTGGTGACGCCGTGCACGAAATCGGTGTAGGCGGGCATGCCCTCGGGGCTGATGGTGCCGGCCATCCACTGGCGCAGGCCGTCGCGCAGCAGCCGGAAATGTGCCTTGTAGCCCTCGGGGCTGTGCGGGTCGCCCAGCGCCTGGTCCTGTCCGCGCGGCAGGATGGCGCGGATCACCGCGCCGCTGTCGTACTCGTTGAGCCCCGGCCATTCGGTCGGCGGCAAGTCGAGCCCGGCGCCGCGCGCGATGCCGGCCCAGGTCTGGGCGTGGCGGCGCAGCGTGCCGGTGATGACCGCATCGAAGCGCAGCCCGCGTTCGGCCCAGTAGCGGCCCAGGCGCTCGCTCTGGCGCTGGCCCAGGTCGCTGAGCTGGTCGTAGTCGGCGGCTCCGAAGGAGGCCTGGCCGTGGCGCACGAGGTAGAGGGTTCCCATGGGGCGGGATTCTGGGCGCAGCCCGCTCCCGGACTTTGTCCCCGCAGCGACTGCGGGTCGCGCAGGCGCCACGCCGGTCGGCACAACCCTTAAATGGCGGCCTTTTTTGTGCGTTTTGACCGGACCCGGCCGTGCGGCGCCGTGATCCAATGGGCCGATGCCAGTTTCCGACCCGGCGCATGACGCCTGATCTCGCAACCCTGCTGCTGATGCGTCTCCTGCTGGAGGTGCTGATCGCGTTTGCGTTCTGGGCGCTCATGCGGCGCTACCCGGCCATGGGCGGCCCGGGCTGGTGGTCCCTGGGCTCGGTGGTGTCGATTGCAGGCTCGCTGGCGCTGATGGCGCGCGCCGGTGGCATGTCGCCCCAGATGGGCGCGATGGCAGGGCTGCTGATGTTCGTTGCCAACGCTTTCGCCTGGGTCGGTCTGCGCAGCTACCTGCGCTGGGATCTCCCGCTGAAGTTCGTCGGCGTGTCTTCCGCGGGGCTGCTGGTCGCGCTGCTGGCCGCATCCTTCCGCCCGCAGCCGGCGGCCTTGCTGCAGATGCTCTACGTCGGGTCCGGCCTGATGCTGAGCCTGCTGTCGCTGCGCGACCTGGTGCGCGTGGGGCTGCGGCGGGCGCCACCGGAGTTCCGGGCGCTGACGGCGCTCTCCGCCTTCGAGGCCCTGGTGCTGGTGTCCATGCTGGTGTGGATGGCCGCCCACCTGAGTCCGCTCGACCAGGTGGGGCCGACATTCCTCATGCTGTTTCTGATGACCAAGCTGGTGCGCGTGATGATCTACGGCGCGCTGGTGTCGCTGCGCATGCGTCAGGAGGCGCAGAGTGCCCGGCAGACCATAGCCGAACGGGATGCCGAGTCGCGTGCGCTGGTCGACAACCTGGGCGCCGGGGTGCTGGTGCTGAGACCTGATCGGTCCGTGGCCCGGATCAATGCCGCGACCCGTCGCTTCCTGGACTGGCCGGAGGGCGGGCAACCGCCTGCGACCGGTGTCTGGCCCCTGCTGGGCCCCGACGGGCAGCGACTGCCACGACACGAAATGCCGTTCGAGCGCGTGCTGGCGACCGGGCAGCCCGTGTCTGATGTGGTGGTGGGCATCCACATCGCAGGCGAAATCCGCTGGGCGCTGTGCAACGCCTACCCGGAGAACGACGTGCTGGGCGGCCTGCGCCACGTGGTCTTCACCTTCGTCGACATCACGGCGCTGCGCCAGATGCAGCAGCAGCAGCGGGCCCTGGAGCAGCAGCTGGCGCAGTCGCAGAAGATGGAGGCGCTGGGCACGCTGGCCGGTGGCGTGGCGCACGACTTCAACAACATCCTGGCCGCCATCCTGGGCAACGCCGACCTGGCACGCCAGGATCTACCAACGGGCCATCCGGCGCGGCAGAGCCTGCACGAAATCAGCAGTGCGGCGCGGCGCGGGCGCGAACTGGTGCGCCAGATCCTGGCTTTCAGCCGCCAGCAGCCGCTGGCGCGCACACCGGTCTGTCCCGACGCCATCGTCACCGAAACCTGCAGCCTGCTGCGCACCGCCATCGGCTCCAACGTCCAGCTGGTCAAGGAGGTGGCGCCGAATGGCCCGGCCATCCTCGCCGACGCGACCCGGCTGGGGCAGGTGCTGCTCAACCTGGGGACCAACGCGGTGCATGCGCTGCAAGGGCAGCCGGGCCGGATCGGGTTCCGCATCGACACCGTCGGGCCGGACGACCCGGCGCTGCCGCCAGCTTTGCTGGAGCCGTGCCGGCGCAGCGGCTTGGGTGCGGTCCGCATCGCCGTGAGCGACAACGGCTGCGGCATGGACGACGCCACGCGCGCGCGCATCTTCGAGCCCTTCTTCACCACCAAGCGCGTGGGCCAGGGCACGGGGCTGGGGCTGCCGATGGTGCTGGGCATTGTCGAGGCCCACGGCGGTGCGATCACGGTCGAGAGCCGGGCGGGCGAGGGCTCCACCTTTACCCTGTATTTCCCGGCCACCGCCGACAAGCCGCCGGCCCCCGAATCGGTACCGGAAGTGGTCTTCGCGGATGGCGGCACAATGGCTCCCATCCCCGGCGGCGAGCCGTCTCCGCCCGCACCCTTTTCAGTGGAGCCTCCAGCCATGTCCGACGACCCCAGCGCCGCACCTGCACACATCCTCTACCTGGACGACGACGACACCTTGGTGTTCCTGGTGCGCCGGCTGCTGGAGCGCCGGGGCTACAAGGTCACGGCGGTCTGCGACCAGCAGGAGGCGATCGACGCGGTGCGGGCCCAGCCGCAGGGCTTCCAGCTGCTGATGACGGACTACAACATGCCGGGCATGTCGGGCGTCGATGTGGCGCGCGAGGTGCTGGCCATCAATCCGGAACTGCCGGTGGCCGTGGCATCGGGCTACATCAGCGACGAGTTGCAGGCCGAAGCGGCGGCGGCTGGCGTGACCGAGGTGGTGTTCAAGACCGACGCGGTGGAGGCCTTCTGCGAGGTTGTGGCACGGCTCGTGTCCCCAAAAAACTGACCCACCCCCGCGCCGCCTGCGGCGTCACCCCCTCCAGGGGGCGATGCGAGTGGCCCGGCGGAGCCGGTTCCACCGCATCCTGGTATCAGGCACGTGCGCCGGACAGGACCTTGGCGAAGGTGGTGCTGTCCACGTTGCCGCCGCTGAGGCTGAGGCCGACGTTCAGGCCGCTCAGCGTTTCTTTTTCCTGCAGGGCCGCGGCCAGCGCGGCGGCGCCCGCGCCTTCGGCGACGTTGTGGGTGTCGGCGAAGACCGCGCGCATGGCCTGGGCCACTTCGTCGTCCGTCACCTGCACGATGTGGTCCAGCGCCGGCGCGAGGATCGCCAGCGCCTCGGCGTCGGCCACGCGGCAGGCCATGCCGTCGGCCAGCTGCGTCGTCACCGGCGCTTCCACTACCCGGCCGGCCGCGATCGAGTCGGCGTAGGTGGTGGCGTGCGCGCTGACCACGCCGACGATGCGCGCGCGGTGGCCCAGCGCCTGTTTCGCCGCAATGGCCGAACACGCGCCCGAGCCCTGGCCGATGGGCACATAGACCACGTCGAGCTGCGGCACGGCCTTGAAGAATTCCCACCAGTAGGTGCTCACGCCGCGCAGCAGGTCGCGGTGGAAGCTGGGCACCATGTGCGCGCCGCGCTCGGCCGCCAGCCGCATGGCGTGCTCGCGGCTTTCCTGGAAGTCGCTGCCGTGTTCGACCAGCTGCACGCCCAGCGCGCGCATGGCCGCGTTCTTCTCCACCGAGTTGCCGTGCGGCACGACGATGGTGCAGGCCACACCATGTTCGCGCGCCGCCCAGCCGATGCTCTGGCCATGGTTGCCGCGCGTGGCGCTGATCACTTCGCGCGGCCGTTCGCCGCGCTGTTGCAGCTGGTCGAAGTAGGTCAGTCCGCCCCGGATCTTGAACGCGCCCACCGGTGTGTGGTTCTCGTGCTTGAGCCAGCAGCCGGTGTCCAGCCGTTCGCTCAGCAGGCCCCAGCGGTATTGCGGCGTGGGCGGTAAGCTGCGGTAGACCACCTGGGCGGCGGCTTCGATGTCGGTGAGGGTGGGCAGGTTCATGCGGGTGTGCTCGGGTTCAGGACCAGGGGTTGGCCATCGGCGGTGGTGAGGTCGGCCCGCAGACCGGCCGGGCCAGTGTGCACGGCCACGCCGTCCAGCCCGATGGCAGTCAGTGCAGCGGTCAGGCGCCCGGCGTCGGGGTGCTGCAGCGTCAGACCCTGCAGCCCCAGGTCGGCACCGGTCATGCCGTCGGCCGGGTGCGTGTCGCCCCACTGGATCAGCGTGGGCAGCGCACCGCCGAACAGGCGCTGGCCGTCGTCGCGCACGGTGATGCGCCAGCGCAGCAGGCCCTGCGGCGTGGGGCGCGAGGCGTCGATGACGGGGCCGCGCTCGATGCCCAGGGCGCGCAGCCGCGCACAGGCGGCATCGATGTCGGGCACGCTGGCCACCCAGTGGATCAGCTGCGGCCCCTCGCGCCGCAGGCGCTCGCGCAGGGCCGGGTCGTCGAGGTCGAACCAGCGCCGCAGCGGGGGCGGCCGGGTGGGTGTGGCCGCCGGATCGATGGCGATGATTTCGAGATAGGCCTTGGGGTGCACCGTGCTGTGCAGGCGCAGCAGCCGGTTGTGCGTGCCGAACAGCGCGTGGGCGCCGCCGGGTCCGGGCGTCAAGCCCAGCGTCGCTTCGCACCAGGCCACGCCCTCGGCCAGCGACGGCGCGGCCACCACCAGGTGGTCGATGCCGGCCCTGCTGGCCTGGTTCACAGCTGCACCGTGCCGGCGATGCAGGTGACGCTGGCGCCGCCGACCCAGACCGTGCCGTCCGCGGCGCGTTCGATGTGCACGCGGCCTTCGCGCGCCAGCGCCGTGCCCTGGGCCGCCACGTAGCGATCCGGCGCCAGGCCGGCGCCGATCAGCCACTGCGCCAGGGCCGCGTTCAGGCTGCCGGTCACCGGGTCTTCGGCCAGGCCGTTGTTGCCCGGGAAGAAGGCGCGCACCTCGAACTGCGTGTCACCCGCGTCCTGCGGGCCGACCACGCCGACCTTGCCGCGCGGGCCTACGACGCCGATGTCCAGCCCGGCCAGCACGGTGGTGTCGGGTTTGAGCGCCAGGACCTGCTCGGCGCTGCGCAGCATCACGCCGCGCCAGTTGGGGCCGTTGTCACACCAGGCGTGCGCGGTGATGTCCTCGCGCGCCACGCCCAGGCCGCGGGCGATGAGCGTCACGTCGGCCTCGTCCAGCGGGCCGCTCTTGATCAGCGGCGGTGCGGCAAACGCCAGACGGTTTCCGTCGCGGCGCAGCTTCACCAGCCCCACCCCACATTCCTGCACCACGTGCTCGCCGCGCGGCACACCGCCCGCTTCCAGCCAGGCGTGGCAGCTGCCCAGCGTGGGGTGGCCGGCAAACGGCAGTTCACGGCCCGGACAGAAGATGCGCACGCGGTAGTCGGCGCCGGCGGCGGCCCCTTCGGGCGTGGGCGGCAGCAGGAAGGTGCACTCCGACAGGTTGGTCCAGTTCGTGAAGTGCTGCATCTGCTCGGTCGACAGGCCGCTGCCGTCCAGCACCACGGCCAGCGGGTTGCCGCGGTAGGGCGTGGTGGTGAAGACGTCGACTTGTTTGAACGGGCGTTGCTGCATGAAGGCTCTCCGGGATCAGGACAGGGGCAGGTCGAGCACGCCGCGGCTGGCGGGCAGCGCCAGCCACTGCGCGTACCAGCGCTCCAGGTGCGGCCAGGCCGGGCGCGGCAGCGGCAGGCCCCACCAGCGGTGCACCTCGCAGGCGATGGGGATGTCGGCCATGGTCAGCGCGTCGCCGGCCATGAAGGGCTGGCGCGCCAGGTGCTCGTCGAGTTGCGCGAACAGCGGTTCGGTGGCCGCCACCGAAGCGGCGACCACGGCCGGGTCGCGCTGCGCCTCGGGCGTGCGGATCAGCTGCTTGAAGCCGGGGCTGCCGGCCGGGTTGAGCGTGGTCTGCTGCCAGTCCATCCAGCGCTCGGCGTCGGCGCGGCGCTGCAGGTCCTGAGGGTAGAGCGGCGAAGCCTCACGGGCGCACAGGTAGCGCACGATGGCGTTCGATTCCCAGAGCGTGAAGTCACCATCTTCCAGCAGCGGCACCAGGCCGTTGGGGTTCTTGGCGCGGTAGTCCGGCGTGTTCACCACGCCGTAGCTCAGCCCCGCATCGATGCGCTCGAATGGCACGCCCAGTACCTGGGCGCACAGCACCACCTTGCGCACATTGATCGAACTCAGCCGGCCCCAGATGCGCAGCATGTCTCAGTCTCCGCCGGGCCGCCCCAAGGCGACTGACGCCCCCTCGGGGGGCAGCGAAGCACACGAAGTGGCGAGCGTGGGGGTCATTTCAGCCCTTGACGGCTTCGCGGATGGCGTCGGCCAGCGCCTGGATGCCGATGCGGATCTGCTCCTCGCTCGCCGTCACGAAGGACAGGCGCATGGTGCGCGGGTCGCCCTGGTCGGCGTAGAACGCGGCGCCGGGCACGAAGGCCACGCCCTTGTCCACGGCCTTGGGCAGCAGGTCCACCGCGTCCACACCTTCGGGCAGCCGCGCCCAGAGGAACATGCCGCCCACGGGCGAGTTCCACTGCACGTCCAGCCCGGCCATGTCCTTCTTCAGGGCGTCCAGCATCACCTCGCACTGGTGCTTGTAGAGCGCGCGGATGGTGGGCACGTGGCGGTCGATGAAGCCGTCCTTGAGCACTTCGGCCACCATGCGCTGGTTGAAGGTGGGGCTGTGCAGGTCGGCCGCCTGCTTGGCCTGCAGCAGCTTGGGCATGATGGCCTTGGGCGCCACCACGTAGCCCAGGCGCAGGCCGGGGGCCAGCACCTTGGAGAACGAGCCCAGGTAGATGCAGCCTTCGGGGTTGCGCGCGGTCAGTGGCTTGGGCGGCGGCTGGTCGAACCACAGGTCGCCGTAGGGGTTGTCTTCGATGACCGGCAGGCCTGCGGCCTGTGCGGCGTCCACCAGGGCCTGGCGGCGCGCCTCGCTCATGGTGCGGCCGGTGGGGTTCTGGAAGTTGGGCAGCACGTAGAGGAAGCGCGCGCCCGGCGCCTTCTTCGCCAGGTCGGCCACATCAATGCCCTCGTCGTCGCTGTCCACACTGACGATCTTGGGCTCCATCGGCGTGAAGGCCTGCAGCGCGCCCAGGTAGGTGGGCGTCTCGACCAGCACCGTGCTGCCCTCGTCGATCAGCACCTTGGCCACCAGGTCCAGGCCCTGCTGGCTGCCGGTGGTGATGAGCACCTGGTCCGGGCTCACGTCCCAGGGCAGCTGGCCGGCGATCCACTCGCGCAGAGCCGGCAGGCCCTCGCTGGCGGCGTACTGCAGCGCGGCGGCGCCGTCGGTTTTCAGCACGGCGTCGCAGGCGGAGGCGAAGGCCTGGACCGGGAAGGTCCTGGGCGAGGGCAGGCCGCCGGCAAAGCTGATGATGCCGGGCTTCTCGGTGACCTTGAGGATTTCGCGGATCACCGAGGGGTTCATCTTGTGGGCGCGTTTTGCGAGGGTCCAGTGGGCGCTCATGGGCGGTTCTCCGGGTGGGATGGTGGTTGTCGGGGTATGGGGGCGGCCATGCGCCGGCCCATGAAGACGGTGGCGACCACGGCCAGGGCAAAGCCCAGCGTGATGGCGTCCAGCGATTCTCCCAGCAGTGGCACGGCCGCCAGGATGCTGACGAAGGGTTGCAGCAGCTGGGTCTGGCTCACGCGCAGCGCGCCGCCCAGGGCCAGGCCGCGGAACCAGGCGAAGAAGCCGGCCCACATGGAAAACACGCCCACATAACCCAGCGCCAGCCAGGCCGACAGGGCGATCGGCTGTTCGGGCCAGGTCAGCAGCGCGCCCGGCACCGTCAGCGGCAGGGCCATCACGCAGACCCAGCTGATCACGCGCTCGGCGCCCAGCGTGGGCGTCACCTTGGCGCCGCCCACATAGCCCAGTGCCGCGGCCGCCACCGCGCCGACCAGCAGCGCATCGGCCCAGGTGAGTCCGAAGCCGTGACCGGCCTGCGCGGCGCGGATCAGGCTGTAGGCCGCCACCAGCGCGCTGCCCAGCACCGCAAACAGCCAGAAACCCAGCCGCGCGCGTTGGTGCATCAGCCAGGCCGCCACCGCGGCGGTGGCCAGCGGCAGCAGGGCGGTGATGACGGCGGCGTGGCTGGCCGTCACGTGGCGCAGCGCCCAGCCCAGCAGCAGCGGGTAGCCGATGGCGTTGCCCGCCAGCGAGAGCAGCAGCGGCCCGCGTTCGGCCGCCGTCGGCAGGCGCGAACGCGTGGCCAGCAGGTAGACGGCCGACAGGCCGCCCGCCAGCGCGGCACGTGCCCAGGTCACGAACCAGGGCGAGAGCTGAGGCGCGTCGGCGGTGCCGGTGGCCAGGCGCGTCATCGGCAGGGTGAGCGCGAACACCACCACGCCGACCAGGCCCAGCCAGAGGCCGAGGGTGGCGTCGCTCATGCGGGCAGAAGGCAGTGCCGTGCTGTGGTTCATATTGCGTTGCCTTGAAGTCCCGCGCCACCCAGCAGCATCCAGGCGGCGGTGAGCACCAGCGCCAGCGCCATCAGCCGGTTGAACACCAGCAGGCGCGCGCCGCTGGGCTGGCCGTTCACCACCGGCCCGGCCAGCCAGTGCCGCAGCAGCGAGCCGACGAGCGCGTAGCTGAGGTTGCTGACGAAGGCGAAGGCCAGCAGCACCGGCAGCACCGAGACGAAGCGCTGGGGGGCGTCGGCCTGGCCGGCGATCCAGCCCGCGACGATGGACAGTGCCAGCATCCAGGCCTTGATGTTGAGGAACTGCAGGCCCACGCCCTGCCAGAAGCCCACGTTCAGCCGCGAGCTGTCCACCGTGCTCAGCGAGCGGCTGCCCCACAGCCGCCGCGCCAGCCACAGCAGGTAAACCGTGCCACCCACCAGGATGGCCCAGCGCAGCGCCGGCACCGCCACCACGAGCGAGCCGACGCCGGCCGCGCACAAAGTGAACAGCAGGCCCCAGCCCACCGGCACCGCGGCGATGAAGCGCAGCGCGCGCGGCAGGCCGCCGTTGGCTGCCAGCGCCGTGGACAGCGTGGTGTTGGGGCCGGGCGTGAAGCTGGTGGCCGTGGCCAGCACCAGCAGGGCGCTGAACTCGCTGGCGGTCATGGCTGCACCGAGAGGACTTGTGGGGACATGCAATGCACTTTATCCTTGTGGGCCATACACAAACCATACAGATGGCCGGGTCACGGAATGAATCTGTGTGGTTCATGAGGGCCATACACCGCATGTTCCATAGCAAGGATTCCAGAGACACCGCGCCGGACGCCACGGCGGTTGCGGCGCTGACCCGGACCGCTGCCCAGACGCTCACCGAACAGCTGGCCGAACGTTTTGCCGCCCGCATCCGCGACCGCCTGCTGGCCCCGGGCGCGCGCCTGCCCAGCGTGCGCCAGTGCGCGGCCCAGCACGGCCTGAACCCGTCCACCGTGGTGGCGGCGTACGACCTGCTGCTGGCCCAGGGCCTGGTGGAGGCGCGGCTCCACCGGGGCTTCTTCGTGCGCGAGCGGGCGCCGCTGCGCGACGCCGATGCGGCGGCGCCGGCCGCAGCGCCCGCCGCACTGCGCAGGGCCGCGCCGCTGTCGGCCGCCACGCTGATCCGCGGCATGTTCCACCCCAGCGGCAGCCTGCCCCAGCCCGGCATGGGGGTGCTGCCGCCCGAGTGGCTCGAATCGAGCTTCATGCCCGCCGCGGTGCGCAAGGTCAGCGGCCAGAAGGCCCTGGCCGAGAGCTCGCTGCGCTACGGCGAGCCCATGGGCGACGGCCATCTGCGCCGCGTGCTGGCGGCGCGGCTGCAGGGCTTGGGCCTGCCGGCCGACCCGACGCAGATCATCACCACCGTGGGGGCCACGCACGCGCTGGACATCGTCAGCCGCACCCTGCTCAAGCCGGGCGACGCGGTGATGGTGGAGGAGCCCGGCTGGGCGGTGGAGTTCGCGCGCCTGGACGCCCTGGGCATGCGCATCCTGCCGGTGCCGCGCGGACCCGCCGGCCCCGACCTGGCGGTGATGGCGCGCTACTGCGAGGCACACGCACCCAAGCTGTTCGTGAGCGTCAGCGTGCTGCACAACCCCACGGGCTACTGCCTCTCGCCCGCCAGCGCGCACCGCGTGCTGCAGCTGGCGCAGCAGCACGACTTCCACATCGTCGAGGACGACACCTACAGCCACATTGCGCCCGAACACGCCACCCGCATGAGCGTGCTCGACGGTCTGCGGCACACCATCTACGTCAGCGGCTTTGCCAAGATCCTGGCGCCCAACTGGCGCGTGGGTTACCTGGTGGCGCCGCCGGAGCTGACCGAGCGACTGCTGGACACCAAGCTGCTGGCGACGCTGACCACGCCCAGCCTGCTGGAGCGCGCGCTGGCGCACTGCATCGAGAGCGGTCAGCTGCGCCGCCACGCCGAGCGCATCCGCACCCGGCTGGACGCCGCGCGCAGTCGCAGCGTGAAGCTGGCACAGGCGGCGGGCTGTCGCTTCGTGGCCGAGCCTTCGGGCCTGTTCGGCTGGGTCGACACGGGCGTGGACACCGAGGCGCTGGCCCAGCGCATGCTGGACGAGGACTACCTGATCGCGCCCGGGGCGCTGTTCCATGCGGCGCGCGCGCCCAGCACGCTGATGCGCATCAACTTCGCGACCACCCAGGACGCGGCGTTCTGGAAGGTGTTCAGGCGCCTGCTGGCGAGCTGAGCAGCGCCGCGAGGGCCTGGGGGCTGCCATCCGCCTGCGCCACCCGTGCGGTTCGGCGGGCGTGGTCAGGGGCAGCGGCCGGTCGCTTGGGGCTCACGTGCCGCCCAGCGCCTGCCAGCGCTCCAGGGCCTGCATCCATTCCTCTTCTATTTCCGCATGGCGGGCGCTGAGTTGAGTCGCCCGGGAGGCATCGGTGGCAAACAGCTGGCCGCCGGCCAGGGCACTGTCGATCGCAGCCTGCTCGTCCTCCAGCGCCTTGATCTTCGCGGGCAGCTCATCGAACTCGCGTTGCTCCTTGTAGCTGAGCTTGCGTTTGCCCGCGGCAGGGGGGCTGGCCGGTGCTGGCGCCGGTGCGGCTGCCTCCAGTGGCTTGGCCGGTTCCGGTGCGCGCTGGCGCTGCAGCTCCTGCGCACGCGCCGACTGGGTCAGCCAGTCCTCCACGTCGCCGACATACTCGCGCCAGACCCCATCGCCTTCGCTGACGATGGTGCTGGTGACCACGTTGTCCAGAAACCGCCGGTCGTGGCTGACCAGGAACACCGTGCCTTCGTACTGCTGCAGCAGGTCTTCCAGCAGTTCCAGGGTGTCGATGTCTAGGTCGTTGGTCGGCTCGTCCAGCACCAGCACGTTGGCCGGCCGGGCGAACAGGCGCGCCAGCAGCAGGCGGTTGCGCTCTCCTCCAGAGAGCGTGCGCACCGGTGCGTTGGCCCGGGCGGGCGAGAACAGAAAGTCGTTCAGGTAGCTCTTGACGTGGGTGCGGCGATTGCCGATCTCGATCCACTCGCTGCCCGGGCTGATGAAGTCCTCCAGCGTGGCGTCCAGGTTCACCTGGTCGCGCAACTGGTCGAAATAGGCCACGCTGATCTGGCTGCCCTGCCGCACGGTGCCGCTGTCGGGTGAGAGTTCGCCCAGGATCAGCTTGAGCAGCGTGGTCTTGCCGGCGCCGTTGGGGCCGATCAGGCCAACCTTGTCTCCGCGCAGGATGGTGGCGCTGAAGTCGCGCACCACGGTGCGGATGCCTCCATCGGCGGAAGGGAAGGACTTGGACACCCGGTCCAGTTCCGCGACGATCTTGCCGCTGGCACCCCCGCTGGCCACCTCCAGCCGCACCCGACCCACGGCGTCGCGCCGCTGGGCGCGCTGCTCGCGCAGGCGTTCCAGCCGCGTGATGCGTCCCTGTGCACGGGTGCGGCGGGCTTCCACGCCCTTTCGGATCCACACCTCCTCCTGGGCCAGCAGCTTGTCGGCCCGTGCGTTGATGACGGCCTCCTGGGCTAGCTGCTCTTCCTTGAGCGCCTGGTACTGGGCGAAGTTGCCCGGGTAGCTCAGCAGCCGCCCCCGGTCCAGCTCGACCATGCGGGTGACCACCCGGTCGAGAAAGGCGCGGTCGTGGCTGATGGTGACCACGCTGCCGCGGTACTCCAGCAACAGGTCCTCCAGCCAGGTGATGCTGTCCATGTCCAGGTGGTTGGTCGGTTCGTCCAGCAGCAGCACATCGGGGCGGCTCACCAGGGCCTGAGCCAGTGCCACCCGCTTGCGGTTGCCTCCAGAGAGCTGACCCACCGTGTGGTTGCCATCAAGATGGAGCCTTTGCAACGTCTCCTCAACCCGCTGTTCCCAGTTCCATGCGTCAAGCGCTTCAATCCTGCCCTGGAGCAAGTCCAGGTCCAGTCCTTCCGCGCCGCTGAGGTAGAGGTCCCTGGCTTGGCGGGCTTCAGCCAGACCCAGGCTGGCCGCCTCGAACACTGACGCCGACGGGTCCAGATCCGGCTCTTGCGGGACATAGGCGACTCGCAGCCCCGTTTGCACCTGCAGAGTGCCGTCGTCGGGCCTCTCCAGTCCCCCCAGTATCTTCAAGAGGGACGACTTGCCTGTGCCGTTGCGGCCGATGAGTCCGACCCGCTCCTGGCTCTCCAGTGCAAAGTCGGTGTGATCGAGCAGGGCCACATGGCCGTAGGCCAGTTGGGCATCCTGCAGAGTAATGAGCACCATATAAATAGAGGGGGGCAGTGGGGGATAGAGGGGGCAGTGGGGGCAGTGGGGGCTGGGCAGGGGATTATCGTCAGCGCCTATAGGCCGGGCTGCCTGAGTGCCCAGGACAGGCCTTGGCTCAAGTTGCTGGCCAACCTCATCTGCAAGAATTTTTCGCGGCTTTTGACAACGTCTGAAAAACTGTCGTATACTGCAAGGCTTCGCTGATCACTGAACTGCACGACGCAGTCGGCAAGGTTGGTGAAGAAGATGTGCCAGTGGCTGCATCGATCGGTCAAAAAATATCGGGGTTAACCCTAAAA
>NZ_BCWQ01000019.1 GCF_001592285.1 Hydrogenophaga pseudoflava NBRC 102511 | reverse complement strand
AAGAACAGCGCCGATGCGGCCCGCCAGGCCAACCAGCTGGCCGCCAGCGCCTCGGAGATCGCGGTGCGTGGTGGTCAGGTGGTCGACCAGGTGGTGCACACCATGCAGGAGATTCACCGCAGCAGCCAGAAGATCAACGACATCATCGGCGTGATCGATGGCATCGCCTTCCAGACCAACATCCTGGCACTCAATGCGGCGGTGGAAGCGGCTCGGGCCGGCGAGCAGGGCCGCGGCTTTGCGGTGGTGGCGGCCGAGGTGCGCAGCCTGGCGCAACGCAGCGCCGAGGCGGCCAAGGAAATCAAGGGGCTGATCAGCGCCAGCGTGGACAGGGTCGAGACCGGCAGCCGTCTGGTGGGCGACGCGGGCCAGACCATGGGCGAGGTGGTGGCCAGCGTGCAGCGGGTGACCGACATCATCGGTGAGATCAGTGCGGCCGCGGGCGAACAGAGCGACGGCATCGGCCAAGTGAACGTGGCGGTGGCGCAGCTGGATCAGATGACGCAGCAGAACGCCGCGCTGGTCGAGGAAAGTGCAGCAGCGGCCCAGAGCCTCAAAGACCAAGCCACTGTGCTGACCCGCACGGTGCAGGTGTTCCGGGTGCAATGACCACGATCCGCCGCAGGAGCGGAGTCTTTGCGGTCGCGGCCTTCGCTCTCGACCGGGCGCCTGCGCTCAGGCCTTCTTCTTGAGCAGGCCGTAGAGCGCCAGCAGCACGATGGCGCCGACGACGGAAGCGACGAATCCCGCCGGTTGACCCGGCGCATAGAGCCCCAGGGCGGCGCCTGCGTAGCTGGCCAGAAACGAGCCGGCGACGCCGAGCAGGGCCGTCATGATCCAGCCCATGCTGTCATCGCCGGGCTTGAGCATGCGTGCGACGAGGCCTGCGATCAGGCCGATGAACAGGGTGCCGAGAATGGACATCATGCGAAAGGCTCCTTTCAGAACGCAGAGACAGGCCTCTGGGTGTCGGTCACTGTAGCGCCATTCTTTCGATGGCGCAGCCTGTACCTGGCGCCGTCGCCCGGTGTGTGCAGGACGTCATCCCGCAGCAGCCTTCAGGCGACAGAGTTCGCCGCTTCAATCGCTTCGGTCAGTTCAAGCCACCGCGCCTCGACCGTCTCGATCTCGTCGTTCACCGCCTTGAGCTGCCGACCGGCGTCGGCCAGGGCTGCGGGCGTGGCCGGCTGGCTCAGGGTGTCTTCCAGCCGCTGCTTGTCCTGGGTCAGCGCGGCGAGACGTTTCTCCGCCTGTTCCAGCGATTTCTTCAGCGGTCGCAGGCGCTCGGCCAGTTGCTGGCGCTTCTGTGCATCGAGCTTGCGCTGTTCGGCGCTGCTGGGCGCCGGTGCGGCGGCCACGGCCGGGGCGGGGGCTGACGCCACCACCGGTGCTGGGGCCGGTGCAGTCTCTGCCCGCGCCTCCTGCCGGCGCGCCTCGCGGGCCTGCTTGGCCACGTCCAGCAGGTAGCGCTGGTAGTCGTCGAGGTCGCCGTCGAACGGGGCGATGCCGCCCCGCGAGACCAGCCAGAACTCGTCGCACACCGCGCGCAGCAGGGCCCGGTCGTGGCTGACCAGCATCACCGTGCCTTCGAACTCGTTGAGCGCGACCGACAGCGCCTCGCGCGTGGCCAAGTCCAGGTGGTTGGTCGGTTCGTCCAGCAGCAGCAGGTTTGGGCGCTGCCAGACGATCATGCACAGCACCAGGCGCGCCTTCTCGCCGCCGCTCATGCTGCCCACGGCCTGCTTGACCATGTCGCCGCTGAAATTGAACCCGCCCAGGAAGCTGCGCAGGTCCTGCTCGCGCGTGGCCTGGCCACTCAGGCGGCCTTGTGCCGTGCAGTCCTTGACCAGTCGGATCATGTGCTCCAGCGGCGTGTCGGCCGGGCGCAGCACGTCCAGTTCCTGCTGCGCGAAGTAGCCGATGTTCAGGCCCTTGCCCTCGATGATCTCGCCGCTGATCGCGGCCAGGTCGCGCGCGATGGTCTTGACCACGGTGGACTTGCCCTGGCCGTTGGCGCCCAGGATGCCGATGCGCTGGCCGGCCAGCACCGACTTGCTGACGCCGCGCACGATGGTGATCGGGTCGCCGCCGTCCACCGCCGGCGGGTAGCCGAAGCTCACGTCGTGCATGGCCAGCATGGGGTTGGGCAGGTTCTGCGGTTCGGCGAACTCGAAGTTGAACTCCGCCTCGGCCAGCACCGGGCCGATCTTCTCCATGCGCTCCAGCGCCTTGACCCGGCTCTGCGCCTGCTTGGCCTTGCTGGCTTTGGCCTTGAAGCGGTCGATGAACTTCTGCAGGTGTGCCATCTTCTCCTGCTGGCGGGCGTAGGCCGTGGCCTGCAGCGCCATCTGCTCGGCGCGCATGTCCTCGAAGCGGCTGTAGTTGCCGCCGTAGCGGGTCAGCAGGGCGCGTTCGATGTGCACGGTGACATCGGTGACCGCGTCGAGGAATTCGCGGTCGTGGGAGATCACCAGCAGCGTGCCCTGGTAACGCTTGAGCCAGTCTTCCAGCCAGACCAAGGCGTCCAGGTCCAGGTGGTTGGTGGGTTCGTCGAGCAGCAGCAGCTCGCTCGGGCACATCAGCGCGCGCGCCAGCTGCAGGCGCATGCGCCAGCCACCAGAGAAGCTGTTGACCGGGCGCTCCAGTTCGTCGCTGCGAAAGCCCAGGCCCAGGATCAGGGCCTGCGCCCGCGCCGGCGCATCGTGCGCGCCCGCGTCGTGCAGCGCCATGTAGGCGTGGGCCATGCGCTCGCCGTCGTCGCTGGCCTCGGCCGCGGTCACTTCCTGCTGGGCGGCCAGCAGGGTCACGTCGCCTTCGATGACGAACTGTGTCGCGGGCATGTCGGTCTCGGGCATGTCCTGCGCCACCTGGGCCATGCGCCAGTGGGTGGGCACGCTGAAGTCGCCCTTGTCTTCGTGCAGCGTGCCGTCGAGCAGGCGGAACAGGCTGGATTTGCCGGCGCCGTTGCGGCCCACGAGGCCGACTTTCTCGCCGGGGTTGATGGTGCAGGAGGCGCCATCGAGCAGGACCTTCGTGCCGCGACGAAGGACCAGGTTTTTCAGGGTGATCATGGGGAAACGGAAGCGGGAGAAGTGGCGGCGCGCAGGGCGTCGGCGGTCAGCAGCAGCACCTGGTCGTCACCGGCGCTGGTCGAGAGCCAGACCACCTCCAGCTGCGGGAAGGCGGCTTCAAAGAAGGGGCGCTCGTGGCCGATTTCGAGCACCAGCACGCCGTGCGGGGACAGGCGCGGGGGCAGGTCGCGCAGCAGTGCGCGCACGAAGTCCATGCCGTCGGCGCCACCGGCCAGCGCCAGCTCGGGCTCGGCGCGGAACTCCGGCGGCAAGGCGGACATGCTGTCGGCGTTGACGTAGGGCGGGTTGCACAGCACCAGGTCCCAGGGACCCGGGCAGGCGGCAAGTCCGTCGGACTCGATCAGGTGGACTCGATCCTGCAGCCCGTGGCGGTCGACGTTGATGCGCGCCACCGCCAGGGCTTCGGGGGAGAGGTCGGCGCCGGTTACCTGCACCTCGGGCCAGGCCATGGCCGCGAGCACGGCCAGGCTGCCATTGCCGGTGCACAGGTCGAGCACCTGCCGGGTGTCCTCACCGAGCCAGGCGTCGAAGCCGCCGTCGGCGATCAGCTCGGCAATGAAGCTGCGCGGCACGATGGCGCGTTCGTCGACGTAGAAAGGCACGCCTTGCAGCCAGGCTTCGCGCGTGAGGTAGGCGGCGGGCTGGCGGGTTTCGATCCGACGCCCGATCAGGGCCTCGGCCTCGCCGACCTGGGCGGCCTGCAGCTCCTCGCACCCGATGGCGTCCAGATCGCTGTCCAGCGGCATGCCCAGCGACCAAAGCACCAGCCAGGCCGCTTCGTCGCGCGCGTTGGTGGTGCCATGGCCGTAGACGAGGCCGGCGGCCTCCAGCCGGTCCTGGGACCGGTCCAGCAGTTCCTGCAATGTCATGGTGTTCAGCCGGCCAGCGCCGCGCTGCGGTTCAGGCGTTCGAGCACGCCGCGGTAGATGGCCGTGAGCGGCTCGATGTCGGCCACGGCCACGTGCTCGTCGACCTTGTGGATGGTGGCGTTGGGAGGACCGAGTTCGACCACCTGCGGGCAGATTTGCGCGATGAACCGGCCGTCGCTGGTGCCGCCGGTGGTGGAGAGCTCGGTCGCGATGCCGGTGGCGTCCTGGATGGCGGCGCGCACGGCATCGACCAGGGTGCCTGGCGTGGTGAGGAAGGGCAGGCCGCCCAGGGTCCACGCGAGGTCGTAGTCGCTGCCTGGCCGCAGACCATGCCGCGCCAGCACCTCGGCCACGCGGCCCTGCAGGCCTTCGGGCGTGGACTCGGTGGAGAAGCGGAAGTTGAAGTCGATGACCACGGTGCCGGGAATCACGTTGCTCGCGCCGGTGCCGCCGTGGATGTTGCTGACCTGCCAGCTGGTGGGCGGAAAGAAGGCGTTGCCTTCGTCCCAGACCGTGGCCGCCAGTTCGGCCAGTGCAGGGGCCACCAGGTGGATGGGGTTCTTCGCCAGCTGCGGGTAGGCGATGTGGCCCTGGATGCCCTTGACCGTGAGCTTGCCGCTCATGGTGCCGCGGCGGCCGTTCTTGATCATGTCGCCGGTGCGCTCGACCGAGGTCGGTTCGCCCACGATGCACCAGTCCAGCCGTTCACCGCGTCGCTGCAGTTCCTTGCAGACCACCACCGTGCCGTCGTTGGCCGGGCCTTCCTCGTCGCTGGTGAGCAGGAAGGCGATGTCGATGGCCGGCCGCGGCGTGGCGGCGAGGAACTGTTCGCAGGCCACCACCATCGCCGCCAGCGAGGTTTTCATGTCGCTCGCGCCGCGTCCGAAGAGCCTGCCGTCGCGGTGGCTGGGCACGAAAGGGTCGCTGGTCCAGGCGTCCAGCGGGCCGGTGGGCACCACGTCGGTGTGGCCCGCCCAGACGAGGGTGGGGCGCCGACCGGTGCCGCAGCGCGCCCACAGGTTGGCAACGCGGAAGGCGTCCGGTCCGCTGTCCATGCGCTCGCATGCAAAGCCCAGCGTTTGCAGCCGCGCCGCGATGATGTCCAGGCACCCCGCGTCATCGGGGGTGACCGAGGGGCGGGCGATCAGTTCTTCGGCAAGGCGCAGCGTGGCGGTCATCAGAATTTGACGTCGAGCGTGAACTCGGTGAAGGTGGCCTGGTCGCTCTGGTCGTCGTCCGACGGCGTCGCCGCCTGGCTGGCCTTGGAGGCGTTGAAGTCGTTCTGCAGACGCCAGAGCAGGTTGTTGGGCGAATCGGCATGCACCAGCGCCTCGTTGCGCGTGACCAGGCCGTCGAGCACCAGACGCGCGAGGTCCTGCTCGAAACTCTGCGAGCCGACCGCCAGCGACTTTTCCATCGCCTCGCGCACCCCCGAGAAGTCGCCCTTCTGGATCAGGTCGGCCACCAGGGCGGTGTTGAGCAGCACCTCCATCGCAGGCACCCGTCCGCCGGTGTGGGTGCGCAGAAGGCGCTGCGACACGACGGCGCGCAGCGCCGCGGCCAGATCGCCCAGCATCGTCGGGCGCACCTCGACCGGGTAGAAACTCAGGATCCGGTTGAGGGCCTGGTAGCTGTTGTTGGCGTGCAAGGTGGCCATGCACAGGTGGCCCGACTGGGCGTAGGCAATGGCGGCCGACATGGTCTCGCGGTCGCGGATTTCGCCGATCAGGATCACATCCGGCGCCTGGCGCAGGGCATTCTTCAGGCCGACCTGCAGCGATGCGGTGTCCCGGCCGACCTCGCGCTGGTTGATCACCGAGCGCTTGTTGCGGTACATGTACTCGATCGGCTCCTCGATGGTGAGGATGTGGCCGGTGGCGTTCTCGTTGCGGTGGTCGATCATGGCCGCCAGCGTGGTCGACTTGCCGGCGCCGGTGGCACCGACCATCAGCACCAGGCCGCGTTTTTCCATCACGATCTCGTTGAGGATCGGGGGCACGTTCAGCGAGTCCAGCGACGGCACGTCCGCCGGAACAAAACGGATCACCACCGCGTAGTTGCCGCGCTGACGCATGGCACTGACCCGGAAGTTGCCGATGCCGTCCAGCGGCACCGCCATGTTGAGTTCACCGGTTTCCACCAGTTCCTCGATGCGGGCCGGCGGCACGATTTCGGACAGCAGGTTGCGCGGCGCCTCGGGCGGCAGCACCTGGCTGTTGATCGGGATGGTCTGGCCGTTGATCTTGATCATCGCCGGCGCATGGGCCGACAGGTAGACGTCCGAGGCCTTCTTGTCGGCCATCAGGCGCAGGATGCGCTCCATCGTTCCGCTGCTCATGTCGGCTCCCGGGTCAGGCGTTGAGATCAGTCGCGCAGCAAGTCGTTGATGCTGGTCTTCGAGCGCGTCTGGGCGTCCACGCGCTTGACGATGATGGCGGCGTACATGCTGTAGTCGGCGCCGTTGGCGGTCTTCTTGGGCAGGTTGCCGCTGACCACCACCGAGCCCGAGGGCACGCGGCCGTAGCTGATCTCGCCGGTGGCGCGGTCAAAGATCGGGGTGCTCTGGCCGATGTACACGCCCATGCCGAGCACCGAGTTCTCTTCCACGATCACGCCTTCGACCACTTCGGAGCGGGCGCCGATGAAGCAGTTGTCCTCGATCACGGTCGGGTTGGCCTGCAGCGGTTCCAGCACGCCGCCGATGCCGACGCCGCCGGAGAGGTGCACGTTCTTGCCGATCTGTGCGCAGGATCCCACGGTGGCCCAGGTATCGACCATGGTGCCCGAGTCGACATAGGCGCCGATGTTCACATAGGAGGGCATGAGGATCGCGCCCGACGCGATGAAGCTGCCGCGGCGGGCCACGGCCGGGGGCACCACGCGCACGCCGGTGGCCTTGAGTTCGGCCTCGGAGAGGTGGGCGAATTTGGTCTGCACCTTGTCGAAGAAAGCCAGGTCGCCGGCCTTCATCACCGCGTTGTCCTTCAGGCGGAACGACAGCAGCACGGCCTTCTTGATCCACTGGTGCACCGTCCACTGGCCCACGCCTTCGCGGGTGGCCACGCGCAGCTTGCCGCTGTTGAGTTCGGCAATCACGTGCTCGACCGCGTCCAGCACTTCCTTCGGGGCGGATGCGGGCGAGAAGTCGGCGCGCTGTTCCCAGGCGTTGTCGATCAGGGTTTGCAGTTGTTGGGTCATGAGACGGGTCGGCGTTGGGGTTGAAATGGGTGGTTCAGCGAGACTGTTCGCGGCAGAAGCGCACGATGCGTTCAGCGGCTTCCAGGCATTCGGCGGGTTCGGCCACCAGGGCCATGCGCACGCGGCCGGCGCCGGGGTTGGTGCCACCACTGGCTCGCGCCAGGTAGCTGCCGGGCAAAACGGTCACATTGTATTGAGCCAGCAGTTCCCGGGCGAAGGCCTCGTCGGCGCTCAGGCCGGCCACCTTGCCCTCGAACGAGGCCGGCACGCCGGCCCAGAGGTAGAAGGCCGCGTCGGGCAGCGCCACATCCAGCACCTCGGCCAGCATGGGTGTGACGGCGGCGAACTTCTCGCGGTACTGGCGGCGGTTGTCGATCACATGCTCCTCGTCGCCCCACGCGGCCACGCTGGCGGCCTGCACGGCCGGGCTCATGGCGCCGCCGTGGTAGGTGCGGTAGAGCAGGAAGCTCTTGATGAGCGCGGCATCCCCCGCCACGAAGCCGCTGCGCAGGCCGGGCACGTTGCTGCGCTTGGACAGGCTGGTGAACATCATGAGGTTCTTGAAGTCCGGACGGCCCAGTTTCACGGCGGCTTCAAGGCCGCCCAGCGGCGGTTCGTCGCGGAAATAGATCTCGCTGTAGCACTCGTCGGACGCGATCACGAAGCCGTGGCGGTCGCTCAGCTCGAACAGCTTCTGCCACTCGTCCAGCGGCATCACGGCGCCGGTGGGGTTGCCGGGCGAGCAGACGAAGATCAGCTGCGTGCGCGCCCAGACCTCGTCGGGCACGCTGTCCCAGTCCACCGCGAAGTTGCGCGCCGGCACGCTGGGTACGTAGAAGGGCTGGGCGCCGCCGAGCAGGGCCGCACCTTCGTAGATCTGGTAGAACGGATTGGGAAAGGCCAGCGTGGCGCCGGGCTTTGAGGCGTCCAGTACCGTCTGTGCAAACGAGAACAGGGCCTCGCGCGAACCGTTCACCGGCAGCACCTGGGTGGCGGCGTCGACGGGGACGCCATAGCGGCGCTGCATCCAGGCGGCGCAGGCCTGGCGCAGGGCGGGTTCGCCGGCGGTGGCGGGGTAACCGGTCAGGCCGGTGTCCAGCGCGGCGGCCAGCGCGTCCTTGAGCATCTGCGGCGTGGCGTGTTTGGGCTCGCCGATGCCCAGGCTGATGGGACGCAGGTCGGGGTTGGGCGTGACGCCCGCGAAGAGCCGGCGCAGCCGTTCGAAGGGGTAGGGCTGCAGGCGGGAGAGCAGGGGATTCATGGGCCGCGATTATCGGCCATGGCCTGCGGCCCGCCGGCTGCAGGTCTTACTGTTTGGGCAGTCCCAGCTTGCTGATCATGGCGCCCCATTCGTCGTGGGTTTTCTGCACGAGCGCGGCGAATTCCTGCGGTGTGTTGCCGCCCGCCTCGTAGCCGCCATCCCGGTAGAACTTGGCGACTTCGGGCATGGCCAGCACTTTCACCAGCGCGTCGTTGAGCTTCTTCACGACGGCCGGCGGCATGTTGGCCGGGCCGAAGAAGCCAAGCCAGCTGGGCAGGTCCATGCCGGTGTACCCCTGTTCGGCAAACGTGGGCACGTCGGGCAGGGCGCTGACGCGCTGGGACGCCGCAATGGCCATGATCTTCACCTTGCCGCTCTGTGCAGCAATGATCGCGGAGGGTGCGGAATCGAACATGTACTGGACCCGACCTCCGATCAGGTCCTTGGCCGCGTCGGAGCCACCCTTGTAGGGGATGTGCACCGAGTCGATCTGGGTCTGACGGGTGAACGCCTCACCGTAGATGTGGGACGACGTGCCGAGGCCGAACGATGCATAGCTGGTCTTGCCGGGATTCGCCTTGATGTAGGCGACCAGTTCGCGCACGTTGTTCGCCGGCACGGAGGTGCTCATCGACAGCACCAGCGGGCCCCGCCCGCCCACCGACAGCGGGGTGAAGTCCTTGAACGGGTGGTAGGGCACCTTGGCAAACATGTGGGGGTTCTGCGCAAAGGTGGAGGATGGCGAGTACATGAGCGTGTAGCCATCCGGTGCGGCGCGGGCGACCTCGCTGGCGGCGAGCATGGTGCTGGCGCCGGGCCGGTTGTCCACGACCACATTGGTGCCCAGCACCTCGCCGAGCTTCTGGGCCACGGTGCGCGCCTGGGCATCGGTGCCGCCACCTGCGGTGAAGCCCACCACCAGGCGGATCGGACGGTCTTTTGTCGGGAAATCCTGGGCGAATGCGGGCAGCGTGCTGCCGGCCAGTGCGGCGGCTGCCAGCAGCGTCACGACCTGACGGCGTGTGCGCGAGGCCGTACGAGAAGGGGTGGTGGGGCCAAGTTCGGGCATGTTGTCTCCTGTTGTGGTTGCGATGAAAATGGACTGTATATCCATAAAACACTTTCAGTAAGCGTGTTTTGTCGGTGTTAACCCTTATAAACGCCTATTTGGATTGTAAAAATGAAAACACAGTCCATAATTAGAGCAACCAAGGAGAAGATATGAAAGTGCAGACCCTCACGCGGACCGACGAACGCTTCCTCACCTCGGATGTGTTCGATCGCGACCAGCGGGTGGCGCGGCCGGATCACGGCACCTGGGACGAGCCCGGGCGGCGCATCCCGATTTACCACCGTTGTGGTGTGCTGGTCGTGGGTGGGGGGCCTTCGGGTACCGCCGCCGCCGCCTCCGCCGCCGCCGCCGGTGCCGACGTGGCACTTCTGGAGCGCTACAACCACCTGGGCGGGCTGTCAACCGGCGGGCTGGTGATCTGGATCGACCGCATGACCGACTGGGAAGGGCAACTGGTTGTGCGAGGTTTCGCCCAGGAGGTGTTCGAGCGGTTGCCGGCGGATGCCATCGCCGGGCCGACCCGGGAGGACTGGGGGTCCCAGGAGCCCGACAAGGCGGGCTACTGGTCGCACCGCACGGCGGGCTTCCACGGCGTCGTGACCTGGTCGCCCACCATCGACCCCGAGCGTCTGAAACTTCTGTCGCAGGAAATCGTGATCGAGCGTGGCGTCAAGCTGATCTACCACTCATGGGCCGCGCTGCCCATCGTGGATGAAAAGGGGGTCGTCAAAGGCGTGGTCTTCGAGAGCAAGGAAGGGCGCATGGCCATCATGGCCGACGTGGTGGTCGACGCCACCGGCGACGGTGATCTGTTCGCGCGCGCCGGTGCGGCGTTCGTCAACGACATCGAACAGGCCGACGTGCACCACTGCATGAACACCTCCTGGCTGTTCGGGGGCGTTGACATGAACCGCTGGATCGACTTCAAGACTGGGCGACCCGACGATCACGCGGCCTTCATGGCCCGAGGTCGTGAGCAGCTCAAACTGTTCGAACGCCCGTTTGTGTCCTGGCGCAACGACATCGCGCTGTTCATGGGGCCGCGGCAGTCGGGGTACTCGGCGCTCGATGTGGACGATCTGACGGCGGTTGAAGTGCGTTCGCACCGGGCGATGGCCGCCCATCTGGACTATTTCAAGGCACACGCGCCGGGCTTCGAAGACGCCTATCTGCTGCAAAGCGCGCCGCAGATCGGCGTGCGCCACGCGCGCCGGCTGGTCGGCACGGACGGCGTCTGGCGCCACCGCTGGCCCGAGGGGCGTGCGCTGCCCGACGAGGTGGCGGTTTCGCCGGCGGTCTCGCCCAAATTCCCCAACATCTCCGTGCCCTACGGTGCGCTGGTGCCCGAGAAGCTCGACGGGCTGCTGGCCTGTGGCCGCCACATTTCCTGTGACCGCAATTCGCACGGATTCATGCGCGAGATTCCGCAATGTTGGCTGACCGGCCAGGCCGCCGGAGTGGGGGCCGCGCTGGCGGTGCGCCACGGCGTCGCACCGCGCGCGGTGGACATCGGTGCCTTGCAGGCCGAGTTGTTGCGCCAGGGGGTGTATCTGCGACCCGGCGCGGCCGCGCAGCCCGAGCCGTTGGTCGCGTCGGCGTGAGCGCATCCTCATGAAGGCACCTCTTATATTGGCGGGTTTCCAGGAGGAGACCACCATGGCGAACGATCGTCCAGGCATCCACGACGCGCCGCGAGCCGAGCGTCCCGATACCGTGTCCGCGCTGGAGCGTGGCATTTCTGTGTTGCGCTGTTTCTCTGAGGAGCGGCCAGTGCAGGGGTACGCCGAGCTGGTGCGCATGACGGGCATTCCCAGGCCCACGCTCAACCGCATCGTCGGCACCTTGCTGGGGGCTGGCATGCTCAAGAACGCGCCCATGGCCGACCGTTTCATGCTGGGGCCGGGGGTGGTGTCGCTGGCGCGGGTCTTTCTCGGCAGCCTGGACGTCCGGGGCGTGGCCAGGCCCCATCTCCAGGCACTGGCGGAGGAGGTGGGCGTGTCCACCTATCTGGCCGTGCGCGACGGCATGGAGATGGTGATCATCGAGGCATGCCGTCCGCGCTCGTCGATGCTCACCGCGCGGCTGGACGTGGGCTCGCGCGCACCACTGCCGGTGTCGGCGCTGGGGCGGGCCTTCCTCTCGGCCATCGACGATGCACAGCGCCAGCAGCTGATCGACTCGCTGCGGCTGTTGCGCGGCCCCGAATGGGACAGCGTGGCCCCGGCCATGCACCGTTCGATCGACGAGGCCCGGCGGCTGGGCTATTGCCTGTCGCTCGGCGAATTCCACCGCGAGATCAATTCGGTGTCGGTGGCGCTGTACGGACCGTCCGGCGAGGTCATGGCGCTCAACTGCGGTGGCGCCGCGTTCATGTTCACCGAACAGCGCCTGCGCGAAGAACTGGCGCCGCGCCTGCGGGCCATTGCCAAAGACATCGCACAGGCCATTGGCGGGCGCGTGCCCGAACTGCGGCCGTCCTGAAGCGGCCTGCGACCACCCACGATACGGAGACCCCATGCAACTGAGCGACGAAGAGAAAGCCATGTACGACGGCCGCGACGGGCCGGCCGTTCAGAAGGCGATGGACCTGCTGGTGCGCTACGGTGAAGCGCTGGATGCCGAGTGCCTGGTGCAGACCCGCAACGTCTGCGCCACCATCACCTCGACCACCCCGTTCCAGCGCGAGTTCGCGCTGGCCAAGGGCGGCATGGACGCGGTGTTTTCCGAGTTCAGCCTCGACAGCCAGGAAGTGGTGCAGATTCCGAAGTTCAAGGTCTTCACCAGCCATCTGCAGCTGGGCTTCGATCCCGGTCAGCCCGAGCGCATGGGCGTGAACGAGGAAACCGTGCGGTTCTATGAGCAGAGCGAGCGCCACGCTGCCGGTCTGGGCGCCCAGATCATGAACACCTGCACCCCGTATCAGGTGGGCAACATTCCCACCCGCGGCGAGCACTGCGCATGGATGGAGTCGTCCGCGGTGGTCTACTGCAACTCGGTGCTGGGGGCGCGCACCAACACCGAGGGACGCGAGAGCTGTGGTGCGGCGATGCTGACCGGGCGCATTCCCTACTGGGGCTATCACCTTCCCGAAAACCGATACGCCACACACCTCGTGGAACTCGACATCGAGGTCGAGTCGGTGCAGGACTGGGGACTGCTGGGCTACTTCATCGGCGAACATGTGCAGGATCGTGTGCCGGTGCTGCATCGGCGAGGGGGGCTGGAGCAGGTGCCCAACCTGCCGCGCCTCAAGCACTTTGGCGCCGCCGCCGCGTCCTCGGGCGGGGTGGAGCTTTTCCACATCGCCGGCATCACCCCTGATGCCCTGACGCTGGAACAGGCGCTTGGGGGGCGGGCGCCGCGCGAAGTGCTGCGCTACGGTGAGGCCGAGCGCCGCCTCGCTTACGAGAAGCTCAACATGACCGCGCAGTCGGCCGAGATCCAGTACGTCATGCTGGGCTGTCCGCACTACACGATCGAGCAGATCTGGGAAGCCGCGCAACTGCTGGAAGGACGGCGCGTGCATCCGGACTGCGAGCTGTGGATCTTCACGCCCCGCGCCATCAAGGCGCTGGCCGACCGCAACGGCTACACCAAGATCATCGAAGACGCCGGCGGCATCCTCATGTCCGACAGCTGTTCTGCCATGAGCCGCGCTGTGCCCAAGGGCACCCGGACGGTGGCACTGGACTCGGCCAAGCAGGCGCACTACCTGCCCGCCATCCTCGGCGTGCAGGCCTGGTTCGGCACCACGGCGCAATGCATCGACGCGGCATGCACCGGCCGCTGGCAAGGAGGACTGCAATGAGCACCGAAACACCGTCCCTGGCCCCGCCCAGCGAACCAAAGGTGATCGTCATCCACGGACGCAAAGTGGTGGGTGGCATCAGCGAAGGCGAGGCGCTGGTCACGCGCGACCACATTTCAGGCTGGGGCGGCATCGACCCGCGCACCGGCAGCGTGATCGAAACCCGCCACGAACTGCGGGGACAGAGTTTTGCCGGCAAGGTGCTGGTGTTCCCGGGAGCCAAAGGCTCCTCGGGCTGGTCGGCCATGTTCCACATGACCCGGTTGCTCAAGACCGCGCCGGCGGCGTTCCTGTTCAATGAAATGACCACCAAGATGGCACTGGGCGCCGTGGTGACCCATGCACCGGCCATGACCGGGTTCGATCGAGATCCGCTCGATTGCATCGAGACCGGAGACTGGGTGCGGGTGGACGCCGAAGCCGGCGTGGTGGAAATCACCAAGCGCGGTTGAGACGGGGCGGGGCGCCGCGCCCTTGGGCGCCAGGGCGGCTGGGGTAACATTTCGGGCCTGTATCCGATCACCGACTGGGGCCCCTTTGCGTCTGAATTCCATCAAGCTGTCCGGCTTCAAATCGTTCGCCGAGCCGACCAATTTCATGCTGCCGGGGCAGCTGGTGGGCGTGGTGGGCCCGAACGGCTGCGGCAAGTCCAACATCATGGACGCGGTGCGCTGGGTGCTGGGCGAGAGCAAAGCGTCGGAATTGCGTGGCGAGTCCATGCAGGACGTGATCTTCAACGGCACCAACAACCGCAAGCCGGCCAGTCGCTCCAGCGTGGAGCTGGTGTTCGACAACAGCGACCACCGCGCCGGCGGCCAGTGGGGCCAGTTCACCGAAATCGCGGTCAAGCGCGTGCTCACGCGCGACGGCACCAGCAGCTACTACATCAACAACCAGCCGGTGCGCCGCCGCGACGTGCAGGATGTGTTCCTGGGCACCGGCCTGGGGCCGCGCGCCTACGCCATCATCGGCCAGGGCACGATCAGCCGCATCATCGAATCCAAGCCCGAGGAACTGCGCCTGTTCCTCGAAGAAGCCGCGGGCGTCTCCAAATACAAGGAGCGCCGGCGCGAAACCGCCAACCGACTGGCCGACACGCGCGAGAACCTGACCCGGGTCGAGGACATCCTGCGCGAGCTCAACGCCAACCTCGACAAGCTGGAAAAGCAGGCCGAGGTGGCGGCGCGCTACCACGAGCTGCAGTCCGGCGCCACGCTCAAGCAGCACCAGCTGTGGTTCCTCAAGCGCGCCGAAGCCGAAGCCGACCAGGTCAAGGTCAAGAACGACGCAGCCCAGGCGGTGAACGATCTGGAGTCGCGCACCGCCGACCTGCGCCGTGTGGAAAGCGAGCTGGAAACCATCCGCCAGGCGCATTACGCCGCGGGCGACCAGGTCAACCAGGCCCAGGGCAAGCTCTACGAGGCCAGCGCCGAGGTGGGCAAGCTCGAAGCCGAGATCCGTTTCGTGGTCGAGGGCCGCCAGCGCGCCGAGCAGCGCCTGACACAGCTCAAGGAGCAGATTGCTTCCTGGTCGACCCGCAGCCAGGACGCCGCCGTCGAGCTGGAGCAGCTGGCGGAGAACATCGTCGCGGCCGAGGAGCGCTCGGTCGAGCTTGCAGCGCAAGGCGAGGAGCAGTCCGGCAGCCTGCCGTCACTGGAAGACGCGCTGCGCGCCGCGCAGAACGCCGCCAACGAGCAGCGCGGCAGCGTCACCCAGGTGCAGCAGCAGATCCAGGTGCTGGCCGCCGAGCAGCGCAACATCGAGGAACAGAGCCGCCAGCTCAACCAGCGGCGCGAGCGGCTGGTGGCCGACCGCAACGCCCTGGCCGCGCCCGATGAGGCCCGACTGGCGCAGTCGCAGGCCTCGTTCCAGCAGGCCGAGCAGGCGGCCGAACTCGCCGAGGCGGTGCTGCACGAGCTGCAGGAAAGCGTGCCCGCGCTGGACGAACAGCGCCGCGCTGCGCAGCTGGCCGTCAACCAGGAGTCGGCGAAGCAGTCGGACCTGTCGGCCCGGCAGGAAGCGCTCAAGGCGCTGCAGGAGAAGGTGCGCACCGACGGCAAGCTCAAGCCCTGGCTGGCCAAGCACGGGCTGGACGGCCTGCAAGGCCTGTGGAGCCGTATTCATATAGAGCCCGGCTGGGAAAACGCCCTCGAATCCGCCCTGCGCGAGCGGCTGAGCGCGCTGGAGGTCTCGCGCCTGGAGATGGTGCGCGCCTTCGGCAACGACGCACCCCCGGCCAAGCTGGCCTTCTACAGCCCGCCCGCGGCCGAGGCGCCCGCACCGGCCCGCCCCGGACTCAAGCCTATGGCCGACTGGCTGCGCCTGAACGACGCCGGGCAGAAGGCCTTGCTGGCCGACTGGCTGCAGGGCTGCTGGACCGCCGCGAGCCTGGACGAGGCCATGGCGCTGCGCAGCCAGCTGCAGGCCGGCGAAGCCCTCTATGTGCCGGCCGGCCATGTGGTCACGGCGCACAGCGTCAGCTTCTACGCGCCCGACAGCGAACAGGCCGGCCTGCTGGCCCGCGCCCAGGAAATCGAGAACCTCGACAAACAGCTCAAGGCCCAGGTGCTGATCGCCGAACAGGCGCGCGCCGCGCTGGTGCGCGCCGAAGCGGCCTACACCGACGCCTCGCAGCGCCTGGTGGCCGCGCGCCGCGAGGGTGCCGAGACCCGCACCCGCGCGCACGAGCTGCAGGTGGAGATGCTGCGCCTGACCCAGCTGGCCGAGCAGACCCGCGCCCGCAGCGAGCAGATCGCCGCCGACCTCGCCGAGGTCGATGGCCAGCTCGACGAGCTGCAGGAGCGCCGCGTCACCGCCGAAGCGCGCTTCGAGGAACTGGACATGCAGCTGGCCGACAGCCAGGAGCGCCACGCCCAGCTGGACGACAAGGTGATCGCTGCCGAACGGGCGCTGAACGATGCGCGCGAACAGCAGCGCGGGCTGGAGCGCCAGGCGCAGGAGGCCACCTTCACGCTGCGCAGTCTTCAGGCGCGCCAGGGCGAGCTGCAGCGCTCGCTGGAGACTGCCGGGACGCAGGAAAAGGCCTTGGCTGACGAGGCCGCGCGCGCCGCCGATGAATTCGCCCGCCTGGACGACGCTGCCGCCCAGGCCGGCCTGCAGTCGGCGCTGGCCATGAAGCTGGAGCGTGAGCAGGCGCTGGGCGCACTGCGCAGCCAGTACGACGACCTCACCGCCAAGCTGCGCGCCAGCGACGAACACCGCCTGAAGCTGGAGCGCGAGCTCGACCCGCTGCGCCAGCGCATCACCGATTTCCAGCTCAAGGAACAGGCCGCGCGCCTGGGCGTCGAGCAGTACAGCCAGTTGCTGGCCGAGGCACAGGCCGACCTGGCCGCGGTGGCGCAGAGCATCACCGAAGGCAATGTGCGCCTGGCCGGCCTGCAGTCCGAAATCGACCGTTTCCACCGAGAGATCCAGGCCCTGGGCGCGGTCAACCTGGCCGCGCTGGACGAGCTGACCGCCGCGCGCGAGCGCAAGACCTTCCTCGACGCCCAGTCCAAGGACCTGACCGAGGCGATGAACACGCTGGAAGACGCGATCAAGAAGATCGACGCCGAGACCCGCGACCTGCTGGGCAACACATTCAACACCGTCAACGAGCACTTCGGCCGCATGTTCCCCGAGCTGTTCGGCGGCGGCAACGCCAAGCTGGTGATGACCGGCGAAGAGATCCTGGACGCCGGCGTGCAGGTGCTGGCACAGCCACCGGGCAAGAAGAACCAGACCATCCACCTGCTCTCGGGCGGCGAGAAGGCGCTGACCGCCATCGCCCTGGTGTTCGCCATCTTCCAGCTCAACCCGGCGCCGTTCTGCCTCCTGGACGAGGTGGACGCGCCACTGGACGATGCCAACACCGAACGCTACGCCCGCCTGGTGACCAGCATGAGCAAGCAGGGTACGCAGTTCCTGTTCATCAGCCACAACAAGATCGCCATGGAAATGGCCGAGCAGCTGATCGGCGTGACCATGCAGGAACAGGGGGTCTCGCGCATCGTGGCGGTGGACATGGAATCCGCCGCCGGTATGCTCGAATCCGCCTGAGGCCATCCCCCACCACCGCCGATTTCCACCCATGAGCACCCTGCAAATCAGCCTGGCCATCGTCGGCGGTCTTGTTCTCGCGGGCGTGGTCGCCTACAACGCCTGGGTCACGCGCCGCAGCGCCCCCCGCACCGCCCGGGGCCTGCCCGAGGCCGACCTGTCGCACGATGATGCGGGCGCGGACACCGTGCCTGTGGGCGAGTCCGAACCCGTGGCGGATCGCGCGGTGGGCGACGGCGAGCGCATCGAACCCGTGCTGCGCGACGAGCCGGTGGAAGCGGTGTCGGTGCGCGAAGAAGTGCGGCCCGTGCCCTCGGTGGCGGTCACGCTCAACCACGTCGTCACCACGCCGGACAAGCGGCCCGGGCTGGATGCGCTGATCGACGTCATCGCCCCCCTGCAGCTCGATGGCGAGGTCTCGGGCGATGCCGTGATCGCCGCCCTGCCGGGCACGCGCCGCGTGGGCAGCAAGCCGTTCGCGGTCGAAGGACTGGTCGAAGATGGCGGCGAGTGGGAGGCGCCCCGGTTGGGGCAGCGCTACAAGGCCCTGCAGGTGGGTGTGCAGCTGGCCAACCGCGCCGGCGCCCTGAACGACATCGAGTTCTCCGAGTTCGTGATGAAGGCCCAGGCCTTTGCCGACGCCATCGGCGCCATGCCGGACTTCCCTGACATGCGGGCCGAGGTGGCGCGGGCCCGCGAGCTGGACGCCTTCGCCAGCGGCCACGACGCGCAGCTGGGTTTCACGCTGCGCGCGCGCCGCGCGGCCTGGAGCCCGGGCTATGTGTCGCAGAACGCCGCGCGCTTCGGTTTTGTGGCGGGCGTGCTGCCCGGCCGCATGGTGCTGCCCGGCAGCGCCGCGGGCCAGGCCCCCATCCTCAGTCTGTCGTTCGATCCGCAGGCGGCCATGGCCGAGGACCCGGAGCAGAGTGCGCTGCGCGAGATCAACCTGTCGCTGGAGGTCACGCACGTGCCCCGCAGCGAGCAGCCTTTTGTGCGCCTGCGCCAGGCCGCCTCGGCATTGGCCGAGGCCATGGACGGTGTGGTCACCGACGACGCCGGCCAGCCACTGGGCGCCGACACCATGGACCAGATCGGCGCCGACCTCGAGTCCCTCTACGACGCGCTCGACAGCCACGACCTCTCCGCCGGCTCACCGCAGGCGCGACGCCTGTTCTCCTGATGACACCTGACCTGTTTGCCGCCGAGCCCACGCCGGCGGAGCGCGCCGCGGACTTGCGCGCGCAACTGCACCACCACGCCCACCGCTACTACGTGCTCGACGCGCCTGAGATCCCCGACGCCGAATACGACCGGCTGTTTCAGGAGCTTCAGGCGATCGAGGCCGCGCACCCCGAACTGCTGACCGCTGACTCGCCGACCCAGCGCGTGGGTGGCAAGATTCTGGACGGACTGGTGCCGGTGCGCCATGCGGTGCCCATGCTGTCGATCCAGACCGAGACCGACACCACCGCCGCGGGCGCCGAGGCCTTCGATGCGCGCGTGCGCCGCGAACTGGGTCTGCCCGTGGACGCGTCCGCGGTCGAGTACGCCGCCGAGCTCAAGTTCGACGGCCTGGCGATCAACCTGCGCTACGAGCACGGCGTGCTGGTGCAGGCGGCCACCCGCGGCGACGGCGAAACCGGCGAGGACGTGACACAGAACATCCGCACCATCGGGCAGATTCCGTTGATGTTGGCCCCCACGCTCCCCGCTTCGCGTGGTTCGCTGCCCCCCGAGGGGGCGCGTTTCGCCTTGGGGCGGCCAGGCGGTGAAACCCACGGCGCTATTCCAGAAGTGCTGGAGGTCCGCGGCGAGGTCTACATGCGCCGCGACGATTTCGAGCGGCTGAACGAGCGCCAGCGCGAGAAGGGCGAGAAGACCTACATCAACCCGCGCAACACCGCCGCCGGCGCGGTGCGCCAGCTCGACCCGGCGATCACGGCGCAGCGCCCGCTGTCTTTCTTCGCCTATGGCCTGGGCGAGGTGCGCGGCTGGACCCTGCCGGACACGCACAGCGGCCTGCTCGACGCGCTGGCCGCCTTCGGTCTGCCGGTGTGCGCCGACCGCTGCGTGGCGCAGGGCGCGGCCGGGCTGGTGGCGTTCCACGCGCAGATCGCCGCGAAGCGCGACGCGCTGCCGTTCGACATCGACGGCGTGGTCTACAAGGTCAATTCGCTCGCGCTGCAGCGCGAGCTGGGCTTCAAGACCCGCGAGCCGCGCTGGGCCGTGGCGCACAAGTACCCGGCGCAGGAGCAGCTGACCACGGTGCTGGCCATCGACGTGCAGGTCGGCCGCACCGGCAAGCTCACCCCCGTCGCCAAGCTGGCCCCCGTGTTCGTCGGCGGCGTGACGGTGACCAACGCCACGCTGCACAACGAGGACGAGGCGCGCCGCAAGGACGTGCGCATCGGCGACACGGTGATCGTGCGCCGCGCGGGCGACGTGATTCCCGAGGTCGTGGCGGTGCTGCCGGAGAAGCGCCCCGAGGGTGCGGCCATCTTCACCATGCCGCACACCTGCCCGGTCTGCGGCAGTGCCGCGGTGCGCGAAGAGGGCGAGGTGGACCACCGCTGCACCGGCGGGCTGTTCTGCGGTGCGCAGCGCAAGCAGGCCATCCTGCACTACGCCCAGCGCCGTGCGGTGGACATCGAAGGCCTGGGCGACAAGCTGGTGGAGCAGCTGGTGGACGCCGGCGTGGTCAAGACCCTGCCCGACCTCTACCGCATGGGCCTGATGGCGCTGGCCAACCTGGACCGCATGGCCGAAAAGTCTGCGCAGAACGTGCTGGACGCACTGGAGAAGTCCAAGCACACCACGCTGCCGCGCTTCCTGTTCGGCCTGGGCATCCGCCACGTGGGCGAGGCGACCGCCAAGGACCTGGCGCGCCACTTCGGCAGCCTCGACGCGATCATGGACGCCAGCGAAGAACAGCTGCTGGAGGTCAACGATGTCGGCCCGACGGTGGCGCAGAGCCTGCGGACCTTCTTCGACCAGCCGCACAACCGCGAGGTGGTCGAGCAGCTGCGGGCCTGCGGCGTGCACTGGGAAGAAGGGGCACCCGCCGAGCGCGCAGCCCAGCCGCTGGCGGGCAAGACCTTCGTGCTGACCGGCACCTTCCCCACGCTCAGGCGCGAACAGGCCAAGGAAATGCTCGAAGCCGCAGGCGCCAAGGTGGCCGGCTCGGTGAGCAAGAAGACCGACTACGTGGTGGCCGGCGAAGAGGCGGGCAGCAAGCTGGACAAGGCGCGTGAGCTGGGCGTGGCGGTCATCGACGAAGCCGGGATGCTGGCCTTGCTGGCTACTTGAACTTGTAGTGGTCGCGGTTGAGCACCGCGGCCACTGCCGTCACTTCTTCGGGAAACAGGCCCAGGTTCATCTGGGTGTTGCACATCTCGACCATGCCGCGCAGCAGGCCAGCGTTGTTGAACTTGCCTTGCGGCTTGTAGATCGCGCTGCCGTCGCCGCCCACCTTGCTGGCGTGGCACTGCGCGCACTTGTGTTCGGCGATGAGCTTCTCGCCCAGCGCCAGGTCGGCGCCCTTGAATATCTCGGCGCCCTGGGCGAAGACGGCGCCTGAGAACGCCAGGGTGGCCAAAGCGGTGCCAATCGGCGCGAAGTTCATGGGTCCTCCTGACAACGTGGTGGCAGCAATTACAGGGGTGGGTATCTCTGCCCACTCTAGCTGCGCCACAATCGCGCGCCACCCGGGCAAAACCCCAATACCGCCGCTTTCTCATGGCCATTCACACGATCCTCAAGATGGGCGACCCCAGGCTGCTGCGGATCGCCCAGCCCGTGCAGACTTTCGACACCCCCGAGCTGCACCAGCTGGTGGCCGACATGGAAGAGACCATGGCTGCCGCGAACGGTGCCGGCCTGGCGGCACCGCAGATCGGCGTGGACCTGCAGGTGGTGATCTTTGGCACCGGCGCGCCCAACCCGCGCTATCCGGATGCGCCCGTCGTGGCGCGCACGGTGCTGATCAACCCTGTCATCACCCCGCTGGGCGGTGAAGAGGAGGAGGGCTGGGAGGGCTGCCTCTCGGTGCCCGGGCTGCGGGCCGTCGTGCCGCGTTGGCGGCGCATCCGCTACCAGGGCTTTGCCGCGGACGGCAGCCGGCTGGAACGGGAGGTGGAGGGTTTCCACGCCCGCGTGGTGCAGCACGAGTGCGACCACCTGATGGGCACGCTGTATCCCATGCGCGTGCGCGACTTCACCCGCTTCGGTTTCACCGAAGTGGTGGCGCCGGGTGTGACGGAAAACGAAAAAAACTGAAACAAAAAGTCCTCTGAAGCGGGCCGCGGCTTCGCTATGCTCGATTACTTTGTTGCGCTGCAACGCGGCATTTCGTCTGAATGCAAATGAAACCACTTCTTATTCTGTTGGGTGCGCTGGGCCTGAGCGCCTGTGCGGGCATGGGGCCGCCGCCCGAACGCAGTGTGCAGATGGTGGAGTCCAGCCTGCCCAAGGCCTGGTTCGCACCCGCCGTGCCCCACCAGGGCCAGACCACCTCGCTGGTCGACTGGTGGTCGCGCCTGGGAGACCCCCGGCTGCCTGAGCTGATCGGTCAGGCCCAGCAGGGCAGCGCCAGCATCATGGCTGCCCGGGCCCAGGTGTTTGCGGCGCGTGCGGCACTGGCCGGCGCCGACAGCGCCACGCTGCCCCAGGTGGGGCTGACGGCCGGCGCCTACCGCGGCGTGGACGCCAGCGCGCCATTGGGCACCGGCATGAACGTGGGCCTGCAGGCCTCGTGGGCGATCGACCTGTGGGGCCAGAACGCCTCGTCGGTGCGCCAGGCCTCGGCCCAGGCGAACGCCGCACAGGCCGGCTGGCACGAGGCCCGGGTGCTGATGGCGGCCGAGACGGCGCGGCTGTACCTGAGCTGGCGCTCCTGCCTGGCGCAGAAGGCCGTGATCGACAGCGACCGCGCCTCACGCAGCATCACCGCCCAGAGCGCGGCCGACACCGAGCGAGCGGGTCTGCTGGCGCCGGCCACCGCGGCGCTGGCGCGGGCGGGCCAGGCCGACGCTGAGGCGCGGCTGGCGCAACAGCACCGCCAGTGCGAGCAGCAGTTCAAGGCCATCGTGGCGCTGGTGGGTGCCGACGAGCCGGCTCTGCGCGAGCGCCTGGGGGCCAGCGGCGCCTTGCCCGATCCGACTGCGGCCGGATCGGCACTGGCGGTGTCGGCCGTGCCGCTGGAAGTGATCCGCCAGCGGCCCGACGTGGCCCGCGCGCAGCAAGAGCTGGTGGCCGCTGCCGAGGGCGTGGGCGTGGCCCGTGCCGCGCTCTGGCCCAGCCTGAGCCTGAGCAGCAACGTGCTGCGCAACCGTTTCACCACCGGTGGCGAGAGCACGACCTTCAACACCTGGTCGGTCGGTCCGCTGGTGCTGAACCTGCCGCTGATCGGCCGCGGTGGCCTGAACGCGTCGGCCGAGGCCGCTGCCGCGCGCTACGAGTCGGCGGCCATCGGCTACGCCAATGTGCTGCGCCGCGCCATCGCCGAGGTCGAGCAGTCGCTGGTGGCGCTGGACACGCTGCGCACCCAGCTGGTGGCCAGCCAGCAGGCCGTCGCGGGCTACACCCGTTCGTTCGAGGCCACCGAGGCGCGCTACCGCGTGGGTCTGGCCAACCTCAACGAACTGGAGGAGGCCCGCCGGCTCAAGCTCAACGCCGACAGCGGCGCTGTGGCGCTGCAGCTGGACCACCTGAACACCTGGATCGCCCTGTACGTCGCCCTGGGCGGCGGTTTTGACCCCCAGATCGCGCCGGAACCGGTGCGCCAAGCCTCATGAAGAAGACCATGCGCCAACTGTCCGTTGATTCCTCGGGCCGCCTCGCGGCCGTGCTGCTGTTGTCCTCGGTGCTCGCGGTGGCCTGCGGCGGCAGCGACAAGCCCGCCGAAGGGGCGGCTGCCGGCCCGGCGGCGCCCGCAGCCGAGGGCGCCGCCCCCGCAGCAGCGCCCAAGCCCGCAATGACGGTGAGCACCGCCAAGCCGGAAACCGCCAGCCTGGCACTGCAGCTGCAGGCCAACGGCAACATCGCCGCCTGGCAGGAGGCCAGCGTGGGCGCCGAGGTGCCGGGCTTGCGCCTGGCCACCGTGAACGTGAACATCGGCGATGTGGTGAAGAAGGGCCAGGTGCTGGCCACCTTCGCCCGCGAGACCACCGAGGCCGAGAGCCTGCAGGGCAAGGCCGCGCTGATGCAGGCCGAGGCCGCGGCCGAGAGCGCCAAGGCCGATGCCGACCGGGCACGCTCGATCGAGAACACCGGGGCATTGTCCAAGTCGCAGATCGCCCAGTACCTGACGCAGGAAAAGGTGACGCGGGCGCAGTTCGAAGCCGCCAAGGCCGCCTACGCCGCCAGCCAGGTGCGCCTGGGCAACACCCAGGTGCGCGCGCCGGACGACGGCGTGATCTCGGCCCGCACGGCCACGGTGGGTGCGGTGGCCGGCGCCGGGCAGGAGCTGTTCCGCCTGGTGCGGCAGAGCCGCATGGAGTGGCGCGCCGAGGTGACGCCGGCCGAGGTCGGCCAGGTCAAGGTGGGCCAGAAGGTGGAGGTCACGGCGGCCAGCGGCCTGACCGTGGCGGGCACGGTGCGCGCCATCGCGCCCACGGCCGATCCGCAGACCCGCAACGTGCTGGTGTTCGCCGATCTGCCCAAGCACACCGAACTCAAGGCTGGCACCTTCGCGCGCGGCCAGTTCCAGATCGGCAGCAGCCAGGCGCTGACCGTGCCGGCGCAGGCCATCGTGGTGCGCGACGGCCACAACTACGTGTTCGTGATCGGCGCCGACAGCAAGGCCGGGCAGCGCAAGGTGGACACCGGGCGCCGCGCGGGTGACCGCGTGGAGGTGCTGCAGGGCCTGAAGGCCGACGAGACGGTGGCGGTGCAGGGCGCCGGCTTCCTCAACGAGGGCGACCTCGTGAAGATCGCGCAGTGAAGGACCGGCCATGAACGTTTCCGCGTGGTCCATCCGCAACCCGATTCCGGCGGCGATGCTGTTCGTCATGCTCACGCTCGCCGGTCTGTTCTCGTTCCAGGCGATGAAGGTGCAGAACTTCCCCGACCTGGACGTGCCCAACATCACCATCGTCGCCAGCCTGCCGGGTGCCGCACCCAACCAGCTGGAAAACGACGTCGCGCGCAAGATCGAGAACAGCCTGGCGTCGCTGCAGGGCCTCAAGCACATCTACACCAAGGTGCAGGACGGCACGGTCTCGATCACGGCCGAGTTCCGGATCGAGAAACCCACACAGGAAGCGCTGGACGACGTGCGCTCGGCCGTGGCCAAGGTGCGCGGCGACCTGCCCACCGACCTGCGCGAGCCCATCGTCAACAAGCTGGAGCTGGCCGGTGGTGCGGTGCTGGCCTACACGGTGCGCTCGGACAAGATGGACGACGAGGCCATCTCCTGGTTCGTCGACAACGACGTGGCTAAGCTGCTGCTGTCGGTGCGTGGCGTGGGTGCGATCAACCGCGTGGGCGGCGTCAACCGCGAGGTGCAGATCCTGCTGGACCCGCTCAAGCTGCAGGCGCTGGGGGCCACCGCGGCCGACATATCGCGCCAGCTGGCCCGTGTGCAGATCGAGAGCGCGGGCGGCCGCGCCGACATCGGCGGCAGCCAGCAGCCGCTGCGCACGCTCTCGGCGATGAAGTCGGCCGAGGAGCTGGCCGCGCTGGAGCTCTCGCTGTCCGATGGCCGTCGCATCCGGCTGGACCAGATCGCGACCGTGAAGGACACCATCGCCGAGCCGACCGCGGCGGCCTTCCTGGACGGCAAGCCGGTGGTCGGCTTCGAGGTGGCGCGCAGCAAGGGTGCCAGCGAGGTGGAGGTCGGGCAGGGCGTGCGCGCCAGGCTCAAGGAGTTGCAGGCCGCCCGTCCGGACCTGCAGATCACCGAGTCGTTCGACTTCGTGACGCCGGTGGAGGAGGAGTTCAACGCCTCCATGACCCTGTTGTACGAGGGCGCCCTGCTGGCGGTGCTGGTGGTCTGGCTGTTCCTGCGCGACTTCCGCGCCACCGTGGTCTCGGCCGTGGCCCTGCCGCTGTCGGCCATCCCGGCCTTCATCGGCATGCACTACATGGGCTTCACCATCAACGTGGTCACGCTGCTGGCCATGTCGCTGGTCATCGGCATCCTGGTGGACGACGCCATCGTGGAGGTGGAGAACATCGTGCGCCACATGCGCATGGGCAAGACGCCGTACCAGGCGGCCATGGAAGCGGCGGACGAGATCGGCATGGCCGTGATCGCCACCACCTTCACCCTGATCGCGGTGTTCCTGCCCACGGCCTTCATGGCCGGCATTCCGGGCAAGTTCTTCAAGCAGTTCGGCTGGACGGCCGCGCTGGCGGTGTTCGCCTCGCTGGTGGTGGCGCGCGCGCTCACGCCCATGATGGCGGCCTACCTGCTCAAGCCGGTGGTGACCGCCAAGGAGCAGCCGGCCTGGGCGCGCAGCAACCGCTTCCTCGGCGGCCTCTGGGCCTGGATGACCAACCAGAACGAACCCGGCTGGCTCGACACCTACCAGCGCTGGGCCGCGGCCTGCATCCGCCACCGCTGGCTGACGCTGGTCGGCGCCATCCTCTTCTTCTTCGGCTCGCTGGCGCTGATCCCGCTGCTACCCCAGGGCTTCATCCCGCCGGACGACAACTCGCAGACCCAGGTCTACCTGGAGCTGCCGCCGGGTGCCACGCTGGCGCAGACCGTGGCCACCGCCGAACGGGCGCGGGTGCTCGTGAACGGGGTGCAGCACGTCAAGTCGGTGTACACCACCATCGGCTCCGGCTCGGCCGGCACCGACCCCTTCGCGCCGCAGGGCGCGCAGGAGTCGCGCAAGGCGGCGCTGACCATCCAGCTCGACCCGCGCGGCCAGCGCCCGCGCAAGCAGGTGATCGAGAACCAGATCCGCGAAGTGATGTCCGGTCTGCCGGGCGTGCGCTACAAGGTGGGCCTGGGCGGCTCGGGCGAGAAATACATCCTGACGCTCACCGGCAACGACGCCAGCGCGCTGTCGACCGCGGCCCGCGCCATCGAGCGCGACCTGCGCACCATCAACGGCGTGGGCAGCATCCAGTCGTCGGCCGCGCTGGTGCGCACCGAGATCATCGTCACGCCCGACCTGCAGCGCGCCGCCGATCTGGGCGTGACCAGCTCGGCCATCGCCGAGACGCTGCGCATCGCCACCGTGGGCGACTACGACAGTGCGCTGCCCAAGCTGAACCTGCCGCAGCGCCAGGTGCCGATCGTGGTCAAGCTCGACAGCGCCGCGCGCGAGAACCTGGAGGTGCTGGGCCGCCTGTCCGTGCCCGGCGCCAAGGGCCCGGTCATGCTCAGCCAGGTCGCCACGCTGACTTTCGGCGGCGGCCCGGCCGTGATCGACCGCTACGACCGCTCGCGCAACATCAACTTCGAGGTCGAGCTCGCTGGCATCCCGCTGGGCGACATGAAGACCGCGGTGGACGCGCTGCCCAGCATCCAGAACCTGCCGCCGGGCGTGCAGGTGCTGGAGATCGGCGACGCCGAGGTGCAGGGCGAACTATTCGCCAGCTTCGGCCTGGCCATGCTGACCGGCGTGCTGTGCATCTACATCGTGCTGGTGCTGCTGTTCAAGGCCTTCCTGATGCCGCTGACCATCCTGCCCGCGCTGCTGATGTCCTTCGGGGGCGCCTTCGTGGCCCTGCTGCTGACCAACAAGAGCTTCTCCATGCCCTCGCTGATCGGCCTGGTGATGCTGATGGGGGTGGCGTCGAAGAACTCCATCCTGCTGGTGGAGTACGCCATCGAGGCGCGTCGCCAGCGCGGCCTGCCGAGGCTGGAAGCCATCCTGGATGCCTGCCACAAGCGGGCGCGGCCGATTGTCATGACCACCATTGCCATGGTGGCCGGCATGCTGCCGGTGGCGGTGGGTTCGGGGGCGGCGGACAGCAGCTTCCGCTCGCCGATGGCGGTGGCGGTGATCGGCGGTCTGGTGACCTCGACCCTGCTGAGCCTGCTGGTGGTGCCGGCGGTGTTCACCATCGTCGACGACCTGAGCATCTTCTTCGCCCGCCTGTTCGGCCGCCAGGTGCGCGATGAGCGCGCCCACGAGCGGGACCCGAACGCACTGAGCCACCCCGCCTGATCGGACAGCTGGAGGGCGCTCAGCCCTCCAGCGTTTCCAGCAGTTCGGTCTCGATTTCGATCTGGCGCTTGTTGACCTGCAGCTCGGGTCCGCTGATCAGGAACGTGTCCTCGACCCGCTCGCCCAGGGTGCTGACCTTGGCCAGCTGCACGCTGATGTGGTGCTGGGCCAGCACGCGCGAGATGCAGTAGAGCAGGCCGGCGCGGTCGCTGGCGGAGATGCTCAGCAGCCAGCGCTGGGCTTTTTCGTCCGGCCGCAGGTCCACCCGTGGCGTGATCGGGAAGCTCTTGACCCGGCGCGAGAGCCGCCCCTTGCTGGGCGGCGGCAGCGGGCCGCGCTCGTCGATGGTGCTGGCGAGCTTGTTTTCGACCATCGCGATCAGCTCGCGGTAGTGCTCCGACAGCGTGGGCGCCACCACCTGGAAGGTGTCCAGCGCGTGTCCGGTCATGGTGGTGTGGATGCGGGCGTCGAGGATCGAGAACCCGGCGTTGTCGAAGTAGCCGCAGATGCGGGCGAAGAGGTCGTTCTGGTCCGGCGAGTAGACCAGCACCTGCAGGCCCTCGCCCTCGGGCGAGAGGCGGGCGCGCACGATGGCGGCGTCGGGGGGCACCCCGGTGCCGCTGCGTGCGTTGATGGCCAGCTGGCGCGTGAGCACCCGTGTGTGCCAGGCGATCTCGTCGGCCTGGTGGCGCATGAAATAGCCCACGTCCAGCGTGTCCCACAGGGCCTTGTGCGCCTGGTGGGGCAGGGCGTGCAGCGCCAGCATGGACAGGGCCTCGCGCTTGCGCGCCTCGACCACGGCGTCCGGGTCGGGAGCGCGGCCGCCCAGGGCGCGCAGGGTGTAGCGGTACAGGTCTTCCAGCAGCTTGCCCTTCCAGGCGTTCCACACCTTGGGGCTGGTGCCGCGGATGTCGGCCACCGTGAGCAGGTAGAGCGCGGTGAGGTAGCGCTCGTTGCCCACGCGCTGGGCGAAGGCGGTGATCACGTCCGGGTCGCTCAGGTCTTCCTTTTGCGCGATGCGGCTCATGGTCAGGTGTTCGGACACCAGGAACTCGATCAGCTTGGCGTCTTCGCGCGCGATGCCGTGCTGGCGGCAGAAGCTGCGCACGTCGCGCGCACCCAGCTCGGAGTGGTCGCCGCCGCGACCCTTGGCGATGTCGTGGAACAGCGCCGCCACGTAGAAGATCCAGGGCTTGTCCCAGCCCGCGGCCAACTGAGAGCAGAAGGGGTATTCGTGCGAGTGCTCGGCGATGAAGAAGCGGCGCACGTTGCGCAGGACCATCAGGATGTGCTGGTCGACCGTGTAGACGTGGAACAGGTCGTGCTGCATCTGGCCGACGATGTGGCGAAACACCCAGAGATAGCGGCCCAGCACCGAGGTCTGGTTCATCAGCCGCATGGCGTGCGTGATGCCCTCGGGCTGCTGCAGGATCTGCAGGAAAGTGGCGTGGTTGACCGGGTCGGCGCGGAAGGCGCCGTTCATGATCGGGCGCGCGTTGTACAGCGCGCGCAGCGTGCGCGCCGACAGGCCCTTGATGCCCACCGTGGTCTGGTAGAGCAGGAAGGTTTCGAGGATGGCGTGCGGCTGCCGGAGGTAGAGGTGGTCGCTGGCCACTTCCAGCATGCCGGCCTTGTCGTAGAAGCGCTCGTTGATCGGGCGCATCTGGTCGGCGCCGTTCTCGTCGCTGTTCAGCCGCTCCTCGATGTTGAGCAGCAGGATCTGGTTGAGCTGGGTCACGGCCTTGGCCGCCCAGTAGTAGCGCCGCATCAGCTCCTCGCTGGCGCGGCGGGCCAGGCGGGCGGTGGGCGCCGGTGGCTGCTCGTGCGGGCCGGCGGCGGCCGGTGCCTGCGCCTTGTAGCCGAAGGACTCGGCCACTGCGGTCTGCAGGTCGAACACCAGCCGGTCTTCGCGCCGGTGGGCCAGCAGGTGCAGCCGCGCGCGGATCAGGCTCAGCAGGGCCTCGTTGGCCTTGATCTGGCGCACCTCCAGCGGCGTGGCCAGGCCCCGGCGTGCCAGCTCGTCCCAGCTGCGCCCCAGGCCGGCGGCCTTGGCCACCCAGAGGATGACCTGCAGGTCGCGCAGGCCGCCCGGCGACTCCTTGCAGTTGGGTTCGAGCGAGTAGGGCGTGTTCTCGTACTTGGTGTGGCGCTGGCGCATTTCCAGCGTCTTGGCCACAAAGAAGGCCTTGGGGTCCATGACCTCGCCCAGGCGCCGCACCAGGCCTGTGAACTGCGCCCGCGAGCCCACAATCAGGCGGCATTCGAGCAGCGAGGTCTGCACCGTCACGTCGCGCACGGCCTCTTCGACGCATTCGGCGGCGGTGCGCACGCTGGAGCCGATTTCCAGCCCCACGTCCCAGCAGGCGCCGATGAAGGACTCCAGACGCGCCTTCAGCGCTTCATCGCCATCTGGCGTCGCGCCGTCGGGCAGCAGCACCAGCACGTCGACGTCCGAGTTCGGGAACAGCTCGCCACGGCCATAGCCGCCGACAGCCAGGAGCGAGAAGCCGGGACCGAAGCCTGCATTGGTCCAGAGCTGGCGCAGCGTGCCGTCGGTCAGCCGGGCCAGTTGCTGCAGGGTGCGGCGCACGCCGCGGGTCGATGAACCCTGTTCGCCCAGCTGGGTGAACAAGGTGGTTTTGTCTTCGCGGTAGCGCTGGCGCAGCGCGCCGAGATCGCCTGCAGCTTCAGCCATGGGAGCGCTCCGGAATCAGCAGGCGGTGGTGGTCACGAACGAGGGAAGGGGCGGGCTGCCGGCCGAGAGCGTGAGCACCTCGTAGCCCGTGGGCGTGACCAGCACGGTGTGTTCCCACTGCGCAGACAGCGAACGGTCGCGCGTGACGATGGTCCAGCCGTCGCCCATCTCCTTGATGTCGCGCTTGCCGGCATTGATCATGGGCTCGATGGTGAAGGTCATGCCAGGCTTGAGCTCTTCGAGCGTGCCGGGGCGGCCGTAGTGCAGCACCTGCGGCTCTTCGTGGAAGCGCTGACCGATGCCGTGGCCGCAGAACTCGCGCACCACGGAATAGCCGTTGCCTTCGGCGTAGGTCTGGATCGCGTGGCCGATGTCGCCCAGGCGCACGCCGGGCTTGACCATCACGATGCCCTTCCACATGGCCTCGAAGGTGACCTGGGTCAGCCGCCGGGCCTGCACGCTGCAGGCGGCCTCGCCACCGATGAGGAACATGCGGCTGTTGTCACCGTACCAGCCCTCCGGCGTGATCACGGTGACGTCGACGTTGAGGATGTCGCCCTTCTTCAGCGGCTTGTCGTTGGGGATGCCGTGGCAGACGACGTGGTTGATCGAGGTGCAGAGGTGGCCCGGGTAGGGCGGGTAGCCCGGGGGCTGGTAGCCCACGGTGGCCGAGCGCGTGCCCTGCTGCTTCATGTACTCGGCTGAGAGGCGGTCGATCTCGAGTGTGGTCACGCCGGGCTGGATGTGCGGGGTCAGGAAGTCCAGCACTTCGGACGCCAGCCGACAGGCCGTGCGCATGCCGGCGATGCCAGCCTCGTCTTTGTAGGTGATGCTCATGGGACGCAATTATCCCGTGGCGGGCAACGGTTTGAAACGAAGGGTGAAATAGCCACCCGGGCGCTGTCGCCACTCCTATACTCGCCCGCTCCCCAACACCCCCACAGAGAGGCGCTCGAATGAAGAAGCTATTGATCACCGGTTTGTCCCTGATGGCCCTGACTGGCTCTGCGCTGGCGCAGGGCGTGGGCGTATACGGCGTTGTCGGTACAGGTGGTGTAGGGGTGGGGCTGAACCTGCCAGTCGGCCCTGCGCTGGGCATTCGCGGCGAGCTGGCCAGCCTCACCGAATCGGACACCTACACCGAAGACCAGATCACCTACAAGGGCGACCTCAAGCTCAAGGGCAACGGCGTGTTCGTCGACTTCCGCCCCTTCCTGGGCACGTTCCGCCTGGTGGGCGGCGCCACCTTCGGCGGCACCTCGGCCGCGCTGAATGCGCAGGCGACGAACGGCTCGGTCACCATCGACGGCCAGCGCTTCGACGCCACGGGCAATTCGCTGCGCGCCGACATCAAGTACCCGAGCACCATGCCCTACGTCGGCGTGGGCTGGGGCCACGGCCGCCACAACGAGCCGGGCTGGACCTTCGGTCTGGACCTGGGGGTCTCGATCGGCAAGCCCAAGGTCCGGCTGACCGGTTCGGGCGGCCTGCTGGCCCAGCCGGGCGCGCAGGCGGCCATCGCCGCGGAAGAACGCAAGGTGCAGGACGACCTGAACAGCGCCAGGGTGCTGCCGGTCGTCAAAGTGAGCGTCGGCTACCAGTTTTAGCCCCCCCCGCGCCGCTTCGCGCCCCCCCCCAGGGGGCGCCAGCTGCGGCCCGGCGGAGCCGGTTCCCCGCTGGCCTGGATGCCGCCTGCGGGGTGATTCGGGTTGAGGGGCAAAGGTAAAATCTCGGGTTTTCACCGACCCCTGCGGTCATCCAGCCCCAAGGCCACCCACCGTGACCCTGCACCTGCGCTTTTTTGACGGCGGCAACGCCATCAGCGACTTCAAAGTCCAGCAACTCCTGCCCCGTCTGCAGGGCATTTCCGACAAGATCACCGGCCTCTCGGCCCGCTTCGTGCACCTGGCGTCCTTCGACGCCGCGCCCGACGCCGCCACGGTGGAGCGCCTGGGGCAGTTGCTGACCTACGGCGAGCCGGCCACCGAGGCTTTTGTGGCCGCCGAGAGGGCCGGCGCCCCGGCGTTGTACGTACTGCCCCGCCTGGGCACTGTCTCGCCCTGGGCCTCCAAGGCCACCGACATCGCGCACAACTGCGACCTGGCGCTGCACCGCGTCGAGCGCCTGGTCGAGTTCCGCATCGGCCTCAAGAGCGGCCTGCTGGGCAAGGCCAGCCTGAGCGACGAGCAGCTGCGCACCGTGGCCGATGCGCTGCACGACCGCATGACCGAGGCTGTGACCACCGAGCGCAGCCAGGCCGAAGCCCTGTTCACCGAACTGCACCCGGCGCCCATGGAGCACGTGGACGTGCTGGGTGGTGGTCGCGCAGCGCTGGAGAAGGCAAACGGCGAATGGGGCCTGGCCCTGGCCGACGACGAGATCGACTACCTGGTCAACGCGTTCAATGGTCTGAAGCGCAACCCGACCGACGTCGAGCTGATGATGTTCGCGCAGGCCAACAGCGAGCACTGCCGCCACAAGATCTTCAACGCGCAGTTCACCATCGACGGTGTGACGCAGGACAAAAGCCTTTTCGGCATGATCCGCCACACGCACCAGTCCAGCCCGCAGCACACCATCGTGGCGTACTCGGACAACGCGTCCATCATGGAAGGCCACCAACTGGAGCGCTTCGTCGCCAAGGCCGGTGGCCATGCGTCGCCCGCCTACCAGGCCGAGGCCGCGACCCACCACATCCTGATGAAGGTGGAAACGCACAACCACCCGACCGCGATTTCCCCGTTCCCCGGCGCCTCCACCGGCGCGGGCGGCGAGATCCGCGACGAGGGCGCGACCGGCCGCGGCTCCAAGCCCAAGGCGGGCCTCACCGGCTTCACCGTCTCCAAGCTCTGGGGTGGTTTGAGCGACCAGCCGGGCGGCAAGCCCGAGCACATCGCCAGCCCGTTGCAGATCATGACCGAGGGCCCGCTGGGCGGCGCCGCGTTCAACAACGAGTTCGGTCGTCCGAACCTGCTGGGCTACTTCCGCGAGTACGAGCAGGACGTGGGCGGCGTGACCCGCGGTTACCACAAGCCCATCATGATCGCGGGCGGCCTGGGCCAGATCGACGCCGGCCAGACGAAGAAGATCGATTTCCCGGCCGGTACGCTGCTGATCCAGCTCGGCGGCCCGGGCATGAAGATCGGCATGGGCGGCGGTGCCGCCAGCTCCATGGCCACCGGCACCAATGCCGCCTCGCTGGACTTTGACAGCGTGCAGCGTGGCAACCCCGAGATCGAGCGCCGGGCGCAGGAGGTCATCAACCACTGCTGGGCGCAGGGTGACAAGAACCCGGTGCTGTTCATCCACGACGTGGGCGCGGGTGGCCTGTCCAACGCCTTCCCCGAGCTGGTGAACGACGCCGGCCGCGGCGCGCGCTTTGATCTGCGCGCCGTGCCGCTGGAAGAGAGCGGTCTGGCGCCCAAGGAAATCTGGTGCAACGAGAGCCAGGAGCGCTACGTGCTGGCCATCGCGCCCGAGTCGCTGGAACAGTTCAAGGCTTTCTGCGAGCGCGAGCGCTGCCCGTTCTCGGTCGTTGGCGTGGCGACCGAAGAGCGCCACCTGTCGCTGGTGGACGAGGGCAACGAAAGCCCGGTCGACATGCCGATGGACGTGTTGCTGGGCAAGCCGCCCAAGATGCACCGCGACGTCAAGACGGTCCAGCGCACATTCAAGCCGATGGACCTGACCGGCGTGTCGCTGGAAAAGGCCGTGATCGACGTGCTGAGCCACCCGACCGTCGCCTCCAAGCGCTTCCTGGTCACCATCGGCGACCGCACCGTGGGCGGACTCAGCCACCGCGACCAGATGGTGGGCCCCTGGCAGGTGCCGGTGGCCGACTGCGCCGTGACCCTGGCCGACTACGCCGGTTTCGCCGGTGAAGCCATGTCCATGGGCGAGCGCACGCCGCTGGCTGCCATCAACGCCGCGGCCTCGGGCCGCATGGCCGTGGCTGAAGCCATCACCAACCTGCTGGCCGCGCCGATTGAGCTGCCCCGAGTCAAGCTGTCGGCCAACTGGATGGCCGCCTGCGGCGAACCCGGTGAAGACGCCGACCTGTACGCCACCGTTAAGGCCATCGGCATGGAGCTGTGCCCGGCGCTGGGCGTGTCGGTGCCGGTGGGCAAGGACAGCCTGTCCATGCGCACGCAGTGGACGGCCGATGGCGAAAAGAAGAAGGTCACCTCGCCGGTGAGCCTGATCGTCAGCGCCTTCGCGACGCTGGCCGACGTGCGCGGCACGCTCACGCCGCAGCTCAACCGCGAGATCGACGACACCACCCTGGTGCTGGTCGACCTGGGCAAGGGCCGCAACCGCCTCGGCGGCAGCGTGCTGGGCCTGACGCTGGGTCAGCCTGGTGACGAGGTGCCCGACCTGGACAGCCCGCAGGACCTGATCAATCTGGTCAACGCCGTCAACGCGCTGCGCGCCAAGGGCCAGATCCTGGCCTACCACGACCGTTCAGACGGCGGCCTGCTGGCCGCGGCGGCCGAGATGGCCTTCGCCGGCCATGTGGGCGTGTCGCTGAACGTGGACATGCTGGTCACCGAGGGCGACGGCATTTCCGACAGCCGCATGGACACTGGCGATGCCAAGAACTGGGCGCAGCAGGTCAGCGTCCGCCGCGAGGAGCTCACCCTCAAGGCCCTGTTCAGCGAAGAGCTGGGCGTCGTGCTGCAGGTGAAGACCGAAGACCGCAACGCCGTGATGCAGACCCTGCGCGAGCACGGCCTGTCCAAGCACAGCCACTTCGTCGGCAAGACCCGCCCGGCGTCCTCGTCCATCGACGTGGGCAAGGGCCAGCTGCAGGTCTGGCGCGACACCAAGGCCGTGTTCAGCGCCAGCCTGTACGACCTGCAGCAGGTCTGGGACAGCGTCAGCTGGAAGATCAACCAGCAGCGCGACAACCCGGCCTGCGCCGACAGCGAACACGCCGCCGCCGGTCTTCCGGAAGACCCGGGCATGCACGTGGCCCTGACGTTCGACCCGCTGGACAACGTGGCCGCGCCGTTCCTGAACCTGAGCCGCCCCAAAGTCGCGATCCTGCGCGAGCAGGGTGTGAACTCGCACGTGGAAATGGCGTATGCCTTCACGCAGGCGGGCTTCGAAGCCTACGACGTGCACATGACCGACCTGCAGTCGGGCCGCGCCAAGCTGGCCGACTTCAAGGGCGTGGTCGCCTGCGGTGGTTTCAGCTACGGCGACACCCTGGGCGCCGGCATCGGCTGGGCGCGCAGCATCACCTTCAACCCGGTGCTGTCCGAACAGTTCCGGGGCTTCTTCGGCCGCGCCGACACCTTCGGCTTGGGCGTGTGCAACGGCTGCCAGATGTTCGCCGAGCTGGCCGACATCATCCCCGGTGCCGAGGCCTGGCCGCGCTTCACCACCAACCAGAGCGAGCGTTTCGAAGCCCGCCTGTCCATGGTGGAAGTGCTGGAATCGCCCAGCCTGTTCCTGCAGGGCATGGCCGGCAGCCGCCTGCCGATCGCGGTGGCGCACGGCGAAGGCTTTGCCAACTTCAAGCACCGCGGCAACCCGGCGCAGGCCATCGCCGCCATGCGTTTCGTCGACAACAGCGGCGCCGCCACCGAGCAGTACCCGTTCAACCCGAACGGCAGCCCGGGCGGCCTGACGGCGGTCACCACGGCCGACGGCCGCTTCACGGCCATGATGCCGCACCCCGAGCGCGTGTTCCGCAACATCCAGATGAGCTGGACCAGCGGCAGCGCCAGCGACCTGAGCCCGTGGATGCGCATCTGGCGCAACGCGCGCAAGTGGGTGGGCTGATCGCACGATGAGCCGCTCGCGCCCCCTGCCCGACGACACCATCCAGGCCTACGCCCGCGACGGGGCGGTGGTGCTGCGGGGCGTGCTCAACGCCGACGATCTGCGCACGCTGGAGGCTGGCATCGAGCACAACCTGACGCACCTGAGCCCGCTGGCGCTGGTGGCGAGCGAGCCCGACGACCCCGGCCGCTTCGTCGAGGACTTCTGCACCTGGCAGACCAACCCGGACTACCAGCGCATCCTCAAGGAGTCGGCCCTGCCGCATCTGGCCGCCCAGCTGATGCAGAGCCGCACGGCGCGCCTGTACCACGACCACCTGCTGGTCAAGGAAGCCGGTACCCGCCAGCCGACACCGTGGCACCAGGACCAGCCGTACTACAACGTCGGCGGCAGGCAGAACGTCAGCTTCTGGATACCGGTCGACCCGGTGCCGCTGGCCAGCACGCTGCGCTTCGTCGCCGGCTCGCACGACGGCACCTGGTACATGCCGCGCACCTTCCGCGACCAGCAGGCCAAGTGGTTCCCGGAGGGCACGCTGGCCGAGCTGCCGCCCATCGACGCCGAGCCCGGCACCTACCGGCAACTGGGCTGGGCGCTGGAGCCGGGCGACTGCGTGGCCTTCCACATGCTTAGCCTGCACGCCAGCAGCGGCACCGGTCCGGGCGCGCGGCGGCGCGTTTTTTCGGCCCGCTACCTGGGCGATGATGCGGTCCACGCGCCTCGCCGCTGGCGCACCTCCCCGCCATTCCCTGACCTCGACCAGCGCCTGCCCGACGGCGCAGCGATGGACGACCCGCTGTTTCCCCTTGTCTGGTCCTGAAAGTTGAACCACCGCCATGGCCTCCAGCCTCCTCGCACTGCTTGACGACATCGCCACCCTGCTCGACGACGTGGCCACCATGACCAAGGTCGCGGCGCGCCAGAGCGTGTCGGCGGCTGATGACGTGGCGGCCATGACGCAGATGGCCGCGAAAAAAACGGCTGGCGTGCTGGGCGACGACCTGGCGCTCAACGCGCAGCAGGTGACGGGCGTGAACGCCGACCGCGAACTGCCGGTGGTCTGGGCGGTGGCCAAGGGCTCGCTGCTGAACAAGGCCATCCTGGTGCCGGCAGCCCTGGCCATCAGCGCGGTGGCGCCCTGGGCGATCACGCCGCTGCTGATGCTGGGCGGCCTGTTCCTCTGCTTCGAGGGTGCCGAGAAGCTGATGCACAAGTTCTTCCACGCCAAGGAAGACGACGACGCCCACCACGCCGAACTGGTGAAGGCCGTGAGCGACGAGAAGGTCGACCTGGTTGCCTTCGAGAAGGAGAAGATCAAGGGCGCCGTGCGCACCGACTTCATTCTCTCGGCCGAGATCATCGTCATCACCCTGGGCGCGGTCGCCACAGCACCCTTTGCCCAGCAGGTCGCGGTGCTGGTCGGCATCTCGCTGATCATGACCCTGGGCGTGTACGGCCTGGTCGGCGGCATCGTCAAGCTCGACGACGCGGGCCTGCACCTGAGCCGCAGCGGCTCATCCGCCACGCAAGCCTTCGGCCGAGGTCTGCTGGCCTTTGCGCCCTGGCTGATGAAGGCCCTGTCGGTGCTGGGTACGGCGGCGATGTTCCTGGTGGGCGGCGGCATCCTGCTGCACGGCGTGCCGGCGCTGGGACACGCGGTCGAGCACTGGGCGGAGGGCCTGGGTGCCATCGGAGGCGTGGTCAACAGTCTGGCCGGCGGTGTTTCCGGCCTCATTGCCGGCATCGTCTGCGTGCTGATGTTCAACGCATTCAACAAGCTGCGCGGCCAGTCCGCACACTGAATGAACAGGGGTAGGCCTTGACTTGTGTCAAGGCCTCAACAACGCGGTTGGCCCAGACTGGCATCCAGATCGTGAGTGTGCTGAAGACCGGCTTCGGTGCACACCAACCCGAGAGGAGCTGCCATGAACACCGCCGTTGACACCGACGCCCCGCTGAACAACTTCTCCAACTGCCACAGCGGCATCCTCAAGCGCCTGAACGCGCTGGACGAACTGCCCGCGTTGCTGGAACCCGCCGCACGCGCACGCCAGATCGCCGAGCAGTCGCTGGAGTTCTTCCGCGAAGCCATCTTCGAACATCATCTGGAAGAAGAGCGCGAGCTCTTTCCTGCGGTGATCGCCAGCGCAAAGCCCGGCGAAGAACTGGAGCGCGTGAAGGCGATGACCAAGCGCCTGACCGAGGAGCATCGCATGGTCGAGGCGCTGTGGAAGCGGCTGGAAAAGGGTCTCAAGCAGGTCGCCAAAGGCCAGAGCACCGATCTGGACATTGGCGAGGTGCAGCGTCTGGTCACCGAGTACACCGCGCACGCTGCCTACGAAGAGGCCGAGTTCCTGCCGCTGTCGGAGGTGATCCTGGGCCGCAACAGCAACCACATGGCCGCGCTGGGCCTGAGTCTGCACATGCGCCACGTCAAGCCGGTGGCGGCCTACATCTGATCCACCTGCAGCGCGCCATGGCCGCGGTTTGAGCGGGCATGGTCTACAGTTCGGGCGACATGAAAAATCGCCCTGGCAACCCTCATGATTCCCGCCCCGAACACTGGCGCGTCCAGAGCGCAGACGGGGTTGCGGTGCTCAACATCCCTGGCCTCAACGGCCGGGCCCGGGTGTTCGACGTGGACGCCGCTCTGCTGGTCGATGTGCCTGCCGACACCGGCGGCGCCTGGCTGGAGTTGACGGTGGAGTTCGATGGCCGGCGCCAGTGGTCGCGCCGCATTCCCGCCCACAACCCCGGCCAGACGGACAGCCTGGACTACCACCAGCGGATACGGCTGGAGGCCGAGCAGGGCCTGCGCATCCGGGCCATCGCCGCCGTCAAGGGCGTGCGGGTGCGGGAACTGGTAGTCGAGGCGCGCGAGGACGCCTGATGGCTCAGGCCGGGGTCGCCGGTCGCGTCCGGTAGAACGTCACCGGGCTTGCAGGCGCGGCGTTCATCACGCTGCGCTTGATCTTGCCGACCACGTGCATCTCGCAGGGCTTGCAGTCGAAGCGCAGGGTCAGCTTCTCCTTGCCGTTGATCAGCTGCATCGGCTCGGCCTTCACCGTGCCCTGCACACCGGTCACGCCCTTGGCCTGCTTGGGGCAGAGGCTGAGACTGAAACGCACGCAGTGCTTGGTGATCATCAGGCTGACTTCGCCTTCTTCCTCGTGGCTCTCGTAGGCGGCTGCGATCACCTTCACACCGTGTTTCGCATAGAAGTCGCGCGCCTTGTGGTTGAACACGTTGGCGAGATACGTGAGCGTGTCTTCCGGATAGTTGACGGGCGGTTCGACCGGCTTGGCGCGCGGCAGGCGGTGCCAGGCCGCTGCGCGAGCCGCTTCCAGGCGCTCCACCGCGTCGCGGCGCAGGGCGTTGAGCTGTGAGGCGGGCACGAAGCGCGGACCGTTCAGGTTCAGCGCCACGTCCAGCGGCTGGAACAGGGTGTCGCCCAGGCGTGAGAGGTTCTCGCGCAACTTGGCCTCGGCCTGGCTCGGGTCCTTGGCGTCTTGCAAGGCGCCGGGCAGGGTGGCGGTGCCGCTGTGGCCGTCTTCGTCGGTGATGGTCAGCGTCAGGCCGTCGGCGGTTTCGTCCAGGGCCAGCCAGGCACCGATGCGGCGCTCGGCCGACTTCTTCTCCAGCCCGCGCACCCAGTCCATGTCCCGGTTGCGGTTGATCTGCACGCCCTTGCGCAGGTCTTTGAAACCCTCCATCGGGTCTTTGGGGAATACCCGCCACAGGCCCTTCTTGTTGACCGCTTCGGCCCGGTTGATCTGCAGGCCCACCAGTTCCTTCTGCAGGTCCAGGTAGCACAGGCCGTCGCCGTTGTGGATCACGGTGTCCTTGTCGTCGGTCTGCAGTTCGACGAAGTTCGGGCCGGTGGTGGTGACAAAACCGATCGGGCGGCCGGGATTCTTGGGCGTGTCGAAGGCGCCGATGTCTTCCTTGCGGCCCTGCACGAAGTAGTCGGTGAACTCGCGGTTGAAGTTCTGGTTCGGATCGGGCTGGAAGTGGAAGGTGCATTCGCCGCTGCTGGCGCGCGCCAGTTCGGGGCGTTCTTCAAGGATCTCGTCCAGCAGTACCCGGTAGTGCGCGGTGATGTTCTTGACGTAGGCCATGTCCTTGTAGCGGCCTTCGATCTTGAAGCTGCGCACGCCGGCGTCGATGATCTCGCGCAGGTTGTCGCTCTGGTTGTTGTCCTTCATCGAGAGCACGTGCTTGTCGTGCGCCACGATGCGGCCCTGGCTGTCTTTCACCTCATAGGGCAGGCGGCAGGCCTGCGAGCAGTCGCCGCGGTTGGCGCTGCGGCCCGTGTGGGCGTGGCTGATGTAGCACTGGCCGCTGTAGGCCACGCAGAGTGCGCCGTGCACGAAGAACTCGAGGATGGCGCGGCCGGGCGCGTCCTTCGGGCCGAGCGCGGCGTCGATGGCGGCGATCTGCTGCAGCGTGAGTTCGCGCGCCAGCACGATCTGGGACAGGCCGGCGTCCTGCAGGAAGCGCGCTTTCTCGGGCGTGCGGATGTCGGTCTGGGTGCTGGCGTGCAGCTGGATCGGTGGCAGGTCGATTTCCAGCAGGCCCATGTCCTGCACGATGAGTGCGTCCACGCCGGCGTCGTAAAGCTGCCAGGCCAGCTTGCGCGCCGGCTCCAGCTCGTCGTCGCGCAGGATGGTGTTCATCGTCACGAAGATGCGGCTGTTGTAGCGGTGCGCGTGCCGCGCGAGGCGGGCGATGTCGGCCACGCTGTTGTCGGCGCTGGTGCGTGCGCCGAAGGACGGGCCGCCGATGTAGACCGCGTCGGCCCCGTGGTTCACGGCCTCGATGCCGATGTCGGCGTCGCGGGCGGGGGCAAGCAGTTCGAGCTGGTGGGGCAACATGGTGGCGCAAAAAAAGAGGCAGAGCAGGCAGAATCGGGACCACTGACGGCCCCGCAAATCAACCCGATATTGTCCCGGAGATCGCCCATGCCTGCATCCCACGACCCCTCCAGCACCGCCATCGTCCTCGTCCACGGCTCCTGGCACGGCGCCTGGTGCTGGAAGCGGGTGCTGCCGCTGCTGCGCGGCGCCGGTGTGGACACCCACGCCGTCACCCTCACTGGCGTGGGCGAACGGGCCCACCTGCTGAGCCCGACAGTCGGCATCAACACCCACATCCAGGACGTGATCGGGCTGATCGAAGCCGAGGAACTGGAGCGGGTGGTGCTGGTCGGCCACAGCTACGCGGGCAACCTGATCACCTGCGTGGCCGACCGCCTGCAGCGCGCGCACCCCGGCCTGCTGCAGCACCTGGTCTATCTGGATGCGGGCGTTCCAGACCCCGGCAACAGCTGGAGCACGCCCCACTCGGCGGAGACCGTGGCCAAGCGGGCCGCCGAGGCGCAGCGCAGCAGCGGCGGGCTGAGTTTCCCGCCGCCAGACGCGAGCGTGTTCGGACTGGAAGGCGCCGACCGCGACTGGGTCAACCGCCGCCAGACGCCGCAGCCCTACCGCCTGTACCACGAGACCCTGCTGTTCGACCCGGCGCTGGTGTGGTCCATCCCGCACAGCTTCATCGACTGCACGAACCCGCCGCTGGCCACCATCGACGCCGCCCGCAAGCGCGTGCGCAGCGAGCCGGGCTGGACGGTGTACGAGCTGGCGACCGGCCACGACCCGATGGTCAGCGCGCCGCGCGAACTGGCACAGCTGCTGCTGAAGGTGCATTCGAGTTGCCGGTGAAGGCCACCGCGCGCCTGGACCGCATCGACCTGCTGCGTGCGGTGGCGATGCTGTGGATGACCGCCTTCCATTTCTGCTTCGACCTCAACCACTTCGGCTTCATTCAGCAGGACTTCTACGACGACCCGTTCTGGACCTGGCAGCGCACGTTCATCGTGAGCCTGTTCCTGTTCACCGCCGGGCTGTCGCAGGCGGTGGCGCTGCAGCAGGGGCAGGGCTGGCCGCGGTTCTGGAAGCGCTGGGCGCAGGTGGCGGGTGGGGCGCTGCTGGTGAGCATTGGCTCCTGGCTGATGTTCCCGGACACCTTCATCTACTTTGGCATTCTGCACGGCATTGCGGCCATGCTGGTCCTGGTGCGACTGACGGCCGGCTGGGGCGCCTGGCTCTGGCCGCTCGGGGCAATCGCGGTGTCGATGAAGTGGATCGCGCCACTGGTGATCGGCGCGCTGCCGTCGCTGGCGTTCCTGAACCAGCCGGGCTGGAACGCGCTGGGCTTCATCAGCGAGCTGCCGGTGACCGAGGACTACGCTCCGGTGCTGCCCTGGCTGGGCGTGATGTGGTGGGGCGTCGCCGCCGGGCGCTGGGCGCTGGCACACCGACCGCAATGGCTGGGCGCGGGCGACGCGGCGGCCACCGGGCTGCGCCGCTCTCTGGTGGTGCTGGGGCGCTGGAGCCTGTCGTACTACCTGCTGCACCAGCCGGTGATGATCGGCCTGCTGGCGGCCTTCGTCTGGTGGCGCGGCTGAGCCGGTTCAGGCGCAGAACGGCCGCAGGAACTGCGCGGCCACGAACAAGTCCTTCTCAATCGCGCGCCGCACGCCGGCGCTGTCGCGCAGGCGCAGCGCCATCACCGCGTCGCCGTGGGCGTCGTTGATCACGCGCTGCGAGGCTTCCACCTCGAACAGCCTGTTCGACAGCGGCCCGACCTTGAGCCAGACGGTCTCGATCAGCGAGAGCAGGGTGGGGGAGGCGGCGGCCTGGTACAGGCGCAGGTGGAACAGCTCGTTGGCGTCGAGATAGCCCTTGGCATCACCGGCCTTGAGCGCCTCGCGCATGCGCTGCTCCAGCGCCAGCAGCTCGGCCACACCGGTGGCGTCGAGCCGGTGGGCGCCACGCTCGGCCGCTTCGCCTTCCAGCAGCAGCCGGGTCTGCAGCACATCGTCGAACTCGGCCAGCGAGAGTTTGGGCACCTGCATGCCGGCGTGGGGCACGTTGACCAGCGCACCCTCGGCCGCCAGCCGCTGCAGCGCGGCGCGCACCGGCATCACGCCCACGCCCAGCTTCTCGGCGATGGCGTGGATTTTCAGCCGCTCCCCCGGCAGGAACTGGCCCACGGTGACCCACTGGCGCAACCGCGCATAGGTCTCGTCCTGCTGGGTCGGGGCGGGGGTCTTCATGCCTTCTGCGTGATCTGGGTCAGCGCCTCGTCGAGCGCGCCGATCAGCTGCGCGACGTGCTCGTCGGTGGTCTGCGGGCAGACCAGCATCATGTTGTGGAAGGGCGTGATCATGACGCCGCGGTTGAGCAGGCCAAGGTGGATCAGGTGCTCCAGCTCGCCGTCGAGGATGCGGTCGGCTTCGCTGCCGTTCCTGGGCGGGGTCGGGCAGAACTGGAACTCGGTGCGCGCGCCGACCTGGGTCACGCACCAGGGCAGGCCATGCCGCGCGATCACCTCCCGCAGCCCGGCAGCCAGCCGCTGCGCCAGTGCCAGCATGTGCCCGTAGGCGGCCGGGGTCATGACCTCGGTGAGAGCCGCGCGCATCGCGGCCATGGCCAGCATGTTGCCGGTCAGCGTGGTGCCGATGCCGCTGTGGCCCGGTGGGGCCTCGCGCTTGGCCCGTTCGACGCGGGCCGCCAGTTCGGCGCTCATGCCGTAGACCGCGCAGGGTACGCCGCCGCCCACCGGTTTGCCGAGCACCAAGGCATCGGGAGCGATGCCTTGGGCGCGGGCGTAGCCGCCAGGGCCGGTGCTGATGGTGTGGGTCTCGTCCATCACCAGCAGCGTGCCGTGGCGGCGGATGATCTGCTGAGCTTCGGCCCAGTAGCCGGGCTCGGGCAGCACCATACCGATGTTGGTCATCACCGGTTCGGCCAGCACGCAGGCCACGTCACCATCAGCCAGTGCGGCGTCGAGCGCGGCCAGGTCGTTGAACTCGACCACCACGGTGGTGTCCAGCAGGTTGTGCACCTGGCCCAGCAGGCTGTCGCGCTGCACCGGCCGACCATCCACCAGATCGACGAACACGTCCTCGATGGTGCCGTGGTAGCAGCCGTTGAAGACCAGGATCTTCTTGCGCCCCGTGGCGGCACGGAGCCAGCGCACGATGTAGCGGTTGGCATCGGTGGCGCTCATCGCGAACTGCCACACCGGCAGGCCGAAGCGCTGCGCCAGCTGTTCGCCGACCACGGCCGCGTCCTCGGTGGCCAGCATGGTGGTGAAGCCCCGGGTGGCCTGGCGGGCGACGGCGGCCGCCACCGGCGCGGGCGAATGGCCGAACATGGCGCCGGTGTCGCCCAGGCAGAAGTCGGTCAGTGTGTGGCCGTCGACGTCGGTCACCTGGGCGCCGCTGGCGTGGTCGACGTGCAGCGCGAACGGCGTGCCCCAGTCGTTCATCCAGTGCAGCGGCACCCCGAACAGCAGGTGGTCGCGGGCGCGGGCGGCGAGGGCCGCCGATCGTGGGTGGGCCTCGTGAAAACGGGCGCGCTCCTGCGCGAGGAAGGTCTGTGCGCGCGGCCAGTCCAGGCCGGTGCGGGTGGGTCGTTGTTCTTGCGTCATGGGGGGTGTCTCCTCAGACCAGCAGCAGCAGGTGCTCGCGCTCCCAGGAGCTGATCACGCGGTTGTAGGTGGCGTATTCCAGTTCCTTGACCGCGAGGAAGGCGTCGATGAAGGCACCACCGAAGACATCGCGCAGCGCTTCGCACTCGCGCATGCGGCGGATCGAGTCCTCCATGTGGCTGGGCAGGTCCTGGTCGCTGTCCCAGGCACTGGTTTTCATCGGCTCGCTGGGCTGGCGCTTCTCCATCAGCCCCAGGTAACCGGCACCCAGCGTCGCAGCCATGGCCAGGTACGGGTTCACGTCCACGCCCGGCACGCGGTTCTCCACCCGGCGGTTGGCGGCGTCGGACTCCGGCACGCGGATGCCGCAGGTGCGGTTGTCGTAGCCCCACTGCACATTGATCGGCGCCGACATGTAGCGCGAGAGGCGCCGGTAGGAGTTCACATAGGGCGCCAGCATCGGCATCACCTGCGGCACGTAGCGCTGCAGGCCGGCGATGAAGTGGCGGAAATGCGGCGTTACCGCGCCGTCCTCTTCGCTGAAGATGTTGCGGCCGGTGGCGCGGTCCAGGATGCTCTGGTGGATGTGCATCGCGCTGCCCGGCTCGGCCTCCATCGGCTTGGCCATGAAGGTGGCGAAGATGCCGTGGCGCAGCGCCGTTTCCCGCACGGTGCGCTTGAACAGGAACACCCGGTCGGCCAGGTCCATGGCATCACCGTGGGTGAAGTTGATCTCCATCTGGCCGGCGCCGGCCTCGTGGATCAGGGTCTCGACGCCCAGGCGGTGCACCTCGCAGAAGCGCGAGAGCTCCAGGAAGAAGGGGTCGAAGTCGTTGACGGCATCGATCGAGTACGACTGCCGGCCGGCCTCGGGTTTGCCGGTGCGGCCCAGCGGCGGTTGCAGCGGCTCGTGCGGGTTCTGCTGGCGGGCGACCAGGTAGAACTCCATCTCGGGCGCCACCACCGGCTGCCAGCCCTGTGCGTCGTACAGCGCCAGCACCCGGCGCAGCACGCTGCGGGGCGAGAGCGCCACCGGCGAGCCGTCGAACTCCTCGCAGTCGTGGATGATGACCGCGACCTGTTCGGCTGCCCAGGGCACCATGCGCGCCGTCGACAGGTCGGGCACGCAGACCATGTCGGGGTCGGTGTCGCCGACGAACTCGGCGTTGTCGGGCTGCTGGCCGTTGACGGTGTTGAGCAGCACGCTCTTGGGCAGGCGCATGTGCCCGGAGCTGAGGAACAGATCCTTGGGGAGGATCTTGCCGCGGGCGATCCCGGTCATGTCGGGAATCACGCACTCGACCTCGTGGATGCGGTGCTCGCTCAGGAAGCTGTGGATGTCGGTGGGGGGCGCGTTCATGGTTGGATTTGATCAAATGGATGCCGAATTGTGGCATCCAAACCACCTGGTTCTAATATTTGATCAAATCCAATCCGATCGGCGTGGCCAGATCCACTTCCTCGCGGCCACAAAAAAAGCGCGGACCACGCCGCGCTTTTTTTAGGAGAACGCCGATCCTTACTGGATCTTGGCCTTCTCGCGCAGCGAGCGCTGGAAGTCGCCCAGCTTCTGCTGCTGCATCTGCTGCGCGATCTGCGGCTTGAGTTCTTCAAAGGTCGGCAGCTTGGCCTGGCGCACGTCGTCGACACGGATGATGTGGTAACCGAACTGGCTCTTGACCGGCTCCTGGGTCATCTGACCCTTGTCGAGTTTGATCATGGCCTCGGAGAACTCGGTCACGTAGCTGGCGGCATTGGCCCAGTCCAGGTCACCACCGTTGGCACCGGAGCCCGGGTCCTTGGACTTGGCCTTGGCCTGGTCTTCGAACTTGGCGCCACCCTTGATGGCCGCAATGATGGCCTTGGCCTCATCTTCCTTCTCAACGAGGATGTGGCGTGCGCGGTACTCCTTGCCGCCGTTGGCCGCGGCGAACTTGTCGTACTCGGCCTGCAGGTCGGCGTCGGACACCGGGTTCTTCTTCTGGTAGTCGGCGAACAGGGCGCGGATCATGATGGTCTGGCGGGCCAGTTCCATCTGCTCCTTGTATTCCGGCGTGGCGGCAATACCGCGCTTCTGGGCTTCCTGCATGAAGACTTCGCGCAGGATGACTTCTTCCTTGATCTGGGCGCGGGTGGCCTCGTCGATCGGACGACCTGAGGCTGCAATCTGCTGCTCCAGCGCGGTGACTCGGCTGCTGGGCACGGCCTTGCCGTTGACGATGGCGACGTTCTGGGCCATGGCCAGAGGAGCGGCAGCGATCAGGGCCGCGGCGGTCAGGGCCGACAGGGAGAATTTCATGGTGTGGATCAGGTGAGGATTTCGATGGCCAGCGCGTGCAGGCCGGCGTCGGTGAAATTGCGCAGCGCATCATACACAAGGCGGTGTTGCGCCACGCGGCTCTTGCCGGTGAAGGCGGGGGCGGCGATGCGCACCCGGAAATGGGTTCCATAGCCCAAGCCGTTGGCGCCGGCGTGCCCGGCGTGGGCCGCGCTTTCGTCGATGACTTCCAGCCGGGTCGGGCTGAGGGCAGCGTCCAGGGCGGCCTGCAGCGCGGCCGCGGTGGGCACGAACAGTTGGTCCGGGATCATGAGCCGGTCCCCGCTTCGGTGTCGCTCTTGAGGTAGCGGGCGATGTACAGGCCCTGGCCGACGATGAACACCACCGGGAACACGTAGCCCCAGAGCTTGAAGTTCACCCAGTCCTCGGTGGAGTAGTAGGCCGCGACGTAGGCGTTGATGGCGGCCATGAACAGGAAATAGCCGATCCAGATCACGGTCAGGCGCGACCACACCGGCGCCGGCAGGCTGAGCTGGCTGCCCAGGAGGATCTGCAGGAAGTTCTTCTTCCAGACCCACAGCGCCGCGGCCAGCACAATCGCCATGCTCGCGTAGAGCACGGTGGGCTTCCACTTGATGAAGCGCTCGTCGTGCAGCAGCAGCGTGAGGGCTCCGAACACCAGCACCAGCAGCAGCGTCACTTTCTGCAGCGTCTGCAGCCGCTTGTCGATGCCGTAGATGATGCCGGTCTGCACCACGGTGGCGGCCATGAGCACGCCGGTCGCGGTGTAGATGTCGCCAAACTTGTAGGCGGCCACAAACAGCGCAATGGGGAAAAAGTCGATCAGGAAACGCATGCGGGGATTATCGGGGCTGGCACCGGGAACCCGGGCGGCAGGGGTTGCTCTACAGTGCTCCGAGTCATCTACAAAGGAATACGTTCCATGGATCTGAAAGAACAGCAAGCCATCCTCACCATCGCCTTGCTCGCAGCCTTTGCCGACGGCGACAAGGCCGACAGCGAGCGCGAGGCCGTGCGGCGCCTGGCGGAGTCGCTGGGCCGCGAGGCCGGGGGTGCGGCGCTGGCGGGTTTGTATCAGGATGTGCTGCTCAAGCGGGTGACGCTCGCCGATGCCGTGGCCGCCTTGCGCGACCCGGCCCAGCGCCAGCTGGCCTATGAAATGGCGGTGTGTGTCTGCGACGCCGACGGGCGGCAGAACGCGGCGGAAACCGCGTTTCTGTCGGACCTGAAGTCCCGCCTGGCCCTGGACGCGGGCCGCGCCCAGGCCTTCGAGCAGGAGGCCGACGCGGTGCTCACGGCCGCAGCCGCCGCCGCGCCTGTGAGCGCGCCGGTGCCAGTGGCCGCTCAGGTACCAACGGGCACGCAGGCCGCTGATCCCGCGCAAGAAGCCGCCCTGGACAAGACCATCCTGAATGCGGCCCTGCTCAACGGCGCGCTGGAACTGCTGCCGCAGTCCTGGGCCTCGATGGCCATCATCCCGCTGCAGGTGCGCATGGTCTACAACATCGGCCGCGCCCACGGCATCGAACTCGACCAAGGCCACATCAAGGAGTTCATCACCACTGTCGGCGTGGGCCTGACCTCCCAGTACGTGGAGCAGTTCGGCCGCAAGCTCCTGGGTGGCCTGCTGGGCAAGGTGGCCGGTCGCACCATCGGCGGGATCGGCGGCGTGGCCACCGGCATGGCGATGTCGTTTGCCACCACCTATGCGCTCGGCCAGGTGGCCCGGCGTTATTACGCCGGCGGTCGCGTCATGAGCACGGCGCTGCTGCAGCAGACCTTCCAGCAGCTGCTGACCCCGGCCCAGCAGATGCAGACCCAGTACCTGCCCCAGATGAAGGACCTTTCGCGCACGCTGGACATGGGCAAGGTGCTGGGGATGGTGCGTGGCCAGCCCTGAAGGCGCACCAAGACCGGCGCGCTGGCCGCGTCGGCTCGCCGTGGCGGCGCTGGTGGTCGGCCTGCTGCTGATGAGCGTGTTCGCCTGGCGCGCCTGGCGCCAGCACGACTACCAGACGCGCCTGGCCGCAGGCGAGATCCAGGTCGAGACGCTGCGCGGCTGGATGACTCTTTCTTATATAGAGCGGGTGCATGGCGTGCCGGAGGCCCAGGTGCGCGAGGCGCTGGGCCTGCCGGCGTCCGGCGGCGACGACCTCAGCCTTCACGACTGGTTCGGCGCGCAAGGCATCGACCCGTTGGAGGGGCGCAAGAAGGTCGAGGCGCTGATTCTGGCGCGCCGGTCAGCGCTGCAGGAGCCTGATCGGTGAGCGACCTCAGCGGTGCGCTGCTGACGGCCTTGATCAACCAGGGCCAGTGGCTGCTGGCCTCCGTGCTGTTCCTGGCTGCGCTGGGCGTGCCGCTGCCGGCCACCATGCTGCTGCTGGCCGCCGGCGCCTTTGCCCGTCAGGGTGTGCTCGAACCCGTGACGTCGGCCGCGACCGGTGTGGCCGCCGCGGTGGCGGGGGACATGGGCTGCTATCTCGCAGGCCGGCTGATGGGCCAGCGCCTGCCGCTGTCGTGGCGCACCGGTCCGGTCTGGCTGCGGGCGGCCGACACGTTTACCCGCCAGGGCGCCTGGGCGGTGCTGCTGACCCGCTTCCTGCTGACCCCGCTGGCGCTGCCGGTCAACCTGCTGGCCGGCAGCACCCGTTTTCCCTGGCACAGGTTCCTGCTGCCGGTGCTGGTGGGGGAACTGGTCTGGGTGGCGCTGTTCGGTGGGCTCGGTTACGTGTTCGCCGATCGCTGGGAATGGGTCAGCGCCTGGGCGGAGGACTCGGTGGGCCTTCTGCTGGGCGGGCTGCTCGCCGCCGCGGGTTTGTGGGGGCTCTGGCGCCTGCGTTGAGCTTTCGCACGGGTGAATCGGGCAGAATCCGGTCGCCTGAAGATGCTTTCGGCACCCCATCACCCAAGAGAAGGACTCCTCCGATGACCAAGCCCCTGCGTTTCCCGCTGATCGCCGCGACCCTGGCCGCCACCGCTCTGCTTGCCGCCTGCGGCGGTGGTGACGACGATCCATCGGTGGAGGGAGACAGCTCCGGCGACGTGGTGGCGAAGTACATCGGCACCTGGGAGTCCGACTGCTACGCCGACAGCGGCGCGTCCGCCAAGGTCCGTGCCGACTTCACCAAGACCTCGGCCACCAGCTTCAGCGGCAACGTGGTCGCCTACGGCTACATCGGCAGCTCCTGCTCCGGCCCCAGCGTCAAGGACGAGAAGGTGCTGACCAACCTGTCGATGAACCACGCCGGCACCAAGGCCATCTCCGGTGTGACCGCCGACAAGTTCAATGGCGCCGCCGACCAGGGCAACGGCAAGCTGGTCATGTACACCGACGGCAGCACGCTCCAGCTGGGCGACGTGGACGCCAGCAAGGACGCCGAGGGCTACCCCAACAGCTTCTACGAAAGCCGCTACACCCTCAAGCGCCGCAACTGACGCGGCGGGCGGGCCTCACATCGAGGCCCGCAGCATGTCCCGGTAGTCTTCCGCGCTGGCCAGCCGCGGATTGGTCTTGTGGCAGTGGTCCGCCAGCGCACCCTGGATCACCCGGTCGAACAGGTCCTCGGTCACACCCAGCGCCGCCAGCCCTGCGGGCAACCCCAGCCGGGCGTTCATCGACCGGATCGCCTCGCCCAGCCGCTGCGCCGACCCCGCCGCATCGCCGTCGTCCGGCAGGCCCATGGCATGGGCCATGCGCTGCAGGCGCCGCTCCTTCTGCACACTCTCGGCGCCCGCGTTGAAGGCGATCACGGCGGGCAGGAAGAGGGCGTTGAGCGTGCCGTGATGCAGCCTCGGGTTCACGCCGCCCAGGCTGTGGCTCAGGCTGTGCACGCAGCCCAGCCCCTTCTGGAACGCCATCGCTCCCTGCATGGACGCGCTCATCATGTTCAGCCGCGCCTCCCGGTCTTGCCCATCGTTGGTCGCGCGTTCGATGTGTGACCAGCCACGCTGCAGGCCATCGAGCGCGATGCCGTCGGCCGGCGGGTTGAAGGCCGGCGCCATGAAGGTTTCCATGCAGTGTGCGATCGCGTCCATGCCGGTGGCGGCGGTCAGCAGGGGCGGCAGGCCGAGCGTGAGCGACGGGTCGAGGATGGCGGTCTTGGGCACCAGGTGCCAGCTGTGAAAACCCAGCTTGCGGCCATCGTCGACGATGACAATGGCGCCGCGCGCCACCTCGCTGCCGGTGCCGGCCGTGGTCGGCACGGCGATCAGCGGCAGCACGGCCGGGGTGATCTTGGGCGAGCCGCCTTCGATGGTGGCGTAGGTCTTGAGCGGGCCTTCGTGGGTGGCGGCGATGGCCACGCCCTTGGCGCAGTCGATCGAGCTGCCACCGCCCAGGGCGATCAGGCCGTCGCAGGCGCCGGCCTTGCAGGCCAGGACCGCTGCGCGCACCGCCGACTCGTTCGGGTTGCCCGGCGTCTGGTCGAACACCGCCACCGGCCAGCCGGGCAGGGCGGCCAGCGCCCGGTCCAGCAGGCCTGCGGCCTTGACGCCCGCGTCCGTCACGATCAGCGGCCGGGTGATGCCCGCCCGGGTGCATTCGGCGGCCAGCTGCGCCAGCGCCCCGTCTTCGATCAGGATGTTCGTCACATACAGAATTTGCGCCATGGCCTGTCTCGCTCGTTGTGTGGAATGGCGAAAACTATACGGGTGCAGGACAGGCCCACCAAGGTCGCGCAGTGGGCAGCGGGTCACGCAAAAGACAGCCACAATGCCGGCCCATGTCGCACCACCATCCCAATCCCCGGTCGCTGCTCACGCCCGCCATGCGCGGACTGATCGACCGCATCGCCCGCGCCGGGCACCCGCCGCTGCACGCCCTGAGCCCGGACCAGGCCAAGGCCGCCTACGCCGCCGGCGCGGGTGTGGTGGACATCCCGTCGCACAAGCTGGCGCGGGTCGAGGACCTCGTGATCCCCGCGCGCGATGGCTTTGAGCTGCCGGCGCGCCTGTACGCGCCCGCCAGCGAACAGCCCCTGCCGGTGCTGCTGTACCTGCACGGTGGCGGTTTCACCGTCGGCAACATCGCCACCCACGAGCCGCTGTGCCGCCACCTCGCGCACCTGGCGCACTGCGCCGTGGTGTCGCTGGACTACCGGCTGGCGCCCGAATGGAAGTTCCCCACCGCGGTGCACGACGCCTGGGACGCGCTGGCCTGGCTGCGCGACAAGGCCACGTCCTTGGGGCTGGACGGCACGCGCATCGCCGTCGGCGGGGACAGCGCTGGCGGCACCCTGGCCGCGGTCACCGCCATCGCCGCGCGAGACGCAGGCTGGCCGCTGGCGCTGCAGCTGCTGTTCTACCCCGGCACCGCCGGCCACCAGAACACGCCCAGCCACAAGACCTTCGCCCACGGCTTCATCCTCGAAGAGCCGCACATCAGCTATTTCTTCGGCCACTACCTGCGCGGCCCGCAGGACCGCGACGACTGGCGTTTTGCCCCGCTGGACGGGGTCGACGAGGCGGGCCAGGTGCGCGACCTCGACGGCGTGGCGCCCGCCTGGATCGGCCTGGCCGAGTGCGACAGCCTGACCGACGAGGGCGTGATGTACGCCGACCGGCTGCGCATGGCGGGTGTGCCGGTGGACCTGGAGATCTACGCCGGCGTGGTGCACGGCTTCATCCAGTTCGGCCGCGCCATTCCCACCGCCCTGACCGCCCACAACGACGCCGCACGCGCACTGCGCCACGCTTTCGGAGACCAATGACATGCCCGCAATGTCCCGCGCCGACTTCCGCTTCTTCCACCGCCTGCGCGTGCGCTGGGCCGAGGTGGACATGCAGAAAATCGTTTTCAATGCCCACTACCTGATGTACTTCGACACCGCCATCACCGACTACTGGCGGGCGGTGGCGCTGCCCTACGAAGAGTCCATGCACCGGCTCGGTGGGGACCTCTACGTCGTCAAGGCCACGGTGGAGTTCCACGCCTCGGCGCGCATGGACGACCAGATCGACGTGGCCATGAAATGCAGCCGCATCGGCACCTCGTCGCTCACCTTCACCGGCGCGATCTTCCGCGGCGACCAGCACCTGATCTCGGGCGAACTGGTCTATGTGTTCGCCGACCCGGCCACCCAGACATCACGCCCGGTGCCGCAGGCACTGCGCGACACCCTGATGGGCTACGAGGCCGGCGAGGCGGTGGCGGCGGTCCGCGTCGGCGACTGGGCCACGCTGGGCACCGACGCGCGGGCGGTCCGCACCGAGGTGTTTGTCGACGAACAGCAGATCCCCAAGGACCTGGAGCAGGACGCGGCCGACGCCACTGCGGTGCACGCCGTGGTCCACAACCGCCTGGGCCAGGCGGTCGCCACCGGGCGCCTGATTCCCACCGGCACGCCGGGCGTCTCGCAGGTGGGGCGGCTGGCGGTCAAGCGCGTGCTGCGCGGCGGCTCGCTGGGTCGGCAGGTGCTGCAGGCCTTGACCGAGGCGGCCCGTGCGCGCGGCGACCGAGAGGTGCTGCTGCATGCGCAAAGCAGCGCCATCGGCTTCTACGACCGGCTGGGCTGGCAGCGGCGCGGGCCGGCGTTCGAGGAAGCCGGCATCCCGCACCAGGAGATGTTCCTGCCGCTGTGAGCGGCGCGGCCGCTCAGGCCAGGCGCAGCCGGCGCGGCTGGGTGTCGGTCCAGCGGTGCGGGCCGGCCGGCGGCGGCGTGTGGGTCCACTCGGTGAAGTCGGCGCTGAAACCCTGGTCATGGCGCGCCACGCTCAGCAGCAGGCTGCTGCGGGTGCCGTAGCCACGGTCGGCCATGTCGACGAAGGGGCTGGACAGCGCGCGCTCCAGCTCGACGGGCACGCCGGTGTTGGGCAGTTCGGCCGGCGGCCGGATGTCGCGGTCGGCCAGCGCGGCCACCAGCGGCGACGGCGTGTCCGGCCTCGCCGCGAGGGCTTCGTCCAGTGCCCGCTTCAGCCGCAGGGTTTTGGGCCAGGGGGTGTCGAGCGCCGCGTTGGACAGGCCGTAGACGCCCGGCGCCAGCCGCCGGTGGTGCAGGTGGTCGGTCTGTTCTTCATGGGGTTGGGCCGGGTCACGGTTGCTCACCCAGGCCCAGAATCCGCTGGCCAGATCACCGACCACGAGGTTGAAGCCGCCGTAGTCGGCTGCGGTCACGCCGGACAGCAGCGCATCCCAGGAGTTGCCGGACTGCAGCCAGCGCGTGGTCAGCTCACCGCGGCTGCGGCGGCCCGGGCCGGGGTTCGCACTGCGCACATTGGTCAGCATGGCCACTCGACCGGCTTCGCTCATGCCCAGCCAGGTGCCGCCGTCGCGCAGATCGCGACCCGCGATGACACCGGTGCCGTCGGGCAGGGCCCAGCGGTGCAGCGGCTCGGTGGGCCGCTCAAAGAATTCGTCGCGGTTGGCCGCCAGCAGCAGGGGCTGGGCCGGGTCAGTGCCGATGGCGAAGGCGATCAGGCACATGGCGTCCCGCACAGCGGCGGAGCGTGGGGGAGGGGAATCCGGCGCCGGGCCGCCCCAAGCCGGATTCGCGCCCCCTCGGGGGGCAGCGACCCGCGCAGCGGAGGAGCGTGGGGGCCCATGTTCCTTCAAACATCCGCCAGCAGCGGGTAGGGCAGGGGCTGCAGCGTGAGCAACGGACCATCGGCGGCGCCCAGGCGCAGCGCGCCGCCTTCAGCCGCACTGGTCTGCATCGACACCATGGCGCTCCAGCCGCCCGCGGGCGAGGCCGCCGCAGCGACCACGGTGCCACAGGGCTGGGACGGGTCGCCGTCGTGGAACACCTCCTGGCCAGCTGCCATGGGCGCATCCCCGAACACCGGGTAGGCCCGGCGCTTGAGCGTGCCACGGAACTGGCTGCGCGCCACCACCTCCTGGCCGGGGTAGCAACCCTTCTTGAAGTTCACGCCGCCGACCGATTCCATGTTCACCATCTGCGGCACGAAGGCCTCGACCACCGGCTGGCTCAGCAGCGGCACACCGGCCACCACGTCCAGCCAGTCCCAGGCAGCGCCGTCGAGCGCCGGGCCGGCGGGCGGTTCCACCCCGGCCGGCGCAACCCAGAGGGCACGGGCGATGCTGTCGGCGGGATACAGGCGCACCAGCTGCGCACCGTCGGCGTCCAGCTTGCTCCAGGGCGCTGCGGGCAGGGCGGCGGGCACCGCGTCACCGACCAGACCGCGCAACTGGAACTCGGCACTGGCGTCGGTGAGCTTGACCTTGGCGCGCAGCACAAACATGGACAGGCGCTTGAGCGTCGCCGGGAGCAGGTCGGCATGACACACGAGCAGGATCTCGTCGTGCGTGCGCTTGAAGCCGATGAAACTGGCCAGCAGCCGGCCCTTGGCGGTGCAGAACCCGGCCAGCCGGGCTTCGGACAGCCCCAGCAGGGAGAAGTCGTTGGTCAGCTGGCCGTGCAGGAACTTGGCGGCCTCTTCGCCCTGGGCGCGGATGACGCCGAGCCGGGGCAGCAAGGCCACGCCGCGCAGGGCGTTGGCAGGGGGGAATTCGGGGGCTTGGGACATGATCGGTCGATTATCATGCGCCGTCCTGCGACCCGCCCCGGCGTCCGCCAAGCCCCCATTTCCTGCTGTGATACGACTGCTCTCCCGGCTCCTGCTGTTGACACTTCTGCTGGCCGGGATGCTGGTGGGCGGCGCCTGGTGGTGGCTGGGCCAGCCGCTGGTGCTGCCCGCCACCACCACCGCCGAACAACCGCTGGCCGTGGAGATCCCGCCCGGCGCCTCGGCACGGGGCGTGGCCAGCGCGCTGACCGGCGCGGGCGTTCAGGCACCACCGCTGCTGCTGCAAGCCTGGTTCCGCCTGTCGGGCCAGTCGCGCGCCATCAAGGCCGGCATCTATGAAATCCAGCCCGGCGCCACGCCGCGCAGCCTGCTGAGGCAACTGGTGCGGGGTGAGCAGGCGCTGCGCAGCCTGACGCTGCTCGAAGGCTGGAACTTCCGCGAACTGATGGCCGCAGTGCGCGCTTCACCCGACCTGACCCAGGACCTGGAAGGGCTGGATGGCGCGGGCATCATGGCCAAGATCGGCTATCCGGGGCGCCACCCCGAAGGCCGCTTCTTTCCGGATACCTACCGCATGGTCCGCCAGGCCCCTGCGTCCAGCGTGCTGAAACAGGCGGCCCAGGCCATGGAGCAGCGGCTGGCCCAAGCCTGGGAGCAGCGCGACCCGGCGACCCTGCTGCGTTCGCCCGACGAGGCGCTGATCCTGGCCAGCATCATCGAGAAAGAGACCGGTGCCGAAGCCGACCGCGCCATGGTCGGTGGCGTGTTCAACAACCGCTTGCGCATCGGCATGCGCCTGCAGACCGACCCGACCGTGATCTATGGCCTGGGCGAACGCTTCGACGGCAACCTGCGCAAGATCGACCTGCAGACCGACACCCCCTACAACAGCTACACCCGTGCCGGCCTGCCGCCGACGCCGATCTCCATGCCCGGCTGGGCCTCGCTGCTCGCGGCGGTGAAACCGGCTGACACCCGGGCCCTGTATTTCGTGGCGCGTGGCGACGGCAGCAGCCAGTTCAGCACCAACCTCGACGAACACAACGCGGCGGTGCGCAAGTTCCAGCTGCAGAAGTGAACCACCATGAGTCCTGAAGCAACCGTCTCGCGCTGCCTGTTCATCAGCTTCGAAGGCATCGACGGTGCCGGCAAGTCGACCCACATCGAAGGGCTGGCCAAGGCCTTCCGGGACCAGGGCCGCACCGTCACGCTCACGCGCGAGCCGGGCGGCACGCCGCTGGCCGAAAAGCTGCGGGCCATGGTGCTGGGCGATCCGATGGACCCGCTGACCGAATCGCTGCTGGTGTTCGCGGCGCGGCGCGACCACCTGGTCACGGTGATCGAACCGGCCCTGGCGCGCGGCGAGGTGGTGTTGTGCGACCGCTTCACCGACGCCACCTTCGCCTACCAGGGCGGAGGACGGGGCTTTGACCTGGAGGTGTTGGGCACTCTGGAGCGCTGGGTGCAGACCACATCCGCCTCAGTGAGCGGTCTGCGCCAGCCCGACCTGACGGTCTGGTTCGACCTGCCACCCGAAATCGCCGCCGCCCGCCTGGCCGACGCCCGCATGCCCGACCGCTTCGAAGCCCAGCCGCTCGAGTTCTTCCGGCGCGTGGCGGCCGGATACGCCGCCCGCGCCGAGGCAGAGCCGGCGCGTTTCGCCCGCATCCAGGCCGACCAGACCCGCCACCAGGTCTGGCAGCAACTGACCGCGACCTTCGTGCGCCGCGGCTGGCTGTCCATCATGGTGGCCACCAACAGCGGACCGGCATGACCAACGCCTTGGACGCCCCCTGGCTGCTGAAACAGCGCGAACGCCTGCTGGCGCAGCGCGGCCACGCCTGGCTGCTGCAGGGCCCCAGCGGTCTGGGCCAGTACGCGCTTGGCCTGTCGCTGGCCCAGGCTTGGCTGTGTGAACAACCCACCGCCCACGGCGCTTGTGGGATCTGCGAGAGCTGCCACCTGGTCGGCAGCCGCTCGCATCCCGACTTGGTGGTGCTGATGCCCGAGACCGAGATGCTGGCGCGGGGCTGGCCGCTGTCCGAATCGGCACAGAAAGAAGTCGACGACAAGAAGCGCAAGCCCAGCAAGGAAATCCGCGTCGAGGCCATGCGCGACATGGTGGCCTTCGCGCAGCGCACCAGCGCGCGCGGCCGCGGCACGGCGGTGCTGGTGTACCCGGCCGAGCGCATGAACACGGTCACAGCCAACGCCTTGCTCAAGACCCTGGAAGAGCCGGCCGGCGACACCCGGTTCGTGCTGGCCAGCGAGTCGGCCCATCAGCTGCTGCCTACCATCCGCAGCCGCTGCCAGGCCCACGCCTTGGTCTGGCCCTCGGACGGCGAGGCCATCGCCTGGCTCCAGGCGGGGGCCCAAAAGGCTGGGTTGAAAGAGGTCGGTGAGGCCGAGGCCCGGGCCTGGCTGCAGGCCGCCGGAGGGCGGCCGGAAGATGCCCTGGCCTGGGCGCAGTCCGGACTGACCGCCGCCCGCTGGTCGCAGTTGCCCCAGGCGCTGGCGCGAGGCGACTGGGCGCTGGTGTCGGACTGGTCCGCCCCGCAGCAGTTGGCCATGCTGCAGAAGCTCTGCCACGACCTGATGTCGGTGGCGGCCGGTGCGGCGCCGCGGTTCTTTCCCGCCGACTGCCTGCCGCCGGCGCCTCGGTGGGCTGTGCTGGCTCGCTGGTCCAAAGCGCTGACCGAAGCTGCACGCACGGTCGAACACCCCTACAACGCAGGCCTGATGCAGGAAGCCTGGGTGGCGGCCACGCGACAGGTGCTCACGCCCCGTGCTGCGCGCGCCTGACGAGCCGATTGACCCACGCCATTTGCCGCTAAACTTGTCCGCCATGAGCACCAGCCCGAGCCAGCCTGCCTCTTCACGCCCCAGCGTGATCCAGCTCTCCATCAAGGAGAAAGCGGCTCTCTACGCAGCGTACATCCCGCTGTTCACCGACGGGGGCATTTTCATTCCCTCGTCCCGTGACTACCGGATCGGTGACGACGTCTATGTGCTCCTGAGCCTGCCCGACGATCCGCAGCGTTACCCCGTCGCCGGCAAGGTGGCCTGGGTGACGCCGGCCAAGGCGCAAGGTGGCCGCACCCAGGGCGTGGGCATCCGTTTTCCGGCGGACGAAAAATCCCGTCACCTGAAGATCAAGATCGAGGAAATCCTCGGTTCGGCGCTGGCCTCCGAGAAGCCGACACAGACGATGTGACCGTCGCAGGCGCCGGTCCCCCCTTCTGTTTTCCGCCTTGTCCCGGGCACCGCCTGCGGCCACCGCCATGTTCACCGACTCCCACTGCCACCTCAGCTTTCCCGAACTGACCGAGCAACTGCCAGCCATCCTGCAGGCGATGCAGGAGGCACAGGTGGACCGTGCGCTGTGCATCTGCACCACGCTGGAAGAATTCGACTCGGTGCATGCCCTGGCCCGCGACCACCACCAGCTGTGGGCCACGGTCGGCGTGCATCCCGACAACGAGGGCGTGCAGGAGCCCACACTGGACGACCTGCTGGCGGGCGCGGCACGCAAGAAGGTGGTGGGCATTGGCGAGACGGGGCTGGACTACTACCGGCTCAACGGCCGCAGCGTGGCCGAAATGGAATGGCAGCGCGAGCGGTTCCGGGTCCACATCCGCGCCGCGCGGCAGACCGGGTTGCCGCTGGTGATCCACACCCGCAGCGCGTCGGACGACACCCTGGCCATCCTGCGCGAGGAGGGCGGCTTCGCAGGCAGCGCATCCAGTCCGGTGTCGCGGGGAGTGTTCCACTGCTTCACCGAGACGGCGGAAGTGGCGCGGGCCGCCCTGGATCTGGGTTTCTACATTTCCTTCTCCGGCATCCTGACCTTCCGCAATGCGGCCGACCTGCGGGAGGTCGCGCGCTTTGTCCCGATCGACCGTATTCTCATTGAGACCGACAGCCCCTACCTGGCACCGGTGCCGCACCGCGGCAAGACCAACAACCCGTCGTATGTGCCGCATGTGGCCCGCCAGATCGCCGAGATCAAGGGGCTGGAGGTCGAGGCTGTGGCCGAAACGACGAGCCGGAACTTCGAGCAGTTGTTTGACCGGGCGGTCTGAATGCTGATGCTGAACATGAGGAAATTTAAAAAGTACATTGTTTTCAATGTATTTTTCATGTTTTTCAGTTTAGGATTTGCAGGCTCATTCGAAGACTTCTTCAAAGCAGCCGAGCTGGACAACGAGTCGGCGGTGGTGGCGCTGGCGTTGCGCGGCTTCGATCTCAACAGCCAGAACGAAAAAGGCGATTCAGGCCTTCATGTCGGAGCGCGCGAAGGCTCGCTGAAGGTGGTGAGCTTCCTGCTGACCCAGCGTGCTGTCCGTGTGGAGCTGCACAACCGCCAGGGAGAAAGCCCCCTGATGATTGCCGCCATCAAGGGGCATCTGGACATCGCCCGCCAGCTGATCCGGCGCGGTGCCGAAGTCAACAAGCCCGGATGGACGCCGCTGCACTACGCGGCGTCGCGGGCCGAGCCCGACAGCGCCGACATGGTTCGGTTGCTGCTGGAACATCACGCCTACATCGACGCGGAGTCGCCCAACCGTTCCACGCCGCTCATGCTGGCTGCGATGTACGGCAACCGCGATCTGGTGCCCTTGCTGCTGGAAGAGGGGGCCGACCCGTCGTTGCGCAACGACCAGGGACTCACCGCCGTCGACTTCGCCCGCCGCGCCGAGCGCGATGACCTGGCCGAGCTGATCGCCCAGAGACTGCGGCAGCGCCGCGCTCCGGGCCGGTGAAATACCGCCCGTCGCATCAGCGACTGCCGCCTCATCCGTAGGTGTAACCCACATGGGGATCGGGACGAATGCCCCCCAGAATCGCCATGTTCTTATTCCGAGGAGACAGCCGTGGCGATAGCCAGTCAAAAAGACTTTGTTTCGGGACTCATGTTCATGACCGTGGGCGGTTCATTCGCCTGGGGTGCGGTGGACTACGAAATCGGAGAAGCCGCACGCATGGGACCGGGGTACTTCCCCTTCATGCTCGGCCTCCTCCTGGTGTTGCTGGGTGCACTGGTCACCTTCAACTCGTTCAAGTCCGGCCCTCCGGGAGGCGACAAGATCGGCGCCATCGCCTGGAGACCTCTGGCCTTCATTCTGGGTGCCAACCTGCTGTTCGGCGCTTTGCTGGTGGGGCTGCCCTCGCTCGGCATTCCGGCATTCGGCCTGATCGTGGCCATCTATGGTCTGGTCATCATGGCCGGCTATGCCCGCGAAGGCGCCAAGCTCAAGGAGTCGGTGATTCTCGCCACCATCCTCGCCATCGGTAGCTACCTGGCCTTCGTGAAGATGCTGAACCTGCAGTTCCCCGTGCTGCCCTGGTTCTTGGCCAACTGAACCCGAGGAGAACAACAACATGGATCTGATCAACAACCTCGCTCTGGGCTTTGGCGTTGCCTTCACCTTCCAGAACCTGATCTACGCCTTCATCGGCTGCCTGTTGGGCACGCTGATCGGCGTGCTGCCCGGCATCGGCCCGCTGGCCACCATCGCCATGCTGCTGCCGGCCACCTATGGTCTGCCGCCGGTGGCCGCACTCATCATGCTGGCCGGCATCTACTACGGTGCGCAGTACGGTGGCTCGACCACGGCCATCCTGGTGAACCTGCCAGGTGAGTCGTCGTCTGTGGTGACTGTGATCGACGGCTACCAGATGGCGCGCAAGGGCAGGGCAGGCCCTGCACTGGCCGCGGCCGGTCTGGGTTCCTTCTTTGCCGGCTGCGTGGGCACGCTGATCCTGGCGGGTTTTGCTGCGCCGCTGACCGAGCTCGCTCTGGAGTTTGGTCCTGCCGAGTACTTCGCGCTCATGATCGTGGGCCTGATCGGCGCGGTCGTGCTGGCGTCGGGCTCTCTGGTCAAGGCTCTGGCGATGATCGTGCTGGGGCTGCTGCTCGGCCTGGTCGGCACCGACGTGAACTCTGGCGTGGCCCGTTACAGCTTCGACATTCCGGAGCTGACCGACGGCATCAGCTTCCTGGCGATCGCCATGGGCGTGTTCGGCTACGGCGAAATCATCCAGAACCTGTCGCACCCGGACGAAAAGCGCGAGGTGTTCACCGGCAAGGTGCAGGGCATCATGCCCACGGCCGAAGACTTCAAGAACATGTTCCCCGCCGTGCTGCGCGGAACCGCGCTCGGGTCGGCCCTGGGCATCCTGCCCGGCGGTGGTGCGCTGCTCTCGGCCTTCACCGCCTATACCATCGAAAAGAAGACCAAGCTCAAGCCCGGAGAAGTGCCGTTCGGCCAGGGCAACATCCGCGGCGTGGCCGCGCCGGAGTCGGCCAACAACGCCGGTTCGCAGACCTCCTTCATTCCGCTGCTGACGCTGGGCATCCCCCCCAACGCCGTGATGGCGCTGATGGTGGGCGCCATGACCATCCACAACATCCAGCCCGGCCCGCAGGTGATGACCAGCAACCCCGAGCTGTTCTGGGGCCTGATCGCCTCGATGTGGATCGGCAACGCCATGCTGGTGATCCTGAACCTCCCGCTGATCGGTATCTGGATCAAGCTGCTGACCGTGCCTTACAAGTGGCTGTTCCCGGCCATCGTGCTGTTCTGTGCGATCGGCGTGTACTCGACCAACAACAACAGTTTCGACATCTGGATGGTGGCGCTGTTCGGTCTGATCGGCTACGGCTTCATCAAGCTCGGCTGCGAGCCGGCGCCGCTGCTGCTGGGTCTGATCCTGGGCCCGATGATGGAGGAATACCTGCGGCGCGCGCTGCTGATCTCGCGCGGCGACTGGTCGGTGTTCGTGACCCGCCCGCTGTCGGCCAGCCTGCTGGTGGTGGCGGCCATCCTGCTGATCGTGGTGCTGATGCCGTCGGTGAAGAAGAAGCGCGAAGAAGCGTTTGTTGAAGACTGATACAGCTCCACTCGTTGGAGCTGGAACCCCGGTCAGAAGCCTGGCCGGGGTTTTTTTCTTGGGACCGGATCAGCCTGGTAGCTGGCGCCCAGCCCAGGCCAGCACCTGCCAGAACGCCACCACCGGCGAAAGGACGCAGGCCCAGAACACCAGGAACTCGAGGGCCATGGCAACGTAGTGCTCAAACGTGGACAGCATGATGTTTCCTTGCGGGCGTTGAATTCAGGTGGACCAGGGTTCCTGCCGAGATGTGAGATCCGTCACAAATCTGCTGATGACTCCAGTGCGGTTGCCCAACGGCAGACTTGAGGCCGTTCGCGTGGCGCAACGTAACAAGTGTTTCTAGATGCAATGAGCTTCCAATGTTCTACGATGTATATTATGTTAAATTATTGAGCCATCAAATCCATGATTCAAGGTTCGGCCCAAATGTTGCTCCTGCTCTCGTGAGCAGCCCCATACATCCGGGGAAACACCAGCTTGGTGCGCCCGCTAATTGGACTGCCCACACCTACAATGTCGCCCACCGGCAGGAGTCCAATCCGGCCAGTTCCATTCAACCCTCTCAAGGACGTTCATGAAGCATCTGTTTCTGACCCTCAGCATGATCGGCGCCGCCACCCTGGTGGGCTGTGGCAAGACCGAAGCCCCCGCGCCGGCCGCTCCGGCGCCTGCGCCCACCGCCGAAGCACCGGCACCCGCTCCCGCCAGCCAGTGGCCAGAACTGCGCGTGGCCATCGACCCCACCTACAAGCCCTTCACCTACAAGACCGACGCGGGCGAGCCCGCTGGTTTCGACGTGGACGTGGCCAAGGCCCTTTGCGACGAACTCAAGAGCAAGTGCGTGTTCGTCGAGCAGGCCTGGGACGGCATGATTCCCGGTCTGCTGGCCAAGAAGTACGACGCCATCATTTCCTCGATGTCGATCACCGAAGAGCGCAAGCAGTCGGTTGATTTCACGGGCAAGTACTACAACACGCCGTCCTGCGTGGTCGTCAAGACCGCACTGAACCTGGGCGCCGAAGCCGCGGGTTTCAAGGGCAAGAAGCTGGGCGTGCTGAAGGCTTCTACCCAGGAAAAGTACGCCATGGGTGAGCTCAAGCCCGCAGGGGCGACCGTCGTGCCTTACGACGCCCAGGATCAGGTCTATCTGGACATCAAGTCCGGCCGTCTGGACGGTACCGTGGCCGACGTGGTCGAAGTCCAGGGTGGCTTCCTGTCCACACCGGACGGCAAGGACTACAGCTGCGCCGGTGGCCGCATTCCGGTCGAGTTCGACGCCAAGTACTTCGGCGCTGGCGCGGGCGTGGCCATCCGCAAGGAAGACACCGCCCTGCGCGACGCGCTGGACGCGGGCATCAAGGCCATTCGCGACAACGGCAAGTGGAAGGAACTGTCCGAGAAGCACGTCCCTGGCGTGGACATCTGGGGTTCCTGATCCACTGAGCTGAACCGCGAGCGCCGATGACGACCTATTTCATCCAGATCCTCCAGGGCCTGCTGGTCACACTCGGCGTCTCGCTGGGCGCGCTGGTTGTCGCCGCCGTGCTCGGCCTGGCCGGCGCGGCGGCCAAACTCTCGCCTTACTGCTGGCTCAACTGGGTCGGCGACATCTATTCCACCGTGATCCGGGGTGTCCCGGATCTGGTGTGGATGCTGCTGCTGTACTTCGGCGGGCAGATCCTGATCAACGACATATTTGAAGCCATGGGCTACCGCAGTGGCCCGCAGATCAACCCCTTTGTGGCAGGGGTGCTGACCATCGGTTTCGTCTACGGCGCCTACATGACGGAAACCTTCCGGGGCGCCATCATGAGCGTGCCCAAGGGACAGTCGGAGGCCGGCTGGGCCTACGGCATGAGCCGGTTCTACACCTTCCGCCGCATGGTGCTGCCGCAGATGGTGCGGTTCGCACTGCCCAGTTTCACGAACAACTGGCTGGTGCTGCTCAAGGCCACCGCCCTCGTCTCGGTGATCGGACTGGCCGACATCACCAACCTCGCCAAGCAGGCCGGCGCGGCCGCTCGCGGCGACATCCCCGGTGCCGCCATCATCTTCATGGCCTTCGCCGGTTTTCTCTACCTCCTGATCTCCACCATCAGCCTGATCCTGCTGCGCAAGGCCGAGGCCCGCTACTCCGTGGGCGTGAAGCGGGGTGAGTTCTGATGGACAAGTTTGCGATCATCTTCCAGCCGCAGAACCTGGCCCTCTACTGGACGGGGTTCCTGGCGACCATGGAGTTGCTGGCCATCAGTCTGCTGGCCGGTGGGCTGCTGACGTTGCCACTGACGCTGATGCGGGTCTCGCGCAACCGCTGGGTCTCCACGCCGGTCTGGCTGTTCACCTATGTGGTGCGCGGCACACCGCTGCTGATCCAGGTCTATTTCATCTATTACGGCATCGCCCAGCTGGAGTGGGTGCAGGCGATGTGGGACACGGTCTGGCCCTGGACGATGTTCAAGGACCCGTTTTTCTGCGCTGTGGCGGCGTTTTCGCTCAACACCTGCGCCTACACGGTCGAGATGCTGGCGGGCGCCATCAAGGAAACGCCCGCTGGTGAAATCGAGGCCGCACAGGCCGCCGGCTACAGCAAATGGAACATGATGTTCCGTCTGGTGCTGCCCAGTGCGCTGCGCCGCACCCTTCCCGGCTACTCGAACGAAGTCGTGATGATGCTGCACGCCACCTCGCTGGCCAGCGTGGTACCGGCGCTGTACGACCTGACCAACGCCGCCTACGCGATCTACAAGACCTACTACCTGGCCTTCCAGCCGTTCATCGTGGTCGCGGTGCTGTATTTCATACTGACCTTCGCCCTGGTCTACGTGTTCCGGCTGCTGGAAAAGCGCTTCCTGGCCTATCTGCGCCCACGCACTCACTGATCCCGTTTTCTCTTCCTCCGGATGCGACAGCTCCAACACCCCCTGCTCTCTCCGTCGCTTGGCACCCAACGCCATGTCACCAGCCTGCACTTTGGTCAGGCCACCAATGGCCGTAAGGCCTACATCCAGTCCAGCCTGCACGCCGACGAGCTGCCCGGCATGCTCACCGCGCACAAGCTGCGGGGCCTTCTGGCCGCGGCCGAGGCGGCCGGCGAGATCCCCGGCGAGGTCGTGCTGGTGCCGGTGTGCAACCCGATCGGGCTGGACCAGAGCCTGATGCACCACCAGGTCGGCCGCTTCGAGCTGCTGACCATGGAGAACTTCAACCGGAACTACCCGGACTTCTTCAACCTGGTGAAAGACCGGATCGCGCCGAAGCTCACGCAGGATGCGGAGACAAACAAAGGCATCGTGCGGGCCGCCATGCACGAGGTGCTGCAGGAACAGCCGGTGACCACCGAGCTGGAGAGCCTTCGCCGGGTGCTGATGGGCCTTGCCTGCGATGCCGACGTGGTGCTGGACCTGCACTGCGACTTCGAGGCCATTCTTCATATGTACGTCGAGCAGCCCATGCTCGACCAGATGGCGCCGCTGGCGCGACTGCTTGGCGCCAAGGCGCTGCTGTGGGCGCGGGGCTCGGGTCCTTCGATCTCGTTCGACGAGGCGCTGTCCGGCCCATGGTGGCGTTTGCACGATCACTTCGCCGACCAGGCGCCGATCCCCCTGGGCTGCGCCAGCACCACCGTCGAGCTGCGCAGCCAGACGGATGTGTCGGACGCCCTGGCCAGCCAGGATGCCCAGGCCATCGTCGGTTACCTGCGCCATGTCGGCGTGGTGGCTGGCCCCACCCCTGCCCTGCCTGATCCGCGGTGCGAGCCGACACCGCTGGCCGGCACGGAAGCCTCCCACGCCCCGCATCCGGGCGTGATCGACTTCGTGGCCCAGGTGGGTGAGCGTGTGGCCGCCGGGCAGTTGCTCGCGCGGGTGATCGATCCGCTGACACCGCGCGAAACCGACATCCGCAGCAGCATCGATGGCATCGTCTACGCCCGCCACAGCCTGCGCTGGGCCACGGCGGGCATGGAGCTTTGCCGTGTCGCCGGCCGAACACCGATCCGCTCCGGCAACCTGCTGAGCCCCTGACAGACCCACGCACCATGACCACCAAACTCGAAGCGATCGACATCCGCAAGAGCTACGGCTCGCACGAGGTGCTCAAGGGCATTTCCCTGACGGCCAAGGCCGGCGACGTGATCAGCATCATCGGCTCGTCCGGTTCCGGCAAATCCACCTTCCTGCGCTGCATGAACCTGCTGGAACGGCCGCAGCAGGGCCGCATCGTCGTGGCCGGCGAAGAGCTCAAGCTGGTCACCGCCAAGGACGGCATGCTCAAGGCGGCCGACGAAAAACAGCTGCAGCGCCTGCGTGCCAAGCTGGCCATGGTGTTCCAGCACTTCAACCTCTGGTCCCACCTGACGGTGCTGGAAAACGTGATCGAGGCTCCCATGCATGTGCTCGGCAAGGGCAAGGACGAAGCCGTTGCCACTGCGCGCAAGTACCTGGAGAAGGTCGGCCTGCGCGACGTCGAGGGCAAATACCCGGCCCACATGTCGGGCGGTCAGCAGCAGCGCGTGGCGATCGCCCGTGCGCTGGCGATGGAGCCCGAGGTGATGCTGTTCGACGAGCCGACCAGCGCGCTCGACCCCGAACTCGTCACCGAGGTGCTGCGCGTGATGCGCACCTTGGCCGAAGAAGGCCGCACCATGGTGGTGGTGACCCACGAGATGGGTTTTGCGCGCGAGGTCAGCAACCATGTGCTGTTCCTGCACCAGGGCCGCATCGAGGAACAGGGCAATCCGCGCGAAGTGCTGGTCAACCCCAAGTCCGAGCGGCTGTCCCAGTTCCTCTCGGGCAAGCTCAAGTAAGTCGGCGGCGAGGTTCGCCAATCGGCCGAACAGCGGGGTTTCCGTCCCGCTGTTGGCGGGTTTCTGTGGGGTCCGGATGGGAGAGCATTGCTCCATCCCGGAACCACCCGCCAGAAAGGAACCTCTCCATGAGCACCGTCGACACCAGCAACTCCAGCGCCTGGTCCCAGACCCTGTCGTCCCTGAGTGGCGCCATGTCCAGCTACCTGCAGGACAAGATGCACAAGAAGATGGACGCCGACGGCGATGGTGGCGTCAGCCAGAGCGAGTTCCAGGCGGCGCTTGAAAAGGTCGCTGGCAAGCTGGGCGTCGAAGTCGGCCAGGGCGCCTCGGAGCTGTATGCCTCGCTCGATGCCAACAAGGATGGCGCGCTGAATGGCGCCGAGGTGGGCACCCTGCTGCAGAACCTGTTTTCGTCCGCCTCAAACACCCAGGCGTTTGTCCAGCAGCGCGGCGATGAGGCCCGGTTCGCCGAGCTCGATGCCGACAACGATGGCCAGATCTCGATGGCCGAGTTCGGCATCACACCCGCCATCGAAACCACGGTGGTGCAGACCACGACCGTGATCACGACCACACAGGAAGTGATGTCCGGGGGGGCCGGCTCGCTCGTTGGCGCCACCAACCCCACGGCACCGGCGACCAAGGCTCCCGTGCATGCTGTCACCACGCCGGAAGAAGGCCCGGAGTTCGCCAAAACCGAAGAGGCGACTGCCGAGAGCGAGGACGCTTCCTTGCAGGCCCTCATGCAGACCGTCGACACCGATGGCAGCGGCGACATTTCGGGCGCCGAGCTGAATGCCTACGTGGCCAAGCTGAGCGCCCAGGCCGAAGCCGCCAGCAAGCGCTACAACGACACCACCCTCGCCTCGCTGAGCGGCGGCAGCCTCCACGAATCCGCCTGACGCCTGGCGGCGATCAGGGCTTGAGCTCCAGGCGGCTGCGCCACTGCGTGGGCGCCATTTGCAGCGGCCGGTATTCCACGGCAGCCCAGGCGTCGCTCATGTCGCGGTAACGGCTGGAAAGCGCGTTGCCGCTCTGCCCCGTCTGGTAGATGAACAGCGAGTTCTCCGGCTCCGCCAGGTCGTAGATGGCGCGCAGGCTGGCGGCATGCCGGTTGGCAAACGGCGCATCGGCCTTGTCCAGGTGGTACTGGCCGACGTTCACGGTGAATGGGTCACCGCCCGTTTCCTTTCGCACCTCGAACATGGGTGCCAGCGCACCGACGTTGCTGAACGGACGGTGCACGGAAATCGCCGGGTGGGCCGTACCCCAGCGCCAGCGCGACACATCCCTTCCCTGCTGCGCACTGATGCGGTCCAGTGCCCGGTCCAGCGCCGCCGTGCTGGCCGCAGCGCAGCCCTGCGGGCCACACCAGTCGTGGTCGTCGCGCTCCAGAATCCCCTCGACCGCGTTGCGGAACAGGCGCTTGCCATAGAGCTTTTCGAACCGCTCCACGCCCAGGCGCTGGCCCACCACACCGCGCGTGAACTCGTCGATCCAGAAGCTGTAGACCAGCGGCGCAGCCGCATCGGCAGACATGCCGCCGTTGAAGTCCTTGAGCGAAGCCAGCGCCGCAGCGGCGAGCGGGTGGCTGGACGCGGTCTTGCTCAGGTGGGGCAGCAGGCGCAGCGTCGCCTCCGAATGCAGATCGCCGTGCATGGCGCGGAAGCTGGCCGCGTCGTGCTTCTCCGACTGAGCCAGCAGGGCCTCGATGCGTTCCTGGCGGTACGGCGCCGCCCAGTCCTGGGTCAGGAAATGCGGGTAGTCGGCCGCATGGATGCGCTGATTGGCGGTGGCAATCCAGCCCTTGGCGCCGTCGTCCTGCGGGGTGTCTTCGTAAGGCAGGTAGCCCGTCCAGTCGTAGCGGGCGTCCCAGCCCGGCGAGGGAGCCACACCGCGGATGCGGTTGTCCGGCGACCGCAGGGGCACCTTGCCCACTGCCTTGAACAGGATGCGGCCACTGCGGTCGGCCATCACCGCGTTCTGCATCGGTGCGTGAAAGTGGCGGTACGCCTCCAGCAAATCGTCAACCGAGCGCGCGCGGTTGGAGGCCAGGGTGGCCTCCACATTGCGGTTGTCCGCCTCCAGCGCGGTCCAGCGCAGCGACAGCGCGAAGCGCTCGGTGTCGATGAGGTCACGCGCACGACCCGGTGCATCGCTGAGCACGGGGCCGTGTCGGCTGCTGCGCACCGTGTGCACCACGTCGGGCTCGCCCTTGACGCGGATGGTTTCGACGCGCTCGTCAAAGCGCGCCCAGGCTTCCTGCCCCGCGGGTGCCGGGAGGCGATAGCGGGTCGGGTCGCTGGGGTCCAGCTGCTCCAGGTACAGGTCTTGCACATCGGGGCCGGTGTTGGTGAAGCCCCAGGCCACCTCGGGTGTGCGCCCGAGCACCACGAACGGTGTGCCCGGCAGGGTGGCCCCGATCACATCCATGCCCTTGAGTCCGGGCACGTCGGGCGCCTGCAGGCGGGCGAAGTACCAGATCGCCGGCGCGCTCAGGCCCAGGTGCGGGTCGTTGGCCAGCAGCGGCTTGCCGCTGGCGCTGCGCGCGCCCGACACCACCCAGTTGTTCGAGCCCTTGCCCTCCACTTCTCCAAGGGAGCGGGTCCACTCGATCACCCCCTGTGCCAGGGCATCCGCTGCAGGACTGCTCTCGATGGCGCGCGACTGTTTGCCATCAGCAGCCGGAAACACGCGCATGACACGGTACAGCTCCGCCAGATCGGCCGACGCTGCGGGTGCTTCGCCCGGATAGGGCGGAAACAGCTGCCACAGGGACGGGGTGTCCAGCACCTGCAGCGCGGACAGCCGGGCCAGCTCGTTGCCCCAGTTGCCGCCCAGGTCCAGCGCCATCATCAGGGCCCAGCCAGCGCTGTCTTCGGGCTCCCAGTAGCGGCCGGCGGCCGCCTCTTCCCGTGGGTCGATGCGCAGGATCTGGAACTCGGGCGACAGCGCTTGCTGGCGGCCAGCAAAGAACGCGTTCACGCCGTCGCTGTAGGCCTTCAGCGCTGCACGCCCCTCTTCGCTCATACCAGCAAGTTGCGCCTGGGCCGCCTGCCGGATGCCCAGCGTGCGCATGAGCAGGTCGGTCTCCAGCGTGGAGCGGCCAAACACCTCGGACAGCTGTCCTCGCATCAGGCGGCGGTTGAACTCCAGCTGCCATCCGCGTTCCTGCGCGTGCACATAACCCATCGCCATCCAGGCGTCCCGCGGGTCGGTGGCCAGAATGTGCGCCACATCGCTGCCGTCGCGTTGCACCTGCACGGCACCGCGCAACCCAGGCAGGCTCAGATCCCCATCCGTCTGGGGCTGGCTGCGCCAGGCATAGATCGACAACGCCACTGCTCCGAGCAGGATCAGCAGCAGCAACAGAAAGAAAAAACGGGTCAACCAGCGCATCAGCACCTCCAAGGCTGGAGCGATGGTAGCGGCGTCGTGCCGCTCGTGCATCGGACGTGCGACTGGCTCAGACGCGCGTGCGACCGTGCCCGAGCACCATCTGGCCATCCACCAGGCGGAAACTCACCGTGGGTGCACTGATGTCCGTGAAGGGTGCACCCATCGAGAACTCGCCATCGCTGTGCAGCAGGCACTCCTGCCGCCTCAATGCAATGGCATTGTCCGTGCCGGCAAAACGAACCCAGGTGCCGTAGCTGCTGGTGTCTTCAAGAAGGTAGTTGCCCGAGCGGATGTCGATGGAAGCATGCATCCGGGAGACCCGCGGATCGTTCACCACAAAATCGGCCTCGGGCACCCGGCCGATCTTCAACGGTAAGTCCGTGAGATTGAAAGACTGGCTGGTGTCCAGCCAGCCCAGCTCGATGCCCCCGAACACCGATTCGGTGCTTTTTCTCAGGGCGTGCAGGTCGGCCGGAAGCGTCAGGAACTCCGACAGCATCTCGGTCTGCCACTCGATGCGGAAGACCTCTGTTGGCTCCACGCGCCCCTTGATCCGGATCGGCCCGAGGCTGCGGCTGCGCACGTTGTGCCCCTTGCCCAGCTTGCGAATCACCAGGTCGTTGACCAGGATCTGCTCCGGCCCTGCCAGATCGCTCAGACGCGACGCCACGTTGACCGCATCGCCGAAGCAATCGCCGTCGACCTGCACCACCTGCCCGCGCGCCATGCCGATCTGCATCATCAGCTTGAGCCGGTTGGGCCACTGGGCCACCCGTTGAGAGTGCTCCTGCTGAATGGTGCTCATGCACTCGACAGCAAGCCGGTTGTTGGTGAACGAGAGCAGAACGCCGTCGCCCAGCATCTTGACGACCTTGCCGTTGTGTTCCAGACCCATGGCCCCGATCCACTGGGTCAGCTTGGTCACCGCCTTGGCGGCGCGGTCGTTGCCCAGTGTTTCAAACACGGAGACGCTGCCGGTCAGGTCCACGAAGGCAATCGTCAGTTCGGCCATGAAAAATAGTAGAAATCGGCCTGGGCGAGGCCGGGTGCTGGTGGTGTCAACCGAAGCAAGGACAAGCTGGTGGATGGTAACAAGGTGTGTGGTTTATCACACATCCAGACATTTGAGCACCAGAAATGACGTGACCCAGGACCGCTGTTGGACGTTTCCACATGGCTGAGCCCAAAGGACCTAAACGAACCGGCCGTCATTGAACACTTTCCGGGGCAATTACTGGCATCGTCACCAGACCTGTACACGCAATATCTTAAACAGTCTTTCTAACCGCTTGATTTGGCTGTTGTTTTCTTGACTTTCCTCAAGCTCAAGGCCTTGCCCGAGGGGCTCCCCGGACGTATCCTGCCCCCATAACTTCATATCGTTGGGATCGCAAATGCGCTGGATCAAACCCACCATTCGCCACAGCATCTCCGCCTTGCTGGGCACCGAGGTGCGCAAGCATGCACCGGAGTCGCTCGAGCCGGTCCGCCAGGCAATGCTGTCTGTTCTGGGTGAAGCAGGGGCCCAGGCCAATCCCAGGCTCAAACACCGCCTCATGTATGTGCACGATGTGCAAGCGCTCTGGTATGCCCGGGCCGAGATGGTGGCCGTACTCAGCCGTCTTCATGGCGAGGCACGGGCGGTCGATCTGGTCCGCAGCGTGACCCCGGTGTTCAATGGCCTCCTGCCCAAAGGTCTCCTGGAATCAACCCGCTCGGCACGCTGAGGCGTTTGCGAGCCCAAGCTCATCCCCAGAACATCAGCGCCTCGCGCCCCTGCACCATCACCTCCACGTCCCGGCCCACCGGCAACAACACCTTGGTGGGAACGTGCCCGAACGGCAGGCCCGTCAGCACAGGCGTCCGGGTCTGACTCCGAAGCCAGTCGACCACCGTCTGCAGCTTGAACCCGCGGTCGTGTGGAACCGGCTTGAAGCGGTTGAAACTGCCCAGCACGATCAGCTTCTGACGTCCCAGGATGCCCGCATGCAACAGTTGCGTCAGCTGTCGTTCGATGCGGTAGGGATGCTCGTTGACATCCTCCAGAAACAGCACGCCGCCCTTCACATCGGGCAACCAGGGCGTGCCGACCAATGAACACAGCACCGACAGGTTGCCGCCCCACAGCTGGGCCTTGTGAAGGTGCAGCGACGGGGCTTCTTCCCTGGCGGTCGTGGGCAGACAAGGCAGGTCCTTTTTGGGCAGCACCCAGCCCGCGCCCTCGCCGTGCCCGTCGAGCAGGTCGTCAAAGCAGGCTTCCATGATGTCGTCAGGCTCTTCGGCGCCAAAGTCCTCCCCCAGTGCCGGGCCCGCCCAGGTCACGGCGCCCGTCTTGGCCAGCAGCGCGCATTGCAGCGCGGTGAAGTCGCTCAGGCCCACAAACTGCGTGCCCTTGCCGATGCCTTTCGCGAGCTGTTTGTAGGGCAGTTCGGGCAGAAGGCGCGTGAGGCCATATCCGCCGCGTGAAATCAACGCCACGTCGGCACCGCTGGCCGCTGCACGGCCGATGGCCGCGATGCGGGTGGCGTCGTCGCCCGCAAACCGCATGTGGCTGCTGAGCGCAGCCTCGTCGATCTCGACCTCGTGGCCGAGTTGCTGCAGCCGTTTCACCCCGCGCCGGAAGGCGGCCTTGTCGCGCACGGCGCTGGAAGGAGAGTAGATGTAGATGTGGCTCATGGCTCGTTGAAAGAAACGGGATAGTTGGAAAAGTGTTGACAGGCCGCGCGTGCAATCTGCTCGCCCCGCTCGGGAACGAAGTGCCCTGCGTCGGAAATCAGCCAAGGTGGCGGGCAGCCCCGGATGTTGCGTGCCAGGGCTTGCATGACAGGCTCACCCAACACGGGGTCGCGTGCTCCGACCACCATCAGCGTCCGGCCCTGCCAGCGATCTCGCCAGAACAGCAGGGCCTCGCGGGATATGGCTGCGCCTTCGTCTTCGGCGTGCTCCGGCACCAGATTCGGAAAGGCGCGCAGTGCGGCGCGATGGCCCGCGTCGGGAAACGGCGCGTTGTACGCCTCGCATTCGGCGGCATCCAGGTGCGGGTTGCCGCGCGCGAGCAGGCGGCCGACGTCGTACAGCGGCTTCTCTGCGCACATCTTGCGCCACGCCAAGAACCCCGGAGACAGTGTCTCGCCGCCAGTGGCCAGCAGGGTGTTCATGACGAGCAGGCCGGCGTAGCGCCCCGGTGAGGCCATCGGCAAGGTCAACCCGAGCAGCCCACCCCAGTCCTGCACCACCAGCACCACGTTGCCCAGGTCCAGCCGATCAACGAACTCGAGCAGCACGTTGCGGTGCCAGTTGAAACGGTGGAACGCGTCCTTCTTGGGTTTATCGCTCTTGCCAAAGCCGATCAGGTCGGGCGCCACCACACGATCTCCCGCCTCGGTGAAGACTGGAATCATTTTGCGGTAGAGATAGCTCCACGCCGGGTTGCCGTGCAGGCACAGCCAGGTGCGCGGCGCGTCCGACGGCCCTTCGTCCAGGTAGTGCAGGCGAAGGCCGCCCAGCGACGGGAGATCGCTCAGGTAGTGCGGCGACCAGGGGTATCCCGGCAAACCGTCGAAACGGCGTTCGGGCGTGCGCAGCGCGTCGTCTCGCAGAGGCTGGCCCTCGCGACGCTGCTGGTCACGGCGGGACCTGAAGAAATCGCTGAGCATGCTGCCGCACTCGTCGGCCCGCACACCGCCCAAGACCTGGGTGTGGTGGTTCAGCTGAGCCTGACCGAACAGGTCCACCACCGAGCCGGCTGCACCGGTCTTCGGATCATGTGCACCGAAGACCACCCGCCGCAGGCGCGAATGCAGCAGCGCGCCGCTGCACATGGCGCATGGCTCCAGCGTCACGAACAACTCGCAGTCGTCGAGCCGGTAGTTGCCCAGGGTCTGCGCTGCCGCGCGAAGGGCGACGATTTCTGCATGGGCTGTCGGGTCGTGCGCAGCGATGGGCGCGTTGCGCCCGACGCCCACCACCCTGCCCTGGTGCACGATCACCGCACCGACCGGCACCTCGCCCGCGGCGCGAGCGGCCTGGGCTTCTTTCAGGGCCAGGCCCATGTACTCGGCGTCGTTCATGCCGTCATTGTCCCGCACCCTTTGGGTGCCATCGTCAATCGAACAGCGACGGCTGCCGGTCCTGCAGGGGCCAGCTTGCCAGCACCTCATGGAGCCCCTGCCCATAGAGACTGTCGACAAGCCGCACTTCGGTCACGTCCCAGGCCAGAGGGGTGATTCGCTGGGAACCGACCGGCGCCCGCCCGTAGTCCAGCGTGATGTGTGGATAAAAGCTGGGCCGTATCCAAGCCTCGGGCCATCCGAGCGAGCGCAAGGCCGTGACCAGTTGCCGTCGCAGAAGGAACAAGGGCCGAACGCCGACACCGTGACCTGCCAGCTCGACAGTGCCGACCTCACGCTGAGGGCCGCGCGACTGCACGGTGTCAAAACAGACGCGGAATGGCGCCGCGTCCAGCTGCGGGCCCACACGCAAGACAAGCGCCAGGATTTCGGGAGGAATGCGGTCTTCGTACGACCCCAGAGGCACCAGTGTGGTGTGCAGCCGCTCAGCGGCCATGGGCTTGGAAGGTCCGTGGTACGAGCGGTTCAACAACTGGTACAACCGGTCAATGTCCTGTGCGACGGCCCAAGGCAGGTGCAGCATGTAGTAAAGATCATGGCGGATACCCATGCAACACCTCCTTGGGCTGCGATTGCGGGGGTACCATTCTGCACAATTACTGTATATTTTTACAGTAGCTGTATCGGCATCATTCCCACTCTATTGTCAATAGCTGGTCGCGACTCAGAGGGAAAGCGAGTTGCGTGACAGCCGCGAACGGGCTCGATACCGACAGATCTACCGTCGCATTCTGGAGCCCATCACGAGGCTCATCGCTCTCGGACTCATTCGTTGATGGTTCGCCGCAGCGATTGGAATGCGAAAGTGGCATGTTCTGTGGCGCGATGACGGTATCGGATGCTCTCACCGGAGGGAGAAGACGGTACTGTATGGGTGGATGACGGTATCACAACCTTCTTTGCTCGGACCTGCTCGGTGCACGCTGATCGTTGGATCACTGATGCACGATTTGAGCCTGAATCCAGCATTGGGACTGAAACCCTTTGCTCTCACAGTGTAGGTGTTGCTTCTACCGGGAGACGCACCGTGCAGCACCACAACATCAATCCCCCTCAAGACCAAAGCGCCCCTCCTACGGCCGCGCTCCTACGCATGCGCGCCGTCATGAAGATCACCGGCCTTGGTCGATCAACGATTTATCGTTTGATGGCGAGCCATGAGTTTCCGAACCCAGTGCGGCTCGCTTCGCGCGCCGTGGCTTGGCGAAGAGCTGACATTGATTCTTGGAGCCAGACTCGGCCCACTGTGGCTCACTAGCACAACGCTGAGTGAAGTGTGCCATGGGCCTGATTCACGATCCGAACACCAGAACGTGGAAGCCTGGTGACCTGGTCATCCACGACTCGGACGCCAAACGCACGGACATGCTCATGATTGTGCTGGGGCAAGATGCCGCAGGAGTATTTCGAACCCGCTACGCGTTTCCCTGGGCCCAGCCAAGACCGTGGCGCCGCAAGATATGGCGCAACACGGTCGAGTGGCTTCACGACCCTGCTCGTTTCGGGATCACAGTGCCACGACTGTCGAGCCCCTCAAGCAAAGATCTTGAGAGTAGCCCCAAGCAACATCAGACCGAGAACCGCCCCACCCCATCGCCAGGTGGTGAAGCGGTAGCGGTGGTTCAACCAGATGGCTCGACGAAGCCGGGCAACTGACAGGGAAAAAGCAGCCACCGCCAACACCGTGCTGACAACACCAAGCGGCACGCGAGACTGGAAAACAATCAGAACGGCAAGCAACGGCCAAGCGACCGCGTCCAACACGGCAAGAATCTTCCTGCCGGCCCATTGGGGGGCATCCGGCCCTGGTTCCCGAGCGACCAACAGCCACATGTTGCGTCTCCTTGTTCAACTCTTTGCAGGGTGCCACGCTCCCTCGGTTGATTCACACTGCATGGCAACCGCGTGTAATTATTGTTGGCGCGCTCTATCCGTCTTCCCCTTGGAGCAGCCAAAACAAAACACTACTCGTTACCACTCAGAAGCGAATGACACCTGAAAAGTATCGACACATTTTTCGTCCGCCCCCCTAAATGGCGAAGGTTGGCAACCGCGACAGACAGACGTTGGGAGGTACCCATGCTGGATCGTGAACAGTTGGAGACTTTTGCGGTGGTGATCGAGCAGCAGAGCTTTGAAAAGGCGGCGACTGCTTTGAGCATCACCAGGGGTGCTGTGTCACAGCGCATCAAGGCCCTGGAGGAATCGTTGTCCACGGAAAAAGAACCTGGACGACATCCAGCGACTGGAGCGCGACTGGGCATCGTGGGAGCTGGCTCAGGAAAAGGTCGCGAAACTGCAGGAACAGATCGACAAAAAGCGCGAGAGTCTAGCAGCGTTCCGCGACCAGCAGGTCGAGGTGTTTTCTGGTCTGTCCATCTACTTCAACGCGATCATCAGGGCTGCGGTGGGGCCTACCGCTTCCGGCAAGGTCACGCTCGACGGCAATGGCATGAAGCTGGCGGTTCAGCTGGGCGGTGAGCGTTCCACCGCCGCAATCGAGTCACTGAAGGTGATTGCCTTTGACCTGGCGGTGATGTGCATGAGCATGCAGGGGACCACCCGCCTTCCAGCGTTTCTGTTGCACGACAGCCCCCGCGAAGCCGATCTGGGACTGAGCGTCTACCACCGCCTGTTCGATGTGGTGAACGGGCTGGAAGGCACCTTGACATCGGCTTTTCAATACATCGTCACGACCACCACGCAACCCCCACCCGCGTTCCAGCAGACACCGTGGCTGCGCGAGGTGCTGCGCGGCGCGCCCCCGCAAGAGCGCCTTCTGCGCTGCGATCTGCCTTGAGCGACACCTGAAGGCTGGCAGGGCCTTGGCCCTCAGCGGGTCGGATGGATGTCGGTTGACGGTGTGGGTTGCTGGCGCGTTTGCTGTTGTTCGGTTTGTGGCGTCGGGTGTTGCCTGCTCTCTTGCGGCCTCTCGGGTTTCGTCTGCGCATCGGCCGCCTTGTTCGAATCGGTCACGCCCCTCACGAAGCTGGCAATGTGTTTCGCCAGTTGCCTGTCCGTCGCCTGATCCGATCCGGCGAGGGCCAGCCCGATCTGCACCCAGGCATCGACAGCAGCAGCCCTGGAGGCACGCAGCTTCGGTCCTTCGGTCTGGCTAGATCGGACCTTGCGCAAGCGTCCATCGTCTTGTGCCTTCAGGCGCCACAGCTGATCCGGTTGGTGGAACTTGGCGCGGGTGACTTGCCGTGTGGCCTCCGCTTCCACCCCATAGCCTCTCAGCTTCTCAGCGAAGGTTTCGCGCCAACGGTGCAGGTCGTTCTTGCGCGGGTTCAGGCGCTTACCTAGTCTGGACACGGCACGCACGCTGATGTGCACGTGCGGGTTGGCCTGGTGGTCGTGCAGAACCATGACGTATTTGTGGTCGGCCAGCTCGGCCTGCGCAAACTCCCGCGCGGCGCGCTGAACGATCAGCGGATCGGTGCCGCGGGGCATGGACAACATGATGTTGAATGCCTCGCGCCGTTGGCCTGGCACGACGTCTTCTGGAATGCGAGCGCCGCCCATGCGCCACTCCTCGGCCAGGTGGTGCAGGCCGTCTTTGCCTTGCATGGTCTCCCCGCGCTGGTCCTCAACCTCCAGCCGTCCGTTTTTGCTGATGTAGCGAAAGTGCGCCGTGATGGCCGCCATGCTCCGCCCTCCCCCGGTGACTTTGACCATGACCTGCGGGGCACGCCGCACGACGGTGGCTTCGATGCGCTGGCGGATGGCGTTGGCTCGCTGGTGCGCGCCCGAAGAGCCCAGCTTCGGCTGGGGCCGAATCTGGACCATGCGGTTGCCCGGATAGAACAGGCGATCACCCCAGGTGATGAGGATGCCGTCGAGGTCGGGCGCATGGGGAGCGCTGGTCAGGGTAGAAGGCACGGACGAAGTGCCAGACGATGCGGCGCGTCGGCCGCCGGTAGACGTTTTCATGGTCGGCTCCTTCGGGTGCCCGCATGGATTCTTCTGGCTGTTGGCGAAACGTTGGGCCGGCGTGGTTGAAGATCGGCCAGGGCGCATGAGACATGGTCGAGGTGGCGGCGCACTTCAAGGGCCAGCGTTTTGAGCATGCCGACGTAGGGGCGGATGGGCTCCACATCGCCCCGGCGCAACAACGCATTCAGCTGGTAGAGGCGGCGACCGAAATGGGCAAGCTCGTCCGTCGATGTGGTGAGCGCCTGCAAGGTCTGCGCGTGCCCTCTTCCGTCCAGCACCGCCGGCACACCCGCCACCAGGGCTGCCACGTAGTCACCGGTGGCCATGCCCGCCCGTTGCGCGGCCTGCAACGTGGCTGCGGCGTCTTCAGACCGCATGCGCAGGCACAGACGTGTGCGGGAAGCTGGATCTGTCTGGACAGGTGTGCGGCAGGCCACTGCATTCGGCAGCGCAGGACGCCCCAGCGCGTCGGCCAGCACCTGGCGCACCAGGTGGGAAGGCGAGAGGCCGATGGCCTGCGCTCTCTCCATCAGCGGGGCCTTGAGGCCATGCAGGTCTACGCTGATGCGGTCACGTGACGAGGGTTCCATACCGAGTCTCCTGACGACGATTCACCCCTGGGTGAGCGTGTCAGACAACCGGCGCCACCGCGCCTATCTCTGCACTCACCCATGAACCCAGTATTGGCCCGAATCGAGGCTCTGCAGCCGCTGGATTTGGGTCCGAATCCAGCAGGCGAACAGGCGCCAGCCGGGTTGAAGATGAGCACGTACCGAGCAGCACCGCTCAGGACGTGAACAGACAGCACGAGCAGTGGTCTGCAGGCAAACAGCCACTGCACAAACCGATCAGCAGTTGAAGAACAGCCGACCAACACCTGACCAGAAACCGAACAATGAAACTGGTTCCAACCGATCCACCGGGCAGAAGCTCCCGCAAGGCCAGGCGCTTTGCGCAGGACATGCGGGAGCTGCGCGCCCAGGGCTATACCTTCGAGGCGATCCGCAAGGCCTTGGCTGCGGTCGGCGTGCATGTGAGCAATGCGACCGTGCAGCGCGAAGTGGCCAGGGCCACCAAAGCAGCTTCCAGCGCACAGGCCTTGGCCTACGGTGCACGACCAGATGAAGCGCCATCCGCTCTCACCCAACCGCTGGTGTCCACGTCCCCTACTGCAACCACCACGCCCCAGTCACCTCAGGTCGTTTCCGTGCAAACGGACATGCGCAGCGGCAAGGAGATCGCCGAAGCGTTCGCCAGCAGCCGGATCACCAACCCCCTGGCGCGCGCCAGGCTCAACGCAAAGGACCCGTCATGAAAATCGCAGTGATCAACTTCTCGGGGAACGTGGGCAAAACCACCATAGCCAGGCACCTGCTGCTGCCTCGTATCGACGGCGCGGAGCTGTTTTCCGTGGAGAGCCTGAACGCGGCCGACGGCGAAGGCCATGCCATGCGTGGCCGGCAGTTTGGCGAGCTGCAGGAACTCCTGCAGACCATGGACAGCGCGGTGGTGGACATCGGGGCCAGCAACGTGGAGGAATTGCTCGACCTGATGCAGAAGTACCAAGGCAGTCATGAGGACTTCGATGCGTTCGTGGTTCCCACGGTGCCAGCCCTCAAGCAGCAGCAGGACACCATCGCCACTCTGGTCGAGATGGCGCGACTGGGTGTGCCCCGTTCAAGGGTGCGGCTGGTGTTCAACATGGTGAGCAGCGCCGCAGATGTCCCAGCGCACTTCGATCTGTTGCGGGCCTTCCTCAAAGTGCAGCCCATCGCCACAGAGAACGTGGCCTGCTATCTGGGCCCCAACGAGGTGTACGGTCGCATCCGGGGCAGCAATGCCGACCTCGCCACCCTGGCCCGTGACGAGACCGACTACAAGGCCTTGATCGTCAAGGCCAGCGACACCGCAGAAAAGCTCGCGCTGGCCCAGAAGCTCGCCACACGGCGGCTGGCGGTTGGGGTGTTGCCGCAGCTGGATGCCTGCTTTGCGGCGCTCGGTCTGGCCGAGAGCGCCGCCAGCAACGTGGTGCCGCTGGCACGGCAGGCACAGTGAGCGACCTGGTCACGGCCCGTGAGGAGCTGATGGCGGTGGCCATCGGCGATCTGGGCACGTTGCTGGATCGGGTCGAGAAATTGGCACCCCAACTGGAAGCTAGCCGCATGGGGTTGCTGAGTACCAGCACCGATCTGGCGGAGAAGGTCGAGGCCTATTCAAAGCGCATGGAAGAAATCACCGAGAACGCGAAGCTGCAGACGGTGAAGCACATCGCCCGCCGCGCCGACGAAATGGCCCGGGGGACTGTGGACACACAGACCCGGGCCATGGAGGAAGCGGCGCGTTTGGTGTTCCGCAATGAAATTGGCCCAACCCTGCAGCGGGTGACGTTGCCGCTGCAGGATGTGGCGGCCCTGGCCCGTAAGGTTGCACGCCCCTGGGAGGGGTGGCTTCTGCACGCCGCGACAGCGGTGCTTGCTTCGGCCATCAGCTGGGCGATGGCCGCCTGGCTGTGGCTTCGGTGAGAAGCCGCGGCCGGGATCGCGCGAGCCGGCGGCAGCCGGCGAGCGCGTTTCGGAATCTCCGACACACCACACCGCCCAGCGTTGGGGCGGTGTGGTGTTATGCCCGTTCAGGCCTTGAGCTTGCGCATCTCTTCTGCCAGCACCCACAGCGCCCGGTTCAGGCTCACGCTGCGGTCGATGCTGGCGACCGGCCGGGTGTGCAGGCGCCGCCCCTTGGCGCCGCGCCCGGGCTGACCACCACGTAACGCGTTCTCCTGCACCCGCTGAAATGTGGTCCACAGGCTGTTGCCGAAGTCCTCCGGTCGGCGGGCTTCGATCAGCTGTTCGGCGGTCACCGGGGCCGGTGGCTCACCCTCCCCCCGTTCGCCATAGCGCAGCGCCAGGGCTGCGGTGGCAAAGGCCTGCTGTTCCTCGCGCTGCAGCGGCAGAGCTTTCATGCGGTCGGTGGAGGCGTCCACCACCTCGAAGTCTTCCAGCACCCGGAACGCGCCTTCGATCACCTCGTCCCGGATGTTGCCCTTGTGCGGAATGCGGATGTCGTTGGTGACGTCCCCGACCACCAGACCGTTGCAGCAGACAAAGCGGAACACGCCCGCGAGCATCTGATAGCTGCTGGCGCCATCGTGGCTGTTGATCAGGATGATCTCGTTGGCCTCGGGCCGGGTGTTCACCTGCCCGGCGTGGCGCATGCGGATCATGTGCTTGGTGAACTCGGTCTTACCTTCAATGCGGCTTTTGCTCTGGGCCACCATGAAGGGTTCAAAGCCTTCCTGCCGCAGACCGCGTAGCACGTCGATGGTGGGGATGTAGGTGTAGCGATCGGAGCGGCTGCCGTGTTTGCCTTCGGCAAAGATGGACGGTGCGGCCCGGCGCATCTGGTCTTCGGCCAGCGGGGTTTCGCTGCGGATCACGAAGGTGTTCTGGCCAAAGCGGGCGGCCAGACGGGGGGAATGGGCGGTAGAGATCATGGTGATGCTCCTGGATCGGAAAATGCGGAATGAGGCATACCGGGCGGAAGAACCGCCCGGTGTGTGAGTTCAGGCGTGTGCCGGTTGGCGTTCGCTGCGGGCCTTGCGGTTGCTGTTGGGTGTGCTGGGGGCGGCTGGGGCTGGATCGCCTGCACCTTCGCGCGCGCGGCGGGCCTCGCCTTCGGCCTTGCTGTCGAGGTAGTCGATTTCGTCCACGGTGAACGCCAGCCCGTAGACCTCCACCCCGTCGCCGTCCTGGTAGTGGTTGTTGCGCACCCGCCCGACGATGTTCACGTGCGAGCCCTTGCCCAGGTACTCGGCCGCGTGTTCGGCCTGCTTGGCCCACAGCGTCCATTGGATCGCGGTGGCTTCCTCGGACCGCTCTTCGCCGCTACCTCGGCGGCTGTTGCTGATGGCGGTCAGCACCGCCTTGGCGACCTTGCCTTCGCGCCCGTTGACGAATTCGAGCTTGACGGCGGATGCCAGGTGCGCGTGACGCTGGATGACTTGAACGTTGGCCATGATGAAACTCCTTGCAAGAGCGACCAGCCGGACCCCGATCCGGGCTCCTCAAAACCGATCCTCTCGCTCGGACTCCCTCGCTCCCGCCCACGGGCGGGCGGGGGGTGGGCAAGGCCCCTTCCCTCGGGAAGGGGTGGGGGATGGGCAAACCTTGCAGCACGAATCAGTGAGCCAGTCACCTGGCCCACCGCTGAAAGATCCCCCCACAAGTCCCCCCTCACCTGTGGATGGGGGCGCCGTGGGGGGATGACGGTGGGCCCATTGGCGCACGCGCTGCCCCGAACCTCTTCGGGCGACCAGCAAAGCGCAGGCGGCCGGACGACGTGAGCAGCGGCGACTCTGCGGACGGCGTGACACCAAGCGCAGCGACTGGCGCGGCGTTCGAGCCGCTGCGATCACTTCAGGGGTTCGCTGTCTCCGGAATTCCCAGCGGCCCGGCTTCGGGCATGGCGGCTGATCGGGGGGACGATCTGGCGGACGGGACGGGACCACAGCGCAGCGGCGGGAGTGGACCGAACGTCAGTTCGTCCAGCGGGCTCGTTCACGCGCAGCGGGAAGGAAACCAGACCGCGATCCCCGGGCACGGGAAAGGGCCGCTGCTCCCTGTGCTGCCGGTGAACACCGGCCATGCTCTGCCCTCCCCTGTGTTCGCGCGCAGCGCGCTGATCAAGATCAAAAAAATTGGGGCCGAAGGCCCCAGGGGTTACACGAGGCCAAGCTCGGCCATCGAGCAGATCACGTCGCCGGCGACGATGAAGTGATCGAGCACCCGCACATCGACCAACGCCGCTGCGGCCTTGATCGTCTGCGTCAGATGTTCGTCGGCCCGCGATGGACGCGCTTCGCCGCTGGGATGGTTGTGCACCAGGACCAGAGCGCAACTGTTCCGCAGAAGGGCATCGCGCACCACCTCGCGCGGGTACACCGATGTCTGACTGACCGTGCCGCGGAACATCTCGACGTAATCCAGCACGCGGTTCTGCGAGTCCAGGTGCACCACTGCAAACACCTCGTGCGGTAGGTTGCCCAGGCGGGCGCGCAAGAAGTCCTTGACCACAGCGGGCGAGTCCATCAGATCGCTGCCGCGCACTTGGGCCGCCAGCAATCGCTGCGCCGCCAGCAGCACTTCATCGGCCTCGGCCGGCCGGTATTGGCCCGTCAGTTCACGGATGAGAAAGCCCCCAGCCCCAGCGGGCACCGACAGGAGGGAATCGAGGGAAGAGAACAGATCGTGCTGCATGACCAACTCCAG
>NZ_BCWQ01000018.1 GCF_001592285.1 Hydrogenophaga pseudoflava NBRC 102511 | reverse complement strand
TTGCAAATACCTCTGTTGAAAGAACAAAACCCGTGAGTGTTTAACGTCTCCGGCACGGGCCTGCCACGGGCAGCCGGCCCACCCCGACGGGCGCCGAAGACCGATCTGATTACTTGGAACGAGCGGCGACGATGGCCTCGGACACGTTCCGCGGAGCCTCGCTGTAGTGCTTGAATTCCATGGTGTAGGTGGCACGACCCTGGGTCATGGAGCGCAACGTGGTGGCATAGCCGAACATTTCGGACAGCGGCACCTCGGCCTTGATGGCCTTGCCGCCGCCGACCATGTCGTCCATGCCCTGCACCATGCCGCGACGGGAAGACAGGTCGCCCATGACGGTACCGGCATAGTCCTCCGGGGTCTCGACTTCCACGGCCATCATTGGCTCGAGGATGACGGGCTGAGCCTTGCGGCAGCCCTCCTTGAAACCAAAGATGGCGGCCATCTTGAACGCCTGTTCGGACGAGTCCACGTCGTGGTACGAACCGAAATGCAGAGTGACCTTCACGTCGACCACCGGATACCCGGCCAGCACACCCTGGTTCAGCGCCTCTTCCACGCCCTTGCCCACAGCAGGGATGTATTCGCGCGGCACCACACCGCCCTTGATGGCGTCCACGAACTCGAACCCCTTGCCCGGCTCCTGTGGTTCGATCTTGAACACCACGTGACCGTACTGGCCCTTGCCGCCGGACTGGCGCACGAACTTGCCTTCGGCTTCTTCCACGGTGCCACGGATGGTTTCGCGGTAGGCCACCTGCGGCTTGCCCACGTTGGCTTCCACGCCGAACTCGCGCTTCATGCGGTCGACGATGATCTCCAGGTGCAACTCGCCCATACCGGCAATGATGGTCTGACCGGACTCTTCGTCGGTCTTGACACGGAAGGACGGATCTTCGGCAGCCAAACGGCCCAGGGCGATGCCCATCTTTTCCTGGTCGGCCTTCGACTTGGGCTCCACGGCCTGCGCGATCACGGGCTCAGGGAAGACCATCTTTTCCAGGGTGATGATGGCGGACGGATCGCACAGGGTTTCGCCCGTGGTCACATCTTTCAGGCCCACACAGGCAGCGATGTCGCCTGCCCGGATTTCTTCGACTTCCTGGCGGTTGTTGGCGTGCATCTGCACGATACGGCCGATGCGCTCCTTCTTGCCCTTGATCGGGTTGTAGACGGTGTCGCCCTTCTTGAGCACGCCCGAGTACACGCGAACGAAAGTCAGCTGCCCCACAAACGGGTCGGTCATGAGCTTGAACGCCAGGGCGGACAGCTTCTCTTCGTCGTCAGCCTTGCGGGAGGTTTCCTTGTCATCGTCGTCGGTACCTGCCACGGGCGGAATGTCCACCGGCGAAGGCAGGAAATCGATGACGGCGTCCAGCATGCGCTGCACACCCTTGTTCTTGAAGGCGGTACCGCACAGCATCGGCTGGATCTCAACCGCCAGCGTCCGCGCACGGATGCCGGCCTTGATTTCGGCTTCGGTCAGGTCGCCTTCCTCAAGGTACTTGTTCATCAGCTCTTCGTTGGCTTCAGCGGCTGCCTCGACCATCTTGCTGCGCCACTCCTCGGCCTGCGCCTGCAGGTCGGCCGGGATGTCCTGGTACTCGAACTTCATGCCCTGGGACGCTTCGTCCCAGATGATGGCCTTCATCTTGATGAGGTCGATCACGCCCTTGAAGTTGTCTTCGGCACCGATCGGTATCACGATCGCCACCGGGTTGGCCTTCAGGCGCAGCTTCATCTGGTCATAGACCTTGAAGAAGTTGGCACCAGTGCGGTCCATCTTGTTCACGAAGGCCAGACGGGGCACTTTGTACTTGTTGGCCTGGCGCCAGACGGTCTCAGACTGGGGCTGCACGCCACCCACGGCGCAATACACCATGCAAGCACCGTCGAGCACGCGCATGGAACGCTCCACCTCGATGGTGAAGTCCACGTGGCCGGGGGTGTCGATGATGTTGAAGCGGTGCTCGGGGTAGGACAGGTCCATGCCCTTCCAGAAGCAGGTGGTGGCAGCGGACGTGATCGTGATACCACGCTCCTGCTCCTGCTCCATCCAGTCCATAGTGGCGGCGCCGTCGTGCACCTCACCAATCTTGTGGTTCACACCGGTATAGAACAGGATGCGCTCGGTGGTGGTGGTCTTGCCGGCGTCAATGTGGGCCGAAATACCGATGTTGCGGTAACGCTCAAGGGGCGTGGTGCGTGCCATGAAAATTCTCCAAAATTAAATACCAAAGCCCGCGACCCTGTGGGGCCCGCGGGCTCGCTTCCAAAAGAACAGCAGGCGTACAAAACGCCCGCGTGAATCAGAAGCGGAAGTGGCTGAACGCCTTGTTGGCCTCGGCCATACGGTGCACTTCGTCGCGCTTTTTCATGGCGCCACCACGACCTTCTGTTGCCTCAACCAGTTCATTGGCCAGGCGCTGGGCCATGGACTTTTCGCTGCGCTTGCGGGCCGCCTCCTTGATCCAGCGCATCGACAGCGCCAGACGGCGGACGGGGCGCACCTCAACGGGCACCTGGTAGTTGGCACCACCCACGCGGCGGGACTTGACTTCCACCATGGGCTTGACGTTGTTGATGGCGGTCGAGAATATTTCCACCGGATCCTTGCCGGTCTTCTTCTCGATTTGCTCGAGGGCGCCGTAGATGATGCGCTCGGCAACCGCCTTCTTGCCACCTTCCATGATCACGTTCATGAACTTGGAAAGCTCGACATTGCCGAATTTGGGATCCGGCAGGATTTCACGTTTAGGGACTTCGCGACGACGTGGCATTTTTTACCTCTGCATTGCTTCAGTTGGCGCCCTTTCGGACACCGCGAGAGCCATCCGGGACCCTCACTTACTCGACCCGCACGGAACAGCCCGTGTTTGGGGTCACTACGTTTGCACCACCTGCCAGGCGGAACAAACACCGACATTTCAGGAAGATCAGGCCTTCTTGGGACGCTTGGCACCGTACTTGGAGCGCGCCTGCTTGCGGTCTTTCACGCCTTGCAGGTCCAGCGAGCCGCGGACGATGTGGTAACGCACACCGGGCAGATCCTTGACACGACCACCACGAACCAGCACGACGCTGTGCTCCTGGAGGTTGTGGCCTTCACCACCGATGTAGGAAATCACCTCAAAACCGTTGGTCAGGCGCACCTTGGCGACCTTGCGCAGAGCGGAGTTGGGCTTCTTGGGGGTCGTGGTGTACACGCGGGTACACACACCACGACGCTGCGGCGAGTTTTCCATGGCCGGGCTCTTGGACTTGGTCTTTTCGACCTCCCGGCCGTGGCGCACGAGTTGACTGATGGTTGGCATGAAAGAAACGTCCCTAAACGTTTGATGAGCGAAAAAGCGAAACCCTTCGGAAAATTCCGAAAAGCCCTCTACTGTATCACGGGCCTATTGAAAGACCAAATCCATCTCTCTGGTGTCCGTCGACGCACCGATGTACTCACTGGATCCACAGCCGCAGTGCGTCCCAGGCCCGCCCGAAAATGCCACTCTCTTCAACGGACTCCAGCACCGTCAGAGGGACCTCGGCAACCGTCTCGCCGCCCGCGGTACGCACACGAAGCACCCCCACCTGCTGCCCCTTGAGCAGAGGGGCCACCAACGGATCCGGGCGCGTGACCTCGGTTTTGAGCCCGGCGCCGGTTCCTGCCGGAACGGACACCACCACGCCCTCGGGGCGCCCAAGCTTGGCCTGATCCGCGCGCCCCTTCCAGACGCGAGGAGTGACCACCGCACCGCCCACGGAGCTCAAGCGGACCGCCTCATAGGCCGTGAACCCCCAGTTCAGCAGCTTCTGACTCTCCGCTGCACGCGAATTTTCGCTGGCAGCACCCAACACGACGCTCAACAGCCTGCGCTGCCCCTCTGCTCCGGCGCCCAGCAACGCACTGGGCCGGCGGGCAGTTGCAACGAGGCAATAGCCGGCGGCATCGGTGTGTCCGGTCTTCAGGCCATCCACAGAGGGGTCGCGGAACAGCAGAAGGTTCCGGTTGGTGTCATTGGCTGCTGGAGTGCCTGGATAGCGGTAACGCTGAATGGCGTAATACGGAACGTATTCAGGGAAGTCGCGCATCAGCCGGGTCGCCAGCGTCGCCAGATCCCGGGCCGTGGTGGTGTGCCCCGGAACGGTCAGACCTTCCGGGTTCCTGAAGCTGCTGGCGTTCATTCCCAGCGCCTTGGCCTGGCGATTCATCATTTCGACGAACTGCTCCGCACTTCCACCCACGCCCTCGGCAAGAGCCATGGTGGCGTCATTGCCCGACTGAACGATCATGCCCTTGATGAGATCCTCCACCGGCACTTTCATCTTGGGGTCAATGAACATGCGGGAGCCCGGCATTTTCCAGGCCCGCTCACTCACTGAAAGTGTCTGTTTGAGATCGATCTTGCCGGATTTGAGGGCATCAAACACGAGATAGGCAGTCATCAGCTTGGTGAGCGAAGCGGGTTCGACAGGCTTGTCCGGTTCCTTGGCCGCCAGGACCTGCCCGGACGACACATCCAGAAGCAGGTACGCCCGCGCCGCCACTTCCGGAGGTTGCGGAACAGCCGCCGAGGCGGCCAGGTGCCAACACAGAAAGAAAACGGCCAGCAGACCACCCTTGGGCAAGATTCGTTCAAACAGCATGGAATTGAAAGAGAAGAAAGAAGTCCAGGGCCGAAGCGACCCGAGTTCAGGCGACGAGATGCCGCTGCACCAGTTCTCGCAACAAGGGCAACTGCCCATGAAAGAAGTGCCCCCCGCCTGGCACCACCAGCACAGGCAGGGCTTGCGGGCGCGCCCAATCCATCACGGACTGCAGCGGCACAGTGTCGTCGTGCTCGCCATGAATGACCAATGTGCGCTGGCGAAGTTCATCCGGAATAGCGGCGACGCCGAACCGGCTGGTGGCAGGGCCGACCAGCACCACCTTCTGGATGTCCCGCTGACCGTGCAATGCGGCCACGGCCTGGCTTGCGACGAAGCCACCAAACGAGAAGCCGGCAAGACACAGCGGACCGTCAGGCACCTGTGAGCGGACAACCTCCAGCATGTCCTGCAACTCCCCGCGCCCTTCGTCGTAGACACCCCCGCTCGCACCCACACCACGGAAGTTGAACCGCACGGCCGTCCAGCCGCAAAGGACGAAGGCACGCGCCAGGGTCTGCACCACCTTGTTGGTGAGGGTGCCCCCATGCAATGGGTGGGGATGCGCAATGACCGCCATCCCACGGGAAGACCCGGCAGCGCGGTCGATGGCCACCTCCAGCTGCCCGGAGGGACCCACCTGAAAAAGATGCTCGGTGTGTGCGTTCACGTGTGTCGCGCTATCAATCCAGGAATCCGGGCATCTCAGCGCCCGACTTCCGGTGGCGTTCGCAAGCGCTCGACCACCACCCCATCCCTGAGATGCGACTGCACGATCTCGTCGATGTCCTGTTCATCCACGTAGCTGTACCAGACAGCCTCGGGGTACACGACGGCGATGGGGCCACCGGCACAGCGATCCAGGCAGCCCGCCTTGTTCACCCGCACCTTGCCGGGGCCCAACAGGCCCAATGCCTTGGACTGGCTCTTGCACCGATCAAAGGCCGCCTGCGCCTTGTGCTGCGCGCAGCAGTTTTCGCCGTTGTCGCGCTGGTTCAGGCAGAAAAAGATGTGGCGCTCGTAGTAGGAGGATCGGTTCTCTGACATGGCTGGATTCTAGTGGTCGGCCTGGCGCCCGGCGGGGAGTCGGGTCACTGCCCGCACGGCATACATCAGGGCGACAAACGGCCACAGCCAGCCCAGCCACTGAGACAGGCCGTGGAAGCGGATGAAACGCCCCTGCTCCCAGACGTTCAAAGACTGGTCAAAGTAGGCACTCACTGGCGCACGATTGAGAAGACTCAGGGAGACTGCGAGTGCCAGCAGCAGACTGACGTGGCACGCGCGCGGTGGCAGCCTCAACGTGGCAAGCGCCACCAGCGCGGCGACGGCCATGCCCAGCAGCGCCGGCATGTCCACCCAGGCCCAGGCGTGGTCCGGCCCGTAAGTCATGGCCGCCGAGAATCCGGCGGCGCCCAGGGCCGACAAAAGCAGCGCAACCAGCAGCACCAGCCTGCGCGAGGGAGCATGCACATCCGCATACCCCAGCATCAGCGGTGCCAGCAGACCCAGCGCCACGCACAACGCCTGCGCCAGGGGGCTCAGCGGCACTGCCGCTTCCGACTGCAAGGGCAGCCAGACCAGGAAGGGCGTGTCCACCAGCAGACTGGACAACACCTCCTCTAGCTGTTCCCAGGCCTGCCCCAGGCCGAACGGCACCGACAACGGATACAGCAGGGCAAACGGCCAAAGCGCCAGCAACACCAGCGATCCGTGCGCCTGAGGCGCGAACCAGTTCCGACGGAACTGCGTCCATTGCCGCATCACACCCAGTCGTTCGAGGAACCAGGCCAGGCAAACGCCCAGCACGCCCCCTGCGATGTTGAGTCCGAGGTCCAGGTTGGACGGAACCCGCATGGGCAGGAAATTCTGCAGGGTCTCCAGCGACAGCGACAGCATGGCCGGCAACAGCACCGCAAACCACCACGCCCAGCGCCCCCAGCCCGACCGCAGCAACCCCAGCGCCGCCAGGAACCCAAGCGGCACATAGCCCACCAGGTTGGCCGACACATCGAACTTCGTCCAGTAACGGGGAAGGGGCGCGCTCAGAAACGCCCACACCTGTCCGCCAGACCAGCGCCATCCTTCGAAAGGATAGAGACTGGCATAGACGACGAGCGCCGCAAACAGCAGCGACAGCGGAATAGCAGAGGATCGGCTCGCCACGGCGCGCCCGGTCATCAGAATGGCTTGACGACCACCAGAACGACCACCAGCACCAGCATGATCACCGGCGCTTCGTTGAACCACCGGAACCAGACATGGTGGCGCCGATTGGCATTGGTCCTGAAGGACTTCAGAAGCCGCCCACAGGCGTGGTGATAGCCCAGAATCAGAACCACCAGCAGAAGCTTGGCGTGCATCCACCCGTTGCCGGCACCCAGGCCGATCCCATACCCCAGCCAGAGCCAGAGCCCCAGGACCAGCGCAGGGACGGCCAGCATGGTGGTGAAACGGAACAGCTTTTCGGCCATCAGCATCAGCCGTTCGCGCTCGGCCACGCTTTCAGGGGGAACCATCGCCAGGTTCACAAAAATGCGGGGCAGGTAAAACAGGCCCGCGAACCAGCTGGCGATGAAGACGATGTGGAAGGATTTGACCCAGAGCATGCGGGCAGTTTATCTGCGCCGCCGCTGCAGGGATTCATGGCCGCACGGCACAAAAAAAACCCGGCCCACAGGGCCGGGTTAGGAAGCCTTTTTGCTGTCACACACTAAGGCACCCGCTCAGGGAGGAAAAGCGGGGAGCGGTCCAAGGACGCGCTCGGGGCTGATGTTACAACAGATCACATCGAATGTGAAGCGAAGCCCTGTCAAAACTGACAGGGCCTGCGCGCAGGCCAATAAATAGACCCAAAAGCACTACATCATCTTGGCCAATTCGAACATCACGGCCGTGCCCAGCGCCTCCCGGATGTTCCCGCGTCCGACCTTGGCCATCGAAAACTCGCCAAACCCGGACATGTCAAACGAACTGTCGTCGGGCGAAATCTCCACGAACGGAAACTCGAACACCTCGCGCAACAGCTCGCTGCGGAAGCGCTCGAACTCCCCGTCCTTGATCTCCGAATCGACCACGATCAGGTTGGGCATGCGGGCCTTGACGGCATCGCGGGCCTGATGGAAGTCCACCACGCTGTCGGAGGTGATCCCGATTTCACGCAGCGCATCCCGCACGTCGGCACGGATCTGCAGGCTAGGGGAGATCGTGAGCACATACGTGCCCGAGAGCGACTTGAACATCGACGAGTGTTCGTCCGACAGGTCGACGGTCGAAATGCCATCGACCGCCTGCACCACGGTGCGGCTGAACATCGCCGTAAAACTGACGCCCTCGGCGGTCACGTCGCGCTCGAGGTCGATACCGCCCGAGGCGGCAGCGATCTGGCGAATCAGCATCCAGCTGAGGCTGTCGGACGCGGTGCTGCTCGAAGGCGGGATCCCGTCGTTGGCCACGCGCATCTGCAGCCGCGCGTGCTGTGGCCACGCATTGAGGTCCATGCGCACATCCACCCGGTTGCCGAACGGAATGCCCCAGTCGAGCACCGCGTTGACAAAGGAATGCGCCAACGTCGGGTCGATCAGCACCTCGACCGGCTTGAGCTTGCGGCGCAGGGCGATGCCCAGGATGCCCAGTTCCTGCTTGCGCTCCTGCAACACGCCCTCCACCAGATCGGCCATGTTCACCTTCTCGTGCGTCTGACGGATGCGCCCTCCGTACAGGCGGTGGATCTGCTGGGCGCTGAGCCCCGCCAGCTTGATGCGTTCGGCAGGGATGTTCAGCGCCCGGTGCTCCATCTTGGTGATGCGGCCCTTGGCCAGCAGCTGGTCGATCTGGTTTTGAAGGCTGCTCACACCTTCGGTGAACTGGTCGGCCAGCGCAGACACCAGCTCCTGCCAGTGGTCCTCCAGCTTCCATGCATCGGCCTCGGTCGGGGCGCCCGGTTTGGGGTTGGAGGTCTGGTTGGGTGGGCTGGATCTGGTGGGCTGCATGACAGTGCTCTTGAGTGAAAGATTCCTACTGCGTCCCGCATGGCTGCAGAAGCATCAGTATTTTCTTATTACGCGGCGTGCAAGACGTCACTCCGACGTTCTCAATCATCGTGCTTTTTTTACGATTTGCAACAACCACCCGGACACGCTGCACTGGGGCCATCGCAAATTACTGCACGGTTGACCGGTTTGCCACAATAGCCTCATGCACACACCCGCCCCCTACCCCCTGTCCCGTCCGCGCCGCCTGCGCCGCGACGTCTTCACCCGCGACCTGGTGCGCGAGCACCGGCTGAGCCCCGCCGACTTCATCTACCCGGTGTTCGTGCTCGACGGCGCCGGCCGGCGCGAAGCGGTCGCGTCCATGCCGGGCGTCGAACGCCTGAGCCTGGACCTGCTGCTGCCGGTGGCCGAGGACTGCGTGAAGCTGGGCATCCCCTACATGGCGCTGTTCCCGGTGATCGACCAGTCGCTCAAGACGCCGGACGGCCAGGAAGCCATGAACCCCGAGGGCCTGGTGCCGCGCGTGGTGCGGGCGCTCAAGAAGGATTTTCCCGGCCTGGGCGTCATGACCGACGTGGCCCTGGACCCTTACACCAGCCACGGCCAGGACGGTGTGCTGGACGAACACAACTACATCCTGAACGACCCGACGGTGAAGATCCTGGTGCAGCAGGCGCTGACCCAGGCTGCGGCCGGCGTGGACATGGTGGCGCCCAGCGACATGATGGACGGCCGCATCGGTGCGATCCGCCAGGCGCTGGAAGCCGCCGGCCACGTGCACACACGCATCATGGCCTACAGCGCCAAGTACGCCAGCGCCTTCTACGGCCCGTTCCGCGATGCGGTGGGCTCGGCCGCCAACCTGGGCAAGGCCGACAAGAAGGTCTACCAGATGGACCCGGGCAACAGCGACGAGGCGCTGCGCGAGGTGGCGCTGGACATCGCCGAAGGCGCGGACCTGGTGATGGTCAAGCCCGGCATGCCCTACCTGGACATCGTGCGCCGCGTGAAGGACGAGTTCCACATGCCCACCTTCGCCTACCAGGTCAGCGGCGAATACGCGATGCTCAAGGCCGCCGCCCAGAACGGCTGGCTGGACCACGACGCGGTGATGATGGAGAGCCTGATGGCCTTCAAGCGCGCCGGCTGCGACGGCATCCTGACCTATTTCGCGCGCGACGCCGCGCGGCTGCTGCGCGGCTGAAGCGCGTCCGGGCATGCGCGTCTTCCACGTCCAGACGACCTCGGTCACCGAATCGGATGGTCTGCCCACGCAACCGCCGGTCAGCGGATTCATCTGGATCGCCTGCGGCCGGCGGGAATTCGAGCTGGAGCAGGGCCATGTGCAGTCCACGCTGCTGGCGCTGGGCAGCGTGCCGCTGGTGGACCTGCACATCTCCGACCTGCTGAACAACCAGCTGCCCTCGCACTTCGACTACACCTCGCAGTACGACCTGCTGGTGTTCCGCCGCCTGGCCGCCGGGCACAGCGAAACCGACCTCTCCCACCCGGGCCAGGTGCTCACGCAGCCCACCCGGCGCGGCGGGCCGCCGGTGCTGCGCCGCATCGACACCAGCCCGGTGGGCTTCGCGGTGTTCGACCGGGTGCTGCTGACGGTGCACCCGGCCGGCTGCACGGTGCTGGACCACTACGCCACCCGCCTGCTGGGCGCGGGCACGAGTGCCGCGCGGGCGGCTGGTGTGAATCTGCCCGCCGGCCCGGCCGACCTGATGTTGCGCATCGTCAACCAGATGGTCGACGGCTACCTGGAGCTGCGACGCGAGCTCACGCGGCAGCTGGACCACTGGCAGGCCGAGCTGCTGCACCCGTCCACCCGGTTCACGAACTGGGGTTCGCTGCTGGACGCCCGCATCTCGCTGCACCAGCTCGACGAGATCTGCGAAGACCAGCGCGCCGCGATCCAGGACTGGATCGAGGCGCTGGCGGGCTGGGAGGTGGTCGAGGGCCACGGCGACCACTTCGGCGGCCACAAAGGACTGGAACTGCTCAAGGTGCGCAGCCGCGACGTGCTGGAGCACATCGAGCGGGTGATCCACCACGTGCGCCGGCTGGAGCAGAACGCCGAGACCGCGGTGCAGATGCACTTCTCGGCGCAAAGCAACCGCACCAACGACATCATGCGCACGCTCACCGCGCTGACCGCCATCTTCCTGCCGCTGAACCTGATCGCCGGCATCTTCGGCATGAACTTCGAGTTCATCCCGCTGCTGCACGACAACGCCGGCTTCTGGTGGGCCATGGGCTCAATGGTCCTGATCGCCGTGGGCCTGAGCGTGGTCTTCTGGCGCAAGCGCTACCTGGCGCGCAGCGGGCGCTGAGCGCGGCCCACCGCGTCAGGGCCGGCCGTTGCCGTGCGCCACGCCGAACAGCGTGGCGGCGTTGTCCCAGGCAATGCGCCGCGCCACGCTGGCCGGCAGCCCGCCCAGCCAGTGCCGGTAAGACTGCATCAGCTCGTCGTAATAGAGCCAGCGCTGGTTGACCCAGGTGTCCGATCCGATCAGAAACCGTTCGGGGTACTTCAGCAGCAGGCTGTGCCACTCGGGGCACAGCTGCCCGTCGCCGCAGGTCAGGCCCGGCCGGTAGGACAGCTCGCCCATCAGCAGGGGGTAGCGCGCCATGAGCGCATCGACGCGTTCGACGGAAGCTCCACCGATGCCCGTGTGCGCCCAGATCAAGCGAAAGCCCCCACGCTCCGCCGCTTCGCGGGTCGCTGCCCCCCCAGGGGGCTGATCTGCCTTGGGGCGGCCCGGCGGCAGATCGCCTTTCCCCGCGGTGTGAGCCATCAGCAGGTCGATCGCCACGTCGTCGACGTGCGCAAGCACCGCAAGCTGCTTTTCCTCGGCCAGTGCCATCAGCCGCCGCGCCACCGGCCCGTTGGCATTCGCGCTGTCGTAGAGGTGGAACTCGCCCAGGCCCTGATAGGGTCCGGCCGGTGTGCCCCGCGCCAGTTCGGTGGTCACCAGCTCGACGATGCTCTCGTCCCGGAACCAGCTGCTGTAGTCGGCCCGGTCCCGGTACAGGCGCACGAAGGGCACCACGGTCACGCCCGCGGCATGCGTGGCCTCGCGCGCGCCGGCCAGGGCAAGGGTGCCGGCATTGGGCCGCGAATTGGCCAGCACCGCGCGCACGCCGTTGCGCTGCATGCGGGCCAGCACATCGGTCAGCGGGTGCGGGCAGGCCGGGTCGGGTGCGTCCTGCACGCAGGCATCGTCGTTGTAGTGCAGATGGGCGTCGAACAGCGGCCCCGCGTACGGGGTCTGCGCCATCACAGGCGCCGCGCCACAGGCCAGCCACAACAGGCCCCGTCGCAGCAGGTTGCGCATGCCGGACTCAGCCCAGGTGCTGTGAAAAGAAGGCGAGCGTACGCTCACGGGCGAGCGCGGCCGAGGGAGCGTCCCAGGCGCCCCGCTGGTCGCAGTTGAAACCGTGGTGCGCCGGATAGAGGTGCACCGTCACCGCAGGGTGCGCCTGGCGGAACGCCTCCACGCCGTCCAGCGGAATCCAGCGGTCCTGCTCGGCAAAGTGCGCCAGCGTCGGCACCTGCTCCTTGCGCGCCATCTCGTCCGGTGTGGTCATGCCGCCGCCGTAGTACGGCACCGCCGCCGACAGCCCCTGCAGCGTGCAGGCCGAGCGCCAGGTCAGCAGGCCGCCCCAGCAGTAGCCCACGATGCCGACCTTGCCGCCCTGTGCGGCCAGACGGATCGCGGCCTGGATGTCGGCCATCACGCCCGGAGGGGGCAGGGCCTCGACCGCGGTCTTGAGGGCCATGCCCGCGCCCATGTCGGCCTCGGTGTAACCCAGATCCACGCCAGCCTTGACCCGGTGGAAGGTGGAGGGCGCCACCACGAAATAGCCTTCGGCCGCGTAGCCGTCGGCCACGGCCTGGATGTGGCTGTTGACGCCGAAAATTTCCTGCAGCACGACCAGCCCGCCCTTGGGCTGGCCGGTGGGCTGCGCGACGTAGGCGGGACAATGGAATCCGTCGGCGGAAGTGAGTTGAACAAAGCTGCCCATGAAGTCTCCGAACGATGAGTGGCAGGTCCGGTGCGCGACGCTTGCGCGGGGCCGCCTGCGTTAAGTTTCGACAGGTGCATGTTGTAACCGCAAATGTGACAGAGCGTCAGGAGGGTGCAGGATGAACGCAGGGGCCAACGGGGTGCTGCTGGTGACCGGCGGCGGCCGGGGCATCGGCGCGGCAACGGCGCGGCTGGCCGCGCGCGAAGGCTGGGCGGTGGCGGTGAACTACACCGCAAATTCCCTCGCCGCCGACGAGGTGGTGCGCGCCATCCGCGCCGACGGCGGCAGTGCCATCACCGCGCAGGCCGACGTGGCCGACGAGGCGCAGGTGCTGCGCATGTTCGGGAAGATCGACGCCAAGCTGGGCCGGCTCACCGGCCTGGTGAACAACGCCGGCGTGGTGGACGTGACCGCCCGGGTCGACGAGATGAGCGCGGCGCGCTGGAAGCGCATGTTCGACATCAACGTGTTCGGCAGCTTCCTCTGCGCACGCGAGGCGGTGCGCCGCATGAGCACGCGCCACGGCGGCCAGGGCGGCGCCATCGTCAACGTCTCCAGCGCCGCCGCGCGCATCGGCTCGCCCGGACAGTACGTGGACTACGCGGCGGCCAAGGGCGCCATCGACACCTTCACCATCGGCCTGGCCAAAGAAGTGGCGGCCGAAGGCATCCGCGTCAACGCGGTGCGCCCGGGCCTGATCGAAACCGGGATCCACGCCTCGGGCGGCATCCCCGACCGGGTGAACCAGCTCAAACACCAGGTGCCCATGCAGCGCGGCGGCACGGCCGACGAGGTCGCGCAGGCCATCGTCTGGCTGCTGTCGCCGGCGGCCAGCTACACCACCATGAGCCTGCTGGATGTGTCCGGCGGGCGTTGAACAAGGAACCACCCATGACCGCGACCACGCCCGAGAACAGCCCGCACATCAGGATCTGGTGGGAAGACCTGGAGGTCGGACAGACCCGCGACCTGGGCAGCATTTCGCCGACGAAGGAGGAGATCATCGCCTTCGCCAGCCAGTTCGACCCGCAGCCCTTCCACCTGAGCGAAGAAGGCGGCAAGGCCTCGGTGTTCGGGGCGCTCAGCGCCAGCGGCTGGCACACCTGCGCCATGGCCATGCGGCTGATGGTGACCAACTTCCTGCACGAGACCTCCAGCCTGGGCTCGCCCGGGCTGGAGAGCCTGAAGTGGACCAAGCCGGTCTACCCCGGCGACGTGCTGCGGCTGCAGCACACCATCACCGAGAAACGCCCGATGAGCAAGCGCCCCGACGTGGGCCTGGTGCGCACCATCTGGGAGATGTTCAACCAGCACGGCGACAAGGTGCTGCACATGGAGGGCTACGGGATGTTCCGGCTGAAAGCGCCCCCTCGCGCCGCCGCGCCCGCACAATAGCGGGATGGATTTCAAGCCCCTGATCACCCTGCTGGCCATCGTCAACCCGCTGGCCATCGTGCCCTTCTTCATCCACTACACGCAGGGATTCAGTTCGGCGCAGCGCAAGCGCACCATCCTGATTTCCTCGTTCAGCGCGTTCGCGGTCATCGCGACCTGCGCGGTGATCGGCCTGCAGATCCTGGAGTTCTTCAGCATCTCGCTGGCGAGCTTCCAGGTCGGTGGCGGCATGCTGCTGCTGACCTCGGCGCTGTCCATGCTGAACGCCCAGCCGGCCGAGGCCAAGGCCACCAAAAGCGAGGTGGACGACGCCGGCACCAAAGCGTCTATCGCGGTCGTGCCGCTGACCATTCCGCTGCTCACCGGCCCGGCCACCATGTCCACCGTGGTGATCTACGCCGACCAGGCCAAGACCTTCTTCCAGCACGCCGCGCTGGTGGGCTATGGCGTGGTGATCGCGCTGGCCACCGCCGTGTGTTTCGCCGCGGCCAAGCCCATCGCCCGTTTCCTGGGCCAGACCGGCATCAACGTGATGACCCGGCTGATGGGCCTGATCCTGGCCGCGCTGGCGGTGGAGGTGATGGCCGCCGGGCTGACCAAGCTGTTCCCGGCGCTGGGCGCCTGAGGGCCAGAGCCCCGGATCAGCCGAACTTGATGAACAGCTTGCTGTAGGGTGCCTTGACCTGGCCGATGGCCTTCTCGATCCGGGCCTTGTCGCCCGCCGCCACAGCCGCGTTCAGCGCATCCACCGATCGCGTCACCGCGCCCAGCAGTTCCTTGAACTCCGGCGATGACTGCGCCGACGCAGGGGCTTCGCTGGCGAGCAGGCCCGCCAGGTAGGTCAGCACACCCGCCTGCGCCGCCAGCTTCGGCAAGCCGTCGTCCGCCTGAAGCCACTTCGGCCCCTCGTCCAGCAGATGCTCCATCTGGGCGTGGTAGGCGTTCATGTGGTCGCTGTAGACGATGACCTGGTTCTGGCGCCGCAGTTCGCTGAGCAGGTCGCGCACACCTTCGAGCGTGTCGTGGGCCTGGGACAACTGCCCCGCGGCCACCTGCTGCACGGCCCTGGCGTAGTGCTCCTCGACCCCGCTCAGGGTGCGCGCCATGAGCGCATCGTTGGCATACGGGACGGTGGGCTGGGACTTCACGAGCTGGGTGACCTGGGACCAGGCCTGTTGCGCCTGTTTCAGCGCATCGGCCGATTCGCCGGCCTGGCCGGCGTTGGTCTTGAACAGGGCCGCACGGTAGGGCACGTAGGCCTTCTGCAAGGCATCGGTGACGGGGTCGGCGGCCCAGGCGGGCGAGGCACAGGCGCCTGCGGCAAGGGCGAGCAAGGGCAGGACTCGGAAGCATGGGATGTTCATGACCGGAACGGGTGGAAAAGGGGATAGCCATACTACCCCCGCCCGTATTAAGCCAGCTTAAATCCGCCCCCTGCCGCCGCGTCGGCCTGGCGGGTCAGGATGTCGCAGGTCAGGCGGATGTGGGCTTCCAGCGCCAGCGCCGCGCGGGCCTCCTGGCGCGCCATCGCCGCCAGGAAGATGCCCTCGTGCTCGGCGTGCACGTCGCGGTCGAAGCCCGGCGTGGCGCCGATGCGGATGGCGATGTGGCGGTAGCGCTCGCCGTGGCGGTAGAGGATGTCCAGCAGGTGCCGCGTCCAGGGTGAGCTGTGGCCCGCGATCAGGGTTTCGTGGAAGTGGCGGTTGGCGCGCTCCCACTGGTCCGGGTCGCGGCCGGCGCCGCCCTCCTCGGCCACGCTGAGCTGCGCAAAGGCCTCGCGCACCGAGTTCTCCCAGCCCGCGTCGCCGAGCCGGATCGACTGGCGCAGCGCCTCGGTTTCCAGCCGCACGCGCGTGTCGGTGAGGTCGCACAGGTCGTCCAGCGACACGGCGCTGACGCGGTAGCCGCGCTGGCCTTCGACCGTGACCAGCGCGTCGGACACCAGCAGCGCCAGCGCCTCGCGCAGCGTGCCGGCGCCCACGCCATAGTGGTCCTTGAGGTGCTCGACGCGCAGGCGCTGGCCCGGCTGCAGATCGCCGCACACGATGTCGTGGCGCAGCGCGCGGTAGGCGCGTTCGGTGAGGGTGCGCGGCTCGGGTTCGTCGCTGCGCGGCGCGGGGCCGGCGGCGTGTGCGGGTTGAAGCAGGTCTTGCAGCATGGTGATGACCTCAATCGGCTTCCTGTTGATGCTGGCGTTTGAGCCGGTAGGCCAGCTGCGCGCGGCTCAGGCCCAGCAGGCGCGCGGCGCCGGCCAGGTTGCCGCGGCTGCGCTCGACCGCCAGGGCCAGCACCTGCGCCTCCAGGGTCTCGATCGGCACGCCGGCATCGAGCACCTGCGCGCACAGGCGCAGCTCGTCCTCGGGTGCACGGCGCGCCAGCCGGCCCTGCGGGTCGATGCCGTCCTGTGCCGGCTCGGACTGGTTGGGGAACAGGTGTTCGGCCTCGATCACGCCGCCCTGCGCCGCGAGGATCACGCCGCGCTCGACCAGGTTCTCCAGTTCGCGCACATTGCCGGGCCAGCTGTGGCGCGTCAGCGCCTGCAGCGCGCGGTCGCTGAAGCCGCCCAGGCGCTTCTGGTGCAGCGCGGTGAAGCGCGCCAGCAGGTGCTGCGCCAGAGGCTCGATGTCGCTGCTGCGTTCGCGCAGCGGCGGAATGCAGATCGGGTAGACGTTGAGGCGGTAGAACAGGTCGCGCCGGAACTGCCCGCGCTCGACCGCTGCTTCGAGGTTGACGTTGGTCGCCGTCACGAGGCGCACGTTGACCTTGCGCGCGCTCTCGCTGCCCAGGCGCTCGATCTCGCCCTCCTGCAGCACGCGCAGCAGCTTGGCCTGCGCGGGCAGCGGCATGTCGCCCACCTCGTCGAGGAACAGCGTGCCGCCTTCGGCGCGCTCGAAACGGCCGGCCCGCGCCGCGTGCGCACCGGTGAAGGCGCCCTTCTCGACGCCGAACAGCTCGGCCTCGATCAGCTCGGCCGGCAGCGCCGCGCAGTTGACCGCCACGAACGGCCCGGCGGCGCGCTCGGAGTGTTCGTGCAGCGCGCGCGCAAAGCGCTCCTTGCCCACGCCGGTCTCGCCCGTCAGCAGCACCGTCACCTGCGTCGTTGCGGCGCGGCGCATCAGGTCGTGCGCGTGCTGGAAGCCCGGCGAGGAGCCGACCAGCATGCCACCCGACTCGGCCGGCTCCAGCGTGTTCTTCAGCGCCTCGACCTGCTGGCTCAGCGCGGCCATCTTCTCCAGCAGCGAGTCGTCCTCGAAGTACTGGCGGTGCGCGTCGCCGTCGGGCCAGTCGTCGATCGGGCGGCCCTCGATCAGGCAGTGGTCGTCGCCACAGGCCGAGCACTTGATTTCCTTGTACAGGATCAGCCGGCCCATGAAGGCGCTGGTGTAGCCGCTGGCGTAGCCCAGCAGCGTCCAGCAGGCCGGCTCGTCGACCACGCCATAGTGAAGGCGGTGCGCGTGCGCCTCCCACGAGTCGTCCCAGCGGAACATGCCCTCGAAGCGGCCGGCCGCGGCGTCCATTTCCAGCCGCACCGGCGTCACGCGCGCCGCGCCTTCGAGCATGTGCAGCTGCGGCCCGACCAGGAACATGTCTTCCAGCGTCTTCTTGCCGCGCGTCTTGGCAGCGAAACCGGCGTCGTGCAGGCCGCAGGCATAACCCAGGCGCGTGAGCAGTCGCCGCGCGTGGTCCTTGCCGACCGAGGTGATGAGGTCGTGGCGCAGGGCCGTCAGCGCCGCGGTGTGCAGCAGCACCATGCGCCGCTCGCCCAGCCAGATGGCGCCGCTGTGCGGCTCGAAGCGCAGCAGCCGGCGCAGGTCGTTGTCGGGCGGGTAGGTCAGATGGGGGTCCAAAGGTGTCTCCGGTGGGTCGCTCTGCGGCGACTGGAATCTCGATATTTTCCGCCAAGCGCCCCAAATCGACAAACCGGCGAAGCAGTGCCTGAAATTGATCATTTGATCACTCGCAGCAAAAAGCGCCTCATCAAATCGAGATTTTTCTCACGTGCTGCGCCGCAACAGTCCAAGAAACAAACTATCGAAGGGTGTTGGGCGATCCAGATGCTGCGCTGCACACCGACATTTTTCTCAGGGATTTCCCTGAAATATCGAGATTTTTGGCCCAACCCCGGCGGACTGGCACGCCATCTGCGAGAGGGGACGCGTCCGACAACGCACCGACCGCCCCAAGCACCATGCCCCAGACCACCGACACCTCCCTGCCCGCCGTCGACGCCTCGCTGCGCTTCGTGCGGGTGATCGAGCGCCGTGCCGACGGCCTGGTCGCCTTCGAGTTCTCGATCGGCTGGCCGGAGCTGGCGGTGGAGCTGATGCTGCCCGCCCCGGCCTTCGAGGCCTTCTGCGCCAACAACAAGGTGCAGCGTCTGGACACCTGAGTTCGCGAGAGCCGTTCAACAACCATTCCAACGGAGACAAGCACCGATGAACATCGACCTGCAGGCGCGGGAGATCACGCCGCTGCGCCAGACCTACGCCCACGTGGCGAAATACATCGGCGGCGACAAGACCGCCAGCCGCTACCAGGAGGCCACCTTCGGCGCCCAGCCGATGGTGAACTTCCACTACCGGCCGACCTGGGACCCGGGCCACGAACTCTTCGACGCCAGCCGCAGCAAGATCGTGCTGGCCGACTGGTACGTGCTCAAGGACCCGCGCCAGTTCTATTACGCCACCTGGACCATGACCCGCGCCAAGCAGCAGGACGCGATGGAGGCCAACTTCCAGTTCGTCGAGCAGCGCGGCATGGTCGGCAAGATGCCCGACGCCGTGCGCGAGAAGGCCCTGACGGTGCTGATGCCGCTGCGCCACGCGGCCTGGGGCGCCAACATGAACAACGCCTCCATCTGCGCCTACGGCTATGGCACCGCCTTCACCGCGCCGGCCATGTTCCACGCGATGGACAACCTGGGTGTGGCGCAGTACCTCACCCGCCTGGGCCTGGTGCTGGGCGAGCCGCAGTCGCTGGAAGACGGCAAGCAGGCCTGGCTGGACGCCCCCGAGTGGCAGGGTCTGCGCCGCCTGGTGGAAGACAGCTTCGTGGTCAGCGACCCGTTCGAGCTGTTCGTAGCGCAGAACTTCGCGCTCGACGGTCTGCTGTACCCGCTGGTCTACGGCGGCTTCGTGGACGACCACGTCGCGCTGCAGGGCGGCACCGCGGTCGCGATGCTGACCAGCTTCATGCCCGAGTGGCACGACGAAACCGCGCGCTGGATCGACGCCGTCATCAAGGCCGCGGGTGCCGAATCGGACGCCAACAAAGCCCTGCTGCGCGGCTGGGCCGGCCACTGGATGGACCGCGCCCAGGCCGCCCTCTCGCCCATCGCCCGCCTGGCCCTGGGCGAGACCGGAGAGACCGTGCTGAGCGACGCACGCGTGCAGCTGCAGGCGCGCCTGGCCAAGACCGGCGTCACCGCCTGACCAGGCCTGAACAGGAGACCACAACATGTCCGACGTATTCATCGCTTTCCAGCACAACGAAGAGTCCCGCCCGGTGATCGACGCCATCGTGGCCGACAACCCGAACGCGGTGCTGACCCACCCGACCGGCCTGGTCAAGATCAATGCGCCCGGCAGCCTGACCATCCGCCGCGAAACCATCGAGGGCCTGACCGGCCGGCCCTACGACCTGCAAGCCATCCACGTCAACCTCGTCACCCTCTCGGGCCACATCGACGAGGACGACGACCAGCTCACGCTGAGCTGGAAACACTGAATCACGAGCAGAAGGAGACACGCATGGACACGAGAGTTGCGAGCAAGAAGCTCGGCCTGAAGGAACGCTACGCCGCCATGACGCGCGGCCTGGGCTGGGAGACCAGCTACCAGCCGATGGACAAGGTGTTCCCGTACGACAAGTACGAGGGCATCAAGATCCACGACTGGGACAAATGGCAGGACCCGTTCCGCCTCACCATGGACGCCTACTGGAAGTACCAGGGCGAGAAGGAGAAAAAGCTCTACGCCGTCATCGAGGCCTTCGCGCAGAACAACGGCCAGCTCGGCGTGGCCGACGCGCGCTACGTCAACGCGCTCAAGCTGTTCATCCAGGGCGTGACGCCGCTGGAGTACTACGCGCACCGCGGCTTCGCCCACGTGGGTCGCCAGTTCACCGGTGAAGGCGCCCGCGTCGCGGCGCAGATGCAGTCCATCGACGAGCTGCGCCACTACCAGACCGAGACGCACGCGATCAGCCACTACAACAAGTACTTCAACGGCATGCACCACTCGAACCACTGGTTCGACCGCGTGTGGTACCTGTCGGTGCCCAAGAGCTTCTTCGAGGACGCCTGCACCGGCGGCCCGTTCGAGTTCCTCACCGCCGTCAGCTTCAGCTTCGAGTACGTGCTGACCAACCTGCTGTTCGTGCCCTTCATGAGCGGCGCGGCGCACAACGGCGACATGTCCACCGTGACCTTCGGCTTTTCGGCGCAGAGCGACGAGAGCCGCCACATGACGCTGGGCATCGAGTGCATCAAGTTCCTGCTGGAGCAGGACCCGGACAACGTGCCCATCGTGCAGCGTTGGATCGACAAGTGGTTCTGGCGCGGCTACCGCCTGCTGACCCTGGTCGCGATGATGCAGGACTACATGCTGCCCAAGCGCGTGATGAGCTGGAAGGAAGCCTGGGAGATGTACGCCGAAGAAAACGGCGGTGCCCTGTTCAAGGACCTGGCGCGCTACGGCATCCGCGAGCCCGCGGGCTGGAAGCAGGCCTGCGAAGGCAAGGACCACATCAGCCACCAGGCCTGGAACACCTTCTACAACTACAACGCCGCCGCGCCATTCCACACCTGGATTCCCAGCGACGAAGAAATGGCTTGGCTGTCGGAGAAGTACCCCGAGACCTTCGACCAGTACTACCGCCCGCGCTTCGAGTACTTCCGCGAGCAGCAGCAGGCCGGCAACCGCTTCTACAACAAGACGCTGCCGATGCTGTGCACCACCTGCCAGATCCCGATGCTGTTCACCGAAGAGGGTGACCCCAGCAAGATCTGCTACCGCGACAGCGACTACAAGGCCTACAAGTACCACTTCTGCAGCGACCACTGCAAGAGCATCTTCGACCACGAGCCCGAGAAGTACGTGCAGAGCTGGCTGCCGGTGCACCAGATCTACCAGGGCCACTGCTTCCCCGAAGGCACCGACCCGACCGCCGAGGGCTTCGACCCGCTGATGGCCGTGCTCAAGTACTACGAGATGGAAGTCGGCCGCGACAACTTCGACTTCGAAGGTTCGGAAGACCAGAAGAACTTTGCGATGTGGAAAGGAGACACGAAATGAGCGTCGTCGCCATCGCCCCCTACGAGTTCACGCCCAGGGATGTGCGCGAGAACTTCCCCGCCCCGCTGCTCTACATCGGCTGGGAAGACCACCTGATGTTCTGCGCCCCCTTCTGCCTGCCGCTGCCGCCGGACACCCCGTTCGGCGCGCTGTCGGCCGCGGTGCTGCCCGGCATCTACGGCTACCACCCGGACTTCGCCAAGATCGACTGGGCCCAGGTCGAGTGGAAGAAGAACGGCCAGCCCTGGACGCCCGACCCGGCCAAGTCGCTGGCCGAGAACGGCCTGGTGCACAAGGACGCGATCCGCTTCAGAACCCCTGGGCTCACAGGGATCAAAGGTTCGTTCAGCTGATCCGGCCATGAGCTACCAACTGACGATCGAGCCGCTGGGCGCGACCATCGAGGTCGAAGAAGGCCAGACGGTGCTGGACGCGGTGCTGCGGCAGGGTCTCTACCTGCCGCACGCCTGCGGCCACGGCCTCTGCGGCACCTGCAAGGTGCAGGTCTGCGATGGCGAGGTGGACCACGGCGCGGCCAACCCGTTCGCGCTGATGGACTTCGAGCGCGACGACGGCAAGACCCTGGCCTGCTGCGCCACGCTGCAGGCCGACACCACCATCGAGGCCGACATCGACGAGGAACCCGATGCGCGCGTGATCCCGGTGCGCGACTTCGCGGCCACGGTCAGCCGCGTCGAGGACCTCACGCCCACCATCAAGGCGATCCACCTGCAGCTGGACAAGGCCATCGACTTCCAGGCGGGGCAGTACGTGCAGGTGGAGATCCCGGGTGTGGGCAGCCGCGCCTTCTCGATCGCCAATCACCCCGCCGACGTGGCCGCCACGAAGGGCATCGAGCTCAACGTGCGCAAGCTGCCCGGCGGCGCCGGCACCACCTGGCTGCACGAGCAGCTCAAGGCCGGCGACCGCCTGCGCGTGGCCGGCCCCTACGGCCGCTTCTTCGTGCGCGAGTCGGCGCGCCAGCCGATGCTGTTCATGGCCGGCGGCTCGGGGCTGTCGAGCCCGCGCTCGATGATCGTGGACCTGCTTTCGCGCGGCTGCACGCTGCCGATCACCCTGGTCTACGGGCAGCGTTCCCGCGAGGAGCTGTACTACGACGCCGAGTTCCGCGCGCTCGCCGAACAGCACGCCAACTTCACGTACGTGCCGGCGCTCTCGCACGAGCCCGATGGCTCGGACTGGGACGGCTTCCGCGGCTTCGTGCACGAAGCGGCCAAGGCGCATTTCGGCGGCACCTTTTCGGGCCAGAAGGCCTACCTGTGCGGGCCGCCGCCCATGATCGAGGCCTGCATCTCCACCCTGATGCAGGGCCGTCTGTTCGAGCGCGACATCTACACCGAGAAGTTCCTCTCGGCGGCCGACGCGCAGGCCGCCCGCAGCCCGCTGTTCAGGCAGGTCTGAGGCCGTTGCCGCCCTTCGTTTCGCTCTTCCCATGCGCACGCACCACCTCCAGGAACATGGCCAGCACCGGCGACGGATCGCCGCGCCGGTAGAGGCAGCTCAGCTCCAGGTCCTTGAGGTGGCGGCTGCGCAAGGGCACGAACACCACGCCCGGCAGGCGCAGGCTGGCGGCCGACCGGGTGGCAATGGTCAGCCCGAAGCCGCTGGCCACCAGGGCCACGGCCGTCACCACGTCCTCGACGTCCTGCTCGACCGCCAGCCGCACGCCTTCCTGGCGGAAGGCCTCGGCCACTTCCTGCGCCAGCCCGTGGATGGCCTCGTTGGGGTAGAGGATCATGGGCAGCCCGTCGAGGTCGGCCATCCCGACCTGCTGGCGTTGCGCCAGCGGGTGCGCTTCGTGCATCGCCACCAGCAGCGGCTCGCGCAGCACCGACTCGACCACCAGGTCCGGCTCGGACGGGATCAGGCGGTTGAAGCCCACGCTGATGCGCCGTTCGCGCAGCGCCTGCAGCTGCTCGGACTTGGTGAGGTTGTGCAGCGCGATGCGCACCTCGGGCCGCTGCGCGTGGAATTTCGCGAGCACCCGGGGAATGACATCCAGCACGCCCGAGCCGTAGATGCCCACGTCGAGCTGTCCGGTCAGGCCCTGCGCCGCGCGCCGCGTGCGCTCGGCCGCGCGCTGCGCCAGGTGCAGCAGGTTGGGCACCTCGTCCAGCAGCGTCTGGCCCGCCTCGGTCAGCTCCACGCCGGCCGGCGTGCGCAGGAACAGCGGCGCACCCATCTCGTCTTCCAGCGCCTTGATCTGGCGCGACAGCGGCGGCTGCGCCATGTGCAGGCGCTCGGCCGCGCGGGTGAAGTTGCGCTCTTCGGCGACCGCCAGAAACTGGCGCATGTCCTTGAGATCCATGAGGCCTCCTGGTTCGGTTCGCAATACCTCACCAGTATAGGGTCGCAAAAATTCGGTATTGGACGGTATGGCCGCTCCACCCTATCTTTGGCAGCTGGAGCTGCTGCGTTGAAGAAGAACTGAGACATGTCCCTGTTTGACTCCCGCCCCAAGTTCGCCGTGCACGTCGCCCAGACGGACGAGACCTTTCCCTGCGCCGGCAATGAAAGCCTGCTCACCGGCATGGTCCGCCTGGGCCGCAAGGGCATCCCGGTGGGTTGCGTCAATGGCGGCTGCGGTGTCTGCAAGGTCCGCATCGTCGAGGGACAGATCAAGGCCCTGGGGCCGATCAGCCGCGCACACGTGACGCTCGACGAAGAGAACCAGGGCTACACGCTGGCCTGCCGCGTGGCGCCACAGACGCCGGTGAACCTCGAAGTGGCCGGCAAGTTGAGCAAACCGTTTTCCAAGGGGCGCGCAGAGTCTGCGACTGCCAGCCCTTCGATTCAGCAGCAGTAACCAACCACCAGGAGACACAACATGGGTGTGATGCGCATCGGGCACGCGAGCCTGAAAGTGATGGACATGGACGCCGCGGTCAAGCACTACGAAAACGTGCTCGGCCTCAAGACCACCATGAAAGACAAGGCCGGCAACGTCTACCTCAAGTGCTGGGACGAGTGGGACAAGTACTCACTGATCCTGACCCCGTCCGACCAGGCCGGCCTGAACCACGTGGCCTACAAGGTCGAGAAGGACAGCGACCTCGACGAGTTGCAGAAGAAGGTGGAAGCCTGGGGCGTGAAGACCACCGTGCTGCCCGAAGGCACCCTGCCGTCCACCGGCCGCATGCTGCAGTTCAACCTGCCCAGCGGCCACGAGATGCGCCTGTACGCCATGAAGGAGTACGTGGGCACCGAGGTCGGCACCACCAACCCCGACCCGTGGCCGGACGGCCTCAAGGGCTCGGGCGTGCACTGGCTGGACCACCTGCTGCTGATGTGCGAGATGAACCCCGAAGCCGGCATCAACACCGTGGCCGACAACACCCGCTTCATGACCGAGGCGCTGGACTTCTTCCTGACCGAGCAGGTGCTGGTCGGCCCCGAAGGCAACATGCAGGCCGCCACCTGGATGGCCCGCACCACCACGCCGCACGACATCGCCTTCGTGGGCGGCGCCAAGAGCGGCCTGCACCACATCGCCTTCTTCCTCGACTCGTGGCACGACGTGCTGAAGTCGGCCGACGTGATGGCCAAGAACAAGACCAAGATCGACGTCGCCCCGACGCGCCACGGCATCACCCGCGGCGAGACGATCTACTTCTTCGACCCCAGCGGCAACCGCAACGAGACCTTCGCCGGTCTGGGCTACCTGGCCCAGCGCGACCGCCCCGTGACCACCTGGACCGAAGACCAGCTGTGGAGCGGGATCTTCTATCACACCGGTGAAGCTGTTCCCAGCTTCACCGATGTGTACACCTGATCTCCCCCCTGCGCCGCTTCGCGGCTTCCCCCCTCTCTGGCGCGCCTGCGGCGCTTGGAGGGGGGACGGCACCTGAGGCCCGGCGAAGCCGGTTCCTCGGTGCCCCTCGAACTGGCTCCCCCTCCTTCTCATTGTTCTTCTGATGACAACCGCTCTTTCTGTTCCTTCTGCCGTCATCACCGCATCGGCGGCCTCTCTGGCCTGTCAGGCGGCGCTGGCGCATGCAGAGGCATTGGGCATTCGCATCAACGTGGCCGTGACCGATGCCTCGGGCACGCTCGCCGCCTTCTTGCGCATGCCCAATGCCTTTCTGCATTCGATCGACATCGCGATCGACAAGGCCTACACCGCGGCCAGCTTCGGCTTCCCCACCTCGCAGTGGGGCGGCGTGATCGGCGACGACGAGCTGCTGCGCATCGGCCTGAACCAGCGCCAGCGCCTGGTGCTGTTCGGTGGCGGCCTGCCCATCGTGGCCGACGGCCAGCGCATCGGCGGCATCGGCGTGTCCGGCGGCTCGGCCGAACAGGACGAAGCCTGTGCCCGCGCCGGCCTGAAGGCCCTGGGCCTCGACTGACTTTTCTTTTCCTTCCTCACGCACCATGAAACAGTTCCTGAACTTCATCAACGGCGAATTCGTCGCCACCGCCAAGACCTTCGAAAACCGCAACCCGGCCACCAATGAAGTGGTCGGCCAGGTGCACGAGGCCGGCCAGGCCGAGGTCGACGCGGCCGTGGCCGCGGGCCACGCCGCGCTCAAGGGCGAGTGGGGAAAGATGAGCGTGGTCAAGCGCGCCGAACTGCTGCACGCGGTGGCCGACGAAATCAACCGCCGCTTCGACGACTTCCTCGCCGCCGAACTGGCCGACACCGGCAAGCCGCGCTCGCTGGCTTCGCACATCGACATCCCGCGCGGCGCCGCCAACTTCAAGATCTTTGCGGACATCGTCAAGAACGTGCCGACCGAGAGCTTCCAGATGACCACGCCCGACGGCGGCACGGCCATCAGCTACGGCCTGCGCACGCCCCTGGGCGTGGTCGGCGTGATCTGCCCCTGGAACCTGCCGCTGCTGCTGATGACCTGGAAGGTCGGCCCGGCCCTGGCCTGCGGCAACACCGTGATCGTCAAGCCCTCGGAAGAGACGCCCGCCACCGCCACCCTGCTGGGCGAGGTGATGAACGCGGTCGGCATTCCCAAGGGTGTGTACCAGGTGCTGCACGGCTTCGGCCCTGGCTCGGCCGGCGAGTTCATCACCAAGCACCCGGGCGTCAACGGCATCACCTTCACCGGCGAAACCCGCACCGGCGAGGCCATCATGGCCGCGGCCGCCAAGGGCGTGCGCCCCGTCAGCTTCGAGCTGGGTGGCAAGAACGCCGGCATCGTGTTCGCCGACGCCGACTTCGACAAGGCCATCGCCGGCATCACGCGCAGCGCCTTCGAGAACTGCGGCCAGGTCTGCCTGGGCACCGAGCGCGTCTACGTGCAGCGCCCGATCTTCGACAAATTCGTCGCCGCGCTGAAGGAGAAGGCCGAGGGTCTGAAGATCGGCGGCCCCGACATGCCCGGCGTCGGCATCGGCCCGCTGATTTCGGCCGAACACAAGCAGAAGGTCATGGGCTACTACGCCAAGGCCAAGGCCGAGGGCGCGACCGTGATCACCGGCGGCGGCGAACCGGCCATGACGGGTGAGTACGCCCACGGCCACTTCGTGCAGCCCACCATCTGGACCGGCCTGCCCGAGAGCGCCAGCGTGATCCGCGAAGAGATCTTCGGCCCCTGCTGCCACATCGCCCCCTTCGACACCGAAGAGGAAGCCGTCGCACTGGCCAACGCCACCGACTACGGCCTGGCCACCACCGTCTGGACCCAGGATCTGGGCAAGGCCCACCGCATGGCCGCGGCCATCGAGGTCGGCCTGTGCTGGATCAACAGCTGGTTCCTGCGCGACCTGCGCACCGCCTTTGGCGGCGCCAAGGCCTCGGGCATCGGCCGCGAAGGCGGCGTGCATTCCCTGGAGTTCTACACCGAGCTCCGCAACGTCATGGTGAAGCTGTGAACGCGCCGCACAACCCCGAAATCGCCCGCAGCGTCCGCACGGGCAGCTTCAACAGCAACGTGCACGACCTCGGCAGCTCCAAGCCGGGCCAGCCGCCGGTGCTGTTCATCCACGGCTCCGGTCCGGGCGTGAGCGCCTGGGCCAACTGGCGCCTGGCGATGCCCGTCATCGCCCAGGACCGCCGCGTGATCGCGCCCGACATGGTGGGCTTCGGCTACTCCGACCGCCCGGCCGGCATCACCTACAACATGGACACCTGGGTCCAGCAGGCGCTGGACGTGATGGACGCCATGGGCGTGGAGCAGGCCGACGTGGTCGGCAACAGCTTCGGCGGCGCGCTCTCGCTGGCACTGGCCGTTCGCGCGCCGCAGCGCGTGCGCCGCCTGGTGCTCATGGGTTCCGTGGGTGTGCCCTTCCCGATCACGCCGGGCCTGGACGCGGTCTGGGGCTACGAGGCGTCGCTGGACAACATGAAGCGCATCATGGACGTGTTCGCCCACGATCGCTCCCTGGTCACCGACGAACTGGCCGAGCTGCGCTACCAGGCCAGCGTCCGCCCCGGCTTCCAGGAGTCGTTCTCGGCCATGTTCCCCGCCCCGCGCCAGCGCTGGGTCGACGCCATGGCCAGCCCCGAAGCCGCGATCCGCGCACTGCCGCACGAAACGCTCATCGTGCACGGCCGCGAGGACCAGGTGATCCCGCTGCAGACCTCGCTCACGCTGAGCCAGTGGATTCCCAACAGCCAGCTGCACGTGTTCGGCCACTGCGGCCACTGGACCCAGATCGAACACGCCGCGCGCTTCGTCCAGCTGGTGTCGAACTTCCTCGCCGAAGCCGACGCGCGGGCCGCCGCCTGACCTTTTTCACCCATCCGACACACACCATGGACAAACAGAAGATCCAGCAGTACGGCGACGAGCTCTACCAGTCGCTGCTCGACCGCCAGCCCGTCGCCCCGCTGACCGACCGCGAAGCGGACATCACCATCGAGGACGCCTACCAGATCCAGCTGCGCATGATCCAGCGCCGCCTGGACGCCGGTGAACATGTGGTCGGCAAGAAGATCGGCGTGACCAGCAAGGTCGTGATGGACATGCTCAAGGTCAACCAGCCCGACTTCGGCCACCTGCTCTCGGGCATGGTCTACAACGAAGGCCAGCCCATCTCCGTGAGCACCATGATCGCGCCCAAAGCCGAGGCCGAGGTCGCCTTCATCCTGGCGCGCGACCTCGAAGGCCCGGGCGTGACCGCGGCCGACGTGCTGCGCGCCACCGACTGCGTGATGCCCTGCTTCGAGATCGTCGACAGCCGCATCAAGGACTGGAAGATCAAGATCCAGGACACCGTGGCCGACAACGCGTCGTGTGGCGTGCTCACCCTCGGCGGCCTGCGCAAGAGCCCGCGCGACATCGACCTCGCGCTGGCCGGCATGGTGCTCGAAAAGAACGGCGAAATCATCAGCACGTCCTGCGGCGCTTCGGTGCAGGGCTCACCGGTCAACGCCGTGGCCTGGCTGGCCAACACGCTGGGCCGCCTGGGCATCGGCCTGAAGGCCGGCGACATCATCCTCTCGGGCTCGCAGTCTCCGCTGGTGCCCGTGGTCGCGGGCGACAGCCTGTACTGCAGCGTCGGCGGCCTCGGTGGCACGTCGGTGCGTTTCGTCGCCTGAGCGGGAAGGAACACCCACATGAAACTCGACAAGAACACCCTCGCCCAGCTGGCCGAACACCTGGAAAACGCCGAGCTGAAGGCGCACGACGTCACCAAGATCACCGACGACCACCCGAACATGGACTGGGACGACGCCTACGCGATCCAGGACCTGATCCGCGCGCGCAAGGAAGGCCGTGGCCACAAGACGGTGGGCCTCAAGTGCGGCCTGACCTCCTACGCCAAGATGAAGCAGATGGGCGTGGACACGCCGGTCTTCGGCTTCGTCAGCGACTACATGGCCTGCGCCGAAGGCAGCGACATCAAGACCTCCGAACTCATCCACCCCAAGGTCGAGGCCGAGATCTGCGTCGTCACCAAGGCGCCGCTCAAGGGCCCGGGCTGCCATGTCGGCGCCGTGATGGCCGCGATCGACTTCGTGATCCCCGGCGTGGAGATCATCGACAGCCGCTACCGCGACTTCAAGTTCGACCTCAAGAGCGTGATCGCCGACAACACCTCGGCCTCGCGCTTCGTGATCGGCGGCCGTGCCCGCCGCGTGGAGGAGCTGGACCTGCGCACGCTGGGCGTGGTGCTGGAGAAGAACGGCCAGATCGTGGCCATGGCCGCCGGCGCCGCCGTGATGGGCCACCCGGCCGCCGCCATCGCCGCCCTGGCCAACCACCTGGGCGCGCGCGGGCAGGAAATCCCGGCGGGCACTTTCATCATGACCGGTGGCGTGACCGAAGCCATCGCGGTGCAGGCCGGCGACAGCGTGAACGTGCGCTTCCAGGACCTGGGCACGGTGGGCATGCGCTTCGTCTGAGCACCACCCTGCGAAGCCTGCGCCCATGAACGCACCCGCCACCCCTTCGCGCGCCGTGACCGTGCTGGTCACGCGCCGGGTCGCGCCCGGTGCGGTGGCCGGCTTCGAGGCGGCCATGGCCGGCATGATCGATGCGGCAACCCACTTCCCCGGCCACCTGGGCGGACAGCTGGTGCGGCCCGGCGAGGCCGGCAGCGGCGACGAGCCCCTGCTCTACCACGTGGTGTTCGCGTTCGACAACGACGCGCACCTGGCTGCCTGGCAGGACTCGCCCGAGCGCTCGCACTGGCTGGCGCAGGTCGCGCCCCACACGGTCGGTGCGCAGGAGATGCGCCGCGTCAGCGGGCTGGACTACTGGTTCGCGCCAGCGGGCAGCACCACCAAGGCGCCGCCGCCGCGCTGGAAGGTGGCGGTCGTGACCTGGCTGGGCATCTTCCCCACCGTGCTGCTGCTGTTCCTCACCGTGGCGCCGCTGCTGGCCGACTGGCCGCTGGTGCCGCGCACCATGGTCATCACCGTGCTGGTGGTGGTCCTCATGACCTGGGTGGTGGCGCCGCGCCTGACCCGCTGGCTGGCCGGCTGGCTGCACGCCCGACCCTGAGCCCCGTTTTCCTTTTTTCTGGAGTCAACCCATGACGAAAAAAATCAAGTGCGCCCTGATCGGGCCCGGCAACATCGGCACCGACCTGCTGGCCAAGCTGCAGCGCAGCCCGGTGCTCGAACCCGTGTGGATGGTCGGCATCGACCCCAACTCCGACGGCCTCAAGCGCGCCAAGGAAATGGGCATCAAGACCACCGCCGAGGGCGTGGACGGCCTGATCCCGCACATGAAGGCCGACGGCGTGCAGATCGTGTTCGACGCCACCAGCGCCTACGTGCACGCCGAGAACTCGCGCAAGGTCAACGCGCAGGGCGCGATGATGATCGACCTCACGCCCGCGGCCATCGGCCCCTACTGCGTGCCGCCCGTCAACCTCAAGCAGCACGTCGGCCAACGCGAGATGAATGTGAACATGGTCACCTGCGGCGGCCAGGCCACCATCCCCATGGTCTACGCGGTCAGCCGCGTGCAGCCGGTGGCCTACGGCGAGATCGTGGCCACCGTGTCCAGCAAGTCGGTCGGCCCCGGCACGCGCAAGAACATCGACGAGTTCACCCGCACCACGGCCGGCGCGGTCGAGAAGGTGGGCGGCGCGAAAAAGGGCAAGGCCATCATCGTGATCAACCCGGCCGAGCCGCCGCTGATCATGCGCGACACGGTGCACTGCCTGGTCGAAGGCACGCCCGACGAGGCCGCCATCACCAAGAGCGTGCACGACATGATCAAGGAAGTGCAGAAGTACGTGCCGGGCTACAAGCTGGTCAACGGCCCGGTCTTCGACGGCCAGCGCGTCTCGGTCTTCATGGAGGTCGAGGGCCTGGGCGACTACCTGCCCAAGTACGCCGGCAACCTTGACATCATGACCGCCGCCGCCGCGCGCACCGCCGAGATGTTTGCCGAAGAAATTCTGAAGGGCGAGCTCGTGCTCGAACCAAGCATGGCCTAACCCCGGCGCCGCTTCGCGTCACCCCCTTGCAGGGGGCGCAGCCTGCAGCCCGGCAAAGCCGGTTCTGCGGCAGCCCTCGCAAAGACATCCGAAAGAGATTCACATGAGCACCAAAATCACCCTGCACGACATGACCCTGCGCGACGGGATGCACCCCAAGCGCCACCTGATGACGCTCGACCAGATGAAGAGCATCGCCTGCGGCCTCGACGCCGCCGGCGTGCCGCTGATCGAAGTCACGCACGGCGACGGCCTGGGCGGCTCCAGCGTCAACTACGGCTTCCCGGCCCACTCCGACGAGGAGTACCTGGGCACCGTGATCCCGCTGATGAAGCAGGCCAAGGTCTCGGCCCTGCTGCTGCCCGGCATCGGCACCGTCGACCACCTGAAGATGGCGCACGGCCTGGGCGTGCACACAATCCGCGTGGCCACGCACTGCACCGAAGCCGACGTGAGCGAACAGCACATCACCTACGCGCGCCAGCTCGACATGGACACCGTGGGCTTCCTGATGATGGCCCACATGAACAGCCCCGAAGGCCTGGTGAAACAGGCCAAGCTGATGGAGGGCTACGGCGCCAACTGCATCTACATCACCGACTCGGCCGGCTACATGCTGCCCGCCGATGTGAAGGCCCGCCTGCAGGCGGTGCGCGACGCGCTCAAGCCCGAGACCGAGCTGGGCTTCCACGGCCACCACAACCTGGCCATGGGCGTCGCCAACTCGGTCGCCGCGATTGAATGTGGCGCCACCCGCATCGACGCCGCCGCTGCCGGCCTGGGCGCGGGCGCGGGGAACACCCCCATGGAAGTGCTGGTCGCCGTGCTCGACCGCATGGGCGTGCAGACCGGGGTGGACGTCTGGAAGATCCAGGACGTGGCCGAAGACCTGGTCACCCCCATCATGGACTTCCCGATCCGCATCGACCGCGACGCGCTCACCCTGGGCTACGCCGGCGTGTACGGCAGCTTCCTGCTGTTCGCCAAACGCGCCGCGGTCAAGTACGGCCTGTCGGCGCGCGACATCCTGGTCGAGCTGGGCCGCAAGAAGATGGTCGGCGGCCAGGAAGACATGATCGAAGACACCGCCATGACCATGGCCCGCGAGCGCGACGCCCGCCAACAGAAAAAAGCCGCCTGAGGAACACAGCCCATGCAACGCAGAGATTTCATCGCCTCCGTGGGGGCCGGTCTGGCCCTGGCACCCACGGCCGGCTGGTCGCAGGACGCCTACCCCGCCCGCCCCGTCAAGCTCATCGTGCCCTTCCCGCCGGGTGGCCCCACCGACATCATGGGCCGCACCGCGGCCAAGGCCATGGGCGACGCCCTGGGCCAGTCCTTCGTGGTCGAGAACAAGGCCGGCGCGGGCGGCAACATCGGCACCGACGCGGTGGCCAAGGCCGCACCGGACGGCTACACCATCGGGCTGTCGGCCATCAGCAGCCTGGCCATCGCGCCCTACCTCTACGACAAGCTGCCGTTCCAGGTGGAAAAGGACTTCGCCCCGATCTCGCTGGTGGGCACCACGCCCTGCGTGATCGTCGTGCACCCGAGCGCACCGTTCGCCGACCTCAAGGGTCTGGTGGCCTACGCCAAGGCCAACCCGGGCAAGCTCGGCTACGCCACGTCCGGCATCGGCACCAGCAACCACCTGGCCGCCGAGCTGCTGCAGTCGGTGGCCGGCATCGAACTCACCAACATCCCCTACAAGGGGTCGAGCCAGATCGTGCCGGACCTGCTCTCGGGCACGGTGATCATGAGCATGGAAAGCTCGCTGGCCACCACGCTGCCGCACATCCGTGCGGGCAAGCTCAAGGCGCTGGCGGTCACATCGCCCACGCGCGCCGCCGCGCTGCCGGACGTGCCGACCGTGGCCGAGTCCGGTTACCCCGGCTTCGCGGTAGAGACCTGGTTCGGCCTGGTCGCCCCCGCCGCCACCCCGGCCGCCCTCGTGCAGAAGCTGCACGACGCCTGGGCCAAAGGCGCCAAGACCGCCGAGGCCCAGGCCGCGTTCGACAACATCTCCGGCAACCTGCGCGTCACCACGCCCCAGGAGTTCGGCGCCTTCATCAAGGCCGAGAACAACCGCTGGGGTGCCCTGATCCGCAAGCTGGACATCAAAGCCAACTGACCCAGGAGACCACCACCATGCCGTTCGCACAGATCTACATACTCGAAGGCCGCACCCCCGAGCAGAAGAAGGCCGTGATCGAGAAGGTCACCCAGGCGCTGCACGAGGCGACCGACGCGAAGAAGGAAACCATCCGCGTCTGGATCCACGAAATGCCCAAGGAGAACTGGGGCATCGCGGGCGTCAGCGCCAAGGACCTCGGGCGCTGACCGCGGCGAAGGCCGCCGCAGCCGGGTGGTGACAATGGCGCACACCCTGTTCACCACACCCCGAGGAGAAAGCCCTTGACCGCTGCCCACCTGTCGCTGGCCGAACACGCCGCCCGCCTGCGCCGCCGCGAGCTGACCGCGGTGGCGCTGGTCGACACCTGCGCACAACACCACGCGCGCACGGAACACCGGCTCAACGCCTACAAGACCTGGGACGGCGTGCGCGCCCGCAGCACCGCCGCGGCGGTCGACACCCTGCTGGACCAGGGTCTGGACCTGGGCCCGCTGATGGGCCTGCCGGTGTCGGTGAAGGACCTGTACGGCGTGCCCGGCCTGCCGGTGTTTGCGGGCAGCGACGAGGCCCTGCCCGAGGCCTGGCAGGCGGCCGGACCGCTGGTCGCGCGGCTGCAGCGGCAGCTGGGCATCGTGGTCGGCAAGACGCACACGGTCGAGTTCGCGTTCGGGGGTCTTGGCGTCAACGCCCACTGGGGCACGCCCCGGAACCCCTGGTCGCCCCACGAGCACCGCGTGCCGGGCGGGTCCAGCGCGGGCGCGGGCGTCTCGCTGGCGCAGGGCAGCGCCCTGCTGGCGCTGGGCACCGACACCGCGGGTTCGGTGCGCGTGCCCGCGTCCATGACCGGGCAGGTGGGCCTGAAGACCACGGTGGGGCGCTGGCCGGTCGAGGGCATCGTGCCCCTGTCGTCCTCGCTCGACACCGCGGGCGTGCTCACCCGCACGGTGGACGACCTGGCCTACGCCTTCGCCGCGCTCGACCCCGAGCACGCGGGCCAGCCCGCGCCGCCCCCGGCGCGCCTGCAGGGCCTGCGCATCGGTGTGCCGACCAACCACTTCTGGGACGACATCGACCCGAGCATCGGCGCGGTGGTGGACGCCACCATCGAACGCCTCGCGCAGGCCGGCGCACAGGTGGTCCGCCTCCCGCTGCCGCACTGCGAAGAGGCCTTCGACATCTTCCGCCGCGGCGGCCTCGCGGCGTCCGAACTCGCGGCCTACCTCGACCTGCACTTCCCGCACAAGGTGGAGCGCCTGGACCCGGTGGTGCGCGACCGCGTGCGCTGGGCCGAGCAGGTGTCGTCGGTCGAGTACCTGCGGCGCAAGGCCGTGCTGCAGCGCTGCGGCGCGGGCGCGGCGCGGGTGTTCGACGACGTCGACGTATTGCTCACGCCCACCGTGCCCGCCTCGCCGCCGCGGCTGGCCGACATCGGCACGGTGGAGACCTACGCGCCGGCCAACATGAAGGCCATGCGCAACACCGCCATCAGCAACCTGTTCGGCTGGTGCGCGCTGACCATGCCCGTGGGCCTCGACGCCAACCGCATGCCGGTGGGCCTGCAGCTGATGGGGCCACCGCACGCCGAGGCGCGGCTGATCGGCATCGCGCTCGGCATCGAAACCCTGATCGGCCAGGGCCACGCGCTGCTGGGCACGCCGCCCGACCTGCCGTAGCCGGCGCGCCCCACCCTCAACCCCTTCCAGGCGGAGCCCCCATGACCCAGACCCCCGCCCAACTCGCCGAAGCCATCTGGGCCGCCCGCCAGGCGGGGCACACGCTGGACGCCGACGCCACCCTCGGCTCGCCCGACCTCGCCACCGCCTACGCCATCCAGCGCGCGCTGCTCGCGCTGCGCCTCGCCGCCGGCGAGCGCGTGGTCGGCTGGAAGCTGGGCTACACGTCCGAGGTGATGCGCCGCCAGATGGGTATTGACCGGCCCAACTTCGGGCCGCTGACCGACTGGATGCTGCTCGGTTCGGGCGACGCGGTGGACGAGCGCCTGGTGCAGCCGCGCGTGGAACCAGAGATCGGGCTGCGCCTGAAGACCCCCCTCGACGCACGGCACGTGCCCGTCGACCGCCACCGTGTGGCCGCCGCCGTGGAAGGCGCCTACGCCTGCCTCGAAGTCGTGCACTCCACCTGGACCGGCTACCGCTTCAACCTCGAACAGAACACCGCCGACAACTCGTCCGCCGGCCAGGTGGTCGTTGGGCCGCGCCTGCCCGTGACCGACCTGATGACGCTCGACACCGTGGCGGTGCGCCTGTGCGATGGGGACCGCACGCTGGGCCAGGGTGTGGGCGCCGACGCCGATGGCCACCCGCTGGACGCGGTGGCGCGGCTGGTGCGGGAACTGGCTGCGAATGGTCAGCGACTGGAGGCGGGTGATCTGGTGATCACGGGTGGGCTGACCGCGGCTTGTGTGCTGGAGGTTGGTGGGCAGTTGGTGGGGGTGTTTACAGCGGGGGACGTGTGGTCGGTAGAGGTGCCTGTGCGGCGCCCATGAGAGACACCTGATAGGCACGGCTCGCCGGCATATCAACCCGATCAACGAACAGCTCCATCAAAGACGCCAAAGCAGCGAAAGCCGCCCTCCGCCTGTACCCGACCCCTTCAGCGACAATTCACCCACGACTCCTGGAACCCCAATGATCGAAGGCTTGGTAACCGGCACCCTGATAGGCCGTGCTGAAGAAAGACAGGGCAAGCATGACAGTGCCTTTGTGCTCGTCAAAGTGAAGACTCAATCCGGCGAGGGCGAGAGCTTGATCGTCAATGTGATTGCCTTCGCAGCCGAAGCCCGTTTCGCCTTGCTGGCGCTAGACGAGGGAGACACGGTGGCAGTTTCCGGCGCGCTGACGCCAAAGGTCTGGACCGACAAGCAGGGCAACACGCGGCCGGCGCTGGACCTGGTGGCAAGCCAAGTACTTTCGATCTACCACGTGAACCGCAAGCGCGCGGTTACGGGCGGCAACTCCCTGCCGTAGCAGACATTCGTGGGGGTGAAACCAAGTGACTGCCACCTGCCTTGTGCGGACATCGGTCGCAATCAAATGAAGCACTGATACGGGTCGGAGCCGAGCTGACTGCGCAAGCCCTTTCGCAAATAACTGTATGCATGCACAGTTTCGCAGTGCGATCTTGCACGCCACACCCACTCAAGGACCCCACATGCTCGACCACATGACGTTTCGCGTGACGGACATCGCCAAGGCCAAGGCGTTCTACAGCGCGGCCTTGGCGCCGCTGGGTTACAGCGTCTGTTTTGAAGGGAACTACGGTTCCAACATCCTCGGCCTGGCCTACCCGGACGCCGCCGAGCCCGACGGCAAGAAGGCCGATGTCTGGTTCATCGACGGGCCTTCGCCCTACGGCGGGCCGGCGGCCACTTCGGGTTGCCATCTGGCGTGGCGCGCACAAAGCCGCGCACAGGTGGACGCCTTCTACAAGGCGGCGATGGCGGCCGGCGGCAAGGACAACGGCGCGCCGGGCCTGCGCCCGGACTACCACCCCAACTACTACGGCGCCTTCGTGATCGACCCCGAGGGCAACAACATCGAAGCCGTCTGCCACCTGCCGGAGTGAGCGGCGCCGGGTTCAGCCCCCTTCGGGCGCGCTGAAGATGTCCACGATGGAGCGCCGCAGCCAGGTGACCGCGGGATCGCGGTGCACCCGGGTGTGCCACTGCAGGGTGATGGCCATCTCGGGGCTGTCGATGGGCAGCGGGCGCACCACCAGCTGTGTGCGCCCGAACGTGATGGCGCTCACCAGGCGGCTTGGCAGGGTCAGCAACAGGTCGGACTCGCTGAGCACCGAGGCCAGACCCAGGGCGTGGGCGGCGGTGAAGGTGACGTGCCGCTTCTGGTTCTGCGTCTGCAGCACCTTGTCCAGCACCTGGCGCAGCAGCTGGTAGCTGACACCACCGGGGCGGTAGTCGAGGTGCCTCGCGTTCAGGTAGGCGCTGCGGGTCAGCTTGCGCCGGGACAGCGGGTGGTCCTCCCGCATGAGCACCACAAAGGTCTCTTTGAACAGCACCTGCCGGTGAAAGTCGAGACCGAACGCCGGCCAGTTGCCGAACACCATATCGATCGAGCCGCCCTCCATGCCCCTGCGCCCGTCCTCGGGGCTTGCATCCACGGTCTCGAAGCGCACGTTCGACGCCAGGGGTGACAACCGGGCCAGCAGCCGCGGCATCAGGACCACCTGGGCCAGGTCGCTGGCCATGATGCGAAACAGGCGGCTGGACTGCTCCGGGTCGAACCCGGTCGTGCTGGTCAGGGCGGATTCGATGTCCGCCATGCCGGGCGCAATCAGGTCGATCAGTTCCTGCGCACGGGCCGTGGCCTGCATGCCGTCGGCGCAACGGACAAACAACGGGTCGGAGAACGAGGTGCGCAAGCGCCGCAGGGCATTGCTCACGCCCGACTGGGTCATGCCCAGTTCTTCGGCGGCCTTGGACGCACTCCGGGTTGCGTGCACGGCACACAGGACGCGCAACAGATTCAGGTCGATCTCGGGCTTCATTTCAGTATTTTCACTGGAAATACTCACCATCATCGTCCGTCATTTGCCTCGGGCGCGAGCCGCCAGTAGATTTGAAAGGAGCAAAACAAGGAGACAGCAGTGATCGAACTCAGAGACATTCACTACGTGCGCGTGGGAACCCGCGACCTGGACGGTGCACAAAAATTCTGCACAGAAATAGTGGGTCTGCAGGCCGTGGAGCACACCAAAGACCGCCTCTACCTGAAGAGCGACGCGCGCCACCACACGGTCTGCTACTTCGACGGAGACCCCGGCGACCACACGGTGGCTTTTGAACTCAAGGACTGGACCCAGTTGGGCGCGGCGCTTGAACGGCTGCAGTCGGCGGGTGTGCCTTGCGGCGCGGGCACCACCGAAGAGGCGGCGGACCGGCATGTGGAGGCCTTCATCTGGTTCAACGACCCCACCGGCAACCGCATCGAAATCGTCGCCCGTCCCCACGACGCGGGCAAGCGCTTCTTCCCTTCGCGCGATGCGGGCCTGATCGGCTTCGGACACGTGGGGCTGTGCACCACCGATCCCGCCCGTGACCAGAACTTCTGGATGAGTCACTTCAACACCATGATCAGTGACTGGATCGGCCCCTGCCCCCTGCTGCGGGTCAACCCCCGCCACCACCAGATGGCGCTGTTTGCATCGCAGCGCAAAGGCATCCAGCACATCAACTTCCAGGTGGCCGAAATCGACGACATCATGAAGGCGTGGTACTTCCTGAAGAGTCAGGACGTCCGCATCGTCTTCGGGCCTGGCCGCCACCCCACGTCGGGCGGCAACTTCGTCTACTTCGAGGGCCACGACGAGGTCATCTTCGAATACTCCAACAGCGACCGGAACATCGTCGGCGACCTGTCGAACTACCGCCCCCGCCAGTTCCCGCTGCACCCCACGTCGTTCTGCATGTGGGGTTCCAAGCCGGACATCGCGGAGTTCCGGGATTGAGGCCCGCACCCGAAGACGCACAGCTGACCGTTCGCCGGATGGCGCGCGCGCTGGGACAGAACGGCCTGTCCGGCCCGTTCGGGCATTGCAGCGTGCGGCTGGACGATGAGCGCTTCCTGGTGTGTGCGCCCCGGCCGATGGCCCTGATCCGGGCGGGAGAGCCCGGCACGGTCGTGGACATCGCCGGTGAGCTGCCGCCCGATGTGCTGGGCGAGGTCCGCATCCACCAGCAGCTCTACCGCCGGCGGCCCGGGGTGGGCGCCATCTGCCGCTTCATCTCGCCGCAGATCACCGCCCTGGCCGCGCTCGGCAAGACGCCCCGGGCCCGTCATGGCTTCGGCAGCTACTTCGCGGCCGGCGTTCCGATGTGGTCCGGCGCGGCGCTGATCCGCAACGATGCCGCGGCCGAGCAGGCCGCAGCGCTGATGGCGGAGCAGCCGGCGCTGTTCCTCAACGTGAACGGCGCCGTGACGGCCGCCGCGACGCCGGAACGCGCGGTGGCGCTGGCCTACTTTCTGGAAGACGCCGCGCGCGTGGAGCTCGCCGCCCTGTCCGCCGGGCTGGCCGACACCGGCCCCGTGCTGGCGGGCGATGTGGCGGCCGAGCGCGCGACCTGGAACGGCCGCATCGCCGAACGTGTGTGGGAGTTCCTGCTCAGGAACGACCCCGAACCCCTTGCTTTCTAACCACAAAGGAGACCTCCATGACCCCACGTTTTTCCCTGCGCACACTCGCGGCGCTCGCCGCCGGCCTGGCGTTTGCCACCGCCTCCCAGGCCGAAGAAGTGACGCTGCGCATCCACCACTTCCTGCCCGCCGGCGCCCCGATCCAGGCCAAGGTGCTGGAGCCGTGGTGCCAGAAGGTCACCAAGGAATCGGCCAACCAGATCAAGTGCAAGATCTTTCCGTCGATGCAGCTCGGCGGCTCGGCCCCGCAGCTCTATGACCAGGCCAAAGACGGCGTGGTGGACATGATCTGGACCATCCCGGGGTACACGCCCGGCCGGTTCCTCGTGACGGAGCTGTTCGAACTGCCGTTCATGATGAACACGCCCGAGGCCACCAGCCGCGCACTCTGGGAGTTCCAGACCAAGCACAACGCGGCCGAGTACAAGGAGGTGAAGCCGCTGGCCTTCCACATGAACGGACCCGGCAACTTCTACACCAGGAGCAAGCCCATCCAGTCGCTGGCCGACTTCAAGGGCCTGAAGATGCGCGGTGCCACGCGGCAGACGACCCGGATGCTGTCGGCCCTGGGCGCCACACCCGTCGGCATGGCATTGCCTGCGGTGCCGGAAGCGCTGTCCAAGGGCGTGATCGATGGCGCCCTGACACCCTACGAGGTCGTTCAATCCACCCGGATGCACGAGCTGACCAAGTTCACCACCGAGAGCGATCCCAAGTTCAACGCGGTGTACGCCCAGGTGTTCGTTCTGGCCATGAACAAGGCCAAGTACGACGCCATGTCGCCCGAGCTGAAGAAGGTCATCGATGCCAACAGTGGTGCCGACCTGTCGGCCTGGATCGGCAAGATGATTCACGAGGCCGACGCGCCCGGACGCAAGCTGGTCCAGCAGGCCAACAACACCATCCACACGCTGCCCGTGAGCGAGCTGCAGAACTGGAAGAAGGCCACGGACCAGCTGGATGAGGAGCTGGTGGCGGAAATCAACAAGCGTGGTCTCAACGGTGCCGCGCTGTTGAAGACCGCGAAAGAGCTGATCGAAAAATCCAGGTGACCGGGTCGTGCGCCCTTCGCGGGCGCAGACATGGAAACCGCATGAACTGGCGCAATTCGCGCCAGTTTTTTTGTTCAGTATCCGCCGGACGGCGCCACCCTGGCCTTTGGCGCCCCACCCCCAAAGCGCTGCACCAACCCCGTCGCCGCCTTCACCAGCAGCGTCGTGTCCACCCCCACCGCCACGAACAACGCGCCCGCGTCCAGGTACTGCTGCGCCAGTGCCGGGTCGGTGGCGAGGATGCCGGCGGCCTTGCCGGCGGCGCGCACGGTGGCGATGCCGTCGAGGATGACCTTCTGCACCTCGGGGTGGCCGGGTTGGCCGCGGTGGCCCATGCTGGCCGAGAGGTCGGCCGGGCCGAAGAACACGCCGTCCACGCCCTCGGTCTCGGCAATGGCCTGGAGGTTGTTCACCGCGGTCACGGTCTCGGCCTGCACCAACAGGCACATCTGGCCGTTGGCCTGGTTCAGGTAGTCGTCCACCTGGTTCCAGCGCGAGGCGCGCGCGAGCGCCGCGCCCATGCCGCGGATGCCTTCGGGCGGGTAGCGCATGGCCTGCACCATCAGCGCGGCCTGCTCGGCGGTGTCGATCATCGGGATCAGCAGGGTCTGTGCGCCGACGTCGAGGTACTGCTTGACCAGTGCGACGTCGGCCTCGACCGCGCGCACCACCGCGTGGGTCATGCCGTACGGCGCGATGGCGCGCAGCTGGTCGAGGGCGGTGCGCGGGTCGTTGGGCGCGTGTTCGCCGTCAATCAGCAGCCAGTCGAAGCCACAGCCGGCCAGGGCCTCGGCCACGTCGGGCGAGGCGAAACCGACCCAGCAGCCGATCTGGGGCTTGCCAGCCTTGAGGGCGTCGCGGAAGGTGTTCTGCGGGATCTTCATGGTGTGTCGGGGTACAGGTGTTTCATCTGGCCCATCAGCCGCGTGAGACCCATGAGTGCGTCCATGTTCGGCGTGGCCACACCCAGATGCTGCCCGATTTCGCGCACCGCGCCCACCAGGGCGTCGAGCTCGATGGGGCGGCCCGCTTCCACGTCCTGCAGCATCGAGGTCTTGAAGGAACCCAGCTTGCGCGTGACGGCGTGGCGGTCGTCGGGTTGCTGGTCGATGGGGATGCCGATGCGCGCGCCGATGGTCTGTGCCTCGCGCATGACGGCGCTGCAGAAGCCGCGCACGAGTTCGTCGTCCAGGATGCGGTCACACGGCGCGCCGGTGATGGCCGAGACCGGGTTCATGGTCATGTTGCCCCAAAGCTTGAACCAGATGTCGCGCTGGATGCGCTCGGACACGGTGACGCCGAAGCCCGCCTGCGTGAGCAGTTCGCCCAGCGCCTGCACGCGGACAGACGTTCCGCCGGCGGGCTCGCCGAGGATGAGCTGGTTGTTCTTGATGCGCTCGATGCGCGCCGGCTGCGGCGCGGCGGCGCTGGCGTGCACCACGCAGCCGATGACCTGCGCCGTGGGGATGTGCTGCGCCGTCAGGCCCAGCGGGTCCACCGCCTTGAGCTGCAGGCCCGCGGCCTCGCCCGGCAGGCCGTCGAAGAACCACCAGGGCACGCCGTTCATGGCGACCAGCACCGTGGTGTGCGGGCCCATGAGGGCGCGCACGGCGGGTGCGACCTGTGGCATGGCCGGGCCCTTGACGGAAACGATCACCAGGTCCTGCACGCCCAGGCTCGCCGCGTCGTCGCTGGCGTTGACCGCCACGCTGTGTTCGGCGCCATCGGCATCGACCCACACCAGGCCGCGCTCGCGCAGGGCGCGCAGGGTCTCGCCGCGCGCCACGGCCGAGAGCTGGATCTGACCGGCCGGCAGGCGCGAACCGAGCCAGCCGGCGAACAGGCCGCCGATGGCGCCGACGCCGACGATGGCGACCTTCTTGAAGCTGGGCGAATCACTCATGCGCGGTACCCCGGGTCGATGCGGTCGATCAGGCGTTGCATGGCGGCAAAGGAGTCTTCGCCGGCGCCGTATTTCGGGTTGAAGTTGAGGGAATCGCGCACGCAGCCTTCGAGCACCGGCACCGGAATCTGCCGCAGCTTGCCGAGCGTGGCCGAGGCCACCTGGATCTCGCAAGCGCGCTGCACCAGCCACATGAGGTTGAAGGCCTGCGGCAGCGTGTGGCCAATGACCACAGGGCCGTGGTTGCGCAGCAGCAGCACGCGCTTGCCGCCCGCGCTGGCGAGGATGCGCGCGCCCTCTTCGCGGTGCACGGTGATGCCCTCGAAGTCGTGGTACGCCACCTGGTTGTGCAGCTGCGCGGCGTAGAAGTTGGTGAAACTCAGACCTTCTTCGCTGCAGCACACGGCCATGGTCGGCGTGGTGTGCACGTGCATCACGCAGTGCGCGTCGGGCAGGGTGGCGTGGATGGCGCCGTGGAAGGTGAAGCCGGCCGGGTTGATGGGCCAGTCGTCGTTGCCGATGATGTTGCCGTCGACATCGACCTTGACCAGGTTGGACGCGGTGACCTCGGTGTAGTGCAGGCCGAAGGGGTTGATGAGGAAGTGGTCGTCCGGCCCCGGCACGCGCAGCGAGATGTGGTTGTAGATCAGCTCCTGCCAGCCCAGGTGGGCAAAGATGCGGTAGCAGGCGGCGAGCTGCACGCGCGCCTGCCATTCGGCGTCGCTGAAGCGGGCGGGTTTGAGGAAGGCGTCGGCCATTAGGGGTCTCCTTCTATATATGTGTGTGCGGTCAGACGAAGCGGAAGCGCAGGCTGCCGAGCGGGCCGTAGTCGGCCTCGAACAGGTCGCCCGCTTTGGCCGCCACGGGCCGCGTGAAGCTGCCGGCGAGCACGATCTCGCCGGCCTGCAGCGTCTCGCCCCAGGGCGCGAGCTTGTTGGCCAGCCAGGCGATGCCGATGGCGGGGTCGCCCTGCACGCCGGCGGCCAGGCCCGTCTCTTCGACCGCGCCGTTCTGCCGCAGGATGGCGCCGCACCAGGGGCGGTTGGTGCGGCGCGGGTCGGCCTTGAACGCGGGGTCGCCCGCGCCGATCACGATGCCGGCGTTGGCCGCGTTGTCGCTGATGGTGTCGTAGACCTTGCGCATCACTTTCGTGTGGTGGTCGAACTGCTCGATGCGCGCGTCGATGATTTCGATGGCGGGGGTCATGTACTCGGTCGCGGCCAGCACGTCTTCGACCGTGACATTCGGCCCGGCCAGCGGCGCCTTGAGCACGAAGGCCAGCTCGACCTCGACGCGCGGGGCGATGAAGTTCTTCACCGGAATCTCCAGCACCTCGCCCGCTCTCGCGGTGTAGAGCATGTCGTCGAGCAGGGTGCCGTAGTCGGGCTCGTCGATCTGGCTGCTGATCTGCATGGCGCGGCTGGTCAGGCCGATCTTGTGGCCGATGACTTGTTTGCCGGCGGCCTTTTCCAGATCCACCCAGGCGCGGCCAATGCGGTAGCCGTCTTCGATGGTCATGCCGGGGTGGCGTTTGGAGAAGTGCTCGACCTGCGTGCGGGTCTGCTGGGCGCGTTGCAGCTCGGCGGCGAGCTGCTGAACGAGGGCGTCGTCGAACATGGTCGTTTTATGCCTTGTTGAAGAGCGGGTGCAGGGAACTGTTCTTGGCGTCGAAGACCTCTGTGCCTTCGTCCACCTGCACGGTGATGCCGATGGGACGCCTGGCCAGCTGTTCGGCAAAGCGTTCTTTCACCACGGCGTTGAGCGCCTCGCCCACACGCTGGTGCACCACGGCGCTGCGGCCCCTGGCCATGCGCACGTTCATGTAGACGAAGGCGTAGTCGCCGCCCAGCCCGGCCGCGATGCCGGCCGCGCCGCCGTCGGACACCGCGCAGTGCGCCGCCGGGTAGGCCAGCACGCGCGTGCCGCCGGTGGGGAAGACCTGGCGGTCCTGCTCGTCGCGCACCGCGAGCATGGCGTCGGCCAGCGCGCGGCAGAGGCCGCCCATGTCGACGCCGCCCTGCGAGGCGGGTTTGTCGAGGTTGGGGGTGTAGAGGATGACGAGGTGGGGCATGGTGGGCTTCCGGTTTACAGGCGCGTGGCAATGCTGGAATAGCCGTCGGCCCGCGAGGCCACGGGCTGAGGAACGGCGGCGCCGCTGACCGGCAGCACCGGGAACAGCGCGTTGATCTGGCCGGTGCCCGAGGCGCCGAAGTAGGGCGTGACGATCTCGGCCTGGCCGGTGTATTCGCTCCAGCCCAGCACGCCCAGCATCATGGCCGTGTCGTGCATGAAGCCTTCGCCATGGCCCTTGCTGGCGTACTCCGGCAGCATCTCGCAGAAGGTCTTCCACTCGCCGTTGGTCCACATCTCCACCACGCGGTGGTCCAGCGTCTCCAGGAAAGGGCTCCAGACCTTGAACGCGTATTCGGGCGCCAGGCCGTTCTGCGCAAAGCGGTGGCTGAGCGAGCCGCTGGCGAGGAAGGCGACGGTGCCGTCGTAGTGGTCTTCGACGGCCTTGCGCATGGCCCAGCCCAGGCGCGCGCTGTCGTTGAGGTAGTGCGAGGTGCACAGGGCCGAGACCGAGACCGCCTTGAAGTGCTGGTCGGCGTTCATGTAGCGCATGGGCACGAGGGTGCCGTATTCGGGCTGCAGCGTGGTGGCGTGATGGGCGAGGGTTTCGACGCCGTGTTCGTTCGCGACTTTGGCGAGCAACTGGCCCAGCTCGGGGTTGCCGGGGATGGCGTAACCCATGTTGCTGATGAAGTGGGGCAGCTCGTTGCTGGTGTAGGTGCCTTGCCAGTGGGGCGCGCAGTTGAGGTGGTAGGTGGCGTTGACGAGCCAGTGGGTGTCGAAGACGACGATGGTGTCTACCTCCAGTTCTTTGCAGCGGCGCGCGATTTCTTTGTGGCCGTCGATGGCGTCCTGGCGCGTGCCTTTGCGGGGGCCGTCGAGTTCGCTGAGGTACATCGAGGGGACGTGGGTGATCTTGCCGACCAGTGCTACTTTGCCCATTTGGCTTGTCTCCTGTTTTGTGCGTTGTCTTGTCTGACGTTTGTGGTGGAAGGCGAGGTGGGTGGTGTACCTCCGCTCATGTCCCCCGGTCTGCGCTGCGCGCAGCCCTCCTCCTTTACTTCGCTGCGGCACACCACCCACCTCGCCTTCTCTCGCTGCGCATCGGTGCTCGAACTGTGGAGTGCCAGCATCACTTCCGGCTTGGAGGATCGGGGTACCCGGTGCAGCGAAGTAAAGGAGGAGAAACGGGCAAAGCCCGTTTCGGGGGACATGAGCGGAACCGGGTACCCCGGTCCTCCAAGCCCGCCCAGGTAGCCGAGCGAAACAGCAGAGGAGCGCAAATCAAACACCCCAATGAGGAATGTGATGCGACCCCATGGACACCGCGACGTTCTTGGGCTCCAGGAACACCTCGTAACTCCAGGTCCCGCCCTCGCGTCCGGTGCCCGACGCCTTGGTGCCACCAAACGGCTGCCGCAGATCCCGCACGTTCTGCGAGTTCACGAAACACATGCCCGCCTCGATCGAGGCCGCCACACGGTGCGCCTTGCCGATGTTCTCCGTCCAGACATAGCTCGACAGCCCGTACTGGATGTCGTTGGCGATGCGGATCGCGTCCGCCTCGTCCTTGAACGGAATCAGGCAGGCCACGGGGCCGAAGATCTCGTCCTGCGCAATCTTCATGCGGTTGTCCACGTCGGCGAACACCGTCGGCCAGACGTAGTTGCCGCCCGCCACATGCGACGGCAGCTCGGCGGCATACGAAGGACGGTCCAGCCCGCCGCACAGCATCGTCGCGCCCTCCTTCGGACCCAGCTCGATGTAACTGCGCACCTTGGCCAGGTGCGCCTTGCTGATCATCGGGCCGATAGTGGTCTTCTCATCCAGCGGGTCGCCCACCACGATGCGCTTGGCGCGCTCGGTGAACTTCGCGACGAAGTCGGCGTAGATGCTCTGCTGCACCAGGATGCGCGAACCCGCCGTGCAGCGCTCGCCGTTGTTGCTGAAGATCATGAAGATCGCGGCGTCGAGCGCGCGGTCCAGGTCGGCGTCGTCGAAGATGACAAACGGGCTCTTGCCGCCCAGTTCCATGCTGAACTTCTTCAGGCCCGCGGTCTTGACGATGCGGTTGCCGGTGGCGGTGGACCCGGTGAAGCTGATGGCGCGCACATCCGGGTGGGCGCACAGCGGCTCGCCCGCTTCCTTGCCGAAACCGTGCACGACGTTGAGCACGCCGGCCGGGATGCCGGCCTCCAGCGCCAGCTCGCCCAGTCGCGCGGCGGTCAGCGGGCTGAGCTCGCTCATCTTGAGCACCGCCGTGTTGCCGAAGGCCAGGCAGGGTGCGACCTTCCAGGTGGCGGTCATGAAGGGCACGTTCCACGGGCTGATGAGCGCGCAGACGCCCACCGGGTGGAACAGCGTGTAGTTCAGGTGCGTGGGCGTGGGGTAGGTGTGGCCGTCGACGCGGGTGCACATCTCGGCGAAGTAGTAGAAGTTGTCCGAGGCGCGCGGGATCAGCTGCTTGCCGGTCTGCGCGATCACCTGCCCGGTGTCTTCGGTCTCGGTCCTCGCGATCTCGGGCACGTGTTTGGCGATCAGGTCACCCAGGGCGCGGATCTTCCTGGCGCGCTCGGTGGCGGGGAGGCCGGCCCAGGCCGGGAAGGCGTCCTTGGCGGCCTGAACCGCGGCGTTGACCTCGGCCTCGGTGCCCGATGCGACCTCGGCCAGCACGCCCTGCGTGGCCGGGTTGATCGTTTCAAAGTAGTCGGTGCCTTCAACGGTCTTGCCGTTGATGAGGTGGTGGATGCGTTGCGTCATGCCTTGCTTTCGGAAGTGATGGTGTTCGTGAGGGAGCCGATGCCGTCGATCTCGGTGACGACCACGTCGCCGGGCTGGCAGTCGACGACGCCGTCGGGCGTGCCGGTGAGGATGAGGTCGCCGGGCATCAGGGTCATGAAGGCACTGAAGTAATCGATGAGCGTGGCGACGTCGAAGATCATGTCCTTCGTGTGGCCCTGCTGCGTGACCTTGCCGTTGACCACCGTGCGCAACGCCAGGGCCTGGGGATCGGGCACGTCGGCGGCGTCCACCAGCCAGGGGCCCAGGGGCGTGCAGGTGTCGCGGTTCTTGACCCTGAGGTTGGGTCGGTACCAGTTTTCCAGGTAGTCGCGGATCGCGTAGTCGTTGGCAACCGTGTAGCCGGCCACGTACTGCAGCGCTTCTGACTTCTTCACGCGTTTCGCAGGTTTGCCGATCACCACAGCCAGCTCGCACTCGTAGTGCATGAACTGCACGCCGTCGGGTCGCACGGTGAAGGCGCGGTGGCCGATGAGCGAGGCCTCACCCTTGACGAAGGCCAGCGGCTCCTCGGGTGCCTTGAAGGCGAGTTCTTTCGCGTGGTCGGCGTAGTTCAGGCCGAGCGCGAGCACGGTGCGCGGGCGGTGGATGGGCGCGAGCGGCGGCAGCCAGACCACCTCATCGAAGCCGACACGGCGGCCGTTGAAGGCGGGCGTGAGCAGTTCAAGCTGGCCGTCCGCTTCGACGGCGTCGTGGACCGCGCCGGCCCAGGCGATGCGGGCGTGTTTCATACCGTCTCCTGCACAAAGTGGTTGACCAGCGGCGCGAAGCCGGTGGCGGTGATCTCGACCGAGTCGCCGGCCTTGGCGCGCGGTCGTGAGCCGTCCTCCAGGCAGTCGGTGCCGACCATCAGCACATCGCCTGGCCGCATGGACTGGAAGGCGTTCACGTCGGCCCAGAGCGTGGCCGCGTCGCGCACCAGGTCGGCCAGGGCGGTGCGCTGGCGCATCACGCCGTCCACGCGCAGCTCCAGCACCAGCGACGACAGTTCGGCCAGCGAGTTCAAAGGCCGCATCGCATCGCCCACGCCGAGGAAGCCGTCGACACAGCGAAACTTCACCGGCGGGCGGTAGTAGCTTTCGTGCGGAATCGCCACGTCGTTGAACAGCACGGCGCCGGCCACCCGGCCACCCTCGCCCGCCACCAGACCCAGGCTGGCGGCCACCTCCACCTCGGCCACGCCCCGCGGCAGCGCGATGGCCTGGCCGCTGCGGGTGAAGGTGTTGGCGGTCTTGATGTAGAGCACCGGTGCGGCCGGCGGCGCCTTGTAGGGCGCTTCGTGCATGCGCGGCGCCCAGAGCGCGTGTTCGCGCCGGAAGTTCAGCAGCGTGCCGTAGACGGTGCCGCCGGGCAGGTAGGGATTGGGGTTCATGGGGTCACTCCTCGATGTCGTCGACCTCGACGCCGCCCGGCGCCTCCAGCGCGATCACGTCGTCCAGCAGGTCGTAGAGCTGTGCCAGACGCTGCGGGCCCAGCTGCGCTTCCATCCACTGGTAGTGCGATTCGATGGTCTGCGAGAGCTTGCGCACCAGCTTCAGGCCAGCGGGCGTGGCGCGCACCACGGTGCGGCGCGCGTCCTGCGGGCAGCGGTTGCGGGTGATCAGGCCGTCGCGTTCCATGCGGGTGAGCACGCCGGTCAGGCTGGGGCCGAGCAGCAGCGCCTCGCGCGCCACCCGGCCAGTCTCCACGCCGGCCGGGTCGCGCGCGTGTTCGCCCAGCACGCGCAGCACGCGCCACTGCTGGTCCGACAGGCCGTGCTCGCGCAGGCTCGGGCGGGTGTGCTGCATGACCGCCTCGCGCGCCTCCAGCAGCAGGCGCGGGAGGTTGCGGTGGACAAAAGAAAGGGTGCTGTCGTCGGTGGCCATGGGTTTGTGCGATTTATTTAATATGTTAAATGTTTTTCCGACCTTCTCGAAACAGGGGTTAACCCTCACCCCGGGGACCGACCGACAATCGCGGCATGAACTCGCTCGCCCAACGCCTGAACGTCGATCGCCTGCTGCTGCAGGCGCCCATGGCCGGTTCGCAGGGTTCGGCCCTGGCGCTGGCGGTCTGCCAGGCCGGCGGCATCGGCGCCCTGCCCGCCGCCCTGCTCACGCCCGAGGCGCTGGTGCAAGAGCTGACCACCCTCTCGCAAGGCACCAACCGGCCCTGGAACGTCAACTTCTTCTGCCACACGCCGCCCGCACCCGACACGGCGCGCGAGGCCCGCTGGCGCGAGGCGCTGGCACCGTTCTACGCCGAGGCCGGGCTGGACATCGCCGCCGTGCCGGCCGGCGCGGGGCGCGTGCCCTTCAGCCACGCGGTGGCCGACCTCGTCGAGCCGTTCCGGCCGCCCATCGTGAGCTTTCACTTCGGCCTGCCAGCGTCCGACCTGCTGGCGCGCGTGAAGGGCTGGGGCAGCGTGGTGCTGTCGTCGGCGACGACGGTGGACGAGGCGCTGTGGCTCGAAGCCCAAGGCGTCGATGCCGTGATCGCGCAGGGTTCTGAGGCGGGCGGCCATAGAGGCATGTTCCTGACCAACGACCTCACAACCCAGGTCGGCACCTTCGCCCTGCTGCCGCAGATCGTGGCCACCGTGCAGGTGCCGGTGATCGCAGCGGGTGGCATCGCCGATGCAGCCGGGGTGCGCGCCGCGCTGGCGCTGGGTGCGGCCGGCGTGCAGGTGGGCACGGCCTACCTGTGCAGCGACGAGGCCCTGACCTCCCCCATCCACCGCGCCGCACTGCAGAGCGAAACGGCGCGCCACACGGCATTGACCACGCTGTTCAGCGGCCGGCCGGCGCGCGGCATCGTCAACCGGGTGATGCGCGAGCTGGGGCCACTCAGCCCGGAGGCACCCGCCTTCCCCACCGCCACCGCCGCCATCGCGCCGCTGCGCGCGCATTTTGAAAAGCAGGGCAGCGGCGACTTCTCCCCCCTGTGGAGCGGCCAGAACGCCAGCGGTTGCCGCAGCGCGCCAGCGGCCGAGATCACCCGCGACCTGCTGAAAGGTTTCTGACCATGTTCGTCGTGATCTTCCGCGCCAAGGCCCGCGACCTCGACGCCGAGTACAGCGCCATGGCCGCGCAGATGCGCCAGCTCGCGCTGACGCAGTTCGGCTGCCTGGACTTCACCGCCGTCACCGAGGGCGACCAGGAGATCGCCCTGTCCTACTGGCCCGACGAGGCCAGCATCCGCGCCTGGAAGCAGCACACCGACCACCTGATGGCGCAGCGGCTGGGCCGCGAGCGCTGGTACGCCAGCTACTCGGTGGAGATCGCCGAGGTGACGCGGCGCTACCGCCACCCGGCCGACGCTCAGACGTAGTCGTCGGGGTCGCGGTCCGCCCGCACCGGGCGCGGCGCTTCGCGCTGGCGGTTGAGCCAGCGCTTGAGCGCCGCCGCGTCCTGCGCCGCGGCCAGGTCCTGCTCCAGCTGCGCCAGCTGGGCTTCCAGCCCCGCCACCTGCGCCAGCAGCGCCTGCCTGAGCGTGTTCGGGTTGGCCACCTGAGCGTGCGGCAGCTCGAATTCGGCCGCCAGCTGGCCCTGCCGCGCCGCACGTTCGCGCTCCAGACCCGCCACCTGCTGCTTGAGCAGCAGGGTCAGCGCGGCCAGCCGGTCGTCCGCCAGGCGCGACACCGCGGTGGGGTCGGCCAGTTCGGCGCGCAGCTGGATCTGCATCAGCGTCACCAGGTCCTTGCGCGCGTAGGCCGTGTTGGCCTCGCTCATCAGCGCGGTCTTGCGCTGGCGCTCGGTTTCGTCGGGCTCGCGGTCGGGGTGCAGGGCGCTGGCCAGCTGGCGGAACAGGGTGCGCAGCTGGGTCTCGGCGTCGGCCGCTTGCGCCTGCGCTTCGGCCTGCTGCGTGCCCGGCTGTTTGCGCGCCTTGCGGGCTTGTGCCCTGGCCTGGCGGCGCGCCTGCTCTTCGTCGCGCGCCTCGCGCAGCCGCGCCATGCCGGCGCGCACCAGCTCGTCCATGGACAGATCCTCATCGTCACCGGCCAGCGGCTCGCCCAACGCGGCCTCCAGACGAGCGCGCATCGCGTCGGCCGCGGCCTGCTTCTTCTGCGCCAAGGTCTGGCGGCTGTGCCGGTCGTGCAGGGCCACCATGTCGGCCTCGCCCTCGTCCGCCAGGGTCTGCGCCAGTGCGCACAGCGCCTCGGTCGCCGTCTCCTGCTGCAGGCGGCTGAGCGCCTTGCCCTGCAGGTGCGCTTCCAGCGCCAGGGCCAGGGCGCGCATCTGCTGGCGCCGCTGCTGCTGTAGGGGCGTGAGCCAGCGGTGGCGCTCGGCCCGGTGCGCCTGGCACAGCGTGTCGAGTTCGTCCAGCTGCGCGCGCAGCTTGTCGACCCGGGTCAGCTGCAGGTTGAAGGCGCGGGCCGCGGCCGACAGCGGCTGCTCGCCCGGCGCCAGGGCCTGCAGGGCGGCGGCGGGGACGATGCGGTGCGAGGAAGAAGGGGAACGGGTGGCGGACACAGTGGCGGCGGGCGAAGGACCGGGCGTGGACCGGCCCGTCGGGGTGTCGACTATATTGCCGGCCACATGGCCAAAGAAAAGACCCAATACACCTGCAACGAATGCGGCGGCACCAGCCCGCGCTGGCTGGGCAAGTGCCCGCACTGCAACGCCTGGAACACGCTGATCGAATCGGTCGCCGAATCCAGCGCCCCGACCAAGAACCGCTTCGCCGCACTGGCCAAGACGGCCGAGGTCACCACCCTAGCCGACATCGAAGCCACCGACGTGCAGCGCACGCCCACCGGCCACGACGAACTCGACCGCGTGCTGGGCGGCGGCGTGGTGGAAGGCGGCGTGGTGCTGATCGGCGGCGACCCAGGCATCGGCAAGTCGACGCTGCTGCTGCAGGCGCTGGACGCGCTGCAGCGCGCCGGCCAGAAGACCCTCTACGTCACCGGCGAAGAGTCGGGCGCCCAGGTCGCGCTGCGTTCGCGCCGGCTGGGCCTGGACGGCTCGCAGGTCCAGGTGCTGGCCGAGATCCAGCTGGAGAAGATCCTGGCCACGCTGTCGGCGCACCAACCCGCCATCGCGGTGATCGACTCGATCCAGACCGTCTACTCCGAGCAGCTCACCAGCGCGCCGGGTTCGGTGGCGCAGGTGCGCGAATGCGCCGCCCACCTCACGCGCGCGGCCAAGGCCAGCGGCACGGCCATCGTGCTGGTGGGCCACGTGACCAAGGAAGGCGCGCTGGCCGGCCCTCGTGTGCTGGAGCACATGGTCGACACGGTGCTGTATTTCGAGGGCGACACGCACAGCAGCTTCCGCCTGATCCGCGCCATCAAGAACCGCTTTGGCGCGGTCAACGAGATCGGCGTGTTCGCCATGACCGAGAAGGGCCTCAAGGGCGTGAGCAACCCGAGCGCGATCTTCCTCAGCCAGCACAGCGAGCCGGTGCCCGGCAGCTGCGTGATGGTGACGCTGGAAGGCACGCGGCCCATGCTGGTGGAGATCCAGGCGCTGGTGGACAGCGGTGGCCCGTCGCCGCGGCGCCTGTCGGTGGGCCTGGACCGCGACCGCCTGGCCATGCTGCTGGCGGTGCTGCACCGCCACGCGGGCGTGGCCTGCATGGACCAGGACGTCTTCGTCAATGCGGTCGGCGGCGTGCGCATCAGCGAACCCGCGGCCGACCTGGCCGTCATGCTGGCCATCACCAGCAGCCTGCGCGGCCGCGCCCTGCCCAAGGGCTTCATCGCCTTCGGCGAGGTGGGCCTGGCCGGCGAGGTGCGGCCCGCGCCGCGCGGACAAGAGCGCCTGAAGGAAGCCGCCAAACTGGGCTTCTCCGTGGCGGTCGTGCCCAAGGCCAACGCCCCGAAGAAAAACGACAAGGCCTTCGAAGGCCTGACCATCCACGGCGTGGACCGCATCGAAGAGGCCATGGAACTGGCGCGCAGCCTGGCCTGACGGGGTGATCTACGCAGATTCCGCAGTGGCCTCGTGCACAGCTGCCCCGACAATCTCGCCATGAACTTCCAGCGCGTCGCCGTTCCCCTGCTCGTCATCGGTCTGCTCGTCTTCGCCGGGCGCCAGTACGGCTGGGCGGGCGTGGCCGCCGTGGGTGGAGGTCTGGTGATGTGGCTGCTGCTGCACTGGACGCGGATGATGACGGTGATGAAGCGCGCCGCCGACCGGCCCATGGGCTGGGTGGCCAGCGCGGTGATGCTCAATGCCAAGCTCAAGCCCGGGGTGAACCTGATGCACGTCATCGCCATGACCCGCTCGCTGGGCGAGCGCCTGAGCGCCGAAGGCGAAGAACCCGAGCGCTACCGCTGGACCGACAATGGCGGCTCCACCGTCACCGTCACCCTGCAGGGCGGCCGCGTGACCGGCTGGGAGCTGCAGCGCCCGCCGGCCGAGGACTGAGCACACCCGGTTCGGCGCCCGGGACGGGCACCTAAAATGCGTGTTTCTGCGGCGCAAGACCGCGCCTGAGACACCCCATTTTCAAAGGACCCCGCATGAGCCCCGTGATTCCCTCGATGTCCGACCGCGACGGCAAGATCTGGATGGACGGCCAGATGGTGGACTGGCGCGACGCCAAGATCCACGTGCTGACCCACACGCTGCACTACGGCTGCGGCGCCTTCGAGGGTGTGCGTGCCTACAAGACGGCCGACGGCAGCACCGCCATCTTCCGCCTGGAAGAACACACCGACCGCCTGTTCAACAGCGCCAAGATCCTGCGCATGGCCATCCCCTTCACCAAGGAACAGGTGAACGAGGCCCAGAAGGCCGTGGTGCGCGAGAACAAGCTCGAATCCTGCTACCTGCGCCCGCTGACCTGGATCGGCGACAAGAAGCTGGGCGTCTCTCCCAAGGGCAACACCATCCACCTGATGGTCGCGGCCTGGGCCTGGGGCGCGTACCTGGGTGAAGAGGGTCTCAAGCGCGGCATCCGCGTCAAGACCAGCAGCTACACCCGCCACCACGTCAACATCACCATGACGCAGGCCAAGGCGGTGAGCAACTACACCAACTCCATCCTGGCCAACATGGAAGTAACCGACGAGGGCTACGACGAGGCCCTGCTGCTGGACAGCTCGGGCTTCGTGTCCGAAGGCGCGGGCGAGAACATCTTCGTGGTCAAGAACGGCGTGATCTACACGCCCGACCTGTCGGCCGGCGCCCTCAACGGCATCACCCGCAACACGGTGTTCCACATCGCCAAGGACCTGGGCCTGGAGATCGTGCAGAAGCGCATCACCCGCGACGAGGTCTACATCGCCGACGAGGCCTTCTTCACCGGCACCGCCGCCGAAGTGACGCCGATCCGCGAACTCGACCGCATCACCCTGGGCGAAGGCAGCCGCGGCCCGGTCACCGAGAAGATCCAGAACGCGTTCTTCGACATCGTGGGTGGCCGCAATCCCAAATACGCGCACTGGCTCTCCAAGGTCTGAGGAACACCCATGAGCACTTCTTCCAAGATCGAACTGGCCGCCAAGGACCTGAACCCGCAGGGCGGCGTGTTCTGTCCCAACCCCAAGGCCGACATGAAGCTCTGGAACAGCCACCCCAGGGTGTACCTGGACGTGGCCAAGACCGGTGAAGCCCGCTGCCCCTACTGCGGCACGGTGTACGCCCTCAAGGCCGGCGAAGTGGTGGCGCACGGACATTGAACATGGGGACGGTGGGCAGCGTCGAGGTGGTGGTCTCGACCTACAACCACCCCCGTGCGCTGGACCTGGTGCTGCACGCGCTGCTTCGGCAGAGCCAGCCGGACTTCCGGATCTGCATCGCCGACGACGGTTCGGGGCCGCAGACCGCCGAACTGATCGCGGCGTGGCAGCAACGCCTGGGTCCCCGGTTGCGCCACATCTGGCAGGCAGACCGCGGCTTTCGCAAGAACCGCATCCTCAACAAAGCCATCGCCAGTTCGACCGCCGACTATTTGGTCTTCCTCGATGGCGACTGCCTGCCGTCCGAGCACTTCGTGGCGCGCCACCTCGCGCTGGCGCGACCCCGGCGCTTCTGCACCGGCGGGGTGATCCGGCTCACCCTGGCCGCCAGCGAGGCGGTGCAGGCACCAGGGGTCGACTCGGGCGAGGTCTTCACGCCGTCCTGGCTCGCCTCACACGACGCCCTGCGCAACACCAGCGCCCGACTCAAGGCCGGCCTCTACCCACCCTGGGCCTCGCATCTGGCCGAGCGCCTGACCACCGTTCGCCGCACCTGGAACGGCGGCAACAGTTCCACCGCGCGCATCAACCTGATCCGGGTGAACGGATTCGACGAGAACTTCGGCTACGGCGCCGAGGACATTGAACTGGGTTTCCGCCTCAACAACGCGGGCATCCGGGGGGTCCACCTGCGGTACACGGCTCCCGTGCTGCACCTGGAACACCGGCGCGACTATGCCCACCCGGACGAACGCGTGCGCAACAAACAGGCGGCGCGCCAGGCGCTGCGGCAAGGCAAGACCACCACGACCCACGGCATCGTCGAGCTCTGACGATGCCCCGCGCACCGACCAAAAAAAAGCCACCTTGCGGTGGCTTTGAAAGTCCTTGGAAGGACGTCGTTGGGAGACCGGTGCGAGCGACGTTTTGGGTTTGGAATTGAGCCGTCACTCGCTTTGTTGTGACAGCAACCCGCGAATTGTGCGTTGCGGCACACCTTCCGACCATCCCCTGTTTGGGGGAGAACTGTGGACCTTTGTTGCAATTCGCTCAAAACTTGGGCGGCAAATCAGCACCAAATGCTGCCAAGCCCACAATGTCGTGACAAATCGCACGTCCGGGAAGCCAACAATATTTACACCCAGTTACAGAGGCAATTCGACGACAAAGCGCGCACCGCCTCCGGGGCGGTCTTCGCAGCGCACGCTGCCCAGGTGCCGTTGGGCGATCGACCGCACCAGCGACAAGCCCAGACCCACCCCACCCACGCTCTCGCTGGCTCCTGGCAACCGGTAGAACGGCTCGAAGATGCGCTCCCGCAGTTCGGCCGGCACGCCCGGACCACGGTCCTCGACGCTCACCCGCACCAGGGCCTGGCCACCCGGCGCCGTGATCCGGTCGATGCCCAGACGGGCCGGTTCGGCGGAGCCCCCCGCTTCCGGCCGGTGGCCGTAGCGCCGTGCGTTCTCCAGCAGGTTGCGCAGCAGTCGGCGCAGCAGCTTGGGGTACCCCTGCACCAGCACCGGCGAAATGCCTTCGGCCACGTCCAGGTCGGCGCCGGTGCGCGCGCACTCCTCGGCCGCCAGCCCCACCAGGTCGACCTCCTCGGTCGGCCCCAGCGCCGAAGCCTCGTTGGCGTCGCGAAGGTCCAGCCGGCTGGCCATCAGGATCTCGTCGATCAGCTGGTCCAGCTCGTCGATGTTGCGCGCGATCTCGGCCCGCTGCGGCGCGCGCGCCGGGTCGTTGCCCAGCAGCTCCAGTCCGATGCGGATGCGGGCCAGCGGCGAGCGCAGCTCGTGCGAGGCATTGGCCAGCAGGGTCTTGTGCGAGAGCATCAGGGTCTGCACACGCTCGGCCGCCGCGTTGAAGCGCTCGGCCAGGAACGCCACCTCGTCCTGCCCGCTGACCGGCAGGCGGGCGCTGAGGTCGCCCTGCCCCCAGCGCTCGACGCCGCGCTGCAGCCGTTCCAGCCGCTGGGTCAGGCGCCGCACGATCGGGTAGGCGCCCAGCGCCACAGCCAGCCCGACCAGGCCCAGCAGCCAGGCAAAGCCGATCGGCGACTGCAGGCCGAACAGGCTGCGCCGCCCCGGCGCGGGGCTGCCGGGCTGCCGGTTCGGGCGCGGCAGCTGGATGTACAAGGTCTGACCATCCTTCATCTGCACCTGGAACTCCAGCCCCTGGCCGGGAACCCGCACCGCCTGTGCCGGCGCCGCGCCGAGCACCTCGCCAGCGCCATTGCGCAACACGATCTCGCGCGCGATCCGCGCGTCGCGCTCCTCGCGGTCGCGGTCCAGCGCCATCTGCCACAGCCAGCCGACAACCAGGGTCAGCACCGCGACGGCGGCCACGATGGCCAGCCAGATGCGGAGGTAGAGCTTCTGACCGAGCAGGCTTTTCATCAGTCTTGCTGTTTCGCGAACACGTAGCCCACGCCGCGCACCGTGAGGATGCGCTTGGGCTCCTTGCTGTCGGCCTCGATGGCGTTGCGGATGCGGCCGATGTGCACGTCGATGCTGCGGTCGAAGGCTTCGAGCTCGCGTCCGCGCACCGCCTCCATGATCTGGTCGCGCGTGAGCACGCGGCCGGCGCGTTCGGCCAGCGCCACCAGCAGATCGAACTGGTAGGAGGTCAGCTCGCAGGCCTTGCCCGCCACCTGCACCGTGCGAGCGTCGCGGTCGATCTCCAGCGAGCCGAAGCACAGCACCGGTGTGGCGCGCGTCGTGGCCGCGGCGGCAGTCGCCTCACCGCGGCGTCGCAGCACGGCGCGGATGCGCGCCAGCAGTTCGCGCGGCTCGAAGGGTTTGGGGAGGTAGTCGTCGGCGCCGAGTTCGAGGCCGATGATGCGGTCCATCGGGTCGCCCTTGGCCGTCAGCATCAGCACCGGCACGCGGGCGTTGCCATTGGGCAGGGCCCGGATGCGGCGGCAGACCTCCAGGCCGTCGATGCCCGGCATCATCAGGTCCAGGATCACCAGCTCGGGCTGCAGCAGCGGCAGCTGTTCCAGACCCTTTTCGCCGTCGGGCGCGTGGGTCACCTCGTAGCCGGACTGGGCCAGGTACTCGGTGACCATCTGCGCCAGGCGCGCATCGTCTTCGATCATCAGGAGGCGGGTGGGGGTCGGGGCGTTCATGCAGGCAGTTTATAGACCTGGACCATGCATGGTCTCCCATGCGCGTGAACCGTTTGTCTCGCTCACGTAAAGTTGCCGCCATGTTCACGCCCGACGCCCCTGCCCTGCCCGCCCGCTCGCTGCCTGGTCTGCTGCACGGTCTGGTGCAGACCCAGCCCGACGCCCCGGCCATCCGCTGGCTCGACACCGCGACGGACACCCGCAGCGACTGGAGCTTCGCCCGGCTCAACGCGGTCGCCGACACGCTGGCCCGCTGCTTCATGGTGCTGGGTGTGCGACCGGGCGACCGCGTGGCCTGGCTGGGCCTGAACCACCCGGCGCTGATCGCCGCGCTGTTCGCGCTCGGGCGCCTGGAGGCGGTGCTGGTGCCACTGAACACCCGGCTGGCGGCGGCGGAGTGGACCGCGGTGCTGGACGACTGCACGCCCAAGCTGCTGGTGCACGACACCTCGTTCAACGAGGCGGCGGGCGTGCTCTGCGACGGCCCCGGTCGCCCGGTCGACCTGACGCTCGACCACCTGCTCGCGTGCGCGCCGTCGACCCTGCTGCCGGAAGCCCCGACCGAGGCGCTGGACCGCCCGGCGCTGCTGGTCTATACCTCGGGCTCCACCGGCACGCCCAAGGCCGCCGTACACACCCAGGGCAACCTGCTCGCGAACATGGCCATCGCCGCGCAGGTGCAGGGCCTCACGGCGGAGGACACGGTGCTGACCGTGCTGCCGCTGTTCCACGTGGGCGGCCTGTGCATCCAGACCCTGCCAGCGCTCTCGGTCGGCGCCACCGTGCTGCTGCACAGCCGCTTCGACCCCACGGCCACGCTGCGTGCCATTGCCGAGGAACGACCCAGCCTGACGCTGCAGGTGCCCGCCACCCTGCAGGCGCTGACCGCCCACCCCGGCTGGACCGCCACCGAACTCTCATGCCTGCGCACGGTCTGGGCCGGGTCTTCGGTGCTGCCACCCGAGCCGCTCAAGGCCTTCATGGCGCGCGGCGTGCCGGTGAGCAATGTCTACGGCAGCACCGAGACCGGCCCGTTCTCCATCGCCCTGCCACCGGAGCACGCCGCCACCCACCTCGGCTCCTGCGGCTGGCCGGCGCCGGGCGTGGACATCCGGCTGCTGGGCTTCGACGGCCGGCCCGCGCCCGCTGGACAGGTCGGCGAGATCGCGGTGCGCGCGCCCAACGTGGTCGCGACCTACTGGCCCGACCGGCCCGCCCTCGACGCCGACGGGTTCTTCCACAGCGGCGACCTGGCGCAGCAGGCCGCGGACGGCAGCTTCACGGTGGTTGGCCGCGCCAAGGACATGATCATTTCGGGCGGCGAGAACATCTACCCGGCCGAGATCGAAAACCTGATCGCCACCCACCCGGCGGTGGCCGAATGCAGCGTGGTCGGGCAGGCCGACGCGCGCTGGGGGGAGGTCGCGGTGGCGGTGGTGGTGCTGCGCGACGCATCGGCCGCTGCGGAGGGCTGGGACGCGCCGCTGCGCGCCTTCCTCGATGGCCGGCTGGCGCGCTACAAGTGGCCGCGTCGCTGGGTGCGGCTGGAGGCCCTGCCGCGCACCGCGCTGGGCAAGGTCCAGAAGGCGGCGCTCAAGGCGCTGCTGGAGACGCCGCCGGCGAACTGACGCGGGTGGCCAGCCAGATCAGCACCAGCACCGGCAGCCCGAGCAGCGCGGTGGCGGTGAAGAAGGTCGGGTAGTCGTATGCGTCGACGAAGGCACCGGAGTAGCCCGCCAGCCACTTGGGCGCCAGCAACATCATGGAACTGAAGAGCGCGTACTGCGTGGCCGAGTAGCTGACGTTGGTCAGGCTCGACAGGTAGGCGATGAAGGCCGCCGAGGCCACGCCCGCGCTCAGGTTGTCGGCCGAGACCACGGCGATCAGCGCGGTCACGTCGTGCCCGTGCCCGGCCAGCCAGGCGAACAGCAGGTTGCTGGCGGCCGAGAGAATGGCGCCGAGCATCAGCACCCGCATCACGCCCAGCCGCAGCGAGAGCGCACCGCCGATGAAGGCGCCGACCAGGGTCATGATCACGCCGTAGACCTTGGTGACCGCGGCCACCTCGTCCTTGGTGTAGCCCATGTCCACGTAGAACGGGTTGGCCATGATGCCCATCACCACGTCGCTGATGCGGTAGACGCCGATCAGCGCCAGGATCAGCACGGCATGGGTGCCGTAGCGCTTGAGGAAATCGGCAAACGGCTCGACGAAGGCACCGCGGAACCACTCGGCCGCGTTGCGGCTGGGCGGCAGCGCCACCTGCGCCGGCTCGCGCGAAAAAAGCACCGTGACCACACCCACCAGCATGCTCGCCGCCATCACCAGATAGGCCGTGGTCCAGGCGGCGTTCTGGTAGAGCGCGCCGGGCGCCGGTTTGGCACCTTCGACAGTCCCCGCCAATGCAGCCGCCGCCTGCGCCGCCACAGGCGCCACCTCGGCCCGCGCCGCCAGCCAGAGCACGCCGGCACCGGCCCAGATCATGGCCAGCCGGTAGCCGGTCTGGTAGGTCGCTGCCAGCGCGCCCTGGTGGGCGGCGTCGGCCGACTCGATGCGGTAGGCGTCCAGTGCGATGTCCTGCGTGGCCGAGGCGAAGGCCACCGCGAGCGCGCACCAGACCACCGTGTCCAGGTGGGCGCGCGGGTCGGCGAACGCCATGCCCGCCAGCGCCACCATGATCGCGAGTTGCGACAGCAGCAGCCAGCTGCGGCGGCGGCCCATCGCGCGGGTCAGCAGCGGGATCGGCAGCCGGTCGACCAGCGGCGACCAGACCCATTTGAAACCGTATGCAAGACCGACCCAGCTCAGGTAACCGATGGTGGTGCGGTCCAGCCCGGCCTCGCGCAGGCGAAAACTCAGTGTGCCCAGCACCAGCAGCAGCGGCAGGCCGGCCGCAAATCCGAGCGCGAACATGCGCAGGCTGGCCGGTTCCAGATAGGCCCTGAGGGTCTCTCCCCAGCTGGGCCGGGGGGTGGCGGCGTGGGTGTCGGGCGACGCTGGCGTGACGGATGGCTGGTTCATGAACAGGGTGGGCGCGAGGCCAAGCGGCGGACCCGTGGCAGGCGACGGGGGCTTTGCCTATTATTGGCCCATGTGCTTTCTCTGCGACCTCAAACAGCGCTCACCCGAGACCCCGGCCGCCGGCCCCTGGCAGGCCCGGCGGGCCTTCCTGCTCGCCGCGTCCGCGGCGGCGGCCGCACCGGCCATGGCCCAGGTCGACGTCGGCAAGGCGTCGAGCATGCGCAAGCTGGTGCCCGCCGAAACGATTGAAAAAGCCGGCGCCCAGCAGTTTGTGGCCACGGTCCAAGAGGCGAAGAAGCAGAACGCACTGATGCCCGTGGACCACCCGCAGACCAAGCGCCTGCACGCCATCGCGAAAAAGATCATTCCGTTCACCGCCGCCTGGAACCCGCGCGCAAAGGACTGGCAGTGGCAGGTGGCGCTGATCAACAGCGACCAGATCAACGCCTTCTGCCTGCCCGGCGGCAAGATCGCCTTCTACACCGGCATCCTGAACAAGCTGCAGCTCAGCGACGACGAGACCGCGATGATCATGGGTCACGAAATGGCCCACGCGCTGCGCGAACACGCGCGCGAACGCCTGGCCAAAAGCAGCGCCACCAACCTCGGCCTGCGCCTGGGCGCCGAACTGCTGGGTCTGGGCAACCTGGGCGCGGTCGCCGCCGACATGGGCTCGCAGCTGCTGACGCTCAAGTTCAGCCGCGAAGACGAGAGCGAGGCCGACCTCGTCGGCCTGGAACTGGCGGCGCGCGGCGCCTACCAGCCCAATGCCAGCGTCAGCCTCTGGCAGAAGATGGCCAAGGCCGGCGGCGGCAATGGCATCGCCTTCCTCTCCACCCACCCCAGCGGACCGGAGCGCATCAAGCAGCTGCAGGCGAACGTGCCGAAGGTGCAAGGGCTGTACGAGCAGGCCCGGCGGGGCTAGCATCCGCCCGTCGGCGACTGCCGACGTCCACCCGAAGGAGACACGCCATGAAAGCCCTGGTGACCGCGTCCGCCCTGCTGTTCTGCTCGGCGGCCTTTGCCCACAACTGTCCCAACGAAATGAAGGCGATCGATGCCAAGCTCGGCACCAGCCCGAGCCTGTCCGCGGCCGACATGGACAAGGTGAAGTCCTTGCGCGCGCAAGGAGAAAAGATGCACAAGGAAGGCAAGCACGACGAGTCCATGAAGGCCCTCGGCGACGCGAAGAAGCTGCTCGGCCTCTGAGCGGGCGGTGTCCGGGCCGGCCGTTCAGGCCACCTGGACATACGGGTTGAAACGCCGCTCCTCGCCCAGCGTGCCCTCCGGCCCGTGCCCCGGGATGAACACCGTGTCGTCCCCCATGGGCCAGAGCCGGTCCCTGATGCTGGCGATCAGCTGCGCGTGGTTGCCCTGCGGGAAATCGGTGCGGCCGATGCTGCCGGCAAACAGAACATCGCCGACGAAGACCCGCTGCGCCTCGGGCGAGTGGAACACCACGTGGCCCGGCGTGTGGCCCGGGCAGTGCCGCACGTGGAGCGTGCAGCGCCCGATCTGCACCGTGTCGCCGTCGGCCAGCCAGCGCGTCGGAGTGAAGTGCCCGGCGGGCGGAAAACCGAACATCCGGCTCTGCTGCGGCAGGCCGTCGATCCAGAACTGGTCGCCCGGGTGCGGGCCGATGATGGGCAGGCCCAGCCGCTCGGCCAGTTCGGCGGTGCCGCCCGCGTGGTCGATGTGGGCATGGGTCAGCCAGATGGCCTTGAGCTGCACACCCAGCTGCTTCGCCGCGTCGACCAGCCGGTCGAGGTCGCCGCCCGGGTCGATCACGGCGGCGTCGCGGGTTTCATCGCACCAGACGATGGAGCAGTTCTGGGCAAAGGCGGTGACGGGGATGGTCTGGTAGCGGAACATGGTGGGTCGGCATCGCGAAAGTCGGTGGGGCGGTGGCCAGCCCCCGGATTCTCCACCACCCAGGTCAGCCAACCAGGGAACGCGCACCCACCCATTGCCCCTGGCGACAGAGCTGCTGCATGGTCGCCACCGCCAGTGCGGCCACCGCCTGGCAAGCGGTGGAGCGGGGAATATGCGCCGAGCTGCACACCGCCAGCACCCGCTCCAGGGGCGGAGGGCCCACCGGCGTGGCGCGCAGCAGGCCCGCGTCGATGTCGGCTTGCAGGGGCATGACCGGCAGCAGCGTGCGGCCCAGGCCGGCCAGCAGCGTGGTGCGCAGGATGCTGATCGAGCTGATGTCCGCCTCGACCCGCGGTGGTGGCAAGCCTGCGGCAGCCGCCGCGGCCTCGATGATCGGGCGCACACCGTGCGGGCTGGCCGGCAGGATCAGCGGTTGCGCCAGGGCCTGCTGGAGGGTCAGCGTGCGACCGCGGCGCCCCGTCCTGGGCGCACTGGCCGGCTCGATCAGGCAGAGCTGCTCGCTCAGCACAGGGGTGACCGAAAAGCCGCCGAGCTGGCCATCGTCAAACAGCACCGCCAGCTGGATCTGGCCGGTGCGCAGCTGGCGCGACAGGTTCCCGGTCAGCTCCTCCGTCAGCTCCAGCGTCACCCGGGGAAAGCGTTGCCTCACCTCGCGCATCAGCGGCAGCGCCAAGGCGCTGGAGGCGCTGTGCGGCAGGCCGAACACCACCGGGCCTTCCGGCTCCTGGCGGGTGCTGCGGGCACTGGCCACGGCTTCCTCGGCCTGACGAAGGATCGACACGGCGTGCGGAAAGAACCGCTGCCCGGCCTCGGTCAGGCCGACCCCGCGGCGTGAGCGCTCGAACAGGCTGACCCCCAGCTCCGCCTCCAGCTGCGCGAGCTGGTGGCTCAGCGCCGACTGCGCCACGAACACGCGCTCGGCCGCCTTGGTGACGCTGCCACTGTCGGCGATCGCCACGAAATAGCGCAACTGTCTGAGTTCCATCGCAAGCACCAATCCATCTGTTTTCGAGATGGTAGTGTGAATGCTCTGTATTGGACAGATGACCCTGGCCCGCGTTCAATACACACACCCCAGCGGACCACCGTCCTGCCCGCCACAAGCGGTCAGTCAGCGCCCCACCAGGCCGGCACGGTCGTCCGCAGCACCGCTCACCGGCGGTGTGGCCCAGGGTTTTGAGCAGCGGCTCAGAGTTGGAAGTCGTATTCGATGGTGATCGGGGCGTGGTCGCTGAACTTCTCGCCCTTGTAGATCGCCTCGCTGCGCGCGGTCTCGGCGAACGCCGGGGTCGCCAGGTGGTAGTCCAGCCGCCACCCCACGTTGTTGGCATAGGCCTGCCCCCGGTTGCTCCACCATGTGTAGCAGGTGTCGGTGGTATCGGGCTGCAGCCGGCGGTAGACGTCGACCAGCCCGCCTTCGTTCAGCAGCTTCGTCATCCAGGCGCGCTCTTCGGGGAGGAAGCCGCTGTTCTTCTGGTTGCTGCGCCAGTTCTTCAGGTCTTTTTCCTGGTGCGCGATGTTGACGTCGCTGCAGATCACGAACTCGCGCTTCTGTTTCAGCGCCATCAGGTGCGGGTACACCAGGTCCAGAAAGCGGTACTTGGCCTCCTGCCGCTCGGGACCGGACGAACCGCTGGGAAAGTACACGCTGATGACCGAGAACTTGCGCTTGGGGGTGTCGAAGCGCAACTCGGCCCAACGCCCTTCGGCGTCGAACTCGCCGCCATCGAAGCCAATGACCACGTCACTCGGCTCGTGCCGGGTGTAGACCGCCACGCCCGAGTAGCCCTTCTTCTCCGCGAAATGGAAGTGCCCCTTGAGGCCGACCATCTCTTCGAACCGACCGGCTACGTCGGCGGCCTGGGCCTTGACCTCCTGCACGCAAATACAATCCGGCGCATGCCCGGCGAGCCAGGTTTCCAGCCCTTTGTTGCTGGCCGAACGGATGCCGTTGAGGTTGAGGCTGGTCAGTTTGAACAAGGATTTCCCCATGTCGTTGGATGCGGGCGCCGTGGGCGCCGGTGCAAAAAAGGATTCGCTGGCGCAGGACTTCGTGCAGTTCTGCGTGGACTCGGGCGTGTTGCGCTTTGGCGAGTTCAAGACCAAGGCCGGCCGCCTGTCGCCCTACTTCTTCAACGCCGGACTGTTCGACGACGGTGCCAAGCTCGGCCGGCTCGCGCAATTCTATGCACAGGCCCTGATCGCCAGTGGCATTGAGTTCGACATGATCTTCGGCCCCGCCTACAAGGGCATCCCGCTGGGCGCCGCCGTGGCCATCGAGCTGGCCCGCCTGGGTCGCAATGTGCCGTTTGCCTACAACCGCAAGGAAGCCAAGGACCACGGCGAGGGTGGAACGCTGGTCGGTGCGCCGCTCAAGGGCCGGGTGCTGATCGTCGACGACGTGATGAGCGCCGGCACCGCCGCGCGCGAATCGATCGCCCTGATCCAGGCCGCCGGCGCCACCGCGCACGCCGTGGCCATCGCACTGGACCGGCAGGAGAAAGCCACCGAGAAAGCCGCCGACGGCAGCGTGCGGGATGTGGACCACAGCGCCGTGCAGTATGTGCAGAACGCCCTCGGTCTCAAGGTCTGCGCCATTGCGAGGTTGGAGGATTTGCTGCAGTATCTGACGGGCCATACAGGTGCCGAACTGAACCAGCACCGGGACCGCGTGCTGGCCTACCGCGAACGCTACGGCGTTGCCTGAGGAAACGCCTTGATCCGATCTGTGCCCACCGCCGCCACTTATTGCCACTGCCTGGCCGGTACGGGCATGCTGTTGCTGGCCCTGACGGCCCCGCTGGCCGTGGCCCAGGAAAAGAACAGCGGCGGCATCTACAGCTGTGTGGACAGCAAGGGGCGACGACTCACCTCGGACCGCCCCATCGTTGACTGCCTGGACCGGGAACAGAAGGAACTGGGCGCCTCGGGCACGGTCCGGCGGGTCGTGCCGCCCAGCTACACGGCCGAAGAAAGGGCCCGCCTTGAGGAGCAGCGCCGGGCGGAAGAGCTGGAGCGCTCGCGGATCGCCGAAGAGCGGCGGCGCGAGCGGGCCCTGCTGATCCGCTACCCCAACCAGGCCATGCACGACAAGGAGCGTGCCGAAGCGCTCAAGCAGATCGACGAGGTCATCGAGGCGGTGAAAAAGCGCGTGACCGAACTGGGCAGGCAGCGCCAGGAGATCGACCAGGAGCTGGAGTTCTATCAGGGCGACCCCAAAAAGGCGCCGCCCTGGCTGCAGCGCAAACTGGAAGACAACGCCCAGCAGGTGCAGGTGCAGAACCGCTTCCTGAGCGACCAGAACCTGGAGAAGCAGCGAATCAACGCCCGGTTCGACGAAGAGCTCGCCAAGCTGCGCACGCTCTGGGTGAAACGGTGACTCCGCTGCGCCGCTGACACGGCGCAGCCTTCTCAACCCAGCTTTTGCTTGAGCAGCTCGTTGGCCTGCTGCGGGTTGGCCTTGCCCTTGCTGGCCTTCATGACCAGGCCCACCAGCGCGTTGAAGGCCTTGTCCTTGCCGGCGCGGAACTGCTCGACCATCGGGGCGTTGGCGGCCATCACCTCGTCGATGATCTTCTCCAGCGCGCCAGAGTCGTTCATCTGCTTGAGGCCCTTGGCTTCGATGACGGTGTCCACGTCCTGGCCTTCGCCTGCCCACAACGCGTCCATCACCTGCTTGGCGGCGTTGTTCGACACCGTGCCATCGGCGATGCGTTTGAGCAGCGCGGCCAGCGTGTCGGCGCTCACCGGCACCTGGGCGATGTCCTTCTCTTCGTTGTTCAGCCGGCGCGAGACCTCGCCCATGATCCAGTTGCTCGCCATCTTGGCCTGACCGGATGCCTTGGCCGCGGTCTCGAAATACGCCGCCATCGCCGGGCTCTGCGTCAGCGTGGTGGCGTCGTATTCCGGCAGGCCGTAGTCGGCCACCAGGCGCTCGGCCATCTGGCGCGGCAGCTCGGGCATGCTGGCCTTCACCTCATCGACCCACGAACGCGCGATCACCAGCGGCGGCAGATCAGGATCGGGGAAGTAGCGGTAGTCGGCCGCGTCTTCCTTCGTGCGCATGGCGCGCGTCTCGCCGGTGTCGGGGTCGAACAGCACCGTGGCCTGCTGGATGGCGTGGCCGTCCTCGATCTGTTCGATCTGCCAGCGCACCTCGTAGTCGATGGCCTGCTGCATGAACTTGAACGAGTTCAGGTTCTTGATCTCGCGGCGCGTGCCCAGCGGCGCGCCTGGCTTGCGCACCGAGACGTTGGCGTCGCAGCGAAACGAACCTTCCTGCATGTTGCCGTCGCAGATGCCGATCCAGGTCACGATCTTGTGCAGCTCTTTCGCATAAGCCACGGCCTCGGCGCTGGAGCGGATGTCCGGCTCGGTCACGATCTCCAGCAGCGGCGTGCCGGCGCGGTTGAGGTCGATGCCCGACTGGCCGATGAAGTCTTCGTGCAGGCTCTTGCCCGCGTCTTCTTCGAGGTGGGCGCGCACCAGGCGCACGGTCTTTTTCTCGTCGCCGAGGAAGAAGCTGACCTCGCCACCCTGCACCACCGGGATCTCGAACTGGCTGATCTGGTAGCCCTTGGGCAGGTCGGGGTAGAAATAGTTCTTGCGTGCGAACACGCTCTGCTCGGCGATGTGCGAGCCCAGCGCCAGACCCAGGCGGATGGCGCAGGCCACGGCCTCGCGGTTCATCACCGGCAGCGTGCCCGGCAGCGCCAAGTCCACCGCGCAGGCCTGGGTGTTCGGCTCGGCACCGAAGGCCGTGGGCGCGCGGCTGAAGATTTTGGATTGCGTGGCCAGCTGCGCGTGGGTCTCGAAGCCGATGACGACTTCGTAGCCTTGCACCAGCAGGGAAACTTGTTTCTTGTCGCTCATGTTCAGAAGCCCTCCGGCGTTTTCGTGTGCCAGTCGGTGGCCTCCTGGAAAGCGTGCGCGGTTTGCAGTAGCGCGGCTTCCTGGAAGTAGTTGCCGATCAGCTGCAGGCCCACAGGCAGTTGGCCCGAACCGAAGCCCGCCGGCACGCTCATGCCGGGCAGGCCGGCCAGCGAGGCCGGCAGCGTGAAGATGTCGGCCAGATAGTTGGCGACCGGGTCGTCGCTTTTCTCGCCGATCTTCCAGGCGGTGGTGGGCGCGGCCGGGCCGGCGATCACGTCGCATTGGGTGAAGGCGTTCTGGAAGTCCTGCGCGATCAGGCGACGGATCTGTTGCGCCTTGAGGTAATAGGCATCGTAGTAGCCGTGGCTCAGCACGTAGGTGCCGATCATGATGCGGCGTTGCACCTCGGGGCCGAAGCCCTCGCTGCGCGACTTCTTGTACATGTCGATCAGGTCGTCGTACTGCGCAGCGCGGTGGCCGAACTTCACGCCGTCGAAACGGCTGAGGTTGGACGAGGCCTCGGCCGGCGCGATGATGTAGTAGACCGGGATGGAGAGCTCGGTGCGCGGCAGCGAGATGTCGACCAGCGTGGCACCGAGCTTTTCGTACTCGCTCAGCGCGGCGCGCACGGCGGCGACCACATCGGGCGCACAGCCTTCGCCGAAGAACTCCCTGGGCAGACCGATGCGCAGGCCCTTGAGCGGCTGGGCAGCGCTGGCGCCTTCGCGCGGCGTGCCGAGCAGGCGGGTGTAGTCCTCGGCCGGGTGGTCCAGGCTGGTGGAGTCGCGGTCGATGTCCGGGCCGGCCATGGCCGTCAGCAGCATGGCGCAGTCGGCGGCGCTGCGCGCCATCGGGCCGGCCTGGTCCAGACTGGAGGCGAAGGCGATCATGCCGTAGCGCGAGCAGCGGCCGTAGGTGGGCTTGATGCCGGTCACGTTGCAGAAGCTTGCGGGCTGGCGGATGGAGCCACCGGTGTCGGTGCCGGTGACGGCCGGCGCCAGGCGCGCGGCGACCGCCACGGCCGAGCCGCCCGAGGAACCGCCGGGCACACGGTCGGTGTCCCAGGGGTTGCGGGCCACGCCGTAAGCGGAGTTTTCGTTGCTGCCGCCCATGGCGAACTCGTCGCAGTTGAGCTTGCCCAGGGTCACGGCACCGGCTTGTGCGAGCTTGGCGACCACGGTGGCGTCGAAGGGGCTCTGGTAACCCTCCAGCATCTTGCTGCCCGCGGTGCTGGGGAAGCCCTGTGTGACGAAGATGTCCTTGTGCGCCAGCGGCACACCCAGCAACGGGCCGCGTTCGCCGGCCGCGATGCGCGCGTCGACGGCCTTCGCCTGTGACAGGGTCAGGTCTTCGTTGAAGGCCAGATAGGCGCCCAGGTTCTCATGCTGCTTCGCGCGGCCGAGCAGGGCCTGAGCGGCTTCAGCGGCGGACGTCTTCTTGTCGGCAATGGCGGTGGCCAGTTCGGCCACGCCCATTTCATGGATCTGCTTCGAGCTCATTCGATCACCTTGGGCACGAGGAACAGGCCGCGTTCGACGGCAGGGGCGCTGCGCTGGTTGGCCTCGCGGTTGTTGGGCTCGCTGGCCACGTCGGGACGCAGCCGCAGGCTGACGTGGTCGATGACGGCGGTCGGGTGGGCCAGCGGCTCCACGCCGGTGGTGTCCACCGCCTTCATCTGCTCGACGATGTCGAAGAAGCCATTGAGCTGGGTGAGCATGCGCTCGGCCTGGGCCGGGGGCATTTCCAGCCGGGCCAGGTTGGCGATGCGGCCGATGTCGGTCAGGGTCAGGGACATGACGGGGAATTCCGGGACGGTCGGTCGAAAGAAATCAGGCCCGGGCGAACCGCAAGGCGGCTGAAACGGCCTGTAAAGGAGATGATTTCGCCCCCGTTGCGCGCAGTTATGCACAGGGGATACGGTATTATCCAAGGTTTGGCGACCCCGACCGCCCATCGGGCCGTTTTTGTCGCTGAATCAAGGACTTAACCGGATTTCCTCCGACCCGCACCCGGCGGCGGCCACACGAAGCGGCGGTCGCGCCCCACAGGATTTTTCGCACCATGTTTGAAGCGTTCCGTCGGAGTTTCTCGACCGACCTGGCCATTGACCTTGGCACCGCCAACACCCTGATCTACGTTCGCGGCAAGGGCATCGTCCTTGACGAACCTTCTGTGGTCTCGATCCGCCACGAAGGCGGCCCCCAGGGCAAGAAGACCATCCAGGCCGTGGGCCACGAAGCCAAGGCCATGCTGGGCAAGGTGCCCGGCAACATCGAGGCCATCCGCCCGATGAAGGACGGCGTGATCGCCGACTTCACCGTCACCGAGCAGATGCTCAAGCAGTTCATCAAGATGGTGCACCCACGCTCGATGTTCAAGCCGAGCCCGCGCATCATCATCTGTGTGCCCTGCGGCTCGACCCAGGTCGAGCGCCGCGCCATCCGCGAATCCGCCCTGGGTGCCGGCGCCTCCGAGGTCTACCTGATCGAAGAACCCATGGCCGCGGCCATCGGCGCCGGCCTGCCGGTCTCCGACGCCTCGGGCTCCATGGTGGTCGACATCGGCGGCGGCACCACCGAAGTCGGCGTGATCTCGCTGGGCGGCATGGTCTACAAGGGCAGCGTGCGCGTGGGCGGTGACCGCTTCGACGACGCGATCATTGCCTACATCCGCCGCAACTACGGCATGCTGATCGGTGAACCCACCGCCGAAGCCATCAAGAAGAACATCGGCTCGGCCTTCCCGGGCAGCGAAGTCAAGGAAATGGAAGTCAAGGGCCGCAACCTCTCCGAGGGAGTGCCGCGCAGCTTCACCATCTCCAGCAACGAAATCCTTGAGGCACTGACCGACCCGCTCAACAACATCGTCTCGGCGGTCAAGATGGGCCTGGAGCAGACCCCCCCCGAGCTCGGCGCCGACATCGCCGAGCGCGGCATGATGCTCACCGGCGGTGGCGCCCTGCTGCGCGACCTGGACCGCCTGCTGGCCGAAGAAACCGGCCTGCCGGTGCTGGTGGCCGAAGAGCCACTGACCTGCGTGGTGCGCGGCTGCGGCATGGCCCTGGAGCGCATGGAGCGCCTGGGCACCATCTTCACCAGCGAATAAGCGCGCGCCGGATCACCGGCCCCGTCGAGAGCCCATCCCGCCATGCCACTGGGCACCCTGGACCGCACCCCGCCCCCGTTTTTCAAACAGGGGCCGTCGGCCCTGTCCAAGCTCATGGTGTTCAGCGCGGTCGCGCTGTTCCTGATGGTCGCGGACACCCGTTTCCAGATCACCATGCCGCTGCGCGCGGCGCTCGCCACGGCCCTGTACCCGGTGCAGTGGCTGGTGATGCAGCCGGTGGACGCCGCCCGCCAGGCCGGCGGCTACTTCACCAGCCTGCACGCCGCCGAGCAGGTGGCGTCCGACGCACGCACGCAACTCGCGACCCAGGCCGAGCGAGCGCTGCAGGTCGAGCAACTGACCCTGGAGAACCAGCGCCTGCGCGAACTGCTGGTGATGCGCGAGCGCATCACCACGCCCGCCACCGGCGCACAGGTGCTCTACGACGCCGCCGACCCCTATTCGCGCAAGGTGGTCATCGACCGCGGCCAGACCCATGGCATCGTGCCGGGATCGCCCGTGATCGACGACAGCGGCGTGCTGGGCCAGGTCACGCGCGTCTACCCCCTGGTGTCCGAGGTCACGATGCTGATCGACCGCGACCAGGCCATCCCGGTGCTCAACACCCGCACTGGTGTGCGCAGTGTGGTCTATGGTCAGCCCGGCGAAGACGGCGATGGGCTGGAGCTGCGCTACACGCTGGCCAACGCCGACATCAACGAGGGCGACCTCCTGACCACCAGCGGCGTCGACGGGGTCTACCCGGCGGGCCTGCCGGTGGGGCGCATCACCAAGGTCGAACGCCGCGCCGAGTCCTCGTTCACCCGCATCAACTGCGCGCCGGTGGCCCGCATGCAGGGGGTGCTGCATGTGCTGGTGCTCACGCCCGTGGGGCAGTCGCTGCCCGCGCCGCCAGCAGGCCCGGCCGCTGCCGGCAAGGGAGCGCCCCCGGTCGCGGCCACCCCATCCGACCGCGGGAGGTCGCCATGATCATGCGCCCCGGGCAGCAGCTGCTGCTGCCGGCCAACCCGGTGTTCATCTGGAGCAGCCTGATCGGTGCGCTGCTGATCAACATCCTCATGAACATGGGCCTGTGGGGCCGCGCCGCCTGGACGCCGGACCTGCTGGTCGTGGCCCTGGTGTTCTGGAGCGTGCACCAGCCGCTGCGCATCGGTGTGGGCACGGCCTTCTTCTTCGGTCTGGTGATCGACGTGCACCAGGGCGCCCTGCTGGGCCAGCACGCCCTGGCCTACACCGTGCTCGGCTACTTCGCGGTGTTCATGCACCGGCGCCTGCTGTGGTTCGACGTGCCGACGCAGGCGGTGCAGGTGCTGCCGCTGTTCTTCGCGGTGCACGCGCTGGAGTGGCTGGTGCGGCTGATCGCCGGCGACGGCTTTCCGAGCTGGAGCCACCTGCTGGCGCCGGTGATCGAAGCCGCGCTGTGGCCAGTGGCCTCGGTGCTGCTGCTGGCGCCCCAGCGCCGCGCACCGGACCCGGACGACAACCGCCCCCTCTGACATGACCGAACTTCGCAATGTCGAAGCCGACCTGGCGCAGTTCCGCACCCGGGTGGTGGTGGCGGGGCTGGCGGTGCTGTTTGCGTTCGGCCTGCTGGCCGCGCGCATGGTCTACCTGCAGGTGCTGCGCCACGACGAGCTCGACGCCCAGGCCGAGAGCAACCGCACCGCGGTGCTGCCGGTGGTGCCCAACCGCGGGCAGATCCTGGACCGGCACGGCCGCGTGCTGGCCACCAACTTCTCGGCCTACACGCTGGAGATCACCCCCTCCAAGGTCGAGGACCTGGACGGCACCATCGAGGCGCTGGGCGAGTTGGTCGACATCCAGCCGCGCGACAAGCGGCGCTTCCGCAAGCTGCTCGAAGAGTCGCGGCGCTTCGATTCGCTGCCCATCCGCACCCGCCTGACCGACGACGAGGTCGCCCGCTTCACCGCGCAGCGCTACCGTTTTCCCGGGGTGGATGTGCGCGCGCGCCTGATCCGCCACTACCCCCATGGCGAGGTCGCCAGCCATGTGATCGGCTACATCGGCCGCATCAACCAGCGGGAGAAGGAAAGCATCGAGGAGTGGCCGGAAGAAGACCAGGCCAACTACCGCGGCACCGACCACATCGGCAAGCTGGGCACCGAGCAGCAGTACGAGCGCGAGTTGCACGGCGTCACCGGTTTTGACCGCGTCGAGACCTCGGCCGGCGGCCGCGCCGTGCGCTCGCTGGCCAACACGCCGGCCACCCCGGGCAACACCGTGGTCCTGTCGATCGACATCAAGCTGCAGAAGCTGGTGGAGGACATGTTCGGCGAGCGCCGTGGCGCGCTGGTGGCCATCGACCCGCGCAACGGCGAGGTGCTGGCCTTCGTCTCCAAACCGACCTTCGACCCCAACCTGTTCGTCGAAGGCATCGACTCGGAAAGCTGGAAAGCGCTCAACGAGTCGCTGGACAAACCCCTGCTCAACCGCGCCCTGCGCGGCACCTACCCGCCCGGCTCCACATACAAGCCCTTCATGGCCCTGGGCGCACTGGAAACCGGCACCCGCAGCGCGAGCTCCGTCATCAACGACCCGGGCTACTGGATGTTCGGCAACCACCGCTTCCGCAGCCACGGCGACGGCGGCCTGGGCGCGGTCGACATGCACCGCAGCATCGTCAAGTCGAGCAACGTCTACTACTACTCGCTGGCCAACGAGATGGGTGTGGAGGCCATGCACGACTTCATGGCGCCGCTGGGCTTCGGCCAGATCACCGGCATCGACCTCAAGGGCGAGGTGCGCGGCGTGCTGCCCAACCAGGAGTGGAAGCGCAAGACCTACAAGCGGCCCGAGCAGCAGAAGTGGTACCCGGGCGAAACCATCTCGCTGGGCATCGGCCAGGGCTACAACAACTTCACCATGCTGCAGCTGGCCCACGCCATGGCCACGCTGGCGGGCGGCGGCATCAAGCGCACGCCCCACCTGACGCTGGCCACCGAGAACGTGCTGACGCGCGAGCGCACGCCCCTGCCCACGCCCGCCGAAGTCAACCTGGGGTTCAAGCGCCAGAACATCGACACCGTGCTGCGCGCCATGCACGGTGTCACTGTCGAAGGCACGTCGACGCGGGTGTTCGCCGGTGCCGGCTACCTCAGCGGTGGCAAGACCGGCACGGCCCAGGCGGTGACCATTGGCCAGAAGGACCGCTACGACGCCCGCAAACTCGAAGAACACCAGCGCGACCACTCGCTCTACCTGGCCTTCGCGCCCCTGGAGAACCCCACCGTGGCGCTGGCCGTGGTGGTCGAGAACGCAGGCTTCGGCGCGGCCGCTGCGGCGCCGATCGCGCGGCGCGTGTTCGACTACCTGCTGATGGACCAGTACCCGAACCCGCAGGACCTGGCCGCGGTGCAGAAGGGAGAAGCCGGCCCGCCCATCGGCACGCCGCTCAAGGCCAGCGAGGTGCCCTGGGACAGCCCCTGAGGCTTCAGCGGAGCCAGGCGTCGTAGCTGGTCTTGAGGATCAGCGCGCTGACCACCACGATGAAGGCCACGCGCACGAAGCCGCTGCCGTGCTTGAGCGCCAGCCGCGTGCCCAGCAGGCTGCCGATCACGTTGGCCGCCGCCAGCGGCAGCACGTAGTGCCACCAGATGTGGCCCTTGAGCGAGAACAGGATCAGCGCCGCGAGGTTGGACGCGGTGTTGAGCAGCTTGGCGCTGGCGCTGGCGTGCAGGAAGTCGTAGCCCAGCCAGCGCACGAACAGGAAGACGAAGAAGCTGCCGGTGCCCGGGCCGAAGAAGCCATCGTAGAAACCGATCAGCAGGCCCAGCGTACAGGCCGCCAGCATCTCGCCGCGCGCCGTGAAGCGCGGTGTGTGGTGACGCCCCAGGTCCTTGCGCATCAGGGTGTAGCCCAGCACCAGCAGCAGGATCAGCGGCAGCGCCTTGCGCAGGAACTCCGGCGAGATCACCGTCACCGTCCAGGCGCCCGCCATGGCCCCGGCAAAACACACGGCCACCGCGGGCAGCAGCGCATGCCAGGGCATCTGCACGCGCTGCGCGTACTGCGCGGCGGCGGCCGCCGTGCCCCAGATCGACGCACTCTTGTTGACGCCGAACAGCGTGGCCGGGTGGGTGGTGGGAAAGATCGCGAACAGGGTGGGCGTGAGGATCAGGCCACCACCGCCTACGATCGAATCGACGAAGCCGGCGAACAGCGAGGCCAGCGAAACAAGAAAGATCTCCATGCGGCGATTGTCGCCGCCGGTCCGATCAGGCCCGCGGCAGCTCCAGCACGAACTCGGCCCCGCCGCCCTCGGCGTTGCGCGCGGTCAGGCTCCCGCCGTGCTGCTCGACGATGCCGTAGCTGATCGACAGGCCCAGACCGGTGCCCTTGCCCACCGGCTTGGTGGTGAAGAAGGGGTCGAAGATGCGCAGCAGGTGCTCGGGCGGGATGCCAGGGCCGTTGTCGCGCACCGTCACCCGCACCGTGGGCGGGTCCGCTTCGCCGGGGCAACCCATCTCCACCCGGACCATGGGCTCGGGCACCGACGACAGCGCGTCGAAGGCGTTCTGCAGCAGGTTCATCATCACCTGCTGCAACTGGCCGGCGCTGCCCAGCACGGTGCAGGCCTGCAGCGGTGCCCAGCGCACCGGCACGGGCACCGCACGGCCCTTCTGCACCCAGTGGATGGCGCGCTCGATCACCTCGACCAGGTTCACCGGCTTGCGCTCCTCCGGGTCCATGGCCGAGAAGCGCTTGAGCCCGTGCACGATGTCGGCGGTGCGCTGCGCGCCTTCGAGCGTGCCGTCGATCAGCGACGGCAGGTCGGCCAGCAGGTGGTCGATGCGCAGCTTCTCGCGCTGCTGCTGCAGCACGGCTTCGGGCTCGTGGGCGTGAAAGGCGGCGATGTAGCTGCGCAGGCGCTGGCTGTACTTGTTGAGCGCATGCACGTTGCCCAGCACGAAGCTGATCGGGTTGTTCAGCTCGTGTGCCACGCCCGCCACCAGCTGGCCCAGCGAGGCCATCTTCTCCGAATGCAGCAGCTGCTGCTGCGTGCGCTTGAGGGCCTCGTGCGCGGCGCGCATCTCGTGGTAAGCGCGTTTGAGCTCGGCCGTCGGCCGCCCGACCCAGACCGTGCCCAGGCGCTTGCCGTTGGCGCCGATGCGCGGCGTGCAGTTCGCATCCACCGGCACCGGCTGGCCCTGGCGGTCCAGCAGGTTGAGCTCGATGCCCTGGCCGCCGTGCGGCGCCTCGCCGCGGTCCATGGCGGCGCGCGCCGCCTGCACGCTGGCCTCATCGGCCAGCAGATCGGCCAGGCCGCTGCCGCGCAGCTGCTCCTCGCGCCGGCCCACCAGCTCGCACAGCGCGGCGTTGGTCTGCTCGATCAGGCCGCGCTCGTCGCAGACGATGAGCACGTCCGACATGGCGCTGAGCACGCTGAAGATGAACTGCTGCGACTGCTCCAGTTCGCTGTTCTTTTTCTCCAGCTCGACCTCGTCGTCGATGAGCCGGGTGTAGACCTCGTCCATCTTCTGGATCACGTCCAGCCAGGTCGATTCGTCCACGCCCTCCATGGGCGCGGTGGGCAGCGGGCTGGGGGCGCGGGCCTTGCTCATCTCAATGCACCGTGCAGACCATGCAGGGGTCGAAGGAGCGGACGATGTGCTGGACCGCCACCGGCGTCTTTTCGCCCTCGCGCACCGGCGCATCCACCAGCGCCTGCTCCAGCGCGCCGGGTGTGCCCTGCGCGTCGCGGGGCGAAAAGTTCCAGCTCGTGGGCGCGACGATCTGGTAATTCGCGAGGCGCCCGCCGCGCACCACCAGCCAGTGGCCCAGCGCGCCGCGCGCGGCCTCGGACAGGCCGACACCGTGGCCTTCGTCGGGCAGCTCGGTCGGCACACAGAAGGCCTCTGTCGGACGGATGGCCTGCAACCAGCCCTCCATCATCGGCAGCACGCGGGCGAGTTCGAGCACGCGGCCGAGCACGCGCGTGAACACGGTGCCACCGTGGCGCGCCACCGCATCGCGCAGCAGCGGGTGGCCGCTGGCAAGCTGGCGCGCGATGGCCCCCGTCTCGACCACCTCGCCGCCCAGGCGCGGCGCCTTGTTCCAGGTGTAGGCGCCGGCCTTGTCGGGCTCGGGCCGGGTGAGGCCGTGCAGGGGATGCAGCGGTTCGCGCGGCTGCGCCAGCCAGGCGTGCGTGGCGTCTTCGGTGATGGCGTGCGCGTCCACCGCAGCGAGGTGCCGCGCATCGCCGCGCCACAGGCCTTGCGCCAGCGCATGGGCGCCATCCGGCTGCGCGTAGGCGCCGTAGCTGAGGTAGCGCCCCGGCCCGGGGCCCAGCGACTGCAGCGACAGGTCCTGCACCAGCGTGAGGAAGAAGCGCAGGTCGCCACCCAGGGGGGCCTGCGCGTGCCAGGCCCAGAGCGCGTCCTCGCTGTCCAGCGCGGTGAAGGCTTCCAGCGCGTCGCCGATCAGCTGCCGTTCCAGGAAGCCGCGAAACTCGCGCAGCTTGGTCAGCAGGCGCACGCGCTCGGCGGCGTCGATGGGGCGGGTGGAGCCGCCCGGCTCGACCGACTGCGTGTGCGGCCACTTGCCGCCCAGCGTGCCCAGCAGCGTGAACCAGCGCTGGCGCGCCGCCGTCGCCGCGCGCACCCGTTCCCCCGTGTCGGGCGCGAAGCGGCGCACCGCCTCGGCGTGCCAGGGCCGGTCGGCGTACACCGGGCGCACGAAGTCGGGCATGAAGAACAGGTAGAAGTGGGTCAGGTGGTCGGCCAGGTTCTCGGTCGCCAGGATCAGGTTGGTCGCGTGCTGCCCGTTGGGTGGCATCACGATGCCCCCGAGGTCGGCCAGCGCACGCGCCGACGCGACCGACTGCGAGACCGAGCAGATGCCGCAGATGCGCGGCACGTAGACCAACGCGTCGTGCGGCGCCTTGCCCTGCAGGATCTGCTCGAAGCCGCGGTACATGGTGGCGTTGACGCGCGCCTCGCGCACGCGCCCGCCCTCGATGGTGAGCGCGACTTCGAGATCACCCTCGACGCGGTTGAAGGGGCCGACGAGCAGGCGGGAGCTCATTTGAGACGGGTTCTCCGGATGGCGGGCTTTTCCACCAGGTGGTCCGCGGTGGCGTTGTGTTTCACCCGCTTCGGCGTGGCGCTCTTGGACAGCGAGGCCAGCGCCACGAACCAGGCCTTGGGCATGTCGGTCGGCAGCCCCACCGGGATGCCGGCGATCTTGGGCGTCTGGTGGAAGGGGTGGCCGGGCTCCTGGAAGCCCGGCTCGGTGCAGGCGATGCATGCGTAGCCGCCGCGGGTGCAGCTGCCCTCGCCGTTCCAGGGGCGGATGTTGCAGTCGGCGTGCACCTGCGTGCCCTTGCAGCCCATGTGCTCCATCATGCAGCCCAGGTCGGACGGCTTCTCGGCGCTGGCCTTGAACTCGTAGTACTCGTTGCGCGTGCAGCCGTGGTGCACCAGCTGGTCGGCGTAGAAACGCGGGCGGGCCAGCGGGTCCAGATCGTCGGCGTGGAAGGCGTCGACGGCCAGCGCCATGAGCGTGTCGATGACCCAGCTCGGGTGCGTGGGGCAGCCGGCGATGTTGATCACCGGCAGGCCGCTGCCACTGCGGAAATCCGCCCCTAGCAGGCCGCCTAGGCGGTCGTCCTCGTACTGCAGGCCGCAGGCGTCGGTGGGGTTGTCACCGCCGGCCGTGACGCCGCCCCAGGCTGCGCAGCTGCCCACCGCCAGCACGTGGCGCGCCTTCGCCGCCAGCTCGCGCACCCAGTGGATCATGGGCAGGCCGGTGCCGGCCAGCATGTGGAAGCGGCCGGTGCCGTTGGGGCCGCGCAGCAGCGAGCCTTCGACGCAGAGCGCGTCCAGCCGCGTGCCCCCGTCCATGACCGACTGCAGCAGCGCCAGCACGTCCTCACCGCTGGCCAGCGAGAGCGAGGGGTGCCAGAGCATGTGGATGCCCGCGTCGCGCAGATGGCCCTGGAAGTCGGTCGTGTCGGCGCACAGCAGCGACATGCTGCAGCCGCCGCAGCCACCGGATTGCAGCCACAGGACGTTCATGCGGGGACCTCTTCCGTAACGAGTTCGCCAGTCAGCCAGCGGCAGACCCAGGCGATGGCCTGATCCAGATCGCTCAACGCTTGGACGCTCGGCGCGGCGCCCAGTTCAAAAGCGGACGCGCGAATGGCCAGCAGGGTCGAGGCCGGTGGCGCGTGGCCATGCAGGTCCTCGTACACCTGCAGCACCGCCTCGGGCGCCAGCGCATGGCTGCCGATGCCGCCGCCGCGCGCGGCCTGCAGCGGGCGCACGGTGAACGGCTCCGCAAGACCCAGCGCGGCGTCGACGAACAGCACGCGCTCCCGGCCCAACAGGTCCAGCGCGTGTTCGACCTGCAGCTGGAAATCGGTCAGCACCTCCACGCGGCCGGCGAGCGAAGCCTTTTCGGCATGGTTCTGCAAGCGTTCGGCCAGCAGCGGCCCGAGCGCGTCGTCGCCGCGGCTGGGGTTGCCCCAGGCCAGCACCAGCAGCGGCGCCACCGGCTCGTTCATTGCGCGCGCTCCATGGGGTGCGGCGTGGCGCCGCGCTGCGTCTCGCCAGTGGACGAGCGCAGCACGTGGTCCAGCACGGCGCCGCCCGCGCCGCGCAGCGTCACCGACAGCGGCATCTGGCCCAGCGCGTGGGTGGCGCAGGACAGGCAGGGGTCGTAGGCACGGATGGCGACTTCGAGGTGGTTGAGCAGTGGCTCGGTGATGGTCTGGCCGTCCAGGTACTGCAGCGCGACCGTGCGCACCGCCTCGTTCATGGCCTGGTTGTTGTGGGTGGTCGAGACGATCAGATTGCAGCTTTTGACCAGATCGTCGTCGCCCACCTCGTACTCGTGGATCAGGGTGCCGCGCGGCGCCTCGATGATGCCGACGCCGCTGCGCTGGCGCTCGCCGGTGGCCTGCAGCGGGCCGCCGAGGATGGCCGGGTCGTCCAGCAGTTGCGCGATGACCTCCACGCCGTGCAGCAGCTCGATCATGCGCGCCCAGTGCGTGGCCAGCACGGCGTGCACCGGCTGGCCGCCGTGCGCGGCCACGAAGGCCTGGCGCCGCGCTTCGGCGCGCGGCGTGGGGATGTGGTCGCAGTTCTGCAGTCGCGCCAGCGGGCCGACGCGGTACCAGCCGGCCTCGGGCCCGAGCGCGCGGCGGTAGGGGAACTTCATGTAGGTCCATGGCTTGACCGCCTCGTCGATCAGCTCGCGGTAGCGCTGGTCCTCGAAGCCGTCGACCGCGATGCGGCCATCGGCCTCGCGCAGGCGCAGCGCGCCGTCGTACAGCTCCATCGCGCCGCCGGGGCCGATGAGCGACATCATGGCCGCGGGCGTTTCGCCGAAGTGTTCGTACGCGGGCGGCAGGCCGGTGTGCAGGCGCTGCGCCAGGTCCACCGCCGCCTCGGCCCAGGCCAGCACCTCGGGCAACTGCGCGCGCAAGGTGTCGCGGTCCTCGCGCGTCACCGCGCGGTTCATGCCGCCGGGCACCGAGCCGGTGCCGTGCACCCGCTTGCCCGAGGTGATGCGGATCACCTCCTGGCCGAACTTGCGCAGCAGCACGCCCTGGCGCGCCGCCTCGGGGTGCGCCACCGCGACGCCGACGATGTTGCGCCGCGCGACGTCGGCGTCGAAGCCGAACAGCAGGTCGGGCGAGGACAGGTGGAAGAAGTGCAGCGCGTGGCTCTGAACGATCTGGCCGTAATGCATCAGCCGGCGGATGCGGTCGGCGGCCTCGGGCACCGGCCAACCGCCGACCACGCGATCCAGCGCCTTGGACGCGGCCAGGTGGTGCGAGACCGGGCAGATGCCGCACAGGCGCTGCACCATCACCGGCACCTCCCAGTAGGGCCGGCCGACGATGAACTGCTCGAAGCCGCGGAACTCGACGATGTGCAGCCGCACCTGCTGCAGGCGCTGCTGCTCGTCCAGCAGCAGCGTGACCTTGCCATGGCCTTCGACGCGCGAGACCGGGTCGATCACGATGCGGCGCAGGCCCTGCAGGTCGGCCGCGGTTTCGAGCGGGCGGGCGGCGTCAGTCATAACGGATCAGGCCTTTTTTCAATGCAGGTTCGCGCCCGGCCATCAGATCCTGCAGCAGCTGCCAGAAGGCATCGGCCGGCGGCGGGCAGCCGGGCAACGCGTGGTCGATCTGCACGACTTCGTGGATGGGCCGCACGCGGTTGAGCGGCAGCGGTAGCTCGGGGTCGTTGGGCACCTCGCCGTAGACGGCTTTCATCATCTCGCCCACGTCCAGGTGGTTGCGCAGCGCGGGCAGGCCACCGGTGATGGCGCAGGCGCCCACGGCCACCAGCACCCGGCACTGGTCACGGAAGGCGCGCAGCACCTCGACGTTCTCGGCGTTGCACAGGCCGCCTTCGATCAGGCCGATGTCGCAGGGGCCGACGGTCTTGATGTCGGTCAGTGGCGAGCGATCGAATGTGACGTGCTCAATCAGGCCGAACAGGCGCTCGTCGATGTCGAGGAAGGACATGTGGCAACCGAAGCAACCGGCCAGCGAGACCGTGGCCACGCGCCACTTGCGGGGGGTGCTGTCGGTGTTCATCCGCGCGTCTCCGCATCGTCGAAGGTCCGCTGTCCGTAGGGCTGGGCAAAGCCGACGCGCTTGGGCAGCAGCGCGCCCACCGGGCAGATGTGGGCCGCGCGGTCCTCCACCGACAACTGGCTGTCGCCGAGCCGGCCACTCTCACTGTCGATCAGCAGCTTCGCACCGATGCCGTGGCCGCCGATGGCGAACACGCGCTTGCCATCGAGCTCGTCGCTGGCGCGCACGCAGAGCTGGCACAGGATGCAGCGGTTGGGCTCGAACCAGACATCGGGGTGGCTGGCGTCCACCGGGCGCTCGGGGTGCAGCGGCTCGTAGTGCAGGTCGGTCATGCCGGCGCGTTCGGCCTGGTGCTGCAGCTGGCAGTTGCCGCTTTTCTCGCAGCCGGGGCAGAAGTGGTTGCCCTCGACGAACAGCATCTGCAGCAGGTGCAGGCGCCGCGTTTTCAAGGCGTCGGTGTGGCATTCCACGCGCTGGCCCGCGACCGCGGGCGTGGCGCAGGCCGCCACCGGCCGGCCATCGGCCACCACGGTGCACAGCCGGCAGGACGCACTGGCCGAGACGCTTTCGTGCCAGCACAGATGCGGCACCTCGTGGCCAGCGCGTTGGGCGGCCTGCAGGATGGTGTCGCCGGGCTGCAGCGGCACGGGCTGGCCGTCGAAGTCGAAGGTCGTCATGCGCCGTGCTCCGTGTTCAGGTGTGCACCCCGGTCTTGCCGTCCGGTCGCCCGGCGCGCCGACGACAGCTCGGCATCCAGGTCGATCCCGGGCTGGAACTGCGCCGCCGTGCTGCGCTGGGCGTAGGCCTGACCGAAGTGGGCCAGGGTGTCGCGCAGCGGGTTGCAGGCCGAGACGCCCAGGCCGCAGTGTGTGCCGCTGTGCAGCAGCGCGTCCAGCTCTTGCAGGCGGGCGATGTCGAAGGCCGAGCCGCGCCCTGCCCCGCGTTCGTGGGCCAGCTTGTCCAGCCGGCGCACGACCAGCTCGGTGCCGACGCGACACGGCGTGCACAGGCCGCAGCTTTCGTGGGCAAAGAAGCGCGCGAAGTGGCGCGCGACCTCGAACAGGTCGCGGGTCTGGTCGAACACCATCAGGGCGCCGGCGCTGGGCAGGTCTTCGAAGGCGATGGCGCGATGGAAACCGCTGGCCGGCACGCAACTGCCCGAGGGACCGCCCACCTGAACCGCCTGCGCATTCCGCGCGCCGCAGTCGGCCAGGATCTGCGCCAGCGGCGTGCCCAGCGGGTATTCGTAGAGGCCGGGGCGCTCGCAGTCGCCCGAGACCGAATGGATCTTGGTGCCGGTGGATTCGGGCGTGCCGAGGCCGGCCCACCAGGCGCCGCCGCGGCGCGCGATGTGGGCCACCGCCACCAGGGTCTCGACGTTGTTGACCACGGTCGGGCGGCCGAGGTAGCCGCGCTGCACCGGGAAGGGCGGGCGGATGCGCGGCGTGCCACGTTGGCCTTCCAGCGACTCGATCAGCGCCGACTCTTCGCCACAGACGTAGGCGCCCGCGCCGAGGTGGATGGCGATGTCGAAATCAAAGCCGGCCACACCACCGGCATTGCGCCCCAGCAGGCCGTTCGCACGGCGGCGCTGCAGCACGGCTTCGAGCTGCGGCAGCAGGAAGCGGTACTCGCCGCGCAGGTAGACCAGACCGGTCTGCGCGCCGATGGCGCGCGCGGCCAGCGTCATGCCGTCGAACAGTTCGTCGGCGTGGCGGCTCAGCAGCACGCGGTCCTTGAAGGTGCCGGGCTCGCCCTCGTCGGCGTTGCAGACCACGCAGCGCTGGCCGTCAGGCGCATCGGCCTCGGCACAGGCGCGCCACTTGCGCGCGGTCGGGAAACCGGCGCCACCGCGGCCACGCAGGCCCGAACGTTCGACCTCGGCCAGCAGTTCGGCGGGTGTGCGGGCGAGCACGGCGGGCAGCGACGGGGCATCGGCGGGCAGGCCCTGCAGCAGCACGTCGGCGCGCCGGATGTGGTCCTCCACCGCGAACCAGTCGGCCGGCCAGTCCTCGGGCGGCACACCGGCCAGCAGCCGCTCGGCCAGCTGGTCCACGCGCGCGGCGTCCAGCCGCGTCACCACCTGGTGGTGGTTGACCAGCAGGGCCGGCCCCTGGTCGCACAGGCCGGTGCAGGAGCAGCGGTCCACGCTGAAGCGGCCCTGCGCATCGACCGCTCCAGGCTTCACGCCCAGGCGCTCGCACAGCCTCGCCATCAGCGCCTCGCTGCCCGCCATGCGGTCGGTGATGTTGTCCGAGAACAGCACGCGCACCCGGCCCACAGGCCGCAGGTGGAAGAAGCGGTAGAAGCTGGCCACGCCTTCGACATGGGCCAGGGTCAGGCCCAGCGCGCGGCCGATGTGGGCCAGCAGTTCGCGCGGCAGCCAGTGGGTCTGCGCCTGGGTCTCGCGCAGCACCTGCACCAGCGCGTGCGGGTCGTGGTGCCAGCGCGCCAGCACCGCGTCGGCTGCGACGACGTGTGAGGACAACGCGCGATCCGGCGCCGGGCCGCCCCAAGCCGGATCAGCCCCCTCGGGGGGCAGCGACCCGCGCAGCGGCGGAGCGTGGGGGCCCTGTTTCATGGTTTGTCCAGGCCGAAGCGTTGCATCTTGGCCCGCAGGCCCACGCGGGAGAGGCCCAGCTCTGCCGCCGCCTTCGTCTTGTTCCAGCGGTGGCGCAACAGTGTCTCGCGCAGCACCATGGCCTCGATCACGTCCAGGCGCTCGGTCAGGCTGCCGCTGGCCGGCAGGGCCGCCGTGAGGTCACCGCCGCCGCCGGCCGCACGGCCCTGCAGCACGCGCGGCGAGAACGCCTCGGGTGGCAGCTCGGTGCCCTCGTGCAGCGCCAGCGCGCGGCCGATCTCGTTGCGCAGCTCGCGGATGTTGCCGGGCCAGGGGTAGGCCAGCAGGCAGGCCAGGGTCTCGTCGGTGAGTGCGGCGCCCGGGTGGCCGAGTTCGCCCGCCACGTCCTGCACGATCTGGCGTGCGATGGGCGGGATGTCGGCCACGCGCTCGCGCAGCGGCGGCACCGTGAGCGTCACGGCCGAGAGCCGGTAGTAGAGGTCTTCGCGGAACAGGCCCTCGCGCACCCGCTGTTCGAGGTTGCGGTGGGTGGCGGCGATGATGCGCACGTCCACCGGCACCGGCCGCGCCGCGCCCACGGGCCGCACCTCGCCCTCCTGCAGCACGCGCAGCAGCTTGACCTGGAACGCCGGCGATGTCTCGCCGATTTCGTCGAGGAAGACGGTGCCGCCGTCGGCGCGTTGGAACAGGCCGGCGTGGTCTTCAAAGGCCCCGGTGAAGGCGCCGCGCTTGTGGCCGAACAGTTCGGATTCGAGCAGGGTGTCGGGGATGGCGGCGCAGTTCTCCACCACGAAGGGGCCGGTCAGCCGCGGGCTGGCGTAGTGGATGGCGCGCGCCAACAGCTCCTTGCCGGTGCCCGACTCGCCCAGCACCAGCACCGGGATGTCGTAGCGCGCCGCGCGTTCGGCCATGCGGCAGAGCAGGTCCAGCGGGCTGCCCGGCGCGCGCACGATGCGCTCGAACCCGAAATGGCTCTTGGCCTGCGCCATCTGGCTCGCGGTGCGCTGGCGCAGCACGCGGGTGCTGGTGCGCAGCTCCAGGTCGAGCCGGCTGGTCTGCTGCTGCAGCACCTGGGCCTCCACCGCGTTGCGCACCGAGTCGAGCAGGTGGTCGGGCGACCAGGGCTTGAGGATGTACTGGTAGATGCCGGCTTCGTTGATGCCGGCGATGATGTCTTCGCTGTCGGTGTAGCCCGAGAGGACGATGCGCACGATGTCGGGCCACTGCTCGCGCACTTCCTTGAGGAAGTTCACGCCGGTCATGCCGGGCATGCGCTGGTCACACAGGATCACGCTGACCGGCTGGCGCTGCAGCAGGCCGCGCGCCTCGTCGGCGCTGCTGGCGGTGAACACGGTGAAGTCCTCGTCCAGCGTGCGGCGCAGCGCGTCCTGCGAACGCACCTCGTCGTCCACCACCAGCACGGTGGGCAAGAGGTCGTGGAACGGGGGTGGGGTCATCGGTGGGTGGCGAGGTGGCGCGGTGTCCAGGCGTGCGGCAGCTTGTGCACGAAGTGGTGCCGGGCCACGTGGTAGCTCGGGTCGAAGCCGTAGAAGTTGCGGTGCATGCGCGCCAGTTCCTGTTCGCGGTATCGGGCCAGCGGACAGTGTGCTTCGTCGGCGGCGCGCCGGGCCTGCTTGTCCGCCAACTGCTCAGGCAGATTGTAGGAGGCGGCCAGCGCCAGCGCGCGTTCAAGCACGCGGGCCTCCAACCCTTCGCGTGGCCCCGGGTCACACATGTCGATCAGGCCGATGCGCTGCGCTTCGGCGGCCAGCAGAGGCAGCCGCCCGGCCATCAGCTCGCGCGCGCCGGCCTCGCCCAGGCGGCGCGGCAGCAGGTAGGTCCAGTACTCCGAGCCGTAGAGGTTGCCCATGTTCTTGTAGTGCGGGTTGAGCACCACGCCCTCGTGCGCCCAGACCTGGTCGGCCGCGAGTGCGAGGAACACGCCACCCGCGCCCGCGTTGCCGCGCATCACGCTCACCGTCAGGCGGTCGGTGGTCTCCAGCACGGCCAGTGCCACGTCGTCCATGGCCTGGATGTTGCGCCAGGATTCGTCGGCCGCGCTGTCGCGGGGGCGGTGCGCCGCGGCCTCGATGCGGTTGAGGTCGATGCCGTTGCTGAAGAAGCCCTCGCCGCCCATGAGCAGCAGCACCTGGGTGGGCCGCTCGCGCACTGCCAGCAGGGCGGCGCGCAGGCGCTCGCAGCGCCCGGTGCCCATGGCGCCGTTGCAGAAGTCGAAGCTCAGGCAGCCCACGCGCGCGCCCTCGGGGCCGTGTTCGGTGTAGCGCAGCTCGGCCCATTCGTCGTCGGGCCGCACCAGCGGCGCGGGGCGCTGCGGCAGCGCCGCCGCTTCGGTGGCGAACAGCTCGGCCGCCGCCTGTTTGAAATGGCCCTGGCCCGGCGCGGTGCCGGGCGGGTCGGCGAGCCGGGCCTGGCCGATCCACACGCCACCGTCCACCGTGCGCCGCAGCAGCGCACCGTCGCGCACCGCCAGCAGTTCGCCCGGCGCGCGGTCGGCGAATTCGGCCAGGGTCGCGGCGCTGGCCTCGTGGGCATCGCCCAGGTAACAGGACTGGCCCCAGAGCGCGTCCAGCACACCGGGCTGGCCATCGGCGCAGCGCAGCTTCGCCAGCACGGTCGCGGTGTCGTCGCGCGACCAATCCACCGCTCGGTCGGCTTGCTTCATCAAGGGCTTCCAGCCACGCCCCCACGCTCCGCCGCTGCGCGGGTCGCTGCCCCCCGAGGGGGCTGATTCGCCTTGGGGCGGCCCGGCGGCGAATCGTTCTGCGGGCGCCTCACGCTCGCCGCCCGCGAAGCGCGCCACCGCGGCCAGCGTGGCCTGCAGCGCGGCGCGCGTGACCTCGCGCCGGTACAGGCTGCCCTTGGTGGCCGGACGCATGTCGAACGACGCGTGGGCCCAGACCGGGCCGGCGTCGAACTCACCGTCGGCCTGCAGCACGGTCACGCCCCAGTGCGGCTGGCGGTCGCGCACCGCCCAGTCCAGCGCGCTCGGCCCCTGGTCGCCGGGCGGGCCGGGGTGCACCACGAAACAGGGCACGCGCTGCCAGACCGAGGCCGGGATGCGGCGCTTGAGGAACGGCGCCAGCACCAGGTCGGGCCGGGCCATCGCCACCGCCTCTTCGGTCACGCTGTCGGCGATGTCCAGCTCGACACTGAGCTGGTGGCCGCGCGCGCGCAGCTCGGCGTACAGGCGCTGGCTGAGGCTGTTGAAGCTGTGGCAGAGCAGCAGGATGCGCAGGGACATGGTGTGGTGGTGCGTGTGTTCAGCGGCGCAGGGCGTCGATCTCGCGCTCGGCCTGCTTGCGTCCCATGTAAATGGCCAGCTTGGCCTGGATGCCGTCCAGCGACGCGAGGTACTGCGCGATGCTGCGCGCGGCCAGCAGGTCCTGCGCCACGGTGGGCGTGTCGGGGCCGAAGTGCGGCTGCAAGGTCTGCCAGGCGCGGCGCTGCAGGGCCAGCAGGCGCTGCGGGTCGTCCGCTTCGACCACGGGGGCGGGCGACGGATCAGTTGATGGGACGGGTGCCGCCGCGGCAGGTGGTGGTGATGGAGCGACCCTGGGCGCTGCAGGCACCGGCTCGATCAGGCGCAGCGACAGCAGCGTGTCCAGGTGCCCGCGCACATCGCCCAGCCCCTTGGCCAGCAGGGCCTGCACGCTGTCCACCCCGTTGACCAGGATCAGCAGCTGCCGCGTGGCCGGCGCCAGCCCGGCCTGCCGCTGCGCGATCTCGGCCTTGCCGCTTTCGGTCTTGCGAAACACCAGACTCGACATCCCACGTCTCCTCGTCTCTTGTTTTCATCAGACCCCGCCCCGAGCGAGGTGCCCCTTCGAGGGGCACCGAGGAACCGGCTCCGCCGGGCCTCAGGTGCCGTCCCCCTGCCCAGCGCCGAAGGCGCGCCAGAGCGGGGGGAAGCCGCGCAGCGGCGCAGGGGGGTGTCAACAAATCCTCGGCAGTTGCTCTCCACTGAGCCAGTCCACCACCCGCCGCCCGCCGAAGCGCGTGGCCATCTGCACGAAGTGGTGCGGGTCGGTGGTGACCTCGCCGATGCGGGCCGCGTCCTGCCCCAGCGGGTGGGCGCGCATGGCGGCCAGCACGGCCTCGGCCGCCTCGGGCGCGACCACTGCGATCAGCTTGCCCTCGTTGGCCACGTAGAGCGGGTCCAGGCCCAGCAGCTCGCAGGCGGCGTCCACCTGCGGCTTGACCGGGATGGCGGCCTCCTGCAGCAGCATGCCCACGCCCGACTGGCGCGCGACCTCGTTGAGCGTGGTCGCCAGGCCACCGCGCGTGGGGTCGCGCAGCACGCGCACCGCGCCGGGTGCCGCCGCGAGCATGGCGGCCACCAGGGTGTGCAGCGCGGCGGTGTCGCTCTCGATGGTGGTCTCGAAGGCCAGCGACTCGCGCTGCGAGAGCACGGCCACGCCGTGGTCGCCGATGCTGCCCGAGACCAGCACCACGTCGCCCGGCCGCGCGTGGCGGCCGCTGATGGACACGCCCGGCGGCAGCACGCCCACCCCGGTGGTGCTGATGAACACGCCGTCTCCCTTGCCCTGCTCCACCACCTTGGTGTCGCCGGTGACCACCGGCACGCCGGCCTCGCGCGCTGCCGCGGCCATGCTCTGCACGATGCGCTGCAGGTCGATCAGCGGGAAGCCTTCTTCGATGATGAAGCTGGCGCTCAGGTACAGCGGCCGCGCGCCCGACATGGCCACGTCGTTGACCGTGCCGTGCACCGACAGGCAGCCGATGTCGCCACCGGGGAAGAACAGCGGCGAGATCACATGGCCGTCGGTCGCCATCACCAGCCGCCCCTCGGCCGGGTCGAAGGCCGGCAGCGCCAGCACCGCGCCGTCGTCGCCCTGGCGCAGGAATTCGTTGTCGAAGGCGGCCAGGAACAGCTCCTCGATCAGCTGCGCCGCGGCCTTGCCGCCCGCGCCGTGGCCCATGTCGATGCGGCCGTGTTTGATGTCGAGCGGGCGGATGTAGTTTTTCTTCACGGGCTTGGGGGCGGGGGCCTCGCCAGCGCCGGCCTGGTGGTGTTCGGTTCTCATGGGGTGACCTCCTCGGTGGCGGTGGCGGCGACGATGGGGATGTCGCGGAAGCGGCCATAGGTGTAGTGCGCGGCGCAGGCGCCTTCGCTGGACACCATGCAGGAGCCGACCGGGTTCTCGGGTGTGCAGACGGTGCCAAAGATCTTGCAGTCCGTCGGCCGTTTCACGCCGCGCAGGATGGCACCGCACTCGCAGGCCTTGTTGTCGGGCACCGACTGGTAGGCCAGGTCGAAGCGGCGCTCGGCGTCGAAGGCCGCGAAGGCCTCGCGGATCTTGAGCGCGCTGTAGGGCACCTCGCCCAGGCCACGCCACTCGAAGCTGGGCCGCAACTCGAACACCTCGGACACCAGGGCCTGGGCGCGCAGATTGCCCTCGGGCGTGACGGCGCGGGTGAACTCGTTCTCCACATGCGCGGCGCCGCGGTTGACCTGGCGCACCAGCATCAGGATGGCCTGCATCACGTCCAGCGGCTCGAAGCCCGCGATGACCACCGGCTTGCGGTACTCCTCGGCGAAGTGGTCGTAGGGCTGGCTGCCGATCACGATGCTCACGTGCGCCGGACCGACAAAGCCGTCGATGGGCACGGTGCCGAACTGGCGCACCTCGGGCGATTCGAGGATGTGGGTGATGGCCGAGGGCGTGAGCACGTGGCAGCACAGCACGCTGAAGTTGGCCAGGCCTTCGCGCTGCGCGTCGCGGATGGCCAGTGCAGTGGGCGGCGTGGTGGTCTCGAAGCCGATGGCGAAGAACACCACCTCGCGCTGCGGGTTCGCGCGCGCGATGGCCAGCGCGTCGGCGGCCGAATAGACCATGCGGATGTCGCCACCGCGCGCCTTGGCCTTGATCAGCGAGAGGCTGTCGCTGGCCGGCACGCGCATGGTGTCGCCGTAGGTGCAGACGATGGCGTCGCGCTCCAGCGCGAGGCGGATCGCCAGGTCGATGCGGCCGATGGGCAGCACGCAGACCGGACAGCCCGGGCCGTGGACCATGCGCACGTTGGACGGCAGCAGTTCGAGCACGCCGTAGCGGCTGATGGCGTGGGTGTGGCCGCCGCAGAACTCCATGAAGCTGTAGGACCGCTGCGGGTCGGCCTCGGCGCGGATGCGTTGGCCGATCTGTTTCGCCAGTTCGCCATCGCGGAACTCGTCGATGTATTTCACTGCTGCACCTCCGCGCCGGTCATGGCCTGCATCTCGGCAAACAGCGCCAGCGTCTTTTCGGCCTCTTCGGGGTCGATCAGGCCGATGGCGTGGCCCACGTGCACGATCACGTAGTCGCCGACCTCGGCCTCGGGCACCAGGGCGATGGAGACGGGCTTGCGGATGCCGCCGAGGTCGACCACCGCCTGGTCGTGGTCGCGCTTCTCGACGAGGCGCGCGGGAATGGCTAGGCACATGGGGTGCTCTCCTCAACGGGGAATGTTGTCTGTGATGTCTGAAGCTGCTGCGCCGCCACCCAGGCCTGGCCGATGGCCAGCCCGGCGTCGCCGCAACCCTTGTCGCCGGTCTGGCACACCCGCAGGCCGGCGGCCTGCAGACGCTGCACCGTGCGCTCGCGCAGGATGCGGTTGAAAAAGCAACCACCGCCCAGCGCGGCGGTGTGGACGCCGCGCCCGTGCGCGGCGGCGATCAGTGCCTCGGCCAGCGCGTCGGCCAGGGCCAGGTGGAAGCCGGCGGCGGCGGTGTCGGCATCGGGGACGTCGAACAGCTGGGCCAGCACGGCGCGCGGGTCGATGCGGCCATCGGTGTGCTGCACCACGCCGGGCAGCGGCGGCAGATCGGGCAGCGCCGAGATGGCGCGGGTCGCGGCCTGTTCCAGCGCGATCGCCGCCTGCGCCTCGTCCTGCTGGTGGTGGCACAGGCCCAGCGCGCCCGCCGCGGCGTCGAACCAGCGGCCGGCGCTGCTGGTCAGCGGGCAGTTCAGGCGCTTGTCCAGCATCTGGCGCACGCCCGCCGCCACGGCCTCGCCCACCACCGGTGCGAAGCGCGGCACGATCTCGTCTGCCCGGTCCAGCGCGTGCAGCGCGCTCGCGGCCATGCGCCAGGGTTCGCGCGCCGCGCGGTCGCCGCCAGGCAGGGCCAGCGGCTGCAGGTGGCCCAGGCGCTGCCACTGCGCACCCTCCAGCCACAGCAGTTCGCCGCCCCAGGGCGTGCCGTCCGTGCCCAGGCCCACACCATCCAGCGCGAGCCCGACCACAGGACCATCGATGGCGTGTTCGGCGATCACCGCCGCGAGGTGCGCGTGGTGGTGTTGCACGCCGATGGCCGGCACGCCCAGCGCATCGGCGGTGGCGATGGCCAGCTGGGTGCTGAAGAAGTCGGGGTGCAGGTCGTGTGCGATGGCCTGCACCGGTGCGCCGGCGGCTTCCGCCTGCCGCGCCAGCGCCTGCACCGAGCGCTCCAGCGCGTCGCAGGCCGCCGGGTCGCTGAGGTCGCCATGCACCGGCGACCAGTGCGCGCGGCCGTCCAGCACGAGGCAGGCCGCGTTTTTCAGCCAGGCGCCGACGGCGAGCACGGAGGTGGACATCGCGTTCTCAGGCGCCGGTTTCGCCGCCGGGCCGCCCCAAGGCGAAACGCGCCCCCTCGGGGGGCAGCGACCCGCGCAGCGGCGGAGCGTGGGGGACCATGTGTTGCAGCCAGTGCAGCCAGGCGTCCATGCCTTCGCCGGTGGTGGCGGACAGCTGGATGACTTCAATCGCCGGGTTCACGCGCCGGGCCAGGTCGATGCAGCGGGTCACGTCGAACTTCACGTGCGGCAGCAGGTCGGTCTTGTTCAGGATCATGAGCTGCGAAGCCGCGAACATGTCGGGGTACTTCAGCGGCTTGTCCTCGCCCTCGGTCACCGAGAGGATGGCCACCTTGGCGGCCTCGCCCAGGTCCCACACGGCGGGGCAGACCAGGTTGCCCACGTTCTCGATGAACAGCAGGCTGTGGTCGTCGCCGTGGTGGTGGTGGTGATGCCCGTGATCGTGACCGTGGGTGTGGTCGTGCGAGTGGTGGTGTGTGTGCAGCTGCGCAAACGCCTCGGCCACCATGGGCGCGTCGAGGTGGCAGCCCTTGCCGGTGTTGACCTGGATCGCGGGCGCGCCGGTGGCGCGGATGCGGTCGGCGTCGAAGCTGGTCTGCTGGTCGCCCTCGATCACGGCCACGTGCAGGCCGGGCTTGCGCGCCTTGAGCGCCTCGATGGTGGCGCACAGCAGCGTGGTCTTGCCCGAACCGGGGCTGGAGACGAAGTTGAGCGCGGTCACACCGTGCGATTCAAAATGCGCCCGGTTCTGCTGGGCCACACGGTTGTTGGCGCCCAGGATATCGGTCTCCAGCTTGATGGCCCGTTCCTGGCTCATTCCCGGCACCGACACGCGGGCCGCACCGGCGCCGAAGTGCAAGTCGCCGTTGGCCGGGTTGACCGTGATCACGCCGGGTTCGCTGCCCGCGTTCTGTTGCACATGCCGGGCATGGGCCGGGCTGTTGTCACTGCATCCGCACACGACACACATGGTCGGTCTCCTTCAACGTTGCTTCAATCATCACTCACGCGCATGTCCACCACGCGCAATTCCATGCCGCCCGTGGGCTGCAGCTGGTAACCGCCGCAGGCCGGGCAGGCGTCGCCGCGCTGGGCGATGGCCACGGTCTGCGCGCAGGCCATGCACCAGGCCTGGCCGGGCGGTTCGTCGATCTCGATGCTCGCGCCCTCCAGCAGGGTGCCGGGCGCCAGGCTCTCCAGCGCAAAACGCAGCGCGCGCACGTCCACACCGGCCAGTTGCCCGGCTTCGAGCCGCAGTTCCAGCAGGCGCGCAAAACCTTCGCGCCGCGCCGTGTCTTCCACCAGCTGCAGCACGCCGCCAGCCAGACTCGCTTCATGCATGGGCCACCTCCCCTTCCACCGCTGGCGCGGCGTCCACTTCAAACGGCACGCAGGGGTCGAACGCCGCCATCAGCAGGTGCAGCTGGCGCGTGCGCAGGCCGGCGGGCAGCGTGGCATCCAGCGCCGAGATGCGCCGCGCCACCTCGCCGGCCGGGTGGAAGTTCCACTCGGTCGGCGCCAGTACGCGGCAGGCGCGCACCACCGGCGCAGCGTCCTCGAGTTCCACCTGGTGCACCAGCAGGCCGCGCGCCATCTCGACCCAGGCCAGGCCCTGGCCGTCGGCCGTGTGCAGCGCCCCATGGCGCAGCCAGCCGGCGCCCTGCCCCGGCCCATCCGGCAGGCACAGCCGCACCAGTTCGGCCAGGCGGCTGCCCAGCAGGGCCCAGGGCGTGAGCGGCAGGCCGTCGTCCGCGCTGTGCAGGCGCGCCCAGGGGCCAGTGTGGGCGCAGGCGCCGTGCCAGAGCGGCTGCAGGGCAAAGCCCGGCTTGAGCGCCAGCGCCGCGGCCAGCGTGCGCAGCTGGTCGTCCTGACCGTGCACCCGCAGGGCCCGCGCCATGTCGAGCGCGCGCCCGCTGTCGGCCTCGCGGGCGCCGCGCACCAGGGCCGGCAGCCAGCCGCCGTGGCGCGTGCCCCAGTCGAGCAGCCAGTCGGCGCCGCAGGCCTGCCAGGCGCGCAGCCAGGTGGCCGCAGGCATGTGCAGGCACTCGCGCTGCAGCCAGTCAAGTGTGGCGGTCCAGGGGTCGTCGCCGGGCGTGGCCGGGCGCAGCAGCGGGCATGCCTGCAGAGACCGCAGGGCTGCGCCCTGGGCAGTGCCGTCGGCGGGGCCGAGCAGGCGCGGCCAGTCCAGGCCGATGCGGCGCACATGCTCCTGCGCGGTCTCGTGGCGCAGGCGCTGCGCGGTGTCACCGGGCATCGCCATGGCGCCGGGCCGCGCCGCCGCAATCGCGAGCTGGGCGCAGAGCCGGTGCGCGTGGCTGCAGAGGTTGAACAGGCTGGCCAGCAGACCCGGCAGCGCGGTGGCCGGCTGGCCCTGGCCGAGCCGCCCGGCCCAGTCGCGCCGGCTGCTGTGCAGCGCCTGCGCCAGCGGTGCGCCGGGGCGCACGCGCAGGCGGCCGGCCAGATCAGGACCGGTGTTCATGCCACAGCTCCCGGCGCGCCGCGGCGGCCGGTGAAGAAGGCGCGGCGCGCGGGCACAGGCTCGGCGACGGGCAATGGTGTGGGCACGGGCGCGGGCGCCGGCCGCAGCAGGGCCAGCGAGGCCTCGGCGGTTTCGACGGCCTGCGCCTGCGTGGCGAAGCCGCCCATGGGCGAGAACAGCGCGCAGGTCTCGTGGTAGCCCACGGCCGGGTCGTGCGCGCCGATGAACTCGAAGCGTTCGTTGCCGAAGCTGTGCACCGCCTTGCGCGCGACGCGGCCGCCGTGGCCTTCCACCGCCCGCGGCAGGCGCACCAGGCTCATGAACCAGGGCGTGATCAGCACGCCCTCGGCCACGGTCTGCCCGTCATCGCCCCACTGGAAGCCGACCGCCTCGACGGACAGCGCCGGGTTGAGGATGGGCACGCCCTGCATGCGCTCGGTCTGCACGAGGCGGTAGAACTGCACCAGGGCGGACACGCGGTGTTCCATGGCTTCAGTCCGGCAACAGAAGAAACTGCTCGGCGTCGCAGTCGCAGTTGGGGCAGCGCCAGTGCGGCGGCAGCTCGGCGAACGGCGTGCCCGGCGGGATCTGCCACTGCGGGTCGCCCGTGGCCGGGTCGTAAACCCACCAGCAGATCTTGCACTCCAGGCGCGAACCGGGCCGCAGCACCTCGCGGTTGCCGAGGTACGAGCCTTCAAAGCCCTGACCGTCGAAGCCGCTCATGATTGTTCGAGGTAGCCGAGCACGTCGCTCAGGCGCTCGTGCGAGTCGCGCAGGTCCTCCGGCGCCGCCATCGCGACCTCGGGCATGTCCACCACCTCGACCGTGTTGAGGATCACCTTGTCCATGGAGTTGTAGTACACCACGCGCCAGCAGTGCGGCAGGCGCGTGTTCGAGATGCGGCAGTTGCCGTAGCCGCGTGAGAGCAGCAGCACGCGGCCAGTGCCCAGCTGGTGGTCCAGAAAACCGATGTCTTCGGGCGTCACCGGCAGCAGCGTCAGGTTGACTACGTGCGAGGTGTGGCCCGGCTGCCAGCGCGCCACCTGGTCGCGCACTTCGTCGACCAGCAGCGGCGCATTCTGCACATTGGGCGGCAGCGGGCCGAGCCAGGGCCGGTACTCGCGCTCGGCGTCTTCCTCGGCCACCACCCGCAGCAGGGCCGGCACCGGTCCGACCTCGACCACGTCGTCGACCAGGGCGCCGTCGCTGAAGGTCATGAGGCGCCAGACGCCGGCGAACACCGACTCCTGGATGCGCACTTCCAGCGACGAGGACTCCTCGCGCACGATGGCGCTGGCCTCGCCCTCGCCCATCACCTGGTTGATCAGCTGCCGGTCTTCGGACGGCAGGGCCTGCAGGCTCACCTGCCCGCCCACCCCGCCGTCGGCGGCCTGGTCGAGCAGCGCCAGCACCTGGACCAGGGCCTCGCGTGCGGCCGCGCGGCCGGCAATCTCCTCCGGCTCGGGCAGCATGGGCGCGCGGTAGGTGTCCATGTCCTTGGGCATGGGCAGGTAGTCGAGGTGCTCGTCCTCGGTCTGGGTGCCGGGGCCGAGGGCGACGACGGGGATGGGGAAGGCTTTCATGCGGTCTCCTGGTGGGGGTTCGGTCGGCGGGCTCAGTGGCAGCTGCTGCCGGCGCCACCGGTCTGGCTGACGACGGGGATGCCGATGGTGGGCGGGCGCGAGGGCGGCATGGACAGTGCGGCGGCGACGCCGGACAGGTACACGTCCCAGTCCTGCATGCCGGCGATGGCGGTGACGTACTGGCCGTCGCGGAAGAACAGCAGCGTGGGCCAGCGCTGCGAGCCGTAGCGCTTGGCCACCGCGTCCTCGTTGTCGCGCGGCACCACGGCCACAGCGAAGCGGTTTGGGAAGGACTTCATCAGCTCGGGCAGCACCGCCGCCACGTCCACGCCTTCGGGAAAACGCACCGGGTCGCCGGCCAGCAGCACGACGCGGTCGCCGCCACCGGCGGTCCATTCGGCCACGCTGGTCTCGTCGACCCAGGTGGCACCGAACTCGCGCGCGAGGCGCTGGACCAGGGGGGCGTGGGCTTCTGTGGTTTCAATCATGGTGTCTCCTTGTGTTCAGGCGCCGGTCAGGGCGCGCATTTGTTCCGGGCTCATCTGCGACGGCAGGGCGAAGCCCGCGTCTTCCTGCGCCTCCAGACCCTGCATGGCACCGAGCACCAGGTCCAGCGCCGCATTCACCTCGGCCGCGCGGTCGGCGTCGATGGCCTCGCGGGCGTCGTCCAGGAACACCAGCAACCAGTCGCCCGGCGCCACATCGCCGACCAGGGCGGTGTTGATGCGGCGGCGCTCGCCGCGGCCTTCGCACAAGGCGAAGCGGCCATCGGCCTCGACCACCTGCATGGGGATGCCGATGCACATGTCAGAGGTCCTTCACCAGGAACCGGTCGTCGCCGATGCGGCAGGCTTCTTCCGCGGCGGGTCGCTGCGCTTCGTAGGCGGTCAGCGCCAGCTCGTCCAACGTCACGGCCTCGCGCGGGGCCAACGGGGTCCGGCGTTCGACGGGGCGTGCGCCCCAGCGTTCGAGTTCGGCCACGCCCAGCGCCAGTGCGTCCTCCATCGCGGCCTTGACGACCGGGCGCAGGCTGCCGCCGTAGTCTTCCAGCTCCTGCGGCTGGCAGCCGATCAGCAGCACCTGCTGCGGGTACTTGCCGGTCAGCGTGGCCAGCGAGAGCACCTCCTGGAAACCGGTCTGGTGCAGGCTCATCTTCTTGGCGCCCATGAAGCGCGGCACCTCGTCGTCGCGCACCTGCTTGAGCGTGCCGGGTTCGAGGCCGTAGTCGATGGCGTCGAAGATCAGCAGCGCATCGGCCTCCTGCACGTGCTGGATCAGGTACAGGCCCTGGGTGCCGCCGTCGATGAGCTGCACGTGGTCGGCGAACTCCCAGCGGCGCTGCAGGGCTTCGATGCAGCGCACGCCAAAGCCTTCGTCGGCCCAGAGCAGGTTGCCGATGCCCAGCACGACGATGCGGGCCGGCAGAGTGTCACCACCGGGGTGACAGGTGGATTCGGTCGGAGTGGTGCGCATGGCAGGCAAGCCTGTGTGAAATCAGCGGGGGAAAGGGGACGTGGCCGAACCCGAGGACAGGCGCTTCCAGGCGTGGAAGCTGTCCCAGGCGGCCTGCTGCGCGAGCCAGAAGCCGGCGTCGATGCCGAACTGGCGAGCACAACGGATGGCGGTGTCGGGCGACATCGCCCGCTGGCCGTGCACCAGCTCGTGCAGGCGCCGGCGCGAGAGGCCCAGCAGCCGGGCCGCCTCGCTCTGGTTGAGCGAGAGCGGCGCCAGGCAGGTGCGCGCCAGCAGCCGACCCGGGTGCAGCGGCGCACGCACCGGCACACCGCGCGGGGGGATCGACCAGCTGACGGCAGCTTTCTTCATGACCTCAGTCTTTGAAGGTTCTGCGACCGGAGATCATGGTCGACACGATGGACTGGCGGCCCATGATGTCTTCACGGATCGCGGCGTAGACGTGCAGGGTGATGAACATGATCATTCCCCACATGCCCAGGCGGTGCCAGGTGTGCACGTCCTGGCTCTGGCCGAACAGCGGAATGACCCAGCCGAACATCGTGTCCTGCCACGAGCCCACGCCGGCGCCTTCGCTGTAGAGCGCGAAGCCGGTCAGGATCATGAAGACCATCAGCACCAGGAAGCCGGAGAACATGGCCAGCCGCGCCAGCGGGTTGTGGCCCACGTAGCGGCCGGGCCGCGGAATCAGGAAGGCGTACCACTTGAGCATGGTGAAGATCTCGCCCCAGTAGGCCTTCTGGAACAGCGGCACCCAGAACAGCTCGCGCGCGTGGTGGTTGCCCACGATGGCCCAGTAGGCGCGGCCCAGCAGACCGATGGCCAGGATGTAGCCGGCCGTGAAGTGCGCGAAGCGGATGTAGCCCATCAGGTAGTTCGCGCTGGCCTCGCCGGGCATGGTCGGCAGGGGTTTGCCGATGAAGTAGCCGGTGAGGCACAGCACGGTGATGGCCGCGACGTTGACCCAGTGCCAGATGCGCACCGGGGCTTCGTACACATAGACCGACTTGGTGCTCTGGCCGTGCGAGACGGCGCTCTCGTCGATGCCGGTGACATCGGCCAGGCGCTGCTGCGCCAGTTCTTGTGCAGACAGGGAGGACATGGTGATCTCCTGTGCGAAGAGGTAGCGGTCAGGCGGCCAGCTGGCCGAACAAGTAGAGCCCGGCGGCGCCGACAGCGGCACCCAGCCCGCCCAGCACAGCGCCACGGCGCTCGGCCAGCCAGCGCTGAATGGCCAGGCCGACCCCGACGCCGCTGATGTGCAGCACCGCGGTGGTCAGCATGAAGCCCGCGGCGTAGCCCGCGAAGCCGGTTTCGGGCGTTTCGGCGCCGTGGGCCAGGCCGTGCAGCGACGAGGCTGCGGCGATCAGCCCCAGGCCCAGCACCACCGGCATCGCCCGCTGGGCGACGATCAGCATCAGGCCGAACAGCACCACGCTCAAAGAGATGGCGTGCTCCAGGTACGGCACGGTGACTCCGGCCGCGCCCAGCGCCGCACTGATGACCAGCGCGAGCAGGAAGGTGGCCGGCCCTTGCCAGGCCTTGCCCTGCGGCAGGGCAGACACCGACCAG
>NZ_BCWQ01000017.1 GCF_001592285.1 Hydrogenophaga pseudoflava NBRC 102511 | reverse complement strand
AACAGCAGGCGTGAGACAAGCAAGCGCAGCGCGCAGGCCGGGGGGATGCCAACGGCCGAAGGCGCAGGGATCGAAGCCGAATGGCCGTGACCCGGCATGGGGCGCGGGGCACAGCCCACAGAGCCCGACGGCGGCACGCCGGGACGCACCACCAGAAAAAGTCAAGCAGCACGTCTTTCTGGGTTATCCACCGGCCAGCACAATGCCATCATGAAAACCCTGCTGCTTTTCGTCGCCACCGCGCTGGCAGAAATCATCGGCTGCTATCTGCCCTACCTGTGGCTCAAGCAAGGCCGGTCCATGTGGCTGTTGGTGCCCGGCTTCCTGAGCCTGGCCTTGTTCGCCTGGCTCCTGACCTTGCACGACACGGCGGCCGGTCGCGTGTATGCCGCCTACGGCGGCGTCTACATCTCTGTGGCGCTTTTGTGGCTTTGGGCTGTCGATCAGGTGCGTCCCACCGTGTGGGATATCGCGGGCGTGGCGATGGCTCTGGTCGGCATGGGCATCATCATGTTCCAGCCGGCCCGTTGACCCCAGCCAGGGGGAAGGTGCTGATGCCTCAGGACAGCTTCACCGAGTGGCAAGCGCAGGCTTCACCATGTGCGGCGGCCACCAACTCCTTGAGGATGCCGCAATCGGCTGCGTCGTCGTCACAACGCCCGCAACTCGCTTTGAGCAGCAACAACTGCTTCTCCAATGCAAGCATGCTCTTGAGCCTCGCACGTACCCGCTCGATCTGCTCCTGCACCAGCCGGTCCACGTCCGGGTGCGGCTCGCCAGGGGCGTCCAGCGCACTCAGCAGTCGGCGGATGTCGGCCAGCGGCATCTCCAGCGCTCGGCAGTGCCGGATGAAGGCCAGTTGTTCCAAGTGGGCGTCGGTGTAGTCGCGGTAGCCGTTGTCTTGGCGCGCCGGTGCTGGCAGCAGGCTTTGCTTCTCGTAGTAGCGGATGGTTTCCACATCCACGCCCGTGGCTTGGGCCAGTTCCTTGATACGCATAGGGTCTTTCAGATCGTTTGAAGTGCAGACATGACTCTGGAACCGCTCCAGGGTTTTCAGTTCCCTCATCCTTTACCTGTAGGAGTTCCCATGTCAAAGCGCCGGTATTGGATCAATGAGAAAAGGCGATGGTTGTTCTTCTTCGTTGGTTGGGTCGGCTGATCGGTCCTTCGGGCAAAAGAACCAGCAACTAACCGTACTTGGACTGCGCTCAAATCCACCGACGCCCGCGTCCATGCTCGGTGCACACTACCGTCAGCTCCATGGCCTGGGGCATATCGCGAACAAAGAACAGCCCGCCACCATGGTGCGCCTGATCGATGAAAGGTTCGATTTGCGCGCTTGAACCGGACCGGCTCAGGGCACCACTGTGTTGATGTTGATCTGCAACTGGGAGCTGTTGCTGGCCACCGGCCCGCTGCTGCCCTGCAGGTCACCACTTTGCGGCAGCGCCTGAGCGGTGCGGCTGATGCGCGCCTCTACCACCACCTGCTCGTGCAGGGAGATGCGGTGCTCGGGCGTCATGGCCTTGCTGTCGTCCAGCGCAAAGGCCACCGGGCCAGCCGTGGCCGGCACACGCATCACGGCCAGCGGCATGCGCGGCCCTTGCACAGCACGCGCGAACACAAACAAGGTGTCGCCCGGCGCCAGTTTTGAACGCAGTTCGGGCGAAAGGCTGATCTGACCGCTCAAGCCAGGATGATCGACCGTCTCCGTGGTGGGTCTCTTGGCTACAGGTGCGGTTTTCTCCGCAAGGCGCTCCCCTTCCCCCTGTTGTGAGGCGATGCCGGCGCGCGCAGCCACCAGGCTGCTGTCCAGCCCCTGGGCAAACGGGCTTCCTGGCTCGGCCCGCTCGCGCGCACGCCGCCAGAAAGACTCGGCCAGCTCGAATTCCTGCCGGCCGTAGGCTGCGCTGCCGGCCAGCGCGAGCGCCTTGGGGTGGCCAGGGTCGATCACCAGGGCTCGATTGACGAGTCGCATGGACTCACTGCTTGCGTTTTGCCCTTGCAACAACGACAGCAGATCGGCCCGGTCGGCGAGCAGGTCGGGGTTGTCGGGGGTGAGTTCGAGCGCGCGTTGGTAGGCCTGATCAGCGTCGGCGAAACGTTGGCGGCTGGCGTGAGCGCGCGCCAGCATGGCCCAGGCGGGCGCATCCGCCGTCTGCCCCGGTGGCCGACTCTGGAGTTTCTGAGCCATCTGGCGGACCATGGCGTCCAGGTCCTTGCTCGACACTTCACCTTGTGCCTTGGCCAGTTCGGCCTCATAACGCACCGCATCGGGTTCGCCCAGATACAAGTACAGGCCGACGGCCAGCGCGGGAACAGCCACCATAAGTGCGAGCGCAGTGGCACTGCGAGGCGATGTTGGTTCGATGCGCTGGGTCGAGGCAGACTCCTGCAGCACCCGCCGCGCCAGTTCGGTCTGCGCTTGGGTGTGCTCGGTGGGCGAGATTTTTCCTTCAGCCAATTCGGTATCGAGCTGGGCGCGCTGCTCGCGCAGCAGAGCGATGTTGGTGCTTGATGCAGGCTGGCGGTCGGGCGTTGAGGACGGGCGCCACACCACCTTTACCAGAGGCCACACAGCCAGCGCCAGCATCGCCAACGCAAGGGCGTAGAACACGATCATGGAGCGCCTCCAGCTTCGTCAAGCAAGCGCTGGGCGCGCCGCAGTTCCGCCGTGCTCAGCGGCGCGGCCTCGGTCAACGGATCGCGCCGGCGGATGTTCATCAACAGCACTCCAGTGGCCACCAGCAACAACGCGAACGGACCGACCCACAACAGCACGGTGCTGAACTTGAGCGGCGGGCGATAGAGAACGAAATCGCCGTAGCGCTGTGACATGAATTCCAGAATCTGGGACTGTGTGCGGCCCTGCGTGAGCTGCTCGCGGATCTGCTGGCGCAGGTCCTTGGCCAGGTCGGCCTGCGAGGCAGCGACAGTTTCGTTCTGGCACACTAGGCAGCGCAGCTCTTCGGCGATCTTGAGCACGCGCGCTTCCAACTTGGGGTCGGCCGACAAGGGCGTGGCCTTCGACTCCAGCGGAGATTGTGCGACCACGCTGCCAGGCACCAGGAGCCAGCTCAACATCACGGCGATCAACATCAAACGCATGGGTTCAGGCACCGAGTTCGTTTATCAGCGGCAGCAGCTTCTCGCGCACCACCTCAGGCGTGACCGGGCCGGTGAACTTCATGCGGATCATGCCCTGCTTGTCGATCACATAGGTCTCGGGCACGCCGTACACACCGAAGTCCAGACCGACACGGCCGTCAGCGTCGAACAGCGTAGTTTTGTATGGGTTGCCGTGTTTGCCCAGCCAGCTCAGCGCTAGCTGGCGTTTGTCCTTGTAGTTCAGGCCGATCAGCGGCACGGCACTGGTTTTCGCCAGGTCCATGAGCACCGGGTGTTCCAGCTGACAGGCCACGCACCACGAGGCCCACACGTTGAGCAGCCACACCTGGCCGCGCAGGTCCTCGGGCGCGAACACCGTTTCGGGCACGGCCAGTGTGGGTAGGCGAAAGGATGGCGCCGGTTTGTCGATCAGTGGCGACGGCACGTCGCGCGGGTTGAGCTGCAGCCCCATGCCGAGAAAACCCAGCATCACCCCAAAGATGGCCAGTGGCCACAAATAACGTTTCATGGGCGTGCGCTCCGTACAGTCATCACCGGCCCCGCCGCGCCCGCGTTGTCAACGAGCGACGCGGCCGGTGCCACGGCAGCCGCCTTGCGGACGCGGTAACGCCGGTCCATCACGGCCATCAGCCCCCCCAGCGCCATCAGCAAACAACCGCCCCAGATCCAATTGACCATGGGCTTGTGGTGCAGGCGCACGCTCCACGCGGTTTCGCTCACCGGTTCACCGAGGGCCACGTAAACGTCACGCATCACGCCCCGGTCAATGGCCACCTCGGTCATGGGCATGCGGCTCACGGTGTAGACGCGGCGCTCGGGATGCATCACCGCCACCATCTCGCCACCCTGGCTCACGGTGAGCGTGGCGCGTGCAGAGGTGTAGTTCGGTCCCTGCACCATTTTCATCTCGTCCAGCCGGATGCTGTGGTCACCCACATCGGCGGTCTGGCCCACCTCCATGCGCACGTCGTTTTCGGTCTGAAAGCTGCTGACCACCGTGACACCGGCAATGAACACAGCAACGCCGAAGTGAGCAAGCAACATGCCGAAGTAGCTCCCCGGCTGGGTGCGAAACGCGCCCCAGGCGGAAGCCGGGTGCGAGCGCAGGCGCTGCACCAGGTTGAGCACCGCCGTGCTCGCCACCCACACCGCGAGCAGCAGTCCCAGGCCGGTGAGCGGTGACCAGCGCTGCAGCACTATCGGCGCGATCATCGCGCTGGCCACGCTCACTCCAGCGGCCCAACGCAGCTGGTGCGCGAGATCGCCCAGCGAGGCCTGCCGCCAGCGCGCCAGCGGCCCCACGCCCATGAGGAACAGGGCCGGTGCAATGAGCGGCACGAACACCGCGTTGAAGTACGGTGGGCCGACCGAGAGCTTGCCCATGCCAAGTGCGTCAATCACCAGCGGGTACAGCGTGCCCAACAGCACGGCGGCCGCAGCCACCACCAGCAGAATGTTGTTGGCCAGCAGCAGGCTTTCGCGCGAGAGCAGCTCGAACGCACCCCCACCGCCCACCTTAGGGCCGCGCCAGGCAAACAGCGCGAGCGAGCCGCCCACCGCGAGCGCGAAAAACACCAGAATGAACACGCCGCGAGCCGGGTCGGTGGCGAAGGCGTGCACTGAGCTCAACACACCCGAGCGCACGATGAAGGTGCCCAGCAGCGAGAGCGAAAACGCGAGAATGGCCAAGAGCGCGGTCCACAACTTGAAGCCACCGCGCTTCTCAGTCACCGAGAGCGAATGGATCAGTGCCGTGCCCACCAGCCAAGGCATGAAGGATGCGTTTTCCACGGGGTCCCAGAACCACCAGCCGCCCCAGCCCAGCTCGTAGTAAGCCCAGAAGCTACCCAGCGCAATGCCCAGGGTGAGGAAACACCAGGCCATGGTGGTCCAGGGGCGTGACCAGTGCGCCCAAGCCGCGTCAACGCGTCCAGCCAGCAGGGCCGACACGGCAAATGCGAAGGCCACAACAAACCCTACATAGCCCATGTAGAGCATAGGCGGGTGGATCGCCATGCCCAGGTCTTGCAGCAAGGGGTTGAGATCGCGTCCGTCCAGTGGCACCGGGTACAACCGCTCGAAGGGGTTAGAGGTAAGCAGGGTGAACAGCAGGAAGCCCACGCTGATCAGCCCCATAACGCCGAGCACACGCGCAAGCATCGCGTCGTCCAGTTGCTTCGAGAACTGGGCCACCGCCATCGTCCAGCCCGCCAGGATCAGCGTCCACAACAGGATGGAGCCTTCGTGATTGCCCCACACGGCGGTGACGCGGTAGATGAGTGGCGAGCTGGTATGCGAGTTCTGCGCCGCCAGCAACACGGAAAAATCGCTGGTAACGAAGGCATGCACCAGACAACCAAAGGCCACCAGCAACAACCCGAACTGCGCCTGCGCAGCCGGGCGAGCAATCGCCATCCAGCTGCTGCGACCCTGGTGCGCGCCCACCAGCGGAAACACGCTTTGCACCAGCGCCATCAGCAGCGCGAGTACGGTGGCGAAATGGCCAAGTTCGGGAATCATGGTTTCGCTCCTTCGGGGATCACGATGGATGTCTGTCCGGCGCGCGCGCGCGCCACGGCATCGGCGGCTTCGGGTGCCATGTAGTTCTCGTCGTGTTTGGCCAGCACCTGGTCGGCGCGAAACACACCGTCGGCCCCCAGCTTGCCTTGCGCCACCACCCCCTTGCCTTCCTGGAACAGGTCGGGAAGCAGGCCGGTGTAGGTCACAGGAATGCTCTTGGCCGTGTCGGTCACCATGAAGCGAATGGTCAGCCCCTGCGGCTCGCGCACTACGCTGCCCTGCTGCACCAGACCACCCACGCGAAAATTGCGCTCGCGTGGTGCTTCGTTGGCCAACACCTGCGTCGGGCTGAAGAAGAAAACGAGGTTGCTGTTGAAGGCGTTGAGCACCAAAGCGGTGGCGGCTCCAAGCGTGGCCAGACCCAAAGCGAGCGCCACAAATCGGCGGTTGCGGGGCTTCATGTCGTGGTCTCCTCTGCAGCGCGTTCGTCGCCCGCTTCCTGCGCCAGCAGGCGGCGGCGAAAGCGGATCACCATCAGCTCGGCAACCACCACCGCCGCGCACATGCCGAGCGACCCCCACACATACAGGCCGTAGCCCCCCATGGTTAGCAGCTCATCAAGGCTGTTCATGCGAGGCTCCCCAGTGTCTGTTGCGCCCACGGCGCGTGGCGTTCGCGCTCCAACATGATCAAGCGCACCCGGGCCAGCGCCACCGCGATGCAATACATCCAGCAGGCCACCGACATCACCAGCATGCCCAGCAGCATGGGCGTGGCCATGCTCGGCGCCTTGGTGATACTCACCGACGCGCCCTGGTGCAGCGTGTTCCACCACTGCACCGAGAAATAGATGATTGGCAGGTTGACCACGCCCACGATGGCCAGCAAGCCGGCGGCGCGGTCGGCGCGACGGGTGTCGTCGATCGCGCTGTGCAGCGCCATGAAACCGATGTAGAGAAAGAGCAGCACCAACTCGGAGGTGAGCCGCGCATCCCACACCCACCAGGTGCCCCAGGTAGGTTTGCCCCAGAGCGCGCCGGTCCACAGAGCCAGAAAGGTCATGAGTGCGCCGGTGGGCGCCAGCGCCGTGGCCATCATGGACGACAGGCGCGAGTTGAACACCAGGCCGATGGCCGCCCAGGTGGCCATGGCTAGGTACACCACCATTGACATCCAGGCCGTGGGGACGTGCACGAAGATTATGCGGTAGGCCTCGCCCTGCTGCGCGTCGGTGGGTGCCACCCATAGACCGAGGTAGAGGCCGATGGTGGTGAGCACCACGGCAAGCGCGCCAAACCACGGCACCAGCCTGCCGGCCAGCGAATAGAAGCGCTGCGGCGCAGCGTAATAGAACCAGTTGATTGAAAAAGGCGTGTTCTTACCCATCGGTCACTCCATCGAGATGCGCAAGGCGGCGCTGGTCACCAGCGGCGCGGCAAACAGGCTCAGCAGCAGCAAGGCGCCGAGCAGCGAAAAATGGCCACCCACACCCAGCCCTGCGTTGTGGGCTTCCACCGCGCCCGAGCCAAAGATCAGCACCGGAATCACCAGCGGCAGCGTGAGCAGCGACATCAACACTCCACCACCGCGCAGTCCCAGCGTCAGCGCCGCGCCAATCGCACCCACCAAACTCAGCACCGGCGTGCCGAGCAGCAGGGTGAGCAGCAGCACGCTAGTGGCCGAAGCGGAGAGGTCGAACTGCAACGCCAACAGCGGCGACACCAGCACCAGCAGCAGCACCGAGCCGCACCAGTGCGCCGCGATTTTGCCGAGCACCATCATGGGCAGAGGGTGTGTGGAAAGCAGCAATTGTTCGAGCGTGCCGTCCTGCAAATCGTCGGCAAACAAGCGTGCCTGCGGCAGCGTGCAGGCAAGGAGTGCTGCCACCCACACCACGCCCGGCGCCATGGTGCGCAAGAGAGCGGACTCAGGGCCTACACCCAGAGGAAACAGACTCACCACCATCACGAAAAAGACCACGGCGGTGAGCGTGTCGGCAGGCCGGCGCAACGCTGTGCGAAGGTCGCGTTGGTAGACGCAGAGAAAACCATCCAGCCAGCCCTGCTGCGCGGCGGAATTGATCGGGAGTGTGGTCTCGCCGGAGTTCACAGGCTGAGAAACTGGTGCGGCGTGCCGTCGAGCGTCACGCCCTGGTGGCTGGTGAGCACCACCGAGCCACCGCGCAGCATTTGCGTGCGGATTAGGTCTTCGAGCCAGGCGGTGGCGGCGGTGTCGAGGGCATTGAAGGGCTCGTCGAGCACCCATAGGGGTGCAGTCCGCGCCAGTACCAAACGCGCCAGCCCACAGCGGCGGCGCTGGCCTTGCGAGAGGCGGCGCACAGGCGTGCGCGCGAAGCCGCGCAGGCCAGCATCTGTCAGCGCCTGCAAGGCTGCGGCCCGGGTGACAACCTGGCCACCCAGAGTGCAGGCAGTCAGAAGGTTGTCCAGCGGAGATAAATCGTCCTTGAGCGCGGCGGCGTGGCCCACGTACACCAGATCGCGGCCCCACTGTTCGCGCTGCGTCGCCAGCGGCTTGCCCCGCCACAGCACTTCGCCTTCAGTAGGGCTGAGCAGGCCACACATTAGGCGCAGCAGGCTGGTCTTGCCCGCGCCGTTGGCCCCACCAACGCGCAGCAACTGGCCCCCTGGCACCTGCAGATTCAGGCCGCTGAACAGGGTGCGTCCCCCACGTACACACGCCACCTGGTTCAGGGCCAGGGCGGCGCTCACGCGCAGACCTCGGGGTGGGGCGCCGGGGTTTTCACCGGTATGACTCGAAATTCGCATGTGAACTTGCTGTGATGCACTTGGCGCCAGACGTCTTGCGGAACAAACATGATTAGCGAAGATTCAGGGCTGTATTGAGTGCCGCAGGCTCTCCTTGGCCCTGTTTGACACGGCGCAGAAGGCGCAAGCCGTTTCCGACCACAAGCAGACTCGCGCCCATGTCCGCGAAAACCGCCATCCACATCGTTGCGCTACCCACCACGGCCAGCACGAAGAAAACAGCCTTTATGGCCAGAGCGAGGCTGATGTTCTGCCACAGAATCGCGTGCGTTCTGCGGCTCAGCTCGATGGTTTCGGCGATCCGGCCCAGGTTGTCGTTCATGATGACGATGTCGGCCGCCTCCATGGCCGTGTCCGTGCCGGCCCCACCCATTGCGAAGCCGATGTCCGCCTGCGCCAGCGCGGGCGCGTCGTTGATCCCGTCACCTGCCATGGCGGTGTGGCCATAGCGCTTGCGCATGTCTTGGATGGCCGTCAGCTTGTCCTCGGGCAGGAGGTCGCCACGGGCATCTGCAATGTTCGCCTCCTGCGCCACTGCCTGCGCGGTGGCCGCGTTGTCGCCTGTGAGCATGACTGCGGTGACACCCAGTCGCTGGAGATGTGCAACCGCCGCCACGGAGGTGGACTTAATCGTGTCGGCCACCGCGAACAAGCCCAGGACTCCGGTGTCGTCCGCCAGGAGGGTGACGGTGCGGCCTTGCGTTTCATGGGCGATCAACTCGGCATCCAGTTGGGCATCGGACTGCTTGCGTTCCCGGATGAGGCGGTGGTTGCCCAGAACCATGGCCTTGCCGTCGACCATGCCCTCGACGCCACGCCCCAGCAATGCGGTGAATCGATCAACGTCTCCTGCAGCGCCATCGATCCCCGCCGCAATGGCCTTGGACACAGGGTGGTCGGAGCGAGCGGCGAGGCTTTTCGCCCAACGCTGCACCTGGGCTTCTTCGGCTTGCCCCCACGCCCCGAATGCCACCAGTTTCGGTTTGCCTTCGGTCAGGGTTCCGGTCTTGTCCACAGCCAAGGCCTTGATGAGGCGGGCATCCTCCAGGTAGGTACCTCCCTTGATGAGAATGCCTCGGCGCGCAGCGGCGGCCAGTCCGCTCACCACGGTGACAGGGGTCGAAATCACCAACGCGCAAGGACATGCAATCACCAGCAGCACGAGCGCCTTGTAGATCGCCGTCAGCCAAGCCCAGTCGAGCAGCAGCGGTGGTACCACAGCGACCGCCAAGGCCATGACAAAGACGGCGGGCGTGTAAATGGCCGCGAAGCGATCCACGAAACGCTGGGTAGGCGCCCGGGTGCCTTGCGCTTCCTCCACCGCGTGAATGATTCGGGCCAGGGTGGAGTTGCTCGACGCAGCGGTCACACGGAATTCGAGTTCACCGTTTTGATTGATCGTGCCTGCGAAAACTGAACTGCCTGGCTCCTTATCGACAGGAATGCTTTCGCCTGTGACGGGGGCCTGGTTGATGCTGCTGTTGCCTTTGGTGACCATGCCGTCAAACGCAACCCGCTCGCCTGGTTTGACCCGTGCAATGGCATCGAGCGCCACCTCGGTCGCCTTGATGCGGCGCCAGCTCCCGTCAGGTTGCTGGATTTCGGCATCATCGGGCGCGAGATCGACCAGGCCCTTGATGGCGTTTCGGGCACGATCGACCGCGCGCTGCTCGATAAGCTCCGCGATGGCATAGAGGGCCATCACCATGGCGGCTTCCGGCCACTGGCCGATGACGAATGCGCCCGTGACGGCGACCGACATGAGGGCATTGATGTTGAGCTTGCCATGTCGAACTGCGGTCAGGCCTTTGGCATAGGTTTCGAGACCCGCCAACCCGATGGCAAGGGCAGCAACCGCCATGCCCACCAATTTCCAGGCCATGGTTTCAGGCGCGAAAAAGGAGATGCCTTCTGCGGCCATCGCAAACACCAGTGCTGCTGCGAACCGTGCGTAGCTCGTGCCGGTGCCCGATGCGTGGTCGTGCGAAGCATGGTCCGTGACATCCGTACCCGCTGAAGCTGTCACGGCTTCGGGCGCGAAGCCCGCTCGGCGGATGGCGGTCAACGCGGCGGTGACAGCCTCATTGCTGCCATCGATCCGCAATGTCCGTTGTGGGAGGCGGAAGTGCAAACCGCGAATCCCGGAGATGGGCTCCACGGCGCGGCGAATTTCCGACTCTTCGACCGTGCAATCCATCGTCGAGATACGAAAGGTGTTCGGCGCAATCACTTCAACGCCGCCCGAATCGGGAGCAGCATGGGTCGCGGGCGCACAACAAGAGGACCCGTCTGTGGGGTCCGGCCGAGCAACTGCGGCATGATTGGTCCCGCAACACGCTTCGTGATCGTGTTGTGTGTTGGGCATCGGCGGATTTTCGTGGTGGTGTTTTGCCATGGGTCCTTACTCGAAGCGAGAATTTCACACCCTGTACCAACTACAGAGTCAAGCTCTTTGTGACGTATTTGTTCGAGATGGCGGGTGTGTTCGCGATGGAGATTCGCGGTGCTGGCCCCAGAGAACCAATACTCACTGGGCAGATCGAAAGTCTGGCTGCCTTCAGCGCCACAGGCGCTATTTTTCAAGCCCCCGGACAGCAAGGTTTCTACCTGATGCAGGGCATGGCAACTGAGGTTGCCGCTGTTTGATTCCAAACAACCTCATCACTTCGAGGATTTCACATGACCCGCCGTCACATCGTCGTTCTATCGGCGCTGATCGCCTTGGCAATGTTTTCCGCTGCTGTCTTTCTTTATCAGCGCCATACCCTGCAGACTGCGGCTTTGCAGGCCTCAGAGCAGGCCGGTTCAATGGTGCGACCACACTCGCCAGTCATTGGTGCCACGGACGCACCAGTCACCATCGTGGAGTTCTTTGATCCTGCATGCGAAGCCTGCAAAGCCTTTTATCCCCGAGTCAAGCAGATCCTTGCTGCGTTTCCACGTGAAACGCGCCTGGTGATTCGGTACACGCCATTTCACCGGGAAGTGTCAGTGGAAGCGGTTAGGCTTCTTGAAGCGGCTCGTGCACAGGGGAAGTTTGAACCCATGCTCGAAGCTCTACTGGATGGGCAACGGGCGTGGACGGGTCAGGGGGCAAAAGCCATTGATCGCGCATGGGCCATTGCGCAGTCTTCCGGCCTCGACGTAGCGCAGGCACGTCAGCATATTGCCTCTGGCATGGTGGATACCGTGCTGTCGCAGGATGTCTCGGATCTGAAGGCTATCGGGGTACGAGCCACGCCGACCTTCTTCGTCAACGGGAAGCCGCTGTCTTCTACTGATCCGGAACAGCTCTACGAGTTGGTAAAAAGCGAAGTCGAGCGAATTCGGAAATCTCGGTGACCCTGGTCGTTTGAGGTGCAGACTTGACTCTGTAGTTGCTCCATGGTTTCCAATGCCCTCATTCTGTACCTGCAGGAGTTCCCATGTCCGCCCACTGCTGTGAGCACGAAACCCCAAAGCCCACCCAGATTGCCAACCTGACACGCTACCGCCGGGTCTTGTGGATCGCTCTGGCGGTGAATGCTGCGATGTTCGCTGTTGAACTGTCGGCCGGATTCACGTCTGGCTCCCTGTCTCTCATTGCCGATGCCATCGATTTCGCGGGTGACGCGCTGAACTACGGCGTGTCTCTTGCGGTGCTGGCGTCGGCACTGGCATGGCGGGCGCGTGCCGCCATGCTCAAGGCCGTCAGCATGATGGGCTTTGGGGTGTTTGTTCTGGGCCAGGCCATCTGGTCGATCTGGAACGGGGGAACGCCTGATGCGCCGACCATGGGCGTGGTGGCCATCATGGCGCTGGCCGCCAACGTGGGCGTGGCCTGGATGCTCTACGCCTTCCGCGAAGGCGACGCCAACATGCGCAGCGTCTGGCTGTGCTCGCGCAATGACGCGATCGGCAATGTGGCGGTGTTTCTGGCCGCATTGGGGGTGTTCGGAACCGGAAAAGCATGGCCAGACCTGAGCGTGGCCAGCCTGATGGCGGTGCTCGCCCTTCACGCCGGCTGGCAGGTGCTCCGGCAGGCCCGTGGTGAACTGACAGTGAATGATCACCATGGTCACGCCCACTGACACTTCGCACACCGTTGATTTCGATGCTGCAGTGTACATGCGGCTGCTGTCGAGCTACAAGCAATCCAGCGACGCCCAGCCCGGGCAGCGCTGGCTTTTGCTGGAAGCCCTGCATGTGCTGGGCCAGACGCGGCTTTATCCGCACCTGGAGACACATGTGCTGATGCTGGGGCTTGGATGGCGCACCCGAAACTGGGCCGAAGTCCGCGGGCAAATCGTCCGCCTGATGCTGGTTCCTCTGGGACATGCCTTGGGGCGCTTGCCCCTGGGCAACAGCGGCCGCTCGAACATCAGCGCCTTCCAGCCCATGCCCGTGCGGCAGGACATTGCAGACGCCATCAGCAGAGCCCGCGATTCAGGCCGCTAGGGTTTTGACCGGTTTTCATGAAGGCCAACCACTACAATTCCATCATGCGTTCTTGGCTGCTAGTCGTGTTGATGATGTGGATGCCGCTGCAGCTGTCCTGGGCTGCATCGGGGTCTTATTGCGCGCACGACCAGGATGCCACGGTGCAGCATCTCGGGCACCACGCCCACCAGCACCAGATCGCCGAAGAGTCTGCTGCCAACCAGTCGGCCGCTGGCGCCGTGTCGCCCGATTTCGATTGCGGAACCTGCCACGCCAGTTGCTCCATGGCCTTGCAAGCATTGCCCTCTTCAGGGTGCGTTCAAGCCAGCTCGGTGGTTCTGCCTCGACCTCGCCCATGGTCGGATTCTTTGCTCATAGACCGCCCTGATCGGCCACGGTGGACATCCCCGGTTTGACCGGGGATTGGCTCACCGCGCGGTAGCTCCGCGCACCCATCAATCCCTGCAAAGCGCACCAATCCCTTGGGGTTGGTGATGTTTTCATTTTCGGGATTGATTCATGCATTTTTCTCTTTGGCGGGCCCACCCCCGCTTGCTCTGGCTCTTCGCAGTGGGGGGCATGATCGCTTTGGACCAGATGACCAAGGCCTACTTCGCCGCGACGATTCCCTTTGGATCATCGGTGGAGGTGACGAGCTGGTTCAACCTGGTTCATGCCCTGAACGAGGGGGCCGCTTTTTCGCTCTTCGCGGATGCGGGTGGCTGGCAGCGCTGGTTTCTCATTGCCATCAGCATCCTGGTGGTGGTTCCCATCACCTTCACCAGCCTGGTCAAACACGCCACCCCCCTGGATCGTCTGGTCGGGTCACTGATCGTGGCCGGTGGAACAGGCAACCTCCTGGATCGCGTTTTCAACGGCGCGGTGACCGACTTCCTGGACGTGCACTGGCGCGGTCTGCACTGGCCGGCGTTCAACCTGGCGGATGTCTTCATCGTCCTGGCCGTGATCGGCTGGGGATTGATGTCGTTGCCACTGTCGTCCGCCAAGACCCGGAGCGAACCATGAAGAAGGACTGGACCCTGCTGCTGATGGCCTGGCTGGTGGCGACCACTGCCACCCTGGGCGCGCTGTTCATCGGTGAAGTCATGGGCATGACGCCCTGCGTGCTGTGCTGGTACCAGCGCATCTTCATGTTCCCCATCGCCATCGTTCTGGGCATCGCCTGTTTCAACGATGACCGCCGGGGCGCCGTCTATGCCCTGGCCCTGGCCTTGGGCGGTCTGGCCATGGCCGGCTACCACACCCTGCTGGTCGCGGGCCTGATCCCCAAAGCCTGGGTGCCGTGCAGCGCAGGGGTGTCTTGCGCGGACCAGAAGCTCGAAATCCTCAATGGTGTCCAGATTCCCTGGCTGTCATTGGCCGCGTTCTTGGCGCTGGTCATCCTTCTCGTCGTCTACCTCAGAAAGTCCTCCCGATGAATTCCAAAAAAATCACCGTCGCAGCCCTGGTCGCCATCGTCCTGGTGTTCTTCTTCCTGGGCATGAATGCCTACCAGAAGCGGGTCCAGAACTCGCAGGCGGAAAAGGTCAATCAGGTCGTCAAAGAGTCCACCGGTCAGCCGGTCAACCCGTCGGGCAGCCAGGCAGACAACCGCCTGGTCCGCTTCCATTCGCCGGTCTTTGGGCCGCGCAACGCGCCGGTCACCATCGTCGAGTTCTTTGACCCTGCGTGCGAAACCTGCCGCGCCTTCTACCCCATCGTCAAAGACATCCTCAAGCAGTACCCGAACGATGTGCGCCTGGTGATCCGGTACGCCCCCTTCCATGCGGGCTCCGATCAGGTGGTCAAACTGCTGGAGGCCGCCAAACTGCAGGACAAATACCTGCCCGTGCTGGAGATGGTGCTGGCCGCCCAGCCCCAATGGGCCGACCACGGCAAGCCCAACCTCGATCTGGCGTACCGCGCAGCGCAAGATGCTGGTCTGGACATCGCCAAGGCACAGGCCGACGCACAGACTCCGGCCATTGACGGAGTTTTGAAGCAGGACATCGAGGACCTGACCGCCCTGGAAGTGACCAAGACGCCCACGTTCTTCGTCAATGGCCGCGGACTGCCGTCTTTTGGCGATCAGCAGTTGATGGCGCTCGTGGCCGAAGAAGTAGCCAAAGCCAGGAAGTGACATGACACAGCGCTCTTCAACCATTTCAGACGACTCGTCCATCGACCGTCGGCGATTTGTTCAGACGTCTCTCGCTTGCTTGGCAGGTATCCCTGCGTTGATGGCCTGTTCACCAGAAGCTCCCAAGTTCAAGAGCACCGATGTGACCGGCGCCTCCTTCGCCCAGGATCTGCGGCTCAAGGATCACCTTGGCAACCTGAGGACGATGAAGGACTTCAAGGGCAAGATCGCGGTCGTTTTCTTCGGCTTCACGCAGTGTCCGGACGTCTGCCCCACCTCGATGACCACCATGGCGGAAGTCAAGCGCCTGCTGGGCGCTCAGGGTGACCAGTTGCAGGTGCTCTTCATCACGGTGGACCCCGAGCGGGACACGCAGGCGCTGCTCAAGGAGTACATGGCGAACTTTGACCCGAGCTTCATCGCGTTGCGGCCCGAGCCCGACGAACTCAAGGACGTCGCGGCGGGCTTCAAGATCTACTACAAGAAGGTCCCGGGCTCGACCCCGACCTCCTACACCATGGACCATTCGGCAGGCAAGTACATCTTCGACACCGAAGCCCGGGTCCGCCTGTTTTCCGCCTACGGAACCGATGCCGCCACGATCGCGTCGGACATCCAGATCCTTTTGTCCAATGCTTGAGGCGCGTCAAGCCTTGGCAAAGCCACCGTCTGTCCTGCCATGAAGCCAGTCCACTTGCTCCCTTTGAAAACACTGATCCAAAGCCACCGACGGCCCGTGCTGGCGGCCCTGGGCAGCCTGATGCTGGGCACGGGTGTCGTGGCCTTTGGCGTCTCACCCAACTTGCCCGACGCGGCCCAGTGGCCGGTTCGGCAGGTGGTGGAGACCGTGGATGCGCCTCTGGCGGAGCCTGCGCTGACGGCATCGACGCCCGAGTTCCTGATTCACCAATCGCAGCTCACCCGCCGTGACGACTCCCTCCAGGCCTTGCTCAAACGGCTGGGTGTCGATGATCGTGAAGCACAGAGCTTTCTCGCGCGTGACGTCACATCGCGCCTGCTGCTGACCGGTGCATCTGGCAAGCTGGCTTCTGTCACCCGGACCCCCGAGGGGCAATTGAAGACCTTGTCGGTGCGCTGGGTGGACGCCAACAACCAGCGCGTCAGCCGACTGGTGGTGGAACAGCAGGACGGAGGATTCAACGCCCGACTCGAACAGCCCACGCCACGTCGCCTGGTGCAGTTTGGCTCGCTCACCATTCGCTCCTCGTTCTACGCGGCCACCGATCAGGCCGACATTCCGGATGCCATCGCCGCGCAGACGGTGGAGGCTTTTTCCGGGGACCTCGACTTCCAGCGCGACCTGCGGCGAGGCGCGCGTGTCGGCCTGGTCTATGAAGCCTTCGAGCTGGATGGTGAAATCCTGTTCGCAGGGCAGTTGCTGGGCGCCGAGATTCAGAGCGGCCAGGAAACACACCAGGCCATGTGGTTCCGGGCGCCCGGCAAAGCGGGCGAGTTCGTCAGCCTCGATGGGGAGAGTCAGCGACGCGCCTACCTGGCATCGCCCCTGGCGTTTTCCAGGGTCACCAGTTCTTACGGGCCACGCATCCACCCTGTGTTCGGGGGGCAAAAAGCCCACAAGGGCACGGACTACGGCGCGCCGGCCGGAACCCCGATCCGAACCGTGGCCGACGGCGTGGTGAGCTTCGCCGGTCGCCAGGGTGGCTATGGCAACTACGTCGTGATCCAGCACCCCGACAAGGCCGCCACCGCGTATGCACACATGGAACGCATCACCGTCCGCTTGGGCCAACGCGTGCAGCAAGGCCAGACCATCGGAACGGTCGGCTCCACCGGAACGGCGACAGGCCCGAACCTGCACTTTGAATACCTCGTCAAAGGCGTGCAAACCAACCCGTCGCGGATCGCCAGCGATCCATCGGTCTCGACCGTTGCGGTGGCCCAGCTGCCCGGCTTCAAGCAGGAGTCCAAGGCCATGCGGGAACAACTCGCCATGGCCGCTTCCGTCGCCCTGGCCCACGCGCAATGACCTTTGGACAGAACGACGCCATGTTGGTACCACCCGATCGGGTCACCACCCGACGAAAGTTGCTCTCCCGAGCCGCGCTCGCGGGTGCGTCTCTGGTCCTGCCATTCGGGCAAGCCAGCGGCCAGACCCCCAGGAGCAGCCTGAACGATGGCGCTGTTCTGGCCGGCTCATTGCGTTCGTCGCCGGAAGCACGCCTCATCGCGGTCTACCGCGCCATCGCAGCCGGGGACCGGCAAGCCCTGCCATTGGCTGCGGCGCTGGTGCGTGACGTGCCAGGTTTCCAGTTGGGACAACTCGTTTACGGGGACCTTCTGATGGCCCAGAGTGGAACGCTTCCCAGCTTCGCCACGGTGACGGATGGCCCTCCCGCGGTTCGGGAGCAACTGCAAAAACTGCGCGCCGAGGCCACCCGGCGCTTGGGTTCGCTCAGAGAGATGCCACCGCCCGGCACCGTGCCGGAGCAGGTGCTGGAGCTTGCCCGCAATGTTCGGCATGTGGTCGTCGTGGACGCCAGCCATTCACGGGTCTATGTGTTCGCGCAGCAGTCCGGCGGCCTGCAGCTGATCCGCAGTTTCTATGCATCCATCGGTCGAGCGGGGTTCGACAAAGAGGTGGAAGGCGATCTGCGCACGCCGCTGGGTGTGTACCACATCACCAGCCGGCTGGACGACCAGCAGGTCGAAGAGCTGTACGGCATCGGCGCGCTGCCGCTGAACTACCCTAACGAGCACGACCGCCGGATGGGCCGCACGGGCGGCGGCATATGGTTGCATGGCGTTCCTCGCGTGTCCTACGTCCGCAGCCCCTACGCCACCGAAGGTTGTGTCGCCTTGGCCAACGACGACATGGCCTACCTCATGCGCGAGCTGGAGCCGCGCCGCACGCCGGTCATCATTGCCGACGAGGTGACTTGGGTCAGACCGGACACGCTCTCCAGCCACAGAGCGGAGTTCCGCGAGTTGCTCTCCCGCTGGACGGAAGCCAGGTCATTGGGCGACCGGGCGACGATCCAGGCCCTGTCCACCCGAGATTTCCAGGCAGACGAAGGGGTGCAGGACCGGCCGCTCAAGACGCTGGTGCGCGCTGCAGCGCCAACGCGCCAGAACCGGCGCATCGATCTCAAGGAGGTGTCGATCTTTCGCTGGAAGCGCGGCACCGAAGTCACGGTGGTCAACTTTGCCGAGGTCGTGGCGGGGGAGACACGCGGGCTGGTCAAGCGCCAGTATTGGGGCAAAGAACAGGGCCGCTGGAAGCTGTTCTACGACGGCGTGACGGGCTGACAAATAGCAGTCAAAACTGTCATCTGCAGGCAAGCTAGCGGTCACCCGCACCTCACTACATTGCATCTGTACACGGTACCTCGTTGCATCACCCGATCAACGTGAAACTTTCAGGAGCAACCATGATTCGCAAGTTCAACATCCTCGTCCTTTCGCTCGCCGCAACCCTCCCGGCTTTTGCCATGGATGCGGCCCAATCCGAGGCCAAGCAGACGGTGCCGCTGGTCAATGGCGAGACCTTGTACGTCTTCAAGGACGGGAACATGGCCAAAACCAACCAATTTGGACGCACTGCATACCTCGCCAAAGGAGAGGTCGTTCAATCGGTGGACGGTCAGAAGATCAGCACGGTGGGCAACGAAGTCGCTCGTCTTGATATCCTGGCGCGCAAGGGTCACCACAACTGATCGCGACCTCTGCGCAGAAACAGCCACCCTGTCTTGGGGTGGCTTTTCTATTTGTGGCGGAACATCACGGTGGCAACAGCCAACATAGCCAGATAGTTGACCACCATGAACCACGGGGTGTTCCACGCTATACCGTCGAACCCCCAATAGGTCACCGGATAAAAAACCGGGGATGGGTAGAAATCAGCCGAGTGGGTAAAGACATCGATCAGGATGTGGGACCACCAGCCCAGCAAAGGTATCCAGAGGCGTCTCAACCACAGCCAGCAGCCGGCAGTGACCACACCGGCCACCAAGGCGCTGTGCATCACACAATGCAGGTGGTGCGTGAGTGCCGTGATGGTTGGAGACATCGCCGGCTCATAGCCCGGCAGCGCATTGGCATAGGCCTGCAGGACAGACCAGCCATTCGAAGTGAGCAGTGCAAGGTATCCCAGAGGAAGCAACTGGACCAGATCAGGCACCACCGCCATACCGATCGCCAGGGTTGCAGTGCGACGGTCCAGGCGTCGATGCCTATGCATCCACGCTGCGCCAAGGCCCACCCACACCCCATGCGCAACAATGTCCATGGTCAGACCTCGTTGTAGGGTGAGCCTGCGCTAGAGCCGTGCCGACCTGAGGCGCAGCGCATTGCCAATAACCGACACAGAGCTCAGGCTCATGGCCAGCGCAGCAATCAAGGGCGACAGCAGCCAGCCCGTCAACGGGTACAGCACACCGGCGGCCACCGGGATGCCCAGTGCGTTGTACAAAAAGGCAAACACCAGGTTCTGCTTCATGTTGCCCACGGTCGCTTCCGACAGCGCCCGCGCTATAGCAATCCCGCGCAGATCGCCTTTGACCAGGGTCACCTGCGCGCTGTTCATCGCCACGTCGGTCCCGGTCCCCATGGCCACGCCCACATCGGCCTTGGCCAGTGCCGGCGCATCGTTGATGCCATCACCGGCCATGGCCACCACGCGGCCTTCTTTCTGCAAGCGCTCGACCAGCAGCAGCTTGTCAGCCGGCTTGACCTCGCCATGCACCTCGTCGATGCCCAGGCGGGCGGCCACAGCCTGGGCCGTGGTCAGGCCGTCACCGGTCGCCATCACGATGCGCAGACCCGATGCCTTGAGGGTCGCCAAGGCCTCCGGCGTGCTGGCCTTGACCGGATCGGACACCGCCAGCAGGCCCATCAGCTGGCCATTCACGGCCAGGTGCATCACGCTGGCACCTTCTGCGCGCAAGGCCTCGGCCTGTGGCACCAGCGCCGCGACGGAGACACCGAGCTGTTCCATCAGCGTGGTGTTGCCCAGCGCCAGCTGGCGCCCGGCCACCTGACCACGCACGCCGATGCCCGAGCCGGATTCGAAGTTCTCGGGTTTGTCCAGCGCCATCCCGCGTTCGCGGGCGGCGCGCACGATGGTTTCGGCCAGCGGGTGCTCGCTGCCCTGGTCCAGGCTGGCGGCCAGGCGCAGCACCTCGTTGGCTTCAAAACCGGGCGCGGGAATAGCGCGCTCGAAACTCGGGCGGCCCTCGGTCAGGGTGCCGGTCTTGTCGATGATGAGGGTGTCGATCTTGCGCATGTTCTCGATCGCCGCGGCGTCCCGGAACAACACGCCGTGCGTGGCGCCCCGACCGGTCGCGACCATGATGGACATGGGTGTGGCCAGACCGAGGGCGCAGGGACAGGCAATGATCAGCACCGACACCGCATTGATCAGGCCGAACACCCAGCGCGGCTCGGGGCCGAACAGGCCCCAGCCGAAGAAAGTCAGCAAGGCAATGCCCACCACCGTGACGACGAAGTAGCCCGCCACCACGTCGGCCATGCGCTGCATCGGCGCGCGGGAACGCTGTGCCTGGGCCACCATCTGCACGATCTGCGACAGCATGGTGGACGCACCCACGCGCTCACTGCGCATCACCAGCGCGCCGCTGGTGTTAAGCGTGGCACCAATCACCTTGTCGCCCACCCGTTTGGCCACTGGCATCGGCTCGCCCGTGAGCATGGATTCATCGACCGAACTGCCGCCTTCGGTCACCTCGCCGTCCACCGGGACTTTTTCGCCGGGGCGCACACGCAGCAAGTCACCCACGTGCACATGGGTCAGCGGCACGTCCTCTTCCGTGCCGTCGGCGCGGATGCGGCGGGCGGTTTTGGGCGCCAGGCCCAACAGCGACTTGATGGCGGCCGAAGTCTGCGACCGTGCCTTGAGTTCGAGCACCTGGCCCAGCAGCGTGAGCGAGATGATCACAGCGGCGGCCTCGAAGTACACGGCGACGCGGCCCATGGAGATGAACGAGTCCGGGAACACCTGTGGCGTGACCGTCGCGACCACGCTGTAGACAAACGCGGCCCCCGTGCCCAGCCCGATCAAGGTCCACATGTTGGGACTGCGGTTCATCACCGATTGCCAGCCACGCGAGAAGAACGGCCAGCCGGCCCACAGGACGATGGGAATGGACAAGACCAGCTCGACCCAGCTCTGCACGGTCATGTCCATCCACTGGAGGCGGTGGCCGAACATGGCGAGCACAAAGACCATCACGGTCAGCGGCAGCGTCCACCAGAAGCGGCGCTGGAAATCGCGCAACTCGGGGTTGTCGTCGTCTTCGAGTTCCGGCAGCAGGGGCTCCAGCGTCATGCCGCACTTGGGGCAGTTGCCTGGATGCTCCTGGCGAATCTCGGGGTGCATCGGGCAGGTATAGACCGTGCCGGCAGCCGCTGGCGCGGAGTCTGCAGGCGCCGTGGACACCAGGTACTGCAGCGGGTTGGCCGCGAACTTGCCTTGGCACTTGGCACTGCAGAAGTAGTAGGGACGACCTTCGTGTTTCAACGTGTGCGCCGACTGCGCCGTGACCTTCATGCCGCACACCGGGTCCTTGAGATCGGTGGGCGAGACGGGCTGGGGCGGCGGGTGGTTGTCGTGGTGATGCTGTGCATGCATGTCCATGGCCCTATTCCTTGTCGTTGTAGGTGCGCCGTGGCGTCTGTGCATGGTTGCCGTGCCCATGCATCAGGTGCATCAGCGGGCACGCCAGCAACAGCAGGTAGGGCCAGTAGCCCGTGACATGGCCCCAGTGCTCGCGCAGCAGATAGAACCCGGCGATCAAGGCAGCTGTCGCCAGCGCCATGCCGGCTGGGCGCCGCCAGAAAGAAGGCACATGGGGTTCGTTGTCATCGTGGTTCATGGTGTCTGGTGCTCCGTTGGCTAGGCTTTGACCGCGTATCGCATCATCATTCCCGCCTCGGCGTGTTCAAGCGTGTGGCAGTGAAAGACGTAGTCCTGATCGCCTTGGTGCGCATGCGAAAAGTCGATGGCGATGCGCACGGATTCACCTGGCCACACCTGCAGGGTGTCGACCACGCCCTGGTCCTGAGGCAGCAGGCCGCGTGCACCGGCCAGGGTGCGAACCAGCGCGGGACTGCCCAGGCGTTCGAGCACCCGGAACGAGAACCCGTGCAGGTGCATGGGGTGCGGCATGCTGCGTTCGGCGTTCTCGATCAGCCAGGTTTCACGCGTGCCCCGCTGGACGGTCAATGGGACCGCAGCGTGGTCGAACACCCCGCCGTTGATCGTCCAGTGGCCCTTGCCATCGTGGCCCAGTTGCATGCGCCGCGCAGCGCCCGCCGGCTCAGCCGGAGCGGTGAGGCTGGACAGGCGTGCAGGCAGACGGCGGTCGTAGGGTGTGCTGGACGGCTCCAGGTCGATGCGCATCAGCGCCAGTGCATCGCCTTCCATGGCCATCGCCACGGGCGAGGCGGCGCCTTGTGCCGCCCCATGCTGGCTGTGGTCCATCGCGGCCATGTCATGACCACCCTCCTGGTGCATCGGGTCGAAGGGCAAGGATGCCAGGGTCACCGGGCGGGTGGGGTTGGCTTCCCGGAAATCCACCAGCACATCCAGCCGCTGGCCCGGGGAGAGAAAGGTCTGATCGATACGCAAGGGCTGCGCGAGCAGGCCACCGTCCGTGCCCGCCAGGTAGAAGCCCAGCGCCTTGCCGTCCTGCAGGAACGCGAGCCGGTAGCTGCGCGCGTTGCTGCCGTTGAGGATGCGAAAGCGCACGATGCGACGCCCGGCCTTCAGGTGGGGACGCTCGGTCAGGTTGACCATCAGCCGGCTGCCCACCCAGCCACCGAAAGACTGGGCGGCGCTGGGCGCGTACTGGAGGCGCCCTTGCGCATCGAACTCCTTGTCCTGGAGCACCAGCGGGATTTCGGATTCCCCCAGCGCCAGCGCCAACTCCTTGCGCAGGGCGGCTTCATCGTCGTCTTCGACAAACAGCAGGCTGGCCAGGCCGTGATAGGCCTGCTGAGGAATGTATCCGTGGGCGTGGGGGTGGTACCAGTACATCGACGAACGGTCCTGCAAGGCGAACGCATAGTCCATGCTCTGGCCCGGCGCCACGACGTCGAGGCCATTGCCGTCGTTGCGGGAGTCGACACCCAGGCCATGCCAGTGAATGACCGTCGGTTGATCGATGTGATTGATCAGCTTCACCCGCATCTCGTCGCCACGGCGGGCCAGAAGCGCCGGGTTGAGGAACTTCTTGCCACCCGATTCCACGGCATAGGCCAGGATGGGTGTGCGCTGCCCCGGCAACACTTCAATCTCGCTGCGGACCACATGGACTTTCTTGAAGTCTGTCGCAGGCAGAACGCCAAAGAGACCACTGCTTCCCGGGAGTCGCAAGGGGTTGGAGAAACCCGCCGCCTGTGCCTCAAGGCGAAGGATCTGTTCTGAGGACAGGCCTGACTGGGCAAGGGTGGCCGCCCAGATGCCTGGGCAGGCCGTCGCGGCCCCCAGAGCACCCACGCTACCCAGAAACTGCCGCCGCGAATACATCGACATCACAAAATCTCCTGAATGAAAACGAAAGCTGGCGCTGCGTCAGAACGTCGACGCGGTCACTGGGCACCGGTGCTGGCAGGCGACTGCGGCATGCGCTGCATCATCATTTCCATCATGTTCTGCATCATGTCCATGCGCATCTCCATCATTTGATGGCGCTGGGTCAGGTCCGGCGTGGCGGCGCCAGGCGTCCCCATCCCCGGCATGCCAGACATGCCACCCATGGACTTCATACCCTTCATCATGTCCATGCCCTCCTGCATCGCCTTCATGTGCTCTGCCATCAGAGACTGGCGGTCGGCCGGCGTTTTGGCCGCGGCCATCTTGGCGCGAAGTGCCTGCATGGTGACCATGTGCTGCTGCATGTGCTCCTGCATCTGCGGCATCGAAGACATGCCCATGGGCATACCGGCCTGAGGTGCGATTTGTTGGGTTGCGGTGCTGGCCGCCGAGGTGGACGGGTGGTGCTGGGTATGGTCTGCGGTTTGCTGCGCAGCGGCCGCGAACGCAATGCCGGCGATGGCGGCTGCCACCAGAGAGCGAATCAACTTGGACATGTCCATTTCCTTTCATGACTGGCTGCTGGCGGGATTGCCAGAGCTGGCATGGAGGTGATCGGTCACCGGGTGGTGCGTGTCACACCTTCACGCCATGCAGTCACTGTAGAAATCGATCAGGGTCGGCAAGATGACCCGAGGATGACAAAAAAGTCAGATTCAGTGTTGCGAACGCTGGCTCGCCTGGCGGTTGAGCTCGTCGTGCTGGGAGCGGGTCTCGGGTGGCCACTGGGATTTGATCCAGGACAGCACGGCGACGATGTCGGCGTCGCTGATGGAATCGCCGAAGGCGGGCATGTTGGTCGCGTAGTCCGCTAGCCCTGCGGCTTTCGCCACGCCGTCCTTGGTTAGCTGAAACAGCACATCGTCCGGGTGGTGCCAGGTGTGACCGCTTTCGTCATGGGGCGGCGCTGGCAATCGCCCGTCTGGGGCCCTTTCTCTCCAGTTGGCTTGACCCTCCAGCTTCACGCCATGGCAACTGGCACAGCGGACCTGGTAGATCAGCGCGCCTTGCTTGAGCATCACGGCGTCGTCAGGTCGAAGCAGCCCGACAGGCTCTGATCGGAAGAGGTCAGGAGATCGCCACCCGAAAAAGGCTGCGGCAACCCCTGCCAGAGCAAGGACGGCCGCAGCTAACCGGAGTGACTTGAAACGGTGAAGGATCACTTCGCCGGTTGGATGTCCGTCACCGTCATCTGACCGTTCTCGTTCGTGGCCATGAACTGAATCTTGGCGCCGACGCTGGTCTTCTCCAGCAAGGCCTTGTCCTTGACCACGAAGACCATGGTCATGCCAGGCATTTCCATGTGCTTGATTTCACCGTGCTTGATGGTGATCTTGCCCGCCTCTTTGTCGATCCTGCGGACCTCGCCGTCGGTCATGCCGGGCATGGCTGCCATGCCCATTTTTCCGTGGTCCATGTTCATCTGAGCGAACACGGGGTTGACTGCAAAGGCCGTGAAGGCCAGAGCGGTTGCACTCAGAACCAGTCGCAGTTTCATCGTGAATCCTTGTGTCGTTGGGTAGAGGTTGTGATGATCGGAAAGCCGCTTACTTGGCTGCCACCTTGACCTGGCCCTTCATGCCGGCCTCGTAGTGGCCCACATGCAAGCAGGCGAAGTTCACCACGCCGGGCTTGGTGAAGCGCCAGATAACTTCACCTTGCTTGCCAGGCTTGAGCGAGATCTTGTTGGCTTCTTCGTGCTCCATGCCCGGGTTCTTCTTCATGACCTCGTAGTGCTCTTTGAGCTCCTTTTCCGTTCCGAGACTGAACTCATGCGGCACTTTGCCGGAGTTCTTGATGACGAAACGGATGGTTTCACCCTTTTTCACCGACACGTTCGAAGGCGTGAAGCGCATGCTGTCTGCGGCGTCCACTTCAATCGTGCGTGTGACGTTTGCGGCGACACCGGCCTCGCCGATCGGCGACTCATCGTGCCCACCGCCGTGGGTGCCACCAGCGAACGTGGCGGAAGCTGCCAAAGCCGCAGCAGCGAAAACAAAGCCAGCACGGGAAGCGCTATTGAACTTGACGAATTTCATGGTTGTCTTTCAGGGTTGTGGTTGGGAAACAGTTGAGGAGAACTTGGATACGCTGAGCGCTCAGTGCGACATGCCTTTGGCGGTGGGCTTGATCGCCTGGGCGGTGGCCGGTGTGGTGTCGCTGCTGGCCGCAGGACGCGGTGTCGGGGGAAGTGCGCCGTTCCACTCGTAGGCCACGGTGCCTTCGGGGAACTTGTACGGGCCTGGGTCCTTGTAGTCACCCGGCTTCTGGTCCTTGCGGACCTTGAAGACCGTGAACATGCCGCCCATCTCCAGCGGGCCGAACTGGCCGGTGCCGGTCATCATGGGGGCCGTGTTGTCGGGAATGGGCATCTGCATTTCGCCCATGTCGGCCATGCCGCGTTCACCCATGAGCATGTAGTCGGGCGCCACCTTCTGGATCTTCTTGACCAGGCCGCGGTGGTCCACGCCAATCATCGTGGGCACGTCGTGCCCCATGGCGTTCATGGTGTGGTGGCTCTTGTGGCAATGCATGGCCCAGTCACCTTCTTCGTCGGCGATCAGCTCGATCTGGCGCATCTGCCCCACGGCCACATCGGTGGTGACCTCGTACCAGCGGGTGGACGGTGGCGTCGGCCCGCCATCGGTGCCGGTGACCAGGAATTCGTGACCATGCAGATGGATCGGGTGGTTGGTCATGGTGAGGTTGCCCACCCGGATGCGCACCCGGTCGTTCAATCGCACGTTCAGCGTGTCGATGGCCGGGAACACCCGGCTGTTCCAGCACCAGATGTTGAAGTCCGTCATGGTGTTGATCTTGGGCGTCTTGCTGCCGGGCTCCACGTCAAACGCATTGAGCAGGAAGCAGAAGTCCCGGTCCACCTCGCTGATGTGCGGGTGTTTGGCCTTCGGGTGGGTCACCCACATGCCCATCATGCCCATGGCCATCTGCACCATCTCGTCGGCGTGCGGGTGGTACATGAAGGTGCCGGGGCGCCGTGCCTCGAATTCATACACATAGGTCTTCCCCACGGGGATGGCGCGCTGGTTCAGACCGCCGACGCCATCCATGCCGCTGGGGAGGCGCTGGCCATGCCAGTGGATGGTGGTGTGCTCGGGCAGCTTGTTGGTCACGAAGATGCGCACGCGGTCGCCCTCGACCACTTCGATGGTTGGGCCTGGGCTCTGGCCGTTGTAACCCCACATGTTGACCTTGAAGCCCGGCGAGACCTCGCGCACCACCGGTTCGGCCACCAGGTGGAATTCCTTGACGCCGTTGTTCATGCGCCAGGGCAAGGTCCACCCGTTGAGCGTGACCACCGGGTTGTAGGGCCGACCGGTCGTCGGGATCAAGGGTGGCGCCGTCTCCACCGAAGTCTGGATGACGGGCTCGGGCAAACCAGCCAAAGCGGAACGGGCCACGGCCAAGCCGGCCACGGATGCGGCGGCGCCGGCAAAAAACTGTCGTCTGGAGTTTGTGTTTGTCATGTGTTGTGTCCTTTCAATGTGCGGCCGCAGTCGGTGCATCTCCACCGGCACCACCCAGCGAGACGAAGCTGTCCGGTTCTCCGCCCTGCAAGACCCACTGAAGATCGGTCTCGGCGATCCAGAAGTCGCGCTGTGCGCCAATGGCGTCTACCGTGGCTTGGGACTGGTTGCGCACCTCGTCCAGCAGATCCCAGACGCTTTTGAGCATGCCGTTGTAGTGCAGCACCGTTTCTTCGGTGATGAACTCACGGGTCTTCAGCACATCCCCTTGGCTGTCCTGCGCCAGCGCATGGGCGGCCCAGTAAACCTTCATGGCGCCTCTGGCCAGCGCTCGGTTGCGCAGGCTCTCAGCTCCAGGCAATTGGTTGCGGATCGCGTCGGCACGCTTTTGCAGATCGGCTTCCGTCATGGCCTGCGCCGGGATGGCGGGAAGCTGGTCTGGGAGCACAAACCCATCCTGCAAACCCGTTTGCCCCATCGTCTTGACCAATTTGTTTTGGGCCTGGGCGGCGGCTTGCTGCGCCCGCCGGAGATTCATGCGGGCGGTCGATGCCGCGAGTTGAACTTGCGACAGTTGCAACTTGCTCCAGTTGCCCACCGTCACCATGCGCTGCCCCAGTTCAAGGGCGGCCTGGGCGGCCTCCATCATGTCGCGCTGGTGTTTCAGAACCTGTTGAGCGGCCACAGCTTCAACCCAGGCTTTGCGCCCCGCTGCAGCCACCTCCAGCACCTCACCAGCATCTTCGACGCGCCGTTGTAGGCTGGAGTCGAGTTCTGTCCAGCGGCCTTCTGCGATCAGTTGTTCATTCAGGGGACCCAGTTTCGACAATGGACGAGCCAGTTCACGATGGACCGTCCAGGCCATACGAACTGCGGCCTCTGCGTTGGGAATGGCAACACCCGTGGTACTACCCGGCGTCGTGGTGGACGCCCCCGCATTGGCCTGTTCCCACTTGAGCACGTCGGCATGCCCACGCTTGAGTGCACCCACCGCGTCGTTGGCCCGGCGCCAGTCGGGTTCTTGCGAAGGGCTGGCCGTTTGCGCTGAGAGCGCCAGCGGCAGGGCCAACAGGCCCGCCACCAGTAGTTGGCTTGTGGCTCGGTGACAAAACAAAGATTTCACTGCTTTCGCTCCTTTTGATGCAGATCAAGTGGTGCGGATTCTGGCGGCGCGAGTTCGTCACTTCCCTGTCGGTCAGATTACAAAAATGTCAGCTTCGATCACGCCCGCTCCGCTGAGGGCAAACTTGCGGTCAGGAGAATGTGAACGTGAAAATTCTGATCGTTGAAGACGAACCCAAAGCCGGCGACTACCTGAAGCAAGGTCTGCGCGAGGCGGGCTACGCCGTGGACCTAGTCACCAATGGCGTTGATGGTCTGCACCATGGCCTGGAAGGCGATCACGATCTGGTGATCCTGGACGTCATGCTGCCTGGCATGGACGGATGGCAGGTGCTCAAGAACCTGCGCAGCCAGGGGCGCCAGATGCCCGTGCTGTTCCTGACGGCACGCGATCAGGTCGAAGACCGTGTCAAGGGCCTGGAGCTGGGGGCCGACGACTACTTGGTCAAGCCGTTTTCTTTTGCCGAGTTGCTGGCCAGGGTCCGGACGATCCTGCGGCGCGGCCGTTCAGGCCTGGAAGCCACCTCGATGAAAGTGGCCGATCTGGAGCTCGATCTGCTGCGCCGACGGGTGACCCGGTCCGGCAAACGCATCGATCTGACGGCCAAGGAATTCGGTCTGCTGGAATTGCTGATGCGCCGCCACGGAGAGGTGCTGCCGCGCTCCCTGATCGCATCCCAGGTGTGGGACGTGAACTTCGACAGCGACACCAACGTGATCGAAGTGGCCATGCGGCGTTTGCGGGCCAAGGTGGACGATGGATTCGAACCGCGCCTGATCCAGACCGTGCGCGGCATGGGCTACGTGCTCGAAGCACCCGAGGACGCCCACTGATGCTCGGCCGGTTGTCTCTGACGGCGCGACTGACCGCACTGTACACCCTGGTCTCGGCCTGTGTGCTCGTCGGGCTGGGCCTTCTGGTCTCGATCGCGGTGGGGCGGCACTTTGTCGAACTCGACCGGGATTTCCTGAAGGACAAGATCGAACTGGTGCAGACCATCGTCGGCGAGGCCTCGTCATCGGAGATGCTGGCATCCCGGCTGGATGAGCTGCTGACCAGTCACCACGGCTTGTCCGTCGAGCTGCGCAACAGCGACCGGCTGGTCTATGGCAAAAAGGGTTCGGTGTTCTCAGCGCTGTCACCATCCATTGGTTCAGATGGGCGCACTTTCGACTGGACGGTCGGCGACCAACCGCTGCGAGGTCTGAAGGCGGGCATACGACCGCCTGCCACCTGGAAGGACTTGGCCGCTGACGGTCAACCGCTTGAACTGCTGATCGCGCTGGACACGGCGCACCACACCCATTTCATGCAGTCGCTCAGGCAGACCCTGGCGCTTTACCTGATCGGCGCCATCCTGGCCAGCGGCTTGCTGGGCTGGTGGGCCGCCCGCTGGGGCCTGGCACCGCTTCGAACCATAAAAGAGCGCGCCATGACGGTCACGGCCCAGAAGCTGGACCAGCGCATGCCCGTGGACGCGGTGCCGGCGGAGTTCGCCGACCTGGCGCAGAGCCTGAACACCATGCTCGAACGTCTGCAATCCGACTTTGCGCGGCTGCAGGAATTCTCCAGCGACCTGGCGCACGAACTGCGCACCCCCATCAACAACCTGCTGACCCAGACCCAGGTGTCGCTGACGCAGAAGCGGGAGGTGGGCGTGTACCAGGACATCCTGGCCTCCAACGCCGAGGAGTTGCAGCGGCTGGCCCGCATGGTCTCCGACATGCTGTTTCTCGCCAAGACCGAGCACGGGATCGAGCTGCCGCACCGCGAGACCGTGTCACTGCGCGACGAGGTGCTGGACCTGTTCGACTTCTACGAAGCGCTCGCCGAGGAAAAGCTGATCCGCCTGAACACCGACGGCGATGCGCGCATTGTGTGCGACCGGCTGATGATCCGCCGCGCGATCAGCAACCTGCTGTCGAACGCGATCCGGTACTCACCGCCGAACGCGCCCGTGCGAGTGTCGGTGAACCAGGGCAACGGTCAGATCCAGCTTTGCGTGCACAACGCCGGCCCCGCCATCCCGGCGGCCGATCTGCCGCGGCTGTTTGACCGTTTCTACCGGACCGAGAAGTCGCGCAGCCACCCCGACTCAGAGGGCACGGGCCTTGGCCTGTCCATCACCAGAGCCATCATGGAAGCCCACGGAGGCTCCGCATCGGTGGCGTCCAACGATCTGGCGACCACCTTCTGCCTGAGCTTTCCCACGCGGGACGCATCGTCCTAGAATCCGCCCATGCGCCTGTTCCTGGCCTTCCTCTTGTGCCTGGCCCTTCCTCTGCAGGGTTGGGGTGGTGGCGTGCGCCTGCAACCACCATGCCCGATGGAAGCGGCCATGGCCCTGCAAGGCGACACGGCCGGCACCAGCCCGGACATGGCGATGGACGATTGCTGCAACGACGCCGAGACTTTTCAGCTCACCGGCAAGATGTGCAAGACCGGGCAGGAGTGCCAGGCCCCTACGGGCTTTGTGGTGCCACCGGTCATGGCCGTGGCGCAGGCGCTTCCTGTGAACGATCTGCACGTACCCGCGCCCCCCGAGCCACTGCGCGGCTCGCCCGCCAGCATCTGGCGCCCCCCCTTCCCTGCTCTGACGTTTCCACCCTGACACCGACCAGCCCTTGGAGGCGGGCCGGTGCTCAGCAGCGGCGACCGCGCATCCCTGCGCGTGCTCAGCCCGTGTGCATTCTTTTGGAGCAGAAACATGGAACCCCTTTCCCCGGCGTCCGGTGGGTCGGTCCGCGCTCGCGGCCGCATCCTCACCCGCCACCGCACCACGATCACAACCGCACACATCGCAGTCCTGATCGGCCTCGCGATGTCCTCCATCGCGCACGCGGCAGAGGCGCTCTCGCTGCCTCAAGCCGTTCAGGCGGCGCTGGCGCGCTCCCCCGCGCTGGTCGCCCAGGACGCGGCCGCCCGCTCGGCACGGGACATGGCCGTGGCCGCCGGCCAGCGCCCCGACCCGGTCCTGCGTCTGTCGCTGGACAACGTCCCGCTGTCCGGGCCAGACCGGTTCAGCACCAGCCGCGATTTCATGACCGCGAAATCGGTGTCGCTGATGCAAACACTGCCCAGCGCAGCCAAGCGCCAGGCACGCACGGCGCGCTTTGAACGCGAAGCGCAAACCGCCGAAGCCGGGCGCGTGGAGCAAGCCGCCACCATCGGCCGAGAAACCGCCATGGCGTGGTTGGAGCGGCACGCGCTGGAGCAGCGCCTGGCGTTGTTGCACGAGCAGCTGGGCGAAGCCCGCCTGCTCGTGCAGGCCAGCGAATCGGCCGCACGCAGCGGCAGCGGATCGCCGGCCGACTGGATCGCGGCGCGGGAGTCGGTCGCCCAGTTGCAGCAAACCCTGTTGGGCGTCGAAGCCGAGCGCCAGAACGCCCGCCTCACCCTGACCCGCTGGACCGGCAGCACCCCCGATCAGCCGCTGGCCGCACCGCCCGATCTGGCGTCTTCACCCTTCGGAACGGGCGATGTGAGCGAGCGTCTGACGCACCACCCCGAACTGCTTCGGCTCTCGGCGCAAGAGGCGGCCATGGTCGCCGAGGCGGAGGTGGCGCGACAGGAGCGCGAACCCGACTGGAGCACCGAACTCATGCTCAGCCTGCGGGGCTCGGGTTACCCGAACATGGTCTCGCTGGCGGTTTCGGTCCCACTGCCCTGGGATCGCCCCCAGCGACAGGACCGGGAACTCGCGGCCCGTCTCGCCCAGGTGGACGGCTTGCGTGCCGAACGCGAGGAACGTGCCCGGGAACACCAGGCCGAAGCCCGCCGCTGGGAGGCGGGCTGGCGGGCCGGTCTGGCCCAACTCGCCCTGATCGATGCCGAGCGGCTGCCTTTGGCCGAGCAGCGCATCCAGACCACCCTGGCTGCCTACCGGGGTGGCCGGACGCCCTTGAGCGAGGTGCTTGCCGCGCGGCGCATGGCGCTGGACCTGCGGATGGAGCGCATCGAACTGCAACGCTCGACCGCCAGCCTGTGGGCCCAGCTCGCTTACCTCATCCCCGCCGAACCGGCTGCTGCAGCCAAAGGAGTGACACCATGAACGTCCGAACAACAATCGGCCTTGGCGTTGTGGCCGTGGCGACCCTGGGAGCGGTGGGCTACGGCGCGTGGACCGCCGGCATGCGCTCTGGCATGGAGATGGGGTCTTCCCAGCCGGCACCCCGCGCCGCCAGCGCCCCGCAGGACCCGGACGCCTGGAGCGTGGTTCAAGGCGGCGAAGCCACAGCCCGCCACCTCCGAGACGGGCTCAAGGCGGGCGACGTGGACCCGGTAACCGGCCGGGTGATCCTGAGCTACCACGACCCCATGGTGCCCGGCAAGAACTTCGAGGCCCCGGGCAAATCGCCTTTCATGGACATGATGCTGGTGCCGCGCTACGCCGGCGGCGCGAACGCAAGTGCCGACACCGGCGCCGTGGCGGTGAGCCCGCGCATCCAGCAAAGCCTGGGGCTTCGCACGGGAGAGGTGGTTCAAGGCACGCTGGCGGGCGGTTTTTCAGTGGCGGGCAACGTGGCCTGGAACGAGCGGAACCAGGTGGTGGTCAGCGCCAGGTCCATGGGCTTCGTGGAGAAGCTGCACGTCCGGGCCGCACTGGACCGCGTGGCGGCCGGTGCGCCTCTGGCCGAGATCTACGTTCCCGACTGGGTGGCCGCGCAGGAAGAGTACCTGGCCATCACCCGCATGCCCGGCGCCGACCTGGGGCCGCTGCGCGACGCCGCGACCCAGCGCCTGCGCCAGGCCGGCATGGACGCGGCACAGATTCAACACGTGGTGCGGACCGGTACGGTGCAACCCCGTTTCACGCTGCGCGCGCCGATCAGCGGGACCCTGACCGAGTTAATGGTGCGCGAGGGCGCGACCGTGATGCCGGGCATGCCGCTGATGCGCCTGCAAGGCACAGCCACGGTCTGGGCCGAGGGCCAGGTGCCCGAGGGCCAGGTGGCACAACTCCAGCCCGGCGCGAAGGTCAGCGCCACCAGTCCGGCAGCGCCGGGGCAGACCTTCGAGGGACGGGTGCAGGCTATCCTGCCCGAGGTGGACCCCGCCACGCGCACGCTCAAGGCGCGACTGGAGCTGAACAACCCCGGCGGCAGACTGGTGCCGGGCATGTTCGTGCAGATGCGGTTCGCCGAACCGGTACGCCAGCCGGCCCTGCTCGTGCCCAGCGACGCGGTGATCCACACCGGTCGCCGCAGCGTGGTGATGCTGGCCGAAGACGGCGGGCATTTCCGGCCCGTGGAGGTTCGTGCGGGACGTGAGGCCGGTGGCCAGACGGAGATCGTGCAAGGTCTTCAGGCGGGTCAGCGGGTGGTGCTGTCGGGCCAGTTCCTGATCGATTCCGAAGCCAGCCTGCGTGGGCTGGAGACGCGCCTGAACCAGGCCCCGGCTGCTGCTGCGGCCCCTGCTGCGGCTGTGGATCTGCACCGCACCGATGCCGTGATCGACGCGGTGGACGGGGACAGCGTGACCCTCACCCATCCCGCCATTCCGGCGCTCAAGTGGCCCGGGATGACGATGGCGTTCCGCCTGCCGCCTCCCGAACAACGGCCCAGCGGACTGTCCCGAGGAGACCCGGTGCGCATCGAGTTCCACACGCAGGATGGTGCCGAACCGCAGATCACCCGGATCGAGCGCGTGGCACCTCCCGCTCAAGGAGCGAAACCATGATCGCGCGGCTCATCCACTGGAGCATCGGCAACCGCTTCCTGGTGCTGCTGGCCACCGTGATGCTCACCGCCTGGGGCGTGGTGTCGATGCTGCGCACGCCCCTGGACGCGCTGCCCGACCTCTCGGACACCCAGGTCATCATCCGCACCAGCTGGCCCGGCCAGGCGCCGCAGATCGTCGAAAACCAGGTCACCTACCCGCTGACCACCACCATGCTGTCGGTGCCCGGGGCCAAGGCGGTGCGGGGCTACTCCCTGTTCGGCGACAGCTTTGTCTACGTGCTCTTCGATGACGGCGTGGACCTGTACTGGGCGCGCTCGCGCGTGCTGGAGTACCTCAACCAAGTGCAGTCGCGGCTGCCGCCGTCGGCCAAGTCCTCCCTGGGGCCCGACGCCACCGGCGTGGGCTGGATCTACCAGTACGCGCTGGTGGACCGCAGCGGCCGACAGAGCCTGGACCAACTGCGTTCGCTGCAGGACTGGTTCCTGCGCTTTGAGCTCAAGACCGTGCCGGACGTGGCCGAGGTGGCCAGCCTCGGCGGCATGGTGCGCCAGTACCAGATCGTGCTCGACCCCGACAAGCTGGCTGCCTACCGCATCACGCAGACGATGGTGAGCGAGGCGATCGGCCGCGCCAACCAGGAGGCCGGGGGATCGGTGCTCGAACTGGGCGAGGCCGAATACGCGGTGCGCGCCAGCGGCTACCTGAAGACCCTGGATGATTTCCGGGCCATCCCGCTGATGACGAGCGACCTGGGCGTCTCGGTGCGCCTGGGCGACGTGGCCCGGGTACAGCTCGGGCCGGAGATGCGGCGCGGCATCGGCGAACTCGATGGCGAGGGCGAAGCGGCCGGTGGCCTGATCGTGATGCGTTCGGGCAAGAACGCGCTGCAGACCATCAAGGCCGTCAAAGCCAAGCTGGCCGAACTGCAAAGCGGCTTGCCCAAGGGCGTGGAGATCGTCCCGGTGTACGACCGCTCCGGGCTGATCGCGCGCGCGGTGGACAACCTCGGGTTCAAGCTGCTAGAGGAGTTTCTGGTGGTGGCCGTGGTCTGCGCGCTGTTCCTGTTCCACCTGCGCAGCGCCCTGGTGGCCATCGTCTCGCTGCCGCTGGGCATCCTGATGGCGTTCATCGTCATGCAGCAGCAGGGCGTCAACGCCAACATCATGTCGCTGGGCGGCATCGCGATCGCCATCGGTGCGATGGTGGACGCTGCGGTGGTGATGATCGAGAACGCGCACAAGCACCTGGAGCGCTGGGGCCACGAGCACCCGGGGCAGGTCCTCGCGGGCGAACCGCGCTGGCGCGTGATTGGTGAGGCCGCCGCCGAAGTCGGGCCCGCGCTGTTCTTTTCTCTGTTGATCATCACGCTGAGCTTCATTCCGGTGTTCACGCTGCAGGCGCAGGAAGGAAGGCTGTTCGCGCCCCTGGCCTACACCAAGACCTATGCCATGGCGGCAGCGGCAGGGCTGGCCGTCACGCTGATCCCGGTGCTGATGGGCTACCTGATACGGGGTCGCATCCCCGATGAACACGCCAACCCCTTGAACCGGCTGCTGATCGCGCTCTACCGACCCTGCCTGAACGCGGTGTTGCGTGCACCGAAGCTGACGCTGGTGGTGGCCACCGTGCTGCTGCTGGCCAGCTTGTGGCCGCTCAAGCACATCGGTGCCGAGTTCATGCCCCGGCTGGACGAGGGCGACCTGCTGTACATGCCGACCGCGCTGCCCGGCCTGTCGGCCGGCAAGGCCGCCGAACTGCTGCAGCAGACCGACCGCCTGATCAAGACCTTGCCCGAGGTGCAGAGCGTCTACGGCAAGGCCGGTCGCTCAGACAGCGCCACCGACCCGGCACCGCTGGAGATGTTCGAGACCACCATCCAGTTCAAGCCGCGCAGCCATTGGCGCGCCGGCATGACGCCCGACCGGCTGGTCGAGGAGCTGGACCGCACGGTGCGCGTGCCCGGCCTGTCCAACATCTGGGTACCACCGATCCGCAACCGCATTGACATGCTTGCCACCGGCATCAAGAGCCCGGTGGGCGTGAAGGTGGCCGGCGCCGACCTGGTGACTATCGACCGCCTCACGGGCCAGATCGAGGCCGCCATCAAGCAGGTGCCCGGGGTCAGCAGCGCGCTGGCCGAGCGCCTGACCGGCGGGCGCTACATCGATGTGGACATCCGGCGGGACGACGCGGCGCGCTACGGCCTGAACATCGCCGACGTGCAGGAGGTGGTCGCGGGTGCGGTGGGTGGCATGGAGGTCGGACAGACCGTCGAAGGCCTGCAGCGCTATGCCATCAACCTGCGTTATCCGCGCGAACTGCGTGATTCGCTGGAGGCCCTGCGCGCCCTGCCCATCGTGAGCCCACGGGGGCAGCGCCTGGTGCTTTCGGACGTTGCCCGCATCGCCATCTCGGACGGTCCGCCCATGCTGCGAAGCGAAAACGCCCGGCTGGCAGGCTTCGTTTACGTGGACATCCGTGGACGCGACCTGCGGGGTGCCGTGCGGGAGATGCAGCGCGCGGTGGCCGAGCAGGTGGATCTGCCACCCGGCTATTCGGTGTCGTGGTCCGGCCAGTTCGAGTTCCTGGAGCGGGCCGCCGCCCAGCTCAAGCTGGTGGTCCCGTTCACGCTGCTGATCATCTTCGTGCTGCTGTACCTCACCTTCCGACGCTTCGACGAAGCGCTGCTGATCATGACCACACTGCCGTTCGCGCTGGTGGGCGGCGTTTGGCTGCTGTGGGCACTGGGTCACAACCTGTCAGTGGCCAGCGCGGTGGGCTTTATAGCGCTGGCTGGCGTGGCGGCCGAGTTCGGCGTGATCATGCTGCTCTACCTGAAACAGGCCTGGGCGGCACGCGAGGCCGTTGGTCAGGACACCGATGCCGATCTCCTGGACGCAATCCGCGAGGGCGCGGTCCTGCGAGTGCGCCCCAAGGCCATGACCGTGGCCGTGATCGTGGCGGGCCTGCTGCCGCTGTTCTGGGGCAACGGCACGGGCAGCGAGGTGATGCAGCGCATTGCCGCACCGATGGTGGGAGGGATGATCAGTGCGCCGCTGCTGTCCATGCTGGTGATACCGGCGGTGTATCGGTTGATGCGGCGGCGCGGGAGGTAGCCGACTCGGTTGTGCGCGAGCATCACTTGAGTCTTGATGGCATCGAGTTTGATGCGCGCGCACCACAGGTTTTTGCACCCTGAACAACTGGCTTTCTCCAGGAGAAACAGAGCACCAAAAAGGTCATCGTCCGCTATAGGGTGGCGACTCTTGTCGTCACACCACACGCAAGGTTTGACCAGAGCGGGCTCTATTTACTGTCGAGTGTTCACAAAGGACTGATCATGATTTCTGGCTTCACGAAGGCCGCCATCCTCAGAGCCGTACTAAACGGATCGACCCTTGCAGAAGCAGCTCGTCAAGAGCACATCACAACCGCGCGCGGGCGCTCCGCCCTCCAGCAACTGTGCCGCCGACTTCGTTTACCTGCCGAGGCCTCCGAGATTCAAGCGCACGTTGTCTGTGATTTCACAATGGTCTCTGAAGGGTTGAACAGTCCCTTGAGCATCGACAAAACGGTGGAAACCCCTGACGCATTCAAGGCAAGTATGTGTCCAACCCAGTCGCCCCGAGGCGTTAAACCGGGTGTTGCTTCAGCCTACAAGTTCATACCTTCTGCATCGTGCGCCGCGGCATCGATTTTCACCTTGCCCCTGACGATGACCTCCCTCGCGGTTTCGCCGCGCATCCAGCAGTCCACCATGTCCGCCCATACCTGCATAAGGACCCGCCGAGGCCCGGAAAATCGAGCATGGTTGTAGGCGGCAGCGACTTGGTCCTTTTTCTGGTGGGCCAGGCAGGCTTCGACCAAGGCCTCCGGGAAGAGCGCGTCGTTGAGCCGTGACGAGAATGTTCGGCGCAGATCGTGCACTGAGACCGGCAGAAACAGATCCTGACTGGGTGTTCGATCCTTGTTGATCCGATCCACCGAAGCGGCGATCGTCCGGTTCAGCGTTGCCTGGCTGATCGGCTCGGCGGAGTCATACCGGCTTGGATGGAGAAAGTTGCTCGACGGGAAGCAGGTTCGAAGCGTTGTCAGGATGTCCAGGGCCTGCTCTCCCAAATACACCGTGTGCGGCTTGCCAGCCTTCATCCTCTCAGCTGGGATCAGCCACTGTGCCCGTTCCCAGTCCACTTCCGCCCAAGTAGCTCCGATGAACTCACCTTTGCGCACACCCGTCAGCAGCAAGAACCTGACTGCCAGCCGTAGTGTCGGCGCAGTGCCAGTCATCTCCAGACCGTCGAGCAACGTCTTGATTTCATGGCGGTTCAAGTTGCGCTCGCGCGGGACAAACGTCGCGTAGGCCTTCCGAGCGAGCGCTTCCGCCGGATTGGCGATATCGACGCCTTTGCCGTTGGCAAACCGGTAGACCTGCAACACGAGTTCCCTGGCGTGCACAGCCGGTCCTGGGCCTCGTTCAGTCTTGACGCGGTCGAGCAACTCACCCAGCGCGACCGGCTTGATCTCGTCGAGGTTCAGCTTCCCGAACGGACCGACCAGGATGCGGTCATAGATCGAACGCCGCAACGCCAGCGTGCTGTCGGCCAGCCGCTCGGCGCCGCTTTTGGCGTCGGACTTGAACTCGAAGTACCGTACCGCCCAGCGCCCAAAGCTCATGGCGTCTGCAACTTCATTGCGCCGCTCAACCTTGGCTCGAGCGGGAGATCGCCCGGAACTGACATCGACACGCGCCCGAGCCAGCAGCAGGCGCGCCTCTTCCAGCGTCACATCCATGCCGTAGGCAAGGTGAGATCGCTGGGCATGGCGGGCAACCGGTTCATGTCGTCCGATGGTCAGCGTCTCGCGTCGGCCGCTCAGTCGATAGTCGTAGCGGAAGGACCTGCTGCCACTGGGTGAGACGACGACGTAGAGACCATTGCCTCCGTCGCTGACCTTGTAGGCCCGCTCGCCCGGCAGTAGTTCTCGCAGTTTGGCTTCCGTCAAACCGTGGCGTGTTCTCGCGCTCGCCAGCCCAACCCGCGCCCGTTCCATCAAGGTGTTCATGAGATCTCCGATCCGTTGCTTGTCGCAGGACCGAGGTACCGTCATGGGGTCTGACGGTATCGCTGCAGGCCTGCCAGCTTAGGTGCCCGGATACCGTCAGGTCAACCGTCAGAACGCATGGGACGCCCTGGGATTCGATGGGACGCCGTGGGACGCTAAGTCATTGTCCCCACAGCAAAATCGGGTTTTCCTGGGATGTTCCGAAACACCTTGGGACGATCTTGACTCATTCCCACTCGATGGTTGCTGGCGGCTTGCTGCTCACGTCATAGGTCACGCGGTTGATGCCACGCACCTCGTTGATGATGCGGCTGGACACTTTCTTGAGCAGCGCGTACGGCAGCTCCGCCCAGTCGGCGGTCATGAAGTCGCTGGTCTGCACCGCGCGCAGCGCCACCACGTAGTCGTAGGTGCGGCCGTCGCCCATCACGCCCACGCTCTTGACGGGCAGGAACACGGTGAAGGCCTGGCTGGTCAGCTCGTACCAGCTCTTGCCACTGTGGTGGTCGATGGTCGAGCGCAGCTCTTCGATGAAGATGGCGTCGGCCCGGCGCAGCAGGTCGGCGTATTCCTTCTTCACCTCGCCCAGGATGCGCACGCCCAGGCCCGGGCCCGGGAAGGGATGGCGGTAGACCATGTCGTGCGGCAGGCCCAGGGCCACGCCGAGTTCGCGCACCTCGTCCTTGAACAGGTCGCGCAGCGGCTCCAGCAGCTTCAGGCCCAGTTGTTCGGGCAGGCCCCCCACGTTGTGGTGGCTCTTTATGGTCACGGCCTTCTTGCTCTTGGCGCCGCCGGACTCGATCACGTCCGGGTAAATCGTGCCCTGCGCCAGCCACTTCGCGCCCTTGGCGCCGTCGCCCTTGAGCTTGGCCGCTTCGGCCTTGAACACGTCGACGAACAGGCCGCCAATGATCTTGCGTTTCTTCTCGGGATCGGTCACGCCGGCCAACTGGCCGAGGAACAGCTCGCTGGCGTCCACGCGGATCACCTTCGCGTGCAGCTTGCCGGCGAACATGTCCATCACCATGTCGCCCTCGTGCAGGCGCAGCAGGCCGTGGTCCACGAACACACAGGTCAGCTGGTCGCCGATGGCGCGGTGGATCAGCGCTGCGGCCACGGAAGAGTCCACGCCGCCGGACAGGCCCAGGATGACTTCCTCGTCACCCACCTGCTCGCGGATCTTCTGCACCGCTTCGTCGATGTGGTCACGCATGATCCAGTCGGGTCGCGTGCCGCAGATCTCCAGCACGAAGCGCTCCAGCAACGCCCTGCCCTGCACCGTGTGCGTGACCTCGGGGTGGAACTGCACCGCGTAGTAGCCCCGCGATTCGTCGGCCATGCCGGCGATGGGGCAGGCATCCGTCGAAGCCATCAGCTTGAAGCCCGGTGGCATTTCGGTCACCTTGTCGCCGTGGCTCATCCAGACCTTGAGCATGCCGTGGCCTTCGGGCGTGGTGAAGTCCTCGATGTCCTTGAGCAGGGCGGTGTGTCCACGGGCACGGACCTCGGCGTAACCGAACTCGCGCGTCTTGCCCGCCTCGACCTTGCCGCCCAGCTGCTGGGCCATGGTCTGCATGCCGTAGCAGATGCCCAGCACCGGCACGCCCAGCTCGAACACCGCATCGGGGGCCTTGTCGTCCACCTCATAGACGCTGGCGTGGCTGCCCGAGAGGATCACGCCCTTGAGCTGGCCATCGGCGGCGAACTCGCGCACCCACTCGCTGCTGACGTCGCAGGGGTGAACTTCGCAGTACACGTGCGCTTCGCGCACGCGGCGTGCGATGAGCTGGGTGACCTGGGAACCGAAATCGAGAATGAGGATTTTCTGGTGCTGCATGGCGTTCGGGGATGTCTGCAGGGAAAAGAAAAAGGCCGTCGCGGTGGACGGCCTGAGGAGCGGAACCGGTCAGTCCGCGCGGTAGTTCGGGGCTTCCTTGGTAATTTGCACGTCGTGCACGTGGCTTTCGCGGATGCCGGCCGAAGTGATCTCGACAAACTCCGCCTTGGCGCGCATGTGTTCGATGGTCGGACAGCCGCAATAGCCCATGGAGGCGCGGATACCGCCGGCCATCTGGAAAATGATCGACACCACCGAGCCCTTGTAGGGCACGCGCCCTTCGATGCCTTCAGGCACCAGCTTGTCGGCATTGGGGTTGCCGGTGCTGCTTTCCTGGAAGTAGCGGTCTGCGCTGCCCTGCTGCATGGCACCAATCGAGCCCATGCCGCGGTAGCTCTTGTAGCTGCGGCCCTGGAAAAGCACGATCTCGCCAGGGGCCTCTTCGGTACCGGCAAACATGCCGCCCATCATCACGGTGTTGGCGCCGGCCGCAATGGCCTTGGCGATGTCACCGCTATAACGGATGCCGCCATCGGCGATCATGGGCACACCGGTGGTCTGCAGCGCGGTGGCCACGTTGTCGATGGCCATGATCTGCGGCACGCCCACGCCGGCCACGATGCGGGTGGTGCAGATGGAGCCAGGGCCGATACCGACCTTGACGCCGTCCGCACCCGCCTCCACCAGGGCCAGGGCGGCGCTGCCGGTGGCGATGTTGCCGCCGATCACGTCCACCTGAGGGTAGTTCTGCTTGACCCAGCGCACGCGGTCGATCACACCCTTGCTGTGGCCATGGGCCGTGTCCACCACGATGGCGTCCACGCCGGCCTTGACCAGCGCTTCCACGCGTTCTTCGGTGCCTTCGCCAACCCCCACCGCAGCGCCCACGCGCAGTCGGCCGGCGGCGTCGCGCGCGGCGTTCGGGAAGTTCAGCTGCTTGGTGATGTCCTTGACGGTGATCAGGCCCTTGAGCTCAAAGGCGTCGTTCACCAGCAGCAGGCGCTCGAGCTTGTGCTTGTTCAACAGCGCTTTGGCCTGCTCCGGCGTGGTGCCTTCGGGCACGGTGATCAGGCGCTCTCGCGGCGTCATGATCTCGCTGACCGGCAAGTCGTAGCGGCTTTCAAAGCGCAGATCGCGGCCGGTGACGATACCAACCACCTTGCCTGCATCCACCACCGGGAAGCCAGACACCCCCAGGTCGTCGGACAGCTTCATGACTTGGCGCACGGTGGTCGAGGGGCTGATGACCACTGGGTCACGCAGCACGCCGGACTCGTAGCGCTTGACCTTGGCCACGTGGGCGGCCTGTTCCTGCGCCGAGAGGTTCTTGTGGACGATGCCGATGCCGCCTTCCTGGGCAATGGCGATGGCCAGCCGGGCCTCCGTCACGGTGTCCATGGCCGCAGAAACCAGGGGCAGGTTCAGGCGGATGTTGCGGGTGAACTGGGTGGCGAGAGAGGTGTCCTTGGGCAGGACCTGGGAGTACGCGGGGACGAGCAGAACGTCGTCGAAAGTGAGCGCTTTGCCGAGGAGGCGCATGAGGTAAAGCTCCAAAAACACGATTGTACCCGGCGTCCAACCGGGGGAGCCGCTGCCTGCTGAACGCCACCACATCGGACCACAAGCTCCGTCAAGCCGGCAAAAGTGCTACTTCGTCACCTGGCATTGGGCGTGTAGTGTGCGGCCGGAAGGCCCCGGGTTAAACTGGTTCGCATGCCTAGCCGTCACACACACACCTCTTTCTGGCGAGTTCTCGCATTCGCAGCCTCAGCCGCCCTGTTCAGTGGATCGACCTGGGCTCAGTGGGTCTGGGTGGACTCTTCCGGCAACAAGGTTTTCAGCGACACGGCACCGCCGCCTGGTACGCCCGAGAAGAGCATTCTTCGCACACCTGGAGCCGTGCGCCAGACCGGGCCTGCAATTCCAGCGCCGACCGGAACAGACCCCGCCGCAGCTGGCCAGCCCGCTGCGCAGTCAGCCGAGGTGCCGAAGGTGACTGGCCGCGACGAACAGCTGGAGGCAAAGAAGAAGCAGGCGGAAAAACAGGCCCAGGAGGCGGCACAGGCCAAAAAGAAGGCCGAGGATGACCGCATTGCTGCAGCCCGTGCCGGCAACTGCGAGCGTGCCAAGCGCGCCAAGGCCACGCTGGATTCAGGCGTGCGCATTGCCACCACCAATGCCAAGGGCGAGCGCGAAATCATGGACGACAAGGCGCGTGCGGCCGAACTGCAGCGCATCGATGGCGTCATCCGTTCGGATTGTGGCCCTGCGTCGGCATCGGCACAGAACGTCAACTGAGGCCCTTGGCTGGCACCTGATCAGTAGCCGGCCTTGGAGTTGGGCCGCCGCTGGGCGAACAGCCCGGCGTTGCGTGAACCCTGACCGACGAAGCGCTCTCTGCGGGCCACCTTGGGATCGACCCTCAGGTCCCGGTACAGCTCGACGCGATCACCATCCCTGAGCACGCTTTCTGGTAAAGCCTTGTGGCCCCAGACCCCGCACGTCCACCTGTGCTCCTGCGGGCCGTCGATGTTCATCGACCAGCCGGCCATGGCCAGGGCCTCAGCGACAGACGCACCATCCGGAAGCTGCAGATGCAGCTCTTCCACCTTTCGGGGTTGAGGTGAACGAACCAGCACCACGGAAATCATGCGCCGTACACCTGGTCAGCGCGTTTGACAAATGCGTCCACGAGGCTGCCCGCGATCCGGTCGAACACAGGCCCCACCAAGGTGGCAAGGGCCTGGCTTGAAAAGCCATAGGTCAGCGTGAACTCGACCTTGCAGGCCCGCTGGCTGCCATCGCCCAGCGGCGTGAAGTTCCAGATCCCTTCCAGATGGGAGAAAGGACCATCCACCAGTTCCATCAGCACCTGCCGGTCATCGATGTGCTGATTGCGGGTGGTGAAGCTCTGCTTCAGACCGCTGAAGGCGATGCCGACGCGGGCCACCATGCCGTGTTCATCGCGCTCCATCACCTCGCTGTGATCGCACCATGGAAGGAACTGCGGGTAGTGCTGAACATCGGTGACCAGCGCAAACATCTCATGGGCGCTGTGCCAGAGCAGGACGGACTTCTGAATCGTTTTCATACAATCGGCGCCCATTGTATGGGTCGCCTGCGGCCCCATTTACCGCCCCATGTCCACCAAACCCAGCAAATCCGCCGCCAAGACCACCGACAGCCGCATCGCGGACAACAAGAAGGCCTTGTTCAACTACGCCATCGAGGAGCGCTTCGAGGCAGGAATGGTGCTGCAGGGTTGGGAGGTGAAAGCGCTGCGCGAGGGCAAGGTGCAACTCACCGACGGCTACGTGGTGATCCGGGAAGGCGAACTGTTCCTGATCGGCTGCCAGATCAACCCTCTGCGGACGGCGTCGACCCACGTCAGCCCGGACTCGGTGCGAACCAAGAAGCTGCTGCTGCACAAGGACCAGATCCGGCGACTGATCGGCAAGGTCGAGCAGAAGGGCCACACCTTGGTGCCGCTGAACCTGCACTGGAAGAGCGGCAAGGTGAAATGCGAGATCGCTCTGGCCAAAGGCAAGGCCGAGCACGACAAGCGCGACACCATCAAGGACCGCGAAGGCAAGCGGGAGGTCGAGCGCGCCATGAAACAGCGCCAGCGCTGAGCATCATCGAAGAAGGCCCCGGCGCGTGGCCTGATCGTTGCCGGGCGACGGTGCTCACCAGCCCCAGAGCAGGCGCCTGGCCACCCAGCCAGGCTGGCCCTCGGCCCGTTCGACCTGAACCCAGTCGCGCCGTTTGCTGCGGGTCCGCAGCACTTCACCGTATTCCGCCTGGCCGATGATCGGGTAACCCGTCCCCGGACCCTTCCGGATATTGACGATCCGGGACTTGACCACGTGGTGAGGCGTTCGCCCGGTCAGGGCTCGTGCAACCCAACCTTTGTCGTTCTCGAAGTCCTGAACCTCAAGCCAGCGCCCCTGGCGCCGCAGTACCTTGAGGGGGTAGCCCTTGTTAAGCACCCACAACACCTCGTGGCCCGTCCCTGGGCCCGAGCGCATGTTCACTTCCGCTCCTTCTATGCTCACCAACCGCTGCGCGTGGGCAACAGGACCGGGCAGAAGCCAGGCACCGACCACGATGATCGCGGTGATGAATGCCCGGCCCGCCAGCGTCTGAATCATGCGAACTCTCCTTGTGTCAGGTATTGGGATAGGACAAGTCGGATCGTGGCGGCACCATGGCAGCAATGATGTCGCCCATCGAAAGGGTGCCCAGGTGGTGCCCTTTGCTGTTGACGACATTGGCAACCTCCCGCCCCTCAGCACTGAGCACACGGGCGACCTCCTCGATCACAGTACTGATGTCCACCGTCGGTCCTTCGACCGGTGTGTCGGGTCGCATCAAGGTCCTGCTGCGAATCACGCGGCCGCGGTTGACGTCCTTGACGAAGTTGGCGATGTAGTCGTCTGCCGGCTGCAGCACGATCTGCTGGCCTGTGCCCTGCTGCACCACCTCGCCGTCGCGCAGGATGGCGATGCGATCCCCCAGGCGCAAAGCCTCGTCAAGGTCGTGTGTGATGAACACGATGGTTTTGCCGATCTCCTGCTGGATGTCCAGAAGCACGCCCTGCATGTCGCTGCGGATCAGCGGGTCCAGCGCCGAGAACGCCTCATCCATCAGCAGGATGGGCGCATCGTTGGTGAGTGCCCTTGCAAGTCCCACGCGCTGCTGCATACCGCCCGAGAGCTGGTTCGGATAGCTGTCCTCGTAACCCTTGAGGCCGACACGCTCGATCCAGCGCTGCGCCCGTTCACGCCTGACCTTGCGCGCCACGCCCTGCACCTGCAGGCCGTACTCGGTGTTTTCCCGCACCGTCAGGTGTGGGAACAGCGCAAACTTCTGGAACACCATGGCGGTCTGCTCACGGCGGAACTGGCGCAGTCGCGCCGGGTTCATCTTGACCACATCCACGCTTTGATCGTTCACCTGCACCAACACCTCGCCGGTGGTCGGGTCGATCAGGCGGTTGATGTGGCGTATCAGCGTGGACTTGCCCGAGCCGGACAGGCCCATCACCACCTGAATTCCACCGGCAGGCATGTCGATGTGGATGTCGCGCAGACCCAGCACGTGACCATGCACATCGCGCAGTTCCTGCTTGCTCATGCCGCCGCGCACCGCGTCGATGAAGCGCTCCGGCGTGGGACCGAAGATCTTGTAAAGGCCAAGGATGCTCACGCCCACCGCCGCATTGCCAGACGCAGCCGCTTGCTGGATGACGGGATCAGCCATGCACTACCTCCAGATGCTTCTGCAGACGCTTGCCGTAGGCTTGCGAGACGCGGTCGAAGATGATCGCGATCGCGACGATGGCCATGCCGTTGAGGATGCCCATCGTGAAGTACTGGTTGGAGATGGCCTTGAGCACCGGCTGGCCAAGGCCCTGCACACCGATCATCGAGGCGATGACCACCATCGACAGCGCGAGCATGATGGTCTGGTTGATGCCGGCCATGATGGTGGGCAGCGCCAGTGGCAGCTGCACCTGGCGCATCTTCTGCCAGGCCGACGAGCCAAAAGCGTCGGCCGCCTCCAGCAGGTCCTTGTCGACCAGCCGGATGCCCAGGTTGGTGAAGCGGATCACCGGTGCGACGGCGTAGATGACCACCGCGATCAGACCGGGCACACGGCCGATGCCCAGCAGCATGACCACCGGGATCAGGTACACAAAGCTGGGCATGGTCTGCATCACGTCCAGCGCCGGATTGACGATGCGCTGCATCCGATCCCATCGACTCATCAGGATACCGATGGGCAGGCCCACCACCAGCGCCACCACGGTGCTCACGAAGATCATCGAAATGGTCTTCATGGTGTCGTCCCACATGCCCAGCCAGCCGATGACCAACAGCGACAGAATGGCACCGAGAACGATTTTCCAGTTGCGCGAAGCCACCCAGGCGACCACGGCGATGACACCCACCACCACCGGCCAGGGTGTCTGGGTCAGCAGGCGCTCGGATGCGAGCAGGAACTGGCGCAGGGGTTCGAACAGTTGCTCCATGGCCTGGCCATGTTCGCGCGTGAATGCGCGAAAGGCACCATCGATAAAACGGCGCAAGGCAGACAGCTGTTCGGTACCCAGCGCGGGGAATCTATCAAGCCATGTCATGGCATCTCCTCCGGCAGGAATCAGGGAAACGGCCCGTCACTGGTGCGGGCCATCTGTTGTCTCGGCGTGTGATGCCTCAGAGCGCCGACTTCACTTTCTCTGCCACCTCGGGCGTTACCCAGGCTCCCCAGATCTCGGGCTGGGTCTTGAGGAAATGTGCTGCCCCGTCGGCCCCGGTGGCCTGCTGGTCGCTCATCCAGGCCAGCAGGCCATTGACCGTGTCGTTGCTCCAGCTGCGTTTGTTCAGGTAGTCCACAGCGGGACCGCCGGCTTTCTGGAAGCGGTCGGTGAGCACGGTGAACACCTCGGCGCGCGCCCAGTCGCTCTTCTTGGGGTTGTCGCACTCCGCCTTGGCATTGCAGGCTTCCCATGCCTCTTTGTCGTGTGGCACACCGGCGTCTAGCTTGACCATCTCGTACTTGCCCAGGATGGATGTGGGCGCCCAGTAGTACCCCAGCCAGCCCTGCTTGCGCTCATACGCCTTGGCGATCGAACCGTCCAGCCCTGCGGCCGAGCCGGTGTCCACCAGCAGGAAGCCCTTGTCGGCCGCGTCCCAGGCCTTGAACGCGTTGCCAGTGGTCAACTGGCAGTTCCAGCCCGAGGGGCAGTTGTGCACCGCGCCCTTCCGCTTGTTCTCGGCCGACGGAAACAGCTCCGGGTGCTTGAGGGCATCGTCGATGGTCTTGATGTCCGGATGGGCATCGGCCAGGTACTTCGGAATCCACCAGCCCTCGACGCCTCCATCCGCAAGCGATTTGGCGGCGTAGTGCAGCTTGCCTTCCTTCACCGCGGCGTCCAGCGGTTGGCGCACGGCGTTGATCCACGCTTCGGGTGCCACGTCGGGTTGCCCCTTCTCCATCATGGCGGTCAGCGTGGGCATGGTGTCACCCGGCACCAATTCGACTTCACAGCCGTAGCCCTTGGACAGAATGATGTTGTCAATGTGGGCCAGTACCTCGGCCGACTGCCAGTTCATGTTGGCCACCGTGACCTTGCCGCAGACGGAGGTCTGTGCCACCTCGGGTGTGGCGGCTGGGGAAGGTGTTTCCTCTTTCTGGCCACATGCGCTCAGCGCCAGCGCGGCGGCGAGCAGGGACAGACGGGAAAGCGGGGGGATGCGCGACATGGTTTTCTCCAAGTTTCGAGTGGTGTTGTCCACCGACGCGGGGCGCCACTGGATGCGAAGTGCACACCCAACGGCCTGAAGAAAACGAACGCTGCTGCAAACGAGGTGACCAGCCGCTCAACCAACAGACAGTTGGATTGAACTCAACTCGGAAATATAACTTTGAGAATAAATCTCACGCAAATGCTGCGACTTTTCATATAACGAAGCCCATCGGCTCCGAGAAGGCCGCGGCTCGAATGAAAGCCGGCCCGCTGTCACCGCAGCGAGTGCAGCGGATGCGCGTGCGCAGGCCAGGGCGAAACAAAGAATTCGACCACCTGTGCATCGCTCACCTCTTCGATGCAGGACGGGTTCCAGCGCGGGGCGTGGTCCTTGTCTACCGCCAGTGCGCGGATCCCTTCAACGGTTTCGCTCGCGGCGCCCGGGCGCAGGTGGAAGCAGCGACGGACCAGGTCGCGCTCCATGCGCAGTTCGTCGGCCAGCCCCATACCCCGTGCCCGGCGAACCTGCTCCAGCACCACATGCAGCATCAGCGGTGAACGCTTGCGCAGCAACTGTGCGGTTTCGCTGGCCCACTCGCCTTGGGCCTGCTCCAGCGCCTGAACCACCGCCTTCACGTTGTCCAATGCAAATACGCGGTCGATGTCCGCCTGCGGAAAGTGCGCCTTCGGCGGCACCTTCTGGACGTGATTGAGACACCAGCGCTCCACCGCCACGCCGCTCTCGTAGGGCGTCTGACCCAGGCTGTCCCACAGGCCCGCAAGGCGGCCGCTGTCCATCACCGCGTCGGCCAGGCCGGCCGCCAGCGCATGAGCGCCGTCAAGCACCAGACCGGTCAGGGCCAGGTACTCACCCAGTCGACCCGGGCAGCGGCTGAGGAAGTAGCCGCCGCCCACGTCCGGAAACAGGCCGATGCCGGTTTCGGGCATGGCGATCTTGCTGCGTTCGGTGACGATTCGCAGGCTCGCTCCCTGACTGATGCCCATGCCCCCGCCCATGCAGATGCCGTCCATGAACGCGATGTAGGGCTTGGGGTAGGTGTGGATCAGGTGGTTGAGTGCGTACTCCTCGGTGAAGAAGTCCTCAAGTTCTGGGTTGCCCGCGAGCGCAGCCTGGTGAAAGAAGCGGATGTCACCGCCCGCGCAGAAACTGCCGAACGCGCCCTCCTTGCCCGTGCCACGGATCGCCACTGCCAGCACCTGCGGGTCTTCGCGCCAGGCCAGCAAGGCGGCACTGATGTCGCGGATCATGCCCAGCGAGAGCGCGTTCAGCGCCTTGGGCCGGTTGAGCGTGATGCAACCGACGCGACCACGGACTTCGGTGATGATGAACTGTTCGGACCCATTCATGGCGTTTCTCCAACGGATGTCTCGGTATTCCTGGCGCTGAGGGTCTGAATGCGCAGTGCACCCTGGCGGTCACGCCAGCCGGCCAGTTCGTTGAGCAGCAAGGCGGCGATCACCACACTGCCGCCGAGCAGCACCTCGCTCCCAGGCGTCTCGTTGGCCCAGAGCCAGGCCCAAACGATGCCAAAGATCACCTCCAGCAGCGCCAGCAGCGACACTTCGGGGGCCTTGAGCGAACGGGCGCAGACCACCGCCAGCGCGCAAGGAATCGCGAGCTGCACCAGACCCAGCAGGGCCAGCCACGCGATGTCGCTGCCTGTGGCCAGAAACGGGAATGCCAGAGGCAGGGTGAGCACGCTCGAGATCAACGCCCCAACCAGTACCGACGGCACGAGGTCGATGGACTCCCCGTGCTGCTGGCTGCGCTGCACAACGGTCCAGTTGATCGCGCCGCCCACCGGCACGCAGAGCGATGCCAGCGACCCCAGGACCAGGCCCGATGCATTTGCTGCCGGGTCGGTGAAGGCGGACCACATCTGGCTGCCGTACATGTACACGATGCCGGCGCCGGCCGTCACGATGGCGGCCCAGGTGCGCCCGGGCAGACGCTGGCCAATGAACACCCGGGCGATGACCGCGGTGAACAGCGGCCCCGCCGCCATGATCACCAGAACGTTGGCGACACTGGTGAAGGTCAGAGCCAGCATGAAGGCGGTGAACATCACGCTCCAGCAGACACCGGACACCCAGAAGGCGCGCGATCCGGCGAGGATGCCCCAGTGGCGCTGCAGCGCACCTTGACTCGTCGGGACACCACGGAGGGCTCCAGACGCACGGTCTGCTGCGCGCCACAGGGGCAGGATGAGCAGCAGCGACACAAAGGTGAATGCGCTGCGCCAGAAGGTGACTTCGAAACGCGCGGCCGACTCCAGCTGGCGCGAGACCACGCCGGCGATCGACCACATCAGGGTCACCGCGACCATGAGGAACACCGCCTGGGTGTGAGTCAGACGGTTGAGCAGCTTGAAGGGCATGGGTGTGAGTGGACCTTGGCGGGCAGCCAACGGCTGCCCGGCGGGTCAAGCTTCGCGCGAAGCGCGCTTGCGATCGTGTTCCTTGAGATGGCGCTTGCGCAGGCGCACGCTCTTGGGTGTGATTTCGACCAGCTCGTCGTCCTCGATGAACTCAACGCCGTATTCCAGCGTCAGGTCGATGGGCGGCGTGATCTTGATCGCGTCTTCCTTGCCGCTGACACGGAAGTTGGTCAGCTGCTTGGTGCGGGTGGCGTTGACCACCAGGTCGTTGTCGCGGCTGTGGATGCCGACGATCATGCCCTCGTACACCGGGTCGTTGGGTTTGACGAACATGCGGCCGCGGTCGTCGAGCTTGCCCAGGGCGTAAGTGAAGATCTCGCCGTCGTCCATGGAGATCAGCACACCATTCTTGCGGCTGGCGATCTCGCCCTTGTGCGGTTCGTAGCCGTCGAAGATGTTGCTGATCAGGCCGGAACCGCGGGTCAGGTTCAGGAACTCGTTGGAGAAGCCGATCAGGCCACGCGCCGGGATCCGGTATTCCAGGCGCACGCGGCCCTTGCCGTCCGGCACCATGTTGACCAGTTCGCCCTTGCGCTCACCCAGGGCCTGCATCACGCCGCCCTGGTGGCCTTCCTCGATGTCGGCCGTCACCAGCTCGATCGGTTCGCACTTCTCGCCGTTGATCTCGCGGAACACCACGCGCGGCTTGGACACGGCCAGCTCGTAGCCTTCGCGGCGCATGTTTTCCAGCAGGATCGTCAGGTGCAGTTCGCCTCGACCAGACACCTCGAAGATGCCGTCCTCGTCGGTTTCCTTCACGCGCAGGGCCACGTTGTGCTGCAGCTCTTTCTGCAGGCGGTCCCAGATCTGGCGGCTGGTGACGAACTTGCCTTCGCGCCCGGCCAGCGGGCTGGTGTTGACGCAGAAGTTCATGGTCAGCGTGGGCTCGTCCACCTTGAGCATGGGCAGCGGCGTCGGATTGGAAGGATCGGTGACGGTCACGCCGATGCCGATGTCGGCGATGCCGTTGATCAGCACGATGTCGCCAGGGCCGGCCTCGGTCACCTGCACGCGGTCGAGCCCCTGGAAGGTCAGGACCTGGTTGATGCGGCCCTTGATGCTCTTGCCGTCTTCGCCCTCCATCACCAGTACGTCCATGCCGGGACGGATCTTGCCGGCACTGATACGACCGACGCCGATGCGGCCGACGAAGGTGGAGAAGTCCAGCGCGGAGATCTGCAGCTGCAGCGGCGCGTCCGGGTCGCCCTGGTGGGCCGGCACATGCTTGAGCACGGTGTCGAACAGGGCCGACATGTTGGGGCCCCACTGTTCGCCAGGCGCACCCTCTTCCAGCGAGGTCCAGCCGTTGATACCCGAGGCGTAGACCACCGGGAATTCCAGCTGCTCGTCGGTCGCGCCGAGGTTCGCAAACAGATCGAAGGCTTCGTTGATCACCTTGGTCGGGTTGGCGCCGGGCTTGTCCACCTTGTTGACCACCACGATGGGCTTGAGCCCCAGGGCCAGGGCCTTCTTGGTCACGAAGCGGGTCTGCGGCATCGGGCCTTCCTGGGCGTCGATCAGCAGCACCACGCCGTCCACCATGGACAGTGCCCGCTCCACCTCACCGCCAAAGTCCGCGTGCCCAGGCGTGTCGACGATGTTGATGTGGGTGCCCTGCCAGCTCACGGCGCAGTTCTTGGCCAGGATGGTGATGCCGCGCTCACGTTCGATGGCGTTGTTGTCCATCACCGTGTCCACGACCTTTTCGTGCTCAGCGAAGGTGCCCGACTGGCGCAGCAGCTGGTCGACCATGGTGGTCTTGCCGTGGTCGACGTGGGCGATGATGGCGATGTTGCGGATCTGTTTGCTCATGTTGCAGGTTCCAGGATTTGCTGTATTTCGATGGGGCTCAGCAGCCGCCCCGGGATGAGTTCGCCGGCCTGTGTGTGGCCACTGCCCAGCAGGACCGGCGTGTGGGAGGTGCCCGCTGGCGGGCCGTAGATCGCCACCCGGGACAGGTCGGACCAGGTTCCGCGGCGGCGCACACCGCTGAGAAAGCGCGCGGCATTGTCGCTGTCGAGCGTGACAGCCGTGTGGTCGGGCAGCAGCGCCTGCACCGGCAGCAGCCTTTGCAGGCGCTGCTCATCGGGCAAGGCCTCCAGGGCCTCGACCGTGATGCACTGGCCGGCGTCGAAGGGGCCGGTTTGTACCCGCCGCAGCAGGCTCAGATGCCCGCCGCAGCCCAGGGCCGCCGCAATGTCTTCGCCCAGCGTGCGGATGTAGGTGCCCTTGGAGCAGCGCACGCGCAAGCGCAGGAAGGGCTCATGTCCCTCGAGGCGCAGGTCCACAAGTTCCAGTTCGTGGATGGTGACTGCGCGCGGCTCACGCTCCACCGTGACGCCTTCACGGGCGTACTCATACAGCGCCTTGCCATCCTTCTTGAGGGCGCTGTGCATCGGCGGAATCTGGCTGATGGGTCCGGTGAACCGGTCCAGCACCTCCACTACCTGACCTACGCTGCAGGTCACAGGACGGGTTTCCAGCACATCGCCCTCGGCGTCGCCGGTGGTGGTGGTCACGCCCAGGCGGACCACGGTTTCGTAGGTCTTGTCAGCGTCCAGGTGCAGCTGGCTGAACTTGGTGGCTGCGCCGAAGCAGATCGGGAGCACGCCTGTGGCCAGAGGATCCAGCGTCCCGGTATGCCCGGCCTTTTCGGCGCGCAGCAGCCATTTGGCCTTCTGCAAGGCCTGGTTGCTGGAGAAGCCCAGCGGTTTGTCAAGCAACAGCACCCCATGCACAGGGCGCCGTGGCACCCTGGTGCTGTGGCGCTGCATGGTCATTCCTCGTTCTTGGAACGCGACGCAACGGCCTTGGAGATCAGCGCGTTCATGTCCGCCGCCCGCTCGGTGGTGCGGTCGAACACGAAGTGCAGCGTCGGCACGGTGTGGATGTGCAGGCGCTTGAACAAGCCATTGCGCAGGAACCCGGCGGCGGCGTTCAGGCCCTGTGTCGTCTCGTCCGGATTGCCGGTGAGAAGGCTGAAAAACACCTTGGCGTGGGCGTAATCGGGTGTGACCTCGACCGCGTTGATCGTGACCATGCCCACCCGCGGATCCTTGAGCTCGCGCGCGATCAGCTCGGCCAGATCGCGCTGGATCTGGTCGGCCACGCGGAAACCGCGGTTGGGGACGGAAGAAGCCTTGCGGGGCATGGTGGTGCTCGATCCTTACAGCGTGCGGGCCACTTCCTTGACCTCGAAGAACTCCAGCTGGTCACCTTCCTTGATGTCGCTGTAGTTCTTGAGCTTGATACCGCACTCGAAGCCTTCCTTGACTTCGCGCACGTCGTCCTTGAGGCGCTTGAGGGTGTCGATCTCGCCGGTGTAGACCACCACGTTGTCGCGCAGCAGGCGGAAGTGGGCGTTGCGGGTGACCATGCCGGACGTGACCATACAGCCGGCCACAGTGCCGATCTTGGACGCCACGAACACGGTGCGGATCTCGGCCGAGCCGATGACCTCTTCCCGCTTCTCGGGTGCCAGCAGGCCGGACATGGCCGCCTTCAGATCGTCCACGGCGTCGTAGATGATGTTGTAGTAGCGCAAGTCGACGTCGTTGCCTTCTGCCAGCTTGCGCGCACCGACATCGGCGCGCACGTTGAAGCCGATGATCACGGCCTTCGAGGCGATCGCCAGGTTGACATCGGACTCGCTGATGCCGCCCACGCCGGAGAACACCAGCTGCACCTTGACCTCGTCGGTCGAGAGCTTGAGCAGCGAGGCGCCCAGGGCTTCCTGCGAACCTTGCACGTCGGCCTTGATGATGATGGGCAGCACTTTGACTTCGCCAGCCGTCATGTCGGTGAACATGTTCTCCAGCTTGGCGGCCTGTTGCTTGGCCAGCTTGGTGTTGCGGAACTTGCCCGCACGGTAGGTGGCGATCTCGCGCGCGCGGCGCTCGTCGGTCATCACCATGAAGTCATCGCCGGCCTGCGGCACTTCGGACAGACCCTGGATTTCCACCGGAATGGAGGGACCAGCTTCCTTGATGGGCTTGCCGTTTTCGTCCAGCATGGCGCGCACACGGCCAGACGTCTGGCCGACCAGCACCACGTCGCCGGTCTTGAGCGTGCCGCTTTGCACCAGAACGGTCGCGACCGAGCCGCGGCCCTTGTCCAGACGGGCTTCGATCACCAGACCCTTGGCCATCGCATCCACCGGCGCCTTGAGTTCCAGCACCTCGGCCTGAAGCAACACCTGCTCCAGCAAGGCGTCGATGCCTTCGCCGGTCTTGGCGGACACACCCACGAAAGGCACGTCACCACCGAACTCTTCAGGCACGACCTCTTCGGCCACCAGTTCCGAGCGCACACGCTCGAGGTTGATGCCCGGCTTGTCGATCTTGGTCAAGGCCACGACCATGGGCACACCGGCCGCTTTCGCGTGCTTGATGGCTTCCTTGGTCTGCGGCATCACGCCGTCGTCGGCCGCACACACCAGAATGACGATGTCGGTGGCCTGGGCACCACGGGCACGCATGGCGGTGAACGCCTCGTGACCCGGGGTATCGAGGAAAGACACCATGCCGCGCGGCGTTTCCACGTGGTAAGCACCGATGTGCTGCGTGATGCCACCGGCCTCGCCTGCTGCCACCTTGGCGCGACGGATGTAGTCCAGCAGCGAGGTCTTGCCGTGGTCCACGTGGCCCATGACGGTGACCACAGGCGCACGGGGCTTGAGTTCGGCTTGGTGCTGGCCTGCTTCCTCGTCGGTGAAGGCTTCCGGATCATCCAACGCCGCCACCACCGCGGTGTGCCCCAGTTCTTCCACCACGATCATGGCGGTGTCCTGGTCCAGCGGCTGGTTGATGGTGACCATCTGGCCCAGCTTCATCAGTTGCTTGATCACTTCGGAGGACTTCAGGCTCATCTTGTGCGCGAGTTCGGCCACCGTGATGGTTTCCGGCACGTGCACCTCGATGACCTTGGCTTCCGTCGGGGCCACAAAGCTGCTCTGGGCGCTGTCACGGCTGTCGCGGTCGCCACGGCGGCCGCCGCCCTTGGGGCCGCTGCGCCAGTTGGAACGACCAGCGCTGGTGTCGCCACGGGTCTTGATTTCCTTCTTCTTCGCTGCGTCGTCCTTCCAGGTCGACGACAGGTTTTCGGACTTGATTTCCTTCTTGCCACCGGCGCCAGGCGCGGCCGCTGCACCCGCGGCCGTCTTGGCCGCAGGCGTGCCAGCAGGCTTGTGCAGTGTGCCCTTGATGGCCTTGGGATCGGGCGTGGGTTCCGGCTTCTTGGCCACGAGGGTCTTGGCCGGTGCAGCCATCATCGCGCGGATGTTGGCGGCCTCGGCCTCGGCCTTGCGCCGACGCTCCAGCAGATCCTGCGCGCGCGACTCTTCCGCCTTGCGGGCTTCGGCCTGCTTGTCGGCCTCCGCCTTGGCAGCAGCTTCACGCTCGGCCGCGGCAGCGGCACGGCGCTGGTCTTCCTTGGCAGCCTCTTCCTTGGCAGAGTCGACAGAAGCGGCGGATTTCGCCGCCGCCTGTTGCCGCGCCTGGGCTGCGGCCTCTTCGGCCTCTGCGGCCTGGCGCGCGAGTTCCGCCTGGCGGGCCTCTTCTGCTTCGCGCTGCTGGCGCTTGATCAGCAGTTCTTCTTCCTGGCGCCGCAGCAGCTCGGCCTGACGGCGGGCTTCTTCCTCGCGACGTGCCAACTCGGCCGGATCCACCGCCGGTGCGGCTGGCTCGACGGCCTCCGTCGGCACGTCCGGGACCACCACCTCATCGTCGCGCTTGACGAAAGTGCGCTTCTTGCGTACTTCGACCTGGATGGTGCGGGCGCGCCCGGTGGCGTCGGCCTGCTTGATCTCCGTGGTGGACTTCTTCACCAGCGTGATCTTCTTGCGCTCGGCGCCGGCGGTACCGTGACTGGCCTTGAGGTGGCCCAGCAGCTTCTGCTTGTCGGTCTCGGTGACCACATCGGTCCCTGCGGTTTTGGGCACCCCGGCAGCAGACAGCTGCTCCAGCAGGGTGGTGGTGGGCTTGTTCAGCTCAGCGGCCAATTCGGCAACGGTGGTACTGGTCATAGGTGTTTGTTCTCCGCTCGTGCCTGCACGGGTCAGTTGGACGCAGGCGTCTCCTCACCGGAGAACCAGTGAGCGCGGGCGCGCATGATCAGGCTGGTCGCCTCTTCGGGCGTCTGGCCGGTCATGTCGGTGAGTTCGTCGGTGGCCAGATCGGCCAATTCGTCGCGGGTGTGCACGCCGCCGTCGGCCAGTTTGGCGACCAGGTCGGGGGTCATCCCCTCCAGGTCCCGCAGATCCTGCGACACCTCTTCCACACTTTCTTCGCGGGCGATTTCCATCGTCAGCAGCGCGTCCTTGGCGCGGGCACGCAGCTCGTTGACCGTGTCCTCGTCGAAGGACTCGATTTCCAGCATCTCCTGCAGAGGCACATAGGCCACCTCTTCCAGGCTGGTGAAGCCCTCCTCGATCAGGATGTCGGCGATCTCCTGGTCCACGTCAAGCTTGGCCATGAACAGCTTGCGGATGCCGTCGGCCTCTTCGGCCTGCTTCTGCGCAGACTCGTCGGCGGTCATGATGTTGATGCGCCAGCCGGTCAGATCGGACGCAAGGCGGACGTTCTGGCCACCGCGGCCGATGGCGATCGCGAGGTTCTCCTCGTCCACCACCACGTCCATGGCATGGCGCTCTTCGTCAACCACGATGGACACCACGTTGGCCGGTGCGAGTGCACCGATCACGAACTGCGCGGGATCTTCGGACCAAAGCACGATGTCCACGCGCTCGCCCGCCAGCTCGTTGGTCACCGCATTGACACGCGAGCCACGCACACCGACGCAGGTGCCGATGGGGTCAATGCGCTTGTCATGCGACAGAACGGCGATCTTGGCGCGCGAACCGGGGTCGCGGGCGCAGGTCTTGATCTCCAGCAGGCCTTGCTCGATCTCCGGCACTTCCTGGCGGAACAGCTCGATCATGAACGAGGGTGCGGAACGCGACAGCAGGATGGGCGCGCCACGCAGTGTCAGGTCGACCTCCATGATCATGGCGCGCACGCGGTCGCCGGTGCGGAAGTTTTCCTTCGGGATCATCTCGCCGCGCTTGAGGCGGCCTTCGACACGACCGCTCTCGACGATCAGGTCGCCCTTGTCCATGCGCTTGACGGTGCCGACAAAGATCTTGTCGCCGCGGCTCATGAAGTCGTTGAGCAGCATTTCGCGCTCGGCGTCACGGATTTTTTGCAGGATCACCTGCTTGGCGGCCATGGCGCCGATGCGGCCGATCGGCACGCTTTCCACCGGCTTCTCGATGTAGTCGCCCTCTTCGATGTCCGGGATGTCGTCACGGGCATCGCTCAGCAACTCCTCGGCATCCGGGTTCTGCAGGCCCGCCGAATCAGGCACCACCAGCCAGCGGCGGAAGGTTTCGTAAGCACCCGTGTCCGGGTCCATCGCGACACGGATGTCGACCTCACCCTTGTAGAGTTTTTTGGTCGCCGAAGCCAGCGCCTGTTCGACCGCACCAAGCACGACGTCGCGTTCGACGTTCTTCTCGCGCGAGATGGCATCGATCAGCATCAACATTTCGCGATTCATATCAGTCGCCTACCTTTCCGTATCTCTTCTCTCAAATCACAAAAAAACTCAGGAGCCGGCACGCCGCCCCTTGAAATTCACGAGGGGAGCCAGCCTGGCCTGCTGGACGTCGCCCAGCGCAAACGTCAGCGCCTGAAGAGGTGCAGGTTCGCGCTTTTTGCTCACGCGCTGCCCTGGTTTGACGGGCGGCTCGTCACTCCATACCACCTGCCACATCACCCCGTCGGCGGCCCGCTCCAGCGTGCCGCGAAACTTTTTCCTGTTGGCCGCCACTGCGCCGCCGGTGGCGCCGATGGGCGCCTTGAGCGTGAGATCAATGACCTGCCCCTGGAACCGCTGATAGTCGGCCTCGTGCCGCAGCGGCCGGTCGATACCGGGCGAACCCACTTCGAGGCGCCGGTAATCCAGACCCTCGACCTCCAGCAGATACTGCAGCTGCCGGGTGACCGTCTCGCAATCTTCCACAGTCACGAACTGTTCGGGGCCCGCGGGTTCACCTGGCGGCGGGGCCTGCCAGGGCAGGTCGATCGTCACCCGGAGCAAGCCACCAGCCGAACGCTCCAGATCCACCAGGTCAAAACCCAGTCCGGTCACGGTTTGCGCAATGGTGTCTTGCCAGCTCATCGGGTGTATTGAAGCCTTGTGGTGAATGGAATCGAGATTCCGGAAAGCGTTTGGACAAAAAAAATGGGCCGGTAGTAACCCGCCCATTTGGTCGTGAAGCCGGCATTGTACTCCGTGCGGCACCGTTCTTGCAATAGCACCCACCAGGAATGCGTCAGATGCCGAGCACCCACTGAATGACGTTTTTGGCCATGAAACCCATCATGCCCAGGGACAGCACCAGAAAGATGATGAAGGTGCCGAATTTGCCGGCCTTGGACTCCAGGGCCAGATTCAGCACGATGAACAGCATGTAGAGAATGAAGGCCCCCACCCCGAAGGTCAGGCCGAACTGGGCAATCTGACCCTCGGTCAGACCAAATATCGTGTTTTCCATGACTGGGAAATGGGCCGGACTCAGTGGGCCGAAACCGGCGATGGGGTCGCGGTGAGGTCGCAGTAGGCATGCCAGCTCGCGTGGGCGATCAGCGGTATGACCACCACCAGTCCCACCAGTGCGGTGACCATGCCGAGCCCGACCAGCATCGTGATCAGCACGGCCCACCAGACCAGCGGCCCCGGGTAGTCGGCCACCGCGCGCCAGCTGGCCGTGACCGCCATGCTCACGGGCACGCTCTTGTCGATCAGCATGGGAATGGCGACCACGCTGGATGCAAACACAGGTGCCGCCAGCAGGGACCCCAGCACAAGCCAAACCTCAAACAGGCCGACCTCCTTGACGAGCACCACGTGGCGGAAAAAGTCCACCGGCTTGAGGATGGGTGTCGGGGACCAAAGCGTGATCAGACCAGCCGAAGCCATCACCCAACCTGTTCCGGCCAGGCCCAGCAAGACGCCGAAACGCACCAGACGGCCATCGAAGGACTTCCACAGCGCGAAGACATCTCGCAGCCCCGCCTTGCGGCCGGCCGCGCGTTCTCGGCTGATGTGATAGAGACCTGTGGCCAGCACCGGTGCCACGATGAGGAAACCCGAAAACGCACCCGCCAGCAGCCAGAAGCGGTCCCGTGCCAGCCAGAGCAGCAGCCAGCCAAAGAGTGCCAGCGCCAGCCCGTGCAGCATGCCCGGAAGCGGGTTGGCCCGCAGGTCTTCCCAGCCGCGCTCGATCCAGCGGGTCGGCGAAATCATGTCCACGGGCATGGTCCGTGTCGTCGCGGGCTTGGAGGCTTGGGTCATGAAAAGCAGCGTTTGGACGTGGTCGGTGCGTTCGGCAAGACGCGATTGCGCCGCAACCGATCCTAATGGAAGCTCAGGACGCGGCGCTGACAAGCGCCTGTGTGTAGGCGTTGTTTGGCGCACGGAGGACCTGCTCGACGGGGCCCCGCTCCATCACGACACCATCCTTGAGCACCAGCACCTCGTGGGCCATGGCCCGGATCACCGCGATGTCGTGGGTGATCAGCAGGTAGCTCAGGCCGCGCTCTCGCTGCAGGCGCTGCAGAAGGGTCAGCACCTGTTGCTGGACGGTCACGTCCAGCGCGCTGGTGGGCTCGTCCAGCACCAGCAGCTGCGGCTCGACGATCAGCGCGCGCGCGATGGCCAGGCGCTGGCGCTGCCCGCCGGAAAATTCGTGCGGGTAGCGCTGCAGCCAGTCGTCGGCCTGACTGGGTTCGGACACCAGCCCGACGTCGGCCAGCGCCGCCCTCACCCGTTCGCGGCGCTGCGCCGCATCCAACGCCGGCTCGTGAACGACGAGCCCCTCCCCGACGATCTGCTCCACCGTCATGCGCGGGGACAGAGAGGAAAACGGGTCCTGGAACACCACCTGGACCTGGCGGCGAAGCGCTTTTTCGGCGCCGGTCTGGCGCGCTTGCTCCCAGCCGGTGTCGCCGATATGCAGATCGCCGCTGTGCGGCAGCAGGCCCAGCGCAGCCAGAGCCAGGGTTGATTTGCCCGACCCGGACTCACCAACCACCCCGAGTGTGCCGCCGGACGGAATCGCAAAATCGGCCCCCTCCAGCGCGACGAAACTGCCGCGCCGGAACCAGCCCCGGAGCCCGGGCAGCGGCACCGGATAGCTCACACGCAGGCCCTGCGCCCGCATCACCGTCGGCGCATCTGCGGTTGGCTCGGCCACATCCCGCCGAGCCTCGCTGGCCAGCAGGCGGCGCGTGTAGGCATGCTGAGGCGCCTCATACACCGACTCCACCCCGCCCTGCTCCACCAGATGCCCTTTTTCCATCACAGCCACCCGGTCAGCGAAGCGCCGCACCAGGTTCAGGTCGTGGGTGATGAGCAGCACCGCCATGCCGTGCTGGCGCTGCAGATCCGAGAGCAGGGCCAGGATCTGGGCCCGCACCGTGACGTCCAGGGCAGTGGTCGGCTCGTCGGCGATCAGCAACTTCGGCTGGGCCGCCAGCGCCATGGCGATCATGGCGCGCTGGCGCTGACCGCCGCTGAGCTGGTGCGGAAACGCCCCGGCGCGCCGGGCGGGCTCGGAGATGCCGGTCGAGGCCAGCAACTCGATGGCGCCTGACCGGGCCTGCGCGGTGGTCAGCCCTTTCTTGAGCTGGAGCACCTCGACGATCTGCTCGCCCACGCTGTAGAGCGGGTTGAGCGCGGTCATCGGCTCCTGGAAGATCACCGCGATGCGGTCGCCCCGGATGCCGCGCAGCGCGTGTTCGTTCAGGGACAGCAGGTCGGTGCCGCCGAAGTGGGCCGTGCCGCGCACCTCGGCGTTGTGGATCAGCCGCAGCAGCGACAGCGCCGAGACGGTCTTGCCGGAGCCCGACTCGCCGACCAGCGCCAGCTTCTCACCAGCTGCGAGCGAGAAGTCGATGCCATGCACCACCTCGTGGCCACCGAACGAGACGCTCAGGCCCTTGACCTCCAGCAGCGGCGTCATTGGTCGGCCTTTCGCGGATCGAGCGCGTCCCGCAGCGCGTCACCCATGAAGGTCAGCAGCAGCAGCGTGATGACCAGCACGCCGAAGGTCGAGAGCGAGATCCACCAGGCGTCGATGTTGTTTTTGCCCTGGCTGAGCAGCTCGCCCAGCGACGGCGTGCCCGGCGGCACGCCCAGGCCCAGGAAGTCCAGCGAGGTCAGCGCCAGGATGGCCGCGCTCATGCGGAACGGCAGGAAGGTGACCACCGGCGTCAGGCTATTGGGCAGCACATGGCGCCAGATGATCTGCCCGTTGGACATCCCCATGGCGCGCGCCGCGCGCACGTAATCCATCTGCCGGTTGCGCAGAAACTCGGCGCGCACGTAGTCGGACAGCCCCATCCAGCCGAACAGGCTCAGCAGCACCAGCAGCAGGCCAATGCTCGGGGACAGCACGGCCGAGAAGATGATCAGCAGGTACAGCTCGGGCATGGAAGACCAGATCTCGATGAAGCGCTGGAAGGCCAGATCGGTCTTGCCGCCAAAGAAACCCTGAACCGCACCGGTGAGGATGCCCAGCACAGTGCCGATGAAGGTGAGCGCCAGGGCGAACAGCACGCTGACACGGAAACCGTAGATCAGCTGCGCCAGCAGGTCGCGCCCGCGGTCGTCGGTGCCCAGCCAGTTCTCGGCGGTCGGGCGGGACGGGTTGGGCTCTTTCGCGAAGTAGTTCAGCGTCTTGGGGCCATAGGGGTTGGGCGCGTAGATCGACCAGCTGTCCCCCTGGGTGATGCGCTCGCGGATGAAGGGATCGAGGTAGTCCGTGTCGGACTCGAAATCGCCACCAAAAGTGGTTTCCGGCAGGTCCTGGACCATCGGGAAATAGGTCTTGCCTTCGTAGCGCACGACCAGCGGCCGGTCGTTGGAGATCAACTCGGCGAACAGGCTCAGCAGCACCAGGGTGCAGAACAGCACCAGGCTCCAGTAACCCAGGCGGTTGCGTTTGAAGCGCAGCCAGGCCCGGCGGGATGGCGACAGCGAGGTGGTGGCCATCAGTCGAACTTCACGCGCGGGTCCACCCACACGTAGCAGAGGTCGGACACCAGCTTGGTGACCAGGCCGATCAGCGTGAACAGGAACAGCGTGCCCATGACCACCGGGTAGTCACGCCGGATCACGCTCTCATAGCCGAGCAGGCCCAGCCCGTCGAGTGAGAATTGGGTCTCGATCAGCAGTGCGCCTGTGAAAAAGGCGCCTATGAAGGCAGCCGGGAAACCGGTCACGATGGGGATCAGTGCGTTGCGGAACACGTGCTTCCAGAGCACCTGCCGCTCGCTCAGTCCCTTGGCGCGGGCTGTCATCACATACTGCTTTCGGATTTCCTCCAGGAACGAGTTCTTGGTCAGCATGGCCGTCACAGCGAAGCTGCCGAGCACCATGGCGGTGACCGGCAGCGTGATGTGCCAGAGGTAGTCGACGATCCTGGCGCCCCAGCTCAGCTCCTCCCAGTTCGACGAGGTCAGGCCCCGCAGCGGAAACCACTGCAGCTGCCCGCCAAAGATCACCAGCAGCGCCACCCCGAGCACGAAGCCTGGTATCGCATAGCCCACCAGCACGAGCAGCGTGGTCACTAGGTCGAAGCGCGACCCGGCGCGCACAGCCTTGGCCACTCCCAGCGGCACCGCCACCAGGTAGCTGATGAGGAATGTCCACAGCCCCAGACTGACCGAGACCGGAAGCTTCTCGACGATCAGCTGCGAGACCGCCTTGTTCTGGAAGAAGCTGGTGCCGAGGTCGAAGCGCGCGAACTGGCCCAGCATCTGGAAGAAGCGCTCGTGCGCGGGTTTGTCAAAGCCGTAGAGGGCCTTGATCTGCTCCAGCCGTTGCGGGTCCACGCCCTGGGCACCCCGGTAAACCGAGCCGCCTTCCGCGCCCGTGCCTGCTCCGGCACGCGCCTCCGCCAGGTACTGCTCCACCGGCCCGCCCGGCACGAACTGGATCACGACGAAAGTCAGCAGCAGCACCCCGAACAGCGTCGGGATCATCAACAGCAGGCGCTTGAGGATGTAGGACCACATATCAGGGTTTCGCCCACCAGGTGTCGATCGCCCAGTCCTCGCCGGTGGCATAGGGAGGCATGGCATCCGGACGGGCGAGGCGCCAGGCGTTGTAGACCATGCGGTGCGTGCTGGAAGACCATTGCGGCACCAGATAGTGGCTGTGCGTGATGACACGCTCCAGCGAACGGCAGGCGGCCAGGAACTCGGGACGGGTGTCGGCGCCGACCATTCGGCCGATCAGGTCGTCGACTGCCGGGCTTTTCACGCCGGCCATGTTGCCCGAGTCTTCGATGTCGGCGGCCTTGCTGCCGAACAGGTCGGCGTATTCCGGACCGGGGTTGTGCGTGCCACCGTAGGCGATCGATGTGATGTCGAAGTTGAACGTGCGCAAGCGCTGCTGATACAGCGCGAAATCCACCGGACGAAAACTCAGCTGGACGCCCAGCTTGGCGAGGTTGCGCGACCAGGGCGTCACCACGCGCGCACCCGTTTCCTGGCTGTCCAGGTACTCCAGCACCATGGCCTCGCCCTTCGCATTGCGCAGGGCCCCGTCCTTTACCGTCCATCCCGCCTCGCGCAGCAGGGCCTGCGCTTTGCGAAGGTTGCCGCGCAGCGAGTCATCCCCGTCGGTGCGCGGCGAGCGGTAGGCCAGGCCGAAAACGGCGGGCGGCAGTTGCGCACGCCAGGGCGACAACAGAGCCAGCTCGGCCGGGGACGGTGCCCCCTCGGCTGAGCAGTCGGTGTTGCCGAACAGGCCCTGCACCCGCTGGTAGGCGCCGTAGAACATCTGCCGGTTCATCCATTCGTAGTCCAGCGCCAAGCCCAGCGCCTGCCGCACGCGGATGTCGTCGAGCGGCGGGCGGCGGGTGTTGAGCACATAGCTCTGGAAACCGGTGGGCTGTTTGTGCACGAACTCGGCCTTGACCAGTTCGCCGCTGTCAAAGCGCTTGCCGTTGACGCGCCGCGCCCAGTCGCCGGCCGAAAAGAAGCGCATCAGGTCGAACTCGCCCGCCTTGAGCGCTTCGAGCCGCGCCGTGTTGTCCTTGTAGATCTTGACGGTGATGCGGTCGAAGTTGGCCGTGCCGCGGCGCACCGGCAGGTCCTTCGCCCAGTAGGCCGGGTCGCGCACGTAGGTGATGTCCTTGCCGAAGCGCACCGGCCCGATCTTGTAGGGCCCGCTGCCGATGGGGATGTCCATCACCACCAGGTCGAAGCTCTTGCGCTGGCCGGTCTTCGGATCTTTCTCGTCGCCCCAGGCGCGGCTGAACACCGGCAGGCCGCCCACCGTCAGCGGCAGTTCGCGGTTGAACTTCCTGAACCGGTAGCGCACCGTGCGCTCATCGACCACGTCCACACCAGCCACGTCTTCCAGAATCGTTTTGTAGGCCGGCGAGGTGTGGGGGCCGATCAGCGTCTCGTAGCTGTGCTTCACGTCAGCGGCCAGCACCGGCTGTCCGTTGTGGAACTTTGCCTCTGGCCGGATGCGAAAGGTCACCGACAACCGGTCGGGCGCCAGCACCACATCCGAGGCCAGCAGGCCGTAGGCCGAGCCGTTTTCGTCCAGCGCCCCTGTGAGCAGGCTGTCGAACATCAGCGACGACAGGTAAGCCGGCGCATTGCCGCGCAGGGTGAACGGGTTGTACTTGTCGAAGGTGGAGACCCGCAGGTTACTGACCAGGCGCAGTTCACCGCCCTTGGGCGCATCGGGATTCACATAGGCGAAGTGCGTGAAGCCAGGCGGATACCGCAGTTCACCCCAGAGCGCATAGCCGTGTGCGGCCCAGGCCGGCAGCGAAGCCATCGCAACGCCGACGGCCACCAGAAGGCGCCACAGGCGAAGGGAAAAGGCTCGATGGGCTTGCATGCGACAATTCTGCGGGAAATTTTTCTGGAGTCTGAACAATGGGTTTTCTCGCCGGCAAGAAACTGCTGATCACGGGCGTGCTGTCCAACCGGTCCATCGCCTACGGCATTGCCAAGGCCTGTCATGCGCAAGGGGCCGAGCTGGCCTTCAGCTACGTGGGCGAACGCTTCAAGGACCGCATCACCGAATTTGCGGCCGATTTCAACTCGAACCTCATCTTCGATTGCGACGTCGGCGACGATGCCCAGATCGAGAAGCTGTTTGCCGATCTGTCGCAGACCTGGCCGACGTTCGACGGCTTCGTGCACAGCATCGGCTTCGCCCCGCGCGAGGCGATTGCCGGCGACTTCCTCGACGGCCTGACGCGCGAGAACTTCCGCATCGCCCACGACATCAGCGCCTACAGCTTCCCGGCCATGGCCAAGGCCGCCCTGCCCTACCTCAATGCCAACGCGGCGCTGCTGACGCTGAGCTACCTGGGGGCGCTGCGCACCATCCCGAACTACAACACCATGGGCCTGGCCAAGGCCAGCCTGGAAGCCAGCGTGCGCTACCTGGCGGAATCGCTGGGCCCGCGCGGCATGCGGGTCAACGGCATCAGCGCCGGCCCGATCAAGACCCTGGCCGCCAGCGGCATCAAGGACTTCGGCAAGCTGCTGGGCTATGTGGCCGCGGCCTCCCCGCTGCGCCGCAACGTCACGATCGAGGACGTCGGCAACGTGGCCGCCTTCCTGCTGTCGGACCTGGCCTCGGGCGTGACGTCCGAAATCACCTACGTGGACTGCGGCTTCAGCCAGACCGCCGGCATCAGCAAGGACAGCGAGTCGGTCTCCTGACCGTTCTTTTCCTACGCGATGACCACCATGGGCACCGGTCGACGCAGCGTTCTCGCTGCCATCGCCGGTGTTTTTTTGTGCCCTTTGGTATCGCTGGCGGCCGACGCGCCACCGGCCCTGATGCTGGCGGGCAAGTACCGGCCCGGACTGGATCTTTCGGCCTACTGGGTCAGTGAAAAATACGACGGCGTGCGTGGCTACTGGGATGGGCAGCGCCTGTGGACCCGGGGTGGTGAGCCGCTGTCGCCACCCGTCTGGTTCACGCAGGGTTGGCCACCCACGCCCATGGACGGCGAGCTGTGGGCCGGGCGCGGCCGTTTCGAGGAAGTCAGTGGCACCGTGCGCCAGTTGCAGGCCAGCGACGAGGCCTGGCGTCGCATCCGCTTCATGGTGTTCGATCTGCCCGCCCATCCAGGCCTGTTCGATGAGCGGCTGGCGGCTTACCAGGCGCTGGTGCGCCAGCTTGATCTGCCGTGGGTGGTGGCCGTGCCCCAGGAGAAAATCACCGACCACAGCACGCTGCAGCGCCGGCTCAAGACCGACATACAGGCGGGCGCCGAGGGCCTGATGCTGCACCGAGGAGATTCGCCCTACCGCGCGGTGCGGGGCGACGACCTGGTCAAGCTCAAGCCGTTTGACGATGCCGAGGCGCGCGTACTGTCCTACGTGCCCGGCAAAGGACGGCATGCCGGGCGGATGGGTGCGCTGTGGGTCGAGACGCCCGACGGCCAGCGCTTCCGGCTGGGCACGGGTTTCTCAGACGCGCAGCGTGAACGTCCGCCCTCCGTCGGCAGCTGGATCACCTACCGCTACCGGGGTCTGCACGACAGCGGGCTGCCCCGGTTCGCCAGCTTCCTGCGCGAGCGCCCGGACTACCGGCCACCCGCCCGCTGACTTTGTCCGTCAGGCGCCAGACACCTGGCGCAGGTGCGCGTAGATCTGATCCTTGAGGGCGAGCTTCTCCTTTTTCAGCCGCTCGATCTCCAGTTGCGTGCCCGGTTCGATGTGGGCTTCCTTGTTCCTGATCTGCTGATCGAGCTCGTTGTGCTTGTCGAACAGCCGGGTGAAGTGGTGATCGTGGCCCTTGAGGCTTGTGATCAGATCGCGGTATTCGGGAAACATCGGTGCTCCTCTGGTGTCGGGATGCCAGCTTACCCCGCCTTCACACAGTCCGCAAAGTAGCTGACCACGCCGTCGAGCCCGACCTCCTGCACCAAGCCATGGATATCGGTCTCGAACCCAGGGCATTCACGGGCAAACTCGCGGTTGAACTTGAGGTAGTCCACGATCTTCTTGTTGAACACCTCTCCCGGAATCAGCAGCGGAATGCCCGGCGGGTACGGCGTCACCAGGCTGGTGGTGATGCGCCCTTCCAGATCGTCGATCGGCACGCGCTGCGTCGTGCGGTGGGCGATGTGCGCGAACGCATCGCTGGGCTTCATGGCCGGCGTGTGGTCGCTCAGGTACATGTCGGTGGTCAGACGGGCGATGTCGTACTTGGCGTAAAGCGCGTGCACATGCTGGCACAGGTCGCGAAGACCCATCTGCTCGTAGCGCGGCTGCTTGGCGCAGAACTCCGGCATGATCCGCCACATCGGCTGGTTCTTGGCGTAGTCGTCCTTGAACTGCTGCAGCGCCGTCAGCAGCGTGTTCCAGCGGCCCTTGGTGATGCCGATGGTGAACATGATGAAGAAGGAATACAGCCCGGTCTTCTCCACCACCACACCGTGTTCGGCGAGGAACTTGGTGACGATGGACGCCGGGATGCCGGTGGCCGCAAAGTCACCCTTGAGGTTCAGGCCCGGCGTCACGATGGTGGCCTTGATCGGATCGAGCATGTTGAAGCCCGGCGCCATGTCGCCGAAGCCGTGCCAGGCCTCCTCACCATCGGATGGCTGCACGCCATCAGCGTCGGTGCGCTTGAGCACCCAGTCGCTGGCCCTGCCCACGCCCTCCTCCACCAGGCTGTCCGGCCCCCAGACCTGGAACCACCAGTCGTCCTGCCCGAACTCGGCCTCCACCTTGCGCATGGCACGTCTGAAGTCGAGCGCCTCGGCGATGCTCTCTTCCACGAGCGCCGTGCCGCCCGGCGGCTCCATCATGGCAGCGGCCACGTCGCAGCTGGCGATGATGCTGTACTGCGGGCTGGTGCTGGTGTGCATCAGGTAGGCCTCGTTGAAGAGGTGGCGGTCGAGCTTGGTGCTCTGGGAATCCTGCACCAGCACATGGCTGGCCTGGCTGATGCCGGCCAGCAGCTTGTGGATGGACTGCGTGGCGTACACCACCGAATGCTGCGGACGCGCGCGCTTCTTGCCCATGGCGTGGAAGCTGCCGTAGAAGGGATGGAAGGCCGCGTGCGGCAGCCAGGCCTCGTCGAAGTGGAGGTTGTCCACCCAGCCATCGAGCAGGTTCTTGATGGTCTCGGTGTTGTAGAGTACGCCGTCGTAGGTGGACTGCGTCAGTGTCAGGATGCGCGGCTTGACCTTGTCGGCATCCACTCCGGCGAGCAGCGGATTGGCGCGAATCTTGGCCTTGATGGCATCGACCTCGAACTCGGCCTGCGGGATCGGACCGATGATGCCGTAGTGGTTGCGCGTGGGTTTGAGGAACACGGGTATCGCACCCGTCATGATGATCGAGTGCAGGATGGACTTGTGGCAGTTCCGGTCCACCACCACCACATCGCCCGGCGCCACCGTGTGGTGCCAGACCATCTTGTTCGACGTCGACGTGCCGTTGGTCACGAAGTAGCAGTGGTCGGCATTGAAGATGCGTGCGGCGTTGCGCTCGCTCGCACCAATGGCGCCGTTGTGGTCCAGCAGCTGGCCGAGCTCCTCCACCGCGTTGCACACGTCGGCGCGCAGCATGTTCTCACCATAGAACTGGTGGTACATCTGGCCCACCGGGCTCTTGAGGAAAGCCACTCCACCCGAGTGACCAGGGCAGTGCCATGAATAAGAACCATCTTCCGCATAGTCCAGCAGGGCCTTGAAAAACGGCGGCTGGATGCCTTCGAGATAGCTCTTGGCCTCGCGGATGATGTGGCGCGCCACGAACTCCGGCGTGTCCTCGAACATGTGGATGAAGCCATGCAGCTCGCGCAGCACGTCGTTGGGCAGGTGGCGGCTGGTCTTGGTCTCGCCATGCACGTAGATCGGCACCTCGGCGTTCTTGCGGCGCACTTCCTCGATGAAGTTGCGAAGATTCAGCACCGCTGGGTCCAGATCAGGCCCCGGGGTGAACTCCTCGTCGTCGATGGACAGGATGAAGGCGCTGGCGCGCGACTGCTGCTGCGCAAACTGTGAAAGGTCGCCGTAGCTCGTCACGCCCACCACTTCGAAGCCTTCGCTTTCAATGGCCTGTGCCAGGGCGCGGATCCCCAGGCCAGACGTGTTTTCGGAACGGAAGTCCTCGTCGATGATGACGATGGGAAAGCGGAATTTCATCGCGTATCTCCAGCCGGTGCGAGCCGGGGCGGGTGGGAAGGGCCAGGAAGCGGGCAAGTGTACGGAAATCACATGACGCTGAACTTCTGTCGCAGGGCTTTTGACGCAGAATGTGGCGCTTGCCAGACATGGTGTGGCATCTATCGAGGAGGATGTTCAATGGACGAGTCGACCATGTGGTGGTTGATGGCTGCGGCGCTGGTGGCGCTGGAGCTTTTTACCGGCACCTTCTACCTGCTCATGCTGGCGGTCGGGCTGGCTGCCGGTGCCCTCGCCGCCCACCTGGGACTCTCTTTCTCCGGACAGCTGGTGGCTGCAGCCTTGATCGGGGCGGCAGCCGTGGTCATCGGGCACCTGCAACGCCGCAAACGCAAAGGAGATCCATCGGTCCGGTCCCTGCGCAGCGTCAACCTGGACGTCGGGGAAACGCTGCACGTGGACAACTGGCAGTCCGATGGCACCGCCAGCGTGCGCTACCGGGGCGCACAGTGGACCGCCGTGCTTGAACAAGGCCAGGTGGCGGAAGCCGGCAATTACAGGGTCACGGAACTGGTGGGCAACCGGCTCAAGGTCGAGAAGGCCTGATCTCCCAACAACCTTCCATCATCAATCTTCCAACCGTACAGGGACATCACCATGGAAATCGCACTGTTTCTTTTCATCATCGCGGCGATCTTCATCATCCGGGCAGTCAAGGTCGTGCCCCAGCAGAATGCCTGGGTGGTCGAACGCCTGGGCAAGTACCACGCATCGTTGGCACCGGGTCTCAACTTTCTGGTGCCCTTCATCGACAAAGTCGCCTACAAGCACAGCCTCAAGGAGATCCCGCTGGATGTGCCCAGCCAAGTCTGCATCACACGCGACAACACCCAGCTGCAGGTGGACGGCATCCTCTACTTCCAGGTGACCGACCCGATGCGCGCCAGCTACGGCTCTTCCAACTACATCGTCGCCGTGACCCAACTCGCACAGACCTCGCTGCGCTCGGTGATCGGCAAGCTGGAACTCGACAAGACTTTCGAGGAGCGCGACATCATCAACGCGCAGGTGGTGCAGGCCATCGACGAGGCGGCGCTGAACTGGGGGGTCAAGGTGCTGCGCTACGAGATCAAGGACCTGACGCCACCCAAGGAGATCCTGCACGCCATGCAGCAGCAGATCACGGCCGAGCGCGAAAAGCGCGCACTGATTGCCGCCTCCGAGGGCCGCCGTCAGGAGCAGATCAACATTGCCACCGGCGAGCGCGAGGCCTTCATTGCCCGCTCGGAGGGTGAAAAGCAGGCCGCCATCAACCAGGCCCAGGGTGAGGCCGCAGCAATCACGGCGGTGGCCGACGCCACGGCCCAGGCCATCGAGCGCATCGCCACCGCCATCCGGCAACCTGGCGGCGAGCAGGCCGTCCAGCTCAAGGTGGCCGAACGCGCCGTGGATGCCTACGGCAAGGTGGCTGCCGACGCCACCACCACGCTCATCGTCCCCGGCAACATGAGCGAGGTCTCGGCTCTCATCGGCTCAGCCATGCAGATGATCGGCACGACCAAGGCAAAGGCCTGAAAACAACGCCCTGCAGCCTGCTACAATCGCAGGCTTCGCGGAGAGGTGGATGAGCGGTTTAAGTCGCACGCCTGGAAAGCGTGTGTGGGCTAATCCCCACCGCGGGTTCGAATCCCGCCCTCTCCGCCAGAACATGCCCCAAGTGATTCGATCACTTGGGGTTTTTTTTTGCCTTGAGTCATTCCCGCACCCCGCAGCAACAGAACCATGACCATGATGGAGCGTCGTTGTCTGCAACAGTCCCAAGCGTTTGTGAGATACGACCCGCAACTTGCCCCGCTGAGGGCGGATACCCGGGTCCCGCTACTCCCTTGGAGGGTACGGATGACGATTGCGGAAACCGCGACCTTGTCGACTTGGCTTAAGATAAAGTTCGTAATATTTTGAAACCTCGCCATGTCTGAGCATGGAGAATTTCATCTTCTGCCTGGTCAACGGGTTCCCTGCAACCACTCTGATCCTTGGAGATTGCCATGTCTGTTCTGTCCAGCTTAGTGACGACCGCAGTTTTGCTGACCGCCAGCGGTTCTTTGATGGCTCAGTCTGATGCTGCTTACAAGTTGCGGCATGGCGACGCCCTGATGGTCTCGGTCTGGAAGGACGAAGCCTTGCGGATGGAGGTGCGCGTTCTGCCCGACGGCAGCATCACCTTTCCGCTGGCCGGGCGTGTTTCGGTGGTGGGACTGAGCACCCCGGAAGTCGAAGCCAAGGTGGCCGAGAGGCTCAAGAAGTACATTCCTGAGCCCGTCGTGACCGTGGCGATCACAGCCACGGATGGCAATCAGGTGTTTGTGCTCGGCAAGGTGGTGCGCCCCGGAGCGGTGACCTTGACGTCATCGGAGACCACGGTGCTGCAAATGCTCAGTCAGGTCGGGGGGCTGGATCGGTTTGCCGATGGCAACTCGATCCGGGTCTTGCGCAGTTCGCCTCAGGGCAACCGGGTGCTGCCGGTTCGCTACGACGATCTGGTCAAGGGGAACCAGCTCGACACCAACGTGGTTCTGATGCCCGGCGACACCATTCTGGTTCCTTGAACATGAACGCACGACTCACACCCCCTCTGGCATTCGTCCTCCAGGCCTTCGTCTGGTCTCCTGCCATTGCGCAAAATTCGCTGACCGTGCCCTTGGAGGCCGTTCGGATCAGCAATCCCGACCTCTCGCCCGAAAGCCGCGGTAGTGTCACTCTGTTTCGGATGCACCCGCAGTTCACGCTGCGGACCACCCAAGGAGCCTCCAGCACCGAGCTGGCGCTGGGTGCGCTGATCGAACGATCTGGCAACACCGATCTGAGCGCCAATCGCAGCTTACCCAGCGTCCGCGTGCTCTGGGAGAACTCAAGCCCTGTGGCGGTCTTTGGACTGCGGGCCTCCCTGGAAGAAGCGTCCACGCGCGAGACAGAATTTGCCGACTTTGGCCGGGTGACACTGGACAGCAAGGAACGCACGGGATCCGTCGGAGGCACCTGGACCTACAACCTGACGGCCGGAACGGCCCTTGAGATGGATCTCTCGCATGAGCGCGTCACCTACGACACACCGCTGCTTGTGAACCACAGGGAAACGAGTGGATCGGTCGCCTATCGCATCTCGGCAAGCTCCAATGCACGGTATTCGCTGACAGCGGGCGCTTCGCGCCTAACGCCAGACGGAGACCGCGAGCGGGAGTCACGAAGCGAACTCGGCCTCGGGTACGAAAGAGATCTCAGTGAAGGCCTTGTTCTGAACGCAGCGGCAGGAGTCGTCCGCGCCAACACTGCGAGAGGCAAGACGGCGCCTGTCGGTTTGCTGCGTCTGACCTACACGGGAGAACGCATCGGCTATGCCGTTGCATGGTCCCGAGAGGTGAGTGCAGACGGTGCGGTCGCTGGGTACACGCGGTCGCAGGTTTTTGACGCCTCTGCAACCTATCCCCTTACCATCGATACATCCTTCTCGCTGGGTGTAAGCCATGCCCAGTCCCTCGATGGAGACCGTGACACCGGCTCCATGATGTACGCACGGATCCAATCCGAGCTCACCAGGTTCTGGGCCATTTCCATGAGCCTGGAGCAGCGGCGAGCCAAGCCCTCCGGCGGACCCACAGCCAAAGGCCACTCGGTGGCCGTGGGGCTGGTGTATTCGCACCCTGACTTCTAATTTCACGATTCCTCATGCCGGCCGACTACCAACTGAGCCTGAACGACTACCTGTCCATCATCCGACGCCGTGCCTGGGTGATTGTCCTGACCTTTGTTGTCGTGCTTGGCGCCTCGGTAGTGGTGGCGCTGATACTGCCGCGGGCCTACCAAGCCAGCGGAACACTGCTGGCAGAGGGTCCACAGATTGCAGGAGAAGTGGTGCAGCCGCCTTCGGGTGGCAACGCTGAACAACGGGTTCAGGCGCTGCGCCAGCGGATCATGACCCGCGAGAGCCTGCTGCGCATTGCGGCCGAACATCGTGTATTTGAACCACCCCCAGGCGTCGTGCTGAAAGACACCGACATCGCAACTGCAATGCGTGCAAGCATTGGTGTCAATGTGCAGGTCGGAAACATGCCGGCTTGGGAACGACCCACCAACAACCTTGCGTTCTCCGTGTCTTTTCAGCACAGCGAGCCGGAGAAAGCGCTGGAAGTCACCAACGCTCTGATCCAGTTGTTTCTTGAAAGCAGCGTGCGGGAACGGGTCGAGCAGGCGTCCAGGGCCAACGAGTTTCTGAGTCAGGAAGCCGATCGGGTCAAGGCCCAGTTGGAGAGCCTGGAGCAACGCATCGCTGCCTACAAGCGTTCGCAAGGAGGCGTCTCGGAAGACAGCCCAGTGGTCGCGCTGGCGAACATTCAGACGCTTGAGAGCGATCTGAGAGCCGCTGAGCGTGAGCATCGAATGGCTCTGGATGAGTTACAGACACTGGAAGTGGAGCTGGCAGGCGCGCGTGCAGGTGTGCTGGCACCCGGAACGGTCACGCCATCGGGCCCGTCTGCCGCAGAACAGGATCTGGAGCGCGCCCGGGCAGAGCTGGCCCGCCTGCGAGGCACATACACAGACGACCACCCGGATGTCAGGGCTCAGCGGCAAAAGATCGATCTTCTGGAACGCGCCGTGCGCTCTGAGGCCACCGCCAGCAGTCCGACACGCGACGCCATCGCTGCACAGGCCAAGCTGGCCGTGTCCCGCCTTGAAGCACAGAGCCGCACCGCACGGGCGCGTGCAGACCTGCTGGCAGAGCAGCAAAGGAGCCTTCGCAGTGCCATTGCCCAGCAAAGAGCCCAGGTGTCACGTGCCCCGCAGGTGGAACGGGACCTGGCCGCCCTCCAGCGTGACTATGACGCGACCCGGGCCAAGTACGAAGACCTCCGGTCCAAGCAACTATCCGCGCAGATCGTTCAGAACCTGGAGGGTGGACAGCAAGGCGAACGCTTCACCCTGCTGGAGCCACCCTTGCTGCCCGAATACCCGATCAAGCCTGACCGCCGCAAGATCGTCGCATTGGGCTTCTTCCTTGCGCTGGCCGCTGCAGCGGCCGTTGTTGCCGTGCTGGAGCTGATCTTCGCGCGCGTGCGCGGCGTCAACTCGCTCACAGCCTTGACGGGTCAACGCCCCATGGTGGTGGTGCCATACATCACGACGGCCGATGAAATCCAGTCCACTCAAGTTTTGCGAAAGCGGCTTGTAAAGCTTGCCGCCGTCCTTGCCGTGGTTGGAATTGCTGCGATCCACTTCCTGGTAATCCCCCTTCAGACCCTTTTGATCTCCTTGTTCTCCCATCTGGGTTGAAGGAAAGCTGTCACATGGAACGCATCAAGCTTGCAATCGAGAAGGCGAAGGCCTCCAGGACGGATCTGTTGTCACCGAACAGCAGTTCATCGCACCACCCAGGCGATGCAGGAATATTCATCGAGCACGACTCGCCCGAAAGAGACGAGGACACGCCCGACGATCTGGGCGCCGTGCAGTATGCACAGACCGCGGTGGTGTCCATGGATCCCGTACACCTGGAACGCCACCGCGTTGTCGCACATCAGAAGGCCCATCCAGCGAGCTGGGCTTTCGACGTGTTGCGAACCCAAGTGCTCCAGAAAATGGATGAGTCCGGTTGGCGGACGTTGGCAATCACATCCCCCAGCGTGGAATCCGGCAAGACAGTGGTAGCAATCAACTTGGCCATCAGCATTGCCCAGCAGACCAACCGCACGGCGCTACTGGTGGATTTTGACTTGCGCCGCCCAAGTGTTGCCCGCTCCCTGGGCTTGAACCGCCCGAAGTCACTCAATGATTTTCTTGATGGGCATGCAAACCTTGCAGAGGCGCTGGTCAACCCTGGCATTGAACGTTTTGTTGTGCTGCCGACCAACCGACCAGTCAATGGCGCGTCGGAGTTGCTGGCGTCTGCAAAAGTGGGCAAGTTGATAAAAGACCTGCGCGAACGCTACAGCGACCGCATCGTCATCTTTGATCTACCACCTGTTCTGGCAGCAGATGACGTCATGAGTGTGCTTCCCAGGGTTGACTGCGTTCTGATGGTGGTTGGCAGTGGTGTGTCCACCCAGACAGAGATCGAGGAAGCCATGAATCGGCTTTCGAAAGCCAACCTGATGGGTATCGTGCTGAACAAGGACGAGTCGCCCACCCAGAACGCCTACTACTGACTTCTTGCCCGACAGAGGCCGCACCTTGGCCACACGCAGCCGATGTGCCCAGTATTTCTTGGCCATCCACCGATGGCTGCCATCGGGCCTATCACCGCCCCAACTCCTGACATGAGCCCACGACTCCCCTGCTATGGCTGAACATGTGCGTGCGCTGATCGTGCTGATGGCACTCAGCCTGGTGTTCTTCCAGGTGGTCCGAGGCGCGGTTTCTCAATTGATTCCAGAGGCGACCTTCAGGCGCTGGCGCAATCTCTGGGTAGCGGCCACGCTGGCACTGTTCCTATCGAACAGCGTGTGGGTTTGCATCCTGGTCACCGGAGCCCTGCTCCTTCTCTACCGAAGGCGCGAAGAACATGTCATGGGGCTGTATTTTTTTCTGCTGTTCGTATCTCCACCGGTACCGGCAGAGATACCGGGACTGGGCATCATCGACCATCTATGGGTGCTGGACCACTACAGACTGCTTGGTGTGACGCTGCTGCTGCCGGTGGCGTTTGCGCTTTTCCAGAGAGCAAGCACCCCGCGTGTTGGCAGCTCGCCGGTGGATTGGTGGGTGCTGGGCTACCTCGCTCTCATGTCGTTGCTTGCATTTCGCCCGGGCAATGTCACCAGCGGGCTCCGGACCGTTCTGTCGCTTTGGATCGACATCTTTCTTCCGTACTACGTGGCCAGCAGGAGCATTCGCAACGAAGAGGGGCTCCGGCACGCCATGACCGGATTCGTCGTCGCGTCAATGATCCTGTCATTGGTTGCGATCTTTGAAATGCTTCGCGGCTGGAAACTCTACTCAGCCGTTCTCGGAGCATTGGGCGTGAACGAATGGATGTTCGGTGGCTATCTCATGCGATCAGGCTTCTTGCGACCGAATGCAACGGTGGGCAACTCGATCGTCCTCGGATATGTCTTGGTGGTTGCACTGGGCTTCTTTCTCTACCTGAAGGAGCTCTTATCCAGCCCCTTGCACAGATTTCTAGGGCTGGCTCTGCTCGCTGGAGGCATTGTCGCCTCATTGTCGAGAGGCCCCTGGGTGGGTTCTTTGCTACTTGTAGCGAGCTTCATAGCCATCGGCCCCAAGGCTGTCAAACGCGTGGGAGGATTGGGGCTGGGCGTCGTTGCTGCATTTCTTCTTATGAGCCTGATCCCGGGCGGTCAGCTATTTATCGACATGCTGCCAGTTATAGGAACTGCCGATCAAGGCAATGTCGAGTACCGCGCCAACCTCATCACCTCTGCCTTGCCGGTTATTGAACGGCATCTCATGCTGGGTTCGTTTGATTTCCTGAGCGCCCCTGAACTGCAAGTAATGATGCAGGGTGAAAAAATCATCGACGTCGTCAACTCATATATCGGCGTCGCCTTGTACTCCGGCATGATTGGATTGGTGCTTTTTCTTGGAATTTTTTTGAGCACCCTCCTTCAAATTCGAAAGCACGCAAGGGTTGCGCGACAGTTGGAACCGCGAGTTTCCGTCATGGGTCGCTCGTTGTTCGCCGCAGTGTCAGCCACCATGTTTATCATCTACACGGTAAGCAGCATCATTGCGATCCCTGTGGTGTACTGGCCTCTTCTGGGGATCTGCGTGGCCTACACGGGCACAATAAGAGATCAAATGCGGAAACTGGCTGAGCTCCCACAAAAAGCCTGAACCCGTCGCAACTCATTGCCGCCCCCACCATCCCCGCTGCCGCCCAAAAGCAAGCGCCCGACCTTCACCCCAATAATAAACGCGAGCAAACACAATGCCCGCGAGAATTGCTGCAAACAGGGCAACCCAGGGCATCGGCCCGTGAAACAATCGCGTCACCACAGATTTGACCTGGTAGTGACTGAGATACATGAACATGGAGGCCCCGGCGATCTCACCGACCACCCGCTTGACGGGGGCAGGAACCGAAATCTCGGGCCAGAAAAGCAACAGCGCACACCCGGCGCAGATGTAGTAGGTTGCCGACGTGAACCCATGGTGCATCACCACGGCGATCGACACAATGGCCATCACCAACAAGCGTGTCAGCACATCACGTGCACCGGCACTGGCGATCAACATGCCGCACGCCACAGTCCACAGATACCAGGTCGGAGTGCGGTGGTAGATGTAATTTGTGTCCCATACAAGCTCGGCGAAGTAGCTCAACACCATCGCAAAAACAAGCAGCACAGTTCCACTGATCAACGGACTCTTCCTGAATGCATCCCTCGCAGCCTTGAAAGAAAACAGAAGTGCAATCAGAAGCAATAGTTGCATGTACATTTCTGCAAAATAGAAATATGCAACATGGTATTCGCGCGGATCAAAAAGATTCGATATCAGCAACAGGGGTTTCAACTCGGCCTCATGCGCCCAGATCTGCAGCGCCGCAACCACCATCACGGTCGGAACAGCGATTCTCACCACCGTTCCCAGTATCGTCCTCACCTTCCCGGTCCTGCTGATTTCAGGCCATTGGAAGCGCATCACGCTGTAGCCAGCGAGCAAGAACAGGAAATAGGCAGCCCCCCAGTTGTTGCTGTAGACGAACGTGTCCAGATGCAGGGCCACGATGCAGATCATGAAAAACGCCCGCGTCAGCGTGGCCGCTTCCAGACGCAGGAAGGAAGTTTGAGGTTCAGACTGAACGCTGCTTTGCAGTTGCGCGACCGTCAGCGATTCCCATCCGCTGGGCAGCGGACCAAACCGGTCCTCGAATCCCATTGAAAACTGGATATAGCCCAGGGAGTCGCCACCAAGCGCTTCAAAGCTCGCGCCTGCGTCAATCTTGCGTCCAGGAAAGAACTGCTGGAAGAAGCCCATGACATCGTCCGCCCTTGGCTGCCCGGCCGGGTCTCGAGTGTCAGGTTTGTTGCGAGAGTCCTTGTTCTCGGCGACGAATGCCTCGGTCAGCAGACGACGCAATGGCTTTCCAGTCGCCGTCTGCGGAATGGAGGCCATGACCTTGACGTGCAGGGCATCACCAACCTCCAGACCGAGCATTTTCAAGGCCTGGTTCGCGGCTGTCTGCAATTGAGCGGAATCCATGTCCGCCGACTCCGCCACCACCAGAACGCCCTCACCTCGCATGGCATCGGGCACCTTGGCCACGACCAGCCGCCCGCTTTGAGGCAGCAGTTTGCCGATCTTCTCTTCCAGGAGGTCCGGATTGATCTTCACGCCACCGCTGTTGATCAGATCGTCGGCTCTCCCGTCAAAAAACAGATAGCCGTCCTTCAAATGCCCCAGATCACCGGTGACCAGCCAGCCATCTGCTCCCGGTAGCGCCTGCAAGTGGTCACCTTCGATGCGCCACTGGGCCACGTGTGGGCCGCGTATCCGGATGCGCCCCTCAGGGGAGATACCCACCTCGGTTTTTCCAACCGCCCGGCCCACCGATTCGAGCAACTCGTCCGAAACGTCCGAAATCAGCAAGAACGTGCTGCGCGAAGCTTCTGTCAACCCATAGTGCTGGACGATTCGCGCGTTGGGAAAGAGGTCACGGACACCCCGTTTTTCCGCGGCGGTCATGTATTGGGAACCGATCTCCATCCAGCGAAGCTTCTTGCCCGCCTCTCCGATGGCCTGCGGCTTCTGAAGCAGGATCCGAAGAAGGGTCGGCACAGCAGAAAGCGAATTAACTTCGCCGGCCTCTAGCATGCGCGCCAGTTCCAGTGGGTCGAAGCCGCGCGAGGGTATGAAAGACTGACCACCCACGGCACTGATGACGCGAATGCGCGCCATGCCGAAGCTGTGCGTGACGGGAACACCGACGTACTCGCGAACCTCCGCCGTCAGCTGCATCTGGTCGATGATCCTGTCGGCAGCGTCTGCCAGATTGGCATAGCTGAGCACAATGCCCTTGGGTTTGCCCTCGGTGCCCGACGTGAAGGTCACCTGCGCAGGAAGATCGTCACGGATCAACGCATGCTGCTGCCGGAACCAGCCTCCCCCCGCTTCGGGAACGATGCAGTCATCAATGGCGATGCCCACCGGCTCCTTGGCAGAGGCCTCATCCTGAAAGCTGACCAGCGGCTGGCGCTTCTCGTTCAGCGCAAATACATTCTCTATAAAGGAGAGGGAATTTCGCCGAATCAGACCGGTTGCACGCAACTTGGATATCTGCATTCTCAGCACCTGTGGTTCATTGACACGCAACTCGGGGGAAGCTCGCCGGCAGCATAGCACCGGCACTACGAAACGCTTACAGGCTCCGCAGCGAAGCCATGAGGCGTTGCGCGCCTGCATCAGTTGCCATATTCTGCCTGCCACATAGGCGAGCACGACCCGCGAACAATGAGCCCAAGAGAGCCATTGCAGGTGCTCCGGGTGACTTCGAGATCAATGCTAGGATTGAACGGAAGTTTTAATACTTCTGAACTCCGGCAAATGCGGAAGGCGTTGCGTCTGTCGCCCTCCCGGTCATCGGTAAGTCAATTCACATGCAAGAACACAAGCTGGGCGTGGTTGCGATCGGGCGCAACGAAGGGGAGCGACTGCGCAGGTGCCTGCTGTCTCTGCTGCCAGTGGTGCCAGCCACCGTCTACGTCGACTCGGGATCCACTGATGGCTCCAGCCAGATGGCCTCCGAAATGGGAGCGGTGGTTGTTGATCTCGACATGTCGCAACCATTCACAGCTGCGCGAGCCAGAAATACCGGCTTTCAGCAGTTGCTTCAGCAGTTCCCCGATGTCACCCTCGTCCAGTTTGTGGATGGGGATTGTGAAGTGGTGCCCGGCTGGCTGGAGGCGGCGCGCAGTTTCCTGGCGGAGCGCCCAACATATGCCGTGGTGTGCGGCAGACGCCGCGAGCGCCACCCTGAACGCTCCATGTACAACGCGATGTGCGACCGGGAGTGGGACACCCCCATCGGCGACACCCAGACCTGTGGTGGTGACGCCATGATGCGGGTCGACGCGCTCAAGGCCGCCTCAGGCTACCGTGACAGCATGATTGCCGGGGAAGAGCCGGAGTTGTGCTTTCGTCTGCGCCAGGCCGGTTGGCACATCCACCGGCTTGACAGAGACATGACGCTGCACGATGCGAACATCACGCGTTTGCGGCAATGGTGGGTGCGCACGGTGCGGTCAGGCCATGCTTTTGCCGAAGGGGCTTGGCTGCATGGATCGTCACCGGAACGCTTCTGGATTCGGGAGGCCCGTCGCGCCTGGTTCTGGGGAGTGTGGATCCCTGCTTCAATCGGCCTTGCCATGCTCCTGGCTGGGGCCCCTGCGGGGCTCCTTGCGACCATCTATCCATTGCAGTGGGTACGCCTGCTGGCGCGAAGCGGCTCTGCTCGGGAAAGCACCTTCATGATTCTGGGCAAGTTCGCCGAGGCCCAGGGAGCCGTGAAATTCCACCTCTCGCGCCTAAGAGGCCAAACCCGCCACATCATCGAATACAAGTAGGTGGACAATACTCAAGGGGGTTTCTGCATCGGGGATGGGGTGGTGCAGACCTTGTGCAAAAGGAATGTTGGCGGACGGGCTGAAGCAGCCCTCCCTGGCTCCATCCAACTGGAATACCGACCATGAGTGAACACTGTGTCCTGTGCGGGTTGCCCGTTTCGCGAGCGCACATGAAGCAAACGCTGGAAGAGATCCTTGCGCGCATAGGCCAGAAAAGGGGAACCTGGGTCCTCACTCTCAACACCGAAATGATTGCGCGCTTCGCGCGCAATCCAAGCTCCCACGATCTCCTGTCCCAGGCGGACATCATCACCGCCGACGGCATGCCCCTGGTCTGGGCATCCCGATTCAAAGGACCGGACCAAGCGATCCCCGAACGCACGACGGGGGTGGACCTGGTGGACGCCTACCTCAGGCTCCCCTCCATTCCGGCCTACGCAGTCATTGGTGGTGTCGATCCGGCGGCCACCTTGGCTCTGTATGGAGAGCCAGCCGTTCGAGCCTGTCGATATCTGTTTGATGGTCGGGTGGACCTGAGTGCCGACCAAGTCCAGGAGTTTGCGGGTGCGCTGCGTGAGAAGGAAGTGAGAATGCTTTTCTTGGCCCTGGGTGGCGAAAAACAGGACCAGTTGGCGTTCACGCTCAGAAAGGCCGTGCCAGATCTGGTCGTCGCAGGCATTGGCGGCAGCTTTGAAATTCTGGGTCCGCAGGGCGGTCGAGCCCCCCGGTGGATGCAGAACGCAGGCCTGGAATGGCTGTTCCGGCTGACGAGAGAACCCGGTCGCTTGTGGAGGCGCTATCTTGTGCACTACCCGGCCGGCCTTGGGTTGCTGCTCCGAGATTGCTTCAAGCCCCGCGTCGAGACCTCACGTCACTGATCTGATTGGCCATTCCTCAGAGGAATTTCGTTCATAAGATTGCGCCTCGTGGCAAGTGCGCTGACGGCAGCACAACACGAATTTGATCTCGTCGTGTACATCAAAGCACAAGCAAAGATGGCAACTAGCGTGTGTGCAGGACACTGGTAGACAGCACAATTTTCAAGGCTTCAGCGTGTACGAACACTTTTATGGGCTTCGAGAGAAGCCGTTCTCCATCCAGCCGGACCCGGACTTCCTCTACATGGGCAAGCGCCATTCGCTGGCCTACACGATGCTGCAGTACGCGATCTACAACCGCGCTGGTTTCACGGTCATCTGTGGTGACATCGGCTGCGGCAAGACGACCTTGATCCGCCGCCTTCTGCGGGAGCTCGGGGACGAGGTGTCGGTGGGACTGGTCACCAACACCCATCCCGACCTGGCCGACCTGACAGAGTGGATCATGCTGGCCTTTGGCCTCCCCTACGATGGCCTGTCACCGGTCGCGCGGTACGATGCCTTCCAGCGGTATCTCATCAGTGAGTACGGGAAGAATCGCAGGGTGGTTCTGATCGTCGACGAGGCGCAGAACCTGAGCTCCGCCGCGATGGAGTCTTTGCGCATGCTCTCCAACATCAATGCTGACAAGGACCAGTTGCTGCAAGTGGTGCTGGTCGGACAGCCCCAGTTGCGCGATTTGCTCAGGCGCCCCGAACTGCAACAGTTCGCCCAGAGAGTGGCGGCCGATTTTTTCATTTCGCCGCTGAATACGGTCGAGGTCGGGGACTACATCGAGCACCGGCTGAAAGTGGCCGGCCGTGACAGGCAATTGTTCACGCCGTACGCGGCGGCAAAGATTGCCAAAGCGACTCACGGCATCCCCCGAAGCATCAACATCCTTTGCGACATGGCCCTGGTGTACGGATTTGCTTCGGAAGCAAGGCTGATCGACGTCCATGTGATCGATGAAGTGCTGCGGGACCGCAGCGACTACGGTGTGCTGGGCGACACCAATTTCAACGTCGGACAGACTGGCAACAGCCAATGGGGGGATAGCAATTTCCCCTCCGCATCAGATCCCCCAAAAGTGTGAGTTGCCTCACGTGAGGTAACAATTTGTTGAGTCATAATGGTTTACCCGATGGGAGTAGGACCGGGTGCCATACCTGAGAGATCTGTGTGACCACGCCTTCAGAAGATTCGAACGACATCGCCATTGTCGGCATGGCCGCCCATCTACCAGGCGCCGCCAACCTGACGGCCTACTGGTCCAACCTGCGGGAGGGGGTGGAGTCCATTCGGCGACTGAGCGAAAGCGAGTTGCTGGCTGCGGGTGAAAGTCCCGAACGCATGCGGCATCGCAACTATGTGCCAGCCGCAGCGCCGCTGGACGGGTTCGAACAGTTCGATGCGGACTTCTTCGGTTTCAGCCCCAAGGAAGCCGCGATCATGGACCCCCAACACCGCCAGTTTCTGGAGGTGGCCTGGGAGGCGCTGGAGAACGCCGGGCACCCGCCCGAGACCTTCTCCGGTCCCATCGCCGTGTACGCCGGCTGTGGCATGGGGAGCTACTTCTACTTCAACATCTGCTCCAACCCCGACCTGGTGGCCAGCACAGGCATGTTTCTGCTGCGCCACACCGGCAACGACAAGGATTTCCTGTCCACCCGGGTGAGCCACATCTTTGACCTGAAGGGTCCCAGCGTCAACATCCAGACGGCCTGCTCGACCTCGCTGGTGGCGGTGCACCAGGCCTGCCAGTCCCTGTTGCTGGGCGAGTGCGACATGGCCCTGGCTGGCGGGGTCACCATCGAACTGCCTCACGCGCGCGGCTACATCTTTCAAGAGGGCGAAATCCTCTCGCCAGACGGCCACTGCCACGCTTTCGACCACCGGGCCCAGGGCACCGTGTTCGGCTCGGGCGCCGGCGTGGTGGTGTTGCGCCGTCTGGCCGATGCCCTCAAGGATGGCGACCACATCTGGGCCGTCGTCAAGGGCACAGCCATCAACAACGACGGCGCGGCCAAAGCCGGTTACCTGGCGCCAAGCGTGGACGGTCAGGCCAAGGCGATCGCCGAAGCGCAGGCCGTGGCCGGTGTCAGCGCCGACACCATCGACTACATCGAGTGCCATGGCACCGGCACCTACCTGGGCGACCCCATCGAAGTGGCCGCCCTGACGCAGGCATTCCGGGAGACGACGCAGGACACCGGCTTCTGCCGCATCGGTTCGGTCAAGACCAACATCGGCCACACCGATACGGCCGCGGGGGTCGCAAGCCTGATCAAGGTGGCGCTGGCGCTCAAACACCAGGAAATCCCTCCGAGCCTGGGCTACGAGAAGCCCAACCCCTCGATCGACTTCGAGTCCAGCCCGTTCCAGGTCAACCATGCCCTGAGTCCCTGGCACTCGCACAAGGGTCCGCGCCGCGCCGGCGTGAACTCGCTGGGCGTGGGAGGCACGAATGCCCACGCCGTGGTCGAGGAGGCACCCGCGCGCGAGCCCTCTCCCCCGTCGGACTGGCCCTTCCAGTTGCTGGTCGTGTCGGGCCGGACGCGGGCCGCGCTGGATGCCAACGCCAAGGCACTGGCGGCCCACCTCAGGGCCCACCCGGAGCAAGCCCTCGCGGACGTGGCGTTCACGCTGAAGGAAGGTCGGCGCGCGTTCGAGCACCGGCGCGTGCTCGTGGCCGAGAGCCACGAAGAAGCCGCCGCCCTGCTGGAAGGCAGCGACACCCGGCGGGTGTTCACCCACACCCATCTGGAAGACGATCCGGAGGTGGTGTTCATGTTCCCGGGCGGCGGCGCGCAGTACGCCGGCATGGCCCGGGAGCTGTATGCAACCGAACCTGTGTTCCAGGACTGGATGGACCGCGGACTGGAGATCCTGCAGCGGCAGCTGGACTACGACGTGCGCGCCCTCTGGCTGCCCGACGCCGAGAACCACGCGGCAGCGGTCGAGAAGCTCAAGCAGCCCTCGGTGCAGCTGCCGCTGATCATGATCGTCGAGTACGCGCTGGCGCAGCTCTGGATGTCCTGGGGTGTCAAACCAGCGGCACTGGTCGGGCACAGCATGGGCGAGAACACGGCGGCGTGTCTGGCGGGTGTGATGTCGTTCGAGGACTGCATCGGCCTGGTGCTTCTGCGCGGCCGGCTCTTCGACACGGTGCCGCCGGGCGGGATGCTCAGCGTCCCGCTGGCTGCGGACGAGGTGCGTGGCCTGCTGGGGCCGGAGCTGGACATGGCCAGCGTGAACGCGCCGGAGCTGTGCGTGGTCTCGGGCCCGCAGGCGGCGCTGGACGCGCTGGAAGCGCGGCTGCGCGCGCGCGAGGTGGAGCCGCAGCGCATACAGATCGACATCGCAGCGCACTCGCGCATGCTGGAGCCGATCCTGGGCCGCTTCGAGGCCTACCTGCGCAGCATCCGTCTCAACCCTCCCAAGATTCCCATCATCTCCAACCGCGACGGGCAGCCGCTGAGCGCGGCCGACGCCATCGATCCGCTGTACTGGGTGCGGCACCTGCGCAACACGGTGCAGTTCGCCGACTGCCTCACAACGCTGAAGAAAACCAGTCAACGGGTCTATCTGGAGGTCGGCCCCGGCAAGGCGCTGGGCTCGCTTGCGCAGGCCAACGGAGTCCCCTCCTCCCAGGTGATCAATTCGCTGCGCCATGCAGACCACGTGGTGCCCGACGACATGTGGTTCTTGGGCACCCTGGGCCGCCTGTGGGCCAACGGGGTCCGGGTGGACTGGGAACCCATCTGGGGCGAGGCCCGCAGGCTTCGTGTCCCCTTGCCCACCTACGTCTTCCAGCGCAAGCCCTACTTCATCGAGCCCGGCAAGGCCCGGGCCGCCGCGGAAGAAGCGCCGCAACTGCTGCGCAACGACGACGTTGGTGCATGGGGGTACCAGCCCCGCTGGCGCCCGCGGCAGGCCAATGCCGACATCGACGTGACCCTGGACCTGGGCCAAACGTCTCCTCAAAACTGGCTGGTGTTTGCCGACGAAGCAGGCCTTGCCGACCGGCTCGTGGCCCGCTTGCGGGACGCCTCCCACCGCGTCACCGTGGTGCGGGCCGGTGACCTCTTCGCACGCCAGAACGACAACGAGTACCTGTTGGCGCCGGAACGCGGCCGAGAGGGCTACGACGAACTGCTGCGCGACCTGGTGGCCTCGGGCAACACGCCCCAGCACATCGTGCACGCCTGGCTGGTCACCCAGGAAGAGCGCTTCCGTCCCGGCAGCAGCTTTTTTCACCGGAACATCGAACAGGGCTTCTTCAGCCTGCTGTTCCTGGTCCAGGCGATGGCGGAAGAAAACCTGCCGCGCCCCCAGCACCTCACCGTGCTGAGCTCCGACGCCGTGCGCGTGCGCAACGAAACACTGCGCTACCCGGAAAAATCCACACTCATGGGGCCAGCCAAGGTCGCTCCGCGCGAATTGCCTGGCTTGACCTGCTCGGTGCTGGACCTGGTGCTGCCCACTGTCGACAAGGGCTGGCGCGCCAAACCCAATGCCCAGGACTGGTCGGCCCTGACCGATCGCGTGCTGGAAGAGCTGTTCGCCGCCCCTGACAACTGCGTGGCGGCGATCCGGTCCGACAAGCGCTTCGAGCTGACCCACGTCCCCCTGCCCCTTCCGCCCTCCGAAGAGCTGGCCGGCCTCCCCAAGGGCTGCGTCTGCATGCTCACCGGTGGCCTGGGTGGCATTGCACTGACGCTGGCCGAGCGACTGGCGCGCGAGAAGCAGGCGCGCCTGGTGCTGCTCGCGCGCCAGCCCCTGCCGCCGGCCGACACCTGGGACGCCTGCCTGCGCAACAACGACCCACTGGACCCGGTGGTCCAGCGAATCACGGCCGTGCGCCGTCTGCAGGGCCTGGGCGCGGAAGTGCTGGTGGTGGCGGCCGACGTGTGCAACGTCAAGGACATGCGCAAGGCCGCCGAACAGGCGCGGCAGCGCTTCGGCCGCATCGAGGTGTTGATCCACGCCGCTGGCGTCGTGGACGACGGCCCGCTGTTGACCAAGACCTCGGGCGGTGTGGAAGAGGTGTTCGCTCCCAAGGTGCACGGGGTGCAGATCCTGCACGACCTGTTCCCGGATGGCAGCATCGACTGGCTGGTGCTGTTCTCGTCGACCAGCACGGTGACGGGATGGCAGCATCGACTGGCTGGTGCTGTTCTCGTCGACCAGCACGGTGACGGCTCCGGCCGGCCAGGTCGACTACGTGGCGGCCAACGAGTACCTCAATGCCTACGCCGCCAGCCGCGCCGGGCAGCGCACCAAGGTGCTGGCCATCGACTGGGGCATCTGGAACGAGGTCGGCATGGCCGCGAAGGCCATGGCCAGCCGCCTGGGCGACGCCGCGCCGCCCCCGCGACATCCCGCCGGCAGTCCCTTGCTGGACGAAGCGACCTTCGACGCTGCAGGGCACCGACTGTTCACTGCGAGCTGGCAGACCAACAACCGCTGGATCCTGGATGGCCACCGTACCAAGGCAGGCCAGGCCCTGCTGCCCGGAACGGGTTATCTGGAGCTGGCGGCCCAAGCGCTCCGGGGCAACGGCGAGACCGGCCCGTTCACCATCAGAGACCTGTATTTCTTCCGCCCGCTGGAAGTCAACGACGACCAGACACGCGAGGTGCGCGTCAAGCTGGCGCGCAGCGACGAGGGCTATGCCCTGGAAGTGCGCAGCGATGTGCAGTACGAAGGGCGCAAGGGCTTCCAGCTCAATGCGCAGGCCACGCTGGTGCCGGGCGCGCTGCCGGCCGCGGCGCGGGTGGACACCGCTGCGCTGCAGGCCCGGTGCGCCCGCCAGCGGGACGAAGCCGCGGATGGCCTGAGGTCGCCCCAGGAAGAACACCTGAACTTCGGGCCGCGCTGGCGCGTGCTGCGCTCCGTGGCCTATGGTGACAACGAGGGCATCGCACTGCTGCAGTTGCCGCCCGCGTTTGAAGGCGATCTGAGCGCCGGCTACCTGCTGCACCCAGCCCTGCTCGACCTGGCCACCGGCTGGGCCATGCACCTGATCGACGGCTACCGGGCCGATCACCTGTGGGTGCCGGTGTCGTACCAGTCGGTCCAGGTGCACCGCCCCCTGCCCGGCACGGTCTGGAGCTGGGTGCGCAACGCCCAGGCCAACCACGCCGACACGCCCTTCGCCGTGTTCGACGTGACGCTGTGCGACCCCCAGGGCGAGGTCTGTGTCGAGGTGCGCGGCTTCTCCATCAAGCGGCTGCAGGAAGGCGGCTTCTCGGCCTCGAACAGCCGGCTTGATGCGCGCGAGGTGTTGTTCGAGAAGAGCGCCGGTGACAGCGCGCATAGCCGGCTGTCACCGGCGGAAGAGCAACTCCAGCACGCGATGTCGCAAGGCATCCTGCCGCACGAAGGCGCCGACGCCTTTGGCCGTGCGCTGGCCACGGGGCTGCCGCAGGTCATCGTTTCTTCCATGAGCCTGGACGCGCTGGTGCGCAAGGCCAGCGAGGTGGCACAAGCCGATGTGGCATCTGGCCAGAAATTCCAGCGTCCCGACCTCGACAGCGACTACGTGGCACCGGGCAACGATGTGGAACGCACGTTGGTCGGCTTCTGGGAAGAGCTCCTGGGAGTCGATCAGGTGGGTATCCAGGACAGCTTCTTCGACCTGGGCGGGCATTCGCTGATCGCGGTGCGCCTGTTCGCCATGATCAAGAAGGCCTACCGGGTCGAGTTCCCGATTTCCGTGCTGTTCGAGGCACCCACCATCGCCCTGTGCGCCGCGCTGATCCGCGAGCGCATCGGCGACGCCGGTGGTGCTGCGGATGCCCCCGCCGGCGAAGCCAGCGCGGCCACGCCCGCCCGGCGCCGCTTTGTCCACCTGGTGCCGATGCACGACGGCGAAGGCGGCGAACAGACACCGTTCTTCCTGGTGGCGGGCATGTTCGGCAACGTGCTGAACCTGCGGCATCTGGCGCGCCTGCTCGGCACCGAACGGCCGTTCTACGGCCTGCAGGCGCGGGGTCTCTATGGTGACCAGGCACCGCACGAAACCTTTGAAGCGGCGGCGGCCGACTACATCGCCGAGATGCGCCAGGTGCAGCCGCACGGCCCCTACCTTCTGGGCGGCTTCTCGGGCGGTGGCATTACCGCCTACGAGATCGCTCGCCAGCTGGAAGCGGCAGGTGAGCAGGTCCGACTGCTCGTGCTGCTGGACACACCGCTGCCGGTACGGCCCCAGATCAACCGGCTGGACAAGGCCATCATCAAGCTGGCGGAGCTGCGCAAGAAGGGTTTGGGCTACCTGTGGACCTGGGCACGCGGGCGCCTGGACTGGGAACTCAACCGCCTGCGCAACAGGAATGCCGCGCCGATCCAGCCCCGCACGAACCAGTTGAACAACGAAGCCATCCAGGCGGCGTTCCTGGCGGCGTTGCCCCGCTACCAGCTGCAGGTCTGGAAGGGCAACGCCGTGCTCTTCCGCCCGCCCCTCGACCTGCGCTGGAAGGTGACGGGCGGGCGCTGGGTCTCGGCCGAACGCGAATATGTGTACGCCGACAACGACTGGACGCGCTACCTGCCGTCGCTGCGCGTGCTGGAAGTGCCCGGTGATCACGACTCCATGGTGCTGGAGCCCAATGTGCGCGTGCTGGCGGGTCTGATGCGTGACTGCATCGAGGCCGTCCAACAACCGGAGGCCCGCCCATGAGCCAGCCCACGAAGGCCCGCGTGCTGACGATCGTGCTCAACTACCGCACGCCCGAGCTGACGCTGCGGTCGGTGGAGGCTGCGTTGCGCGAGATGGAAGGGCTGGAAGGTGGCATCACCGTGGTGGACAACGATTCGGGCGACGGGTCGTTCGAGAAGCTCACGCAGGCGGTCCGGGAGCGCGGCTGGAACCGCGTGCGGGTGCTGCAGTCGGGTCGCAATGGCGGCTACGGTGCAGGCAACAACTTTGGCGTCCGCCAAGGCCTGCCCGACGGCTCGTCGCCCGACTACGTCTACATCCTGAACTCCGACGCTTTTCCCGAACCCGGCGCGATCCGCGTGCTCGCCGAGTATCTGGACGCCCATCCCCGGGTGGGCTTTGCCGGCAGCCGCCTGCACGGCGAAGACGGCGCCTACCACCAGACGGCGTTCCGCTTTCCGACCGTGTTCAGCGAGTTCGAGACGGCCGCGGCCACAGGCCCCATCTCGCGCCTGCTGCGACGCTACATCGTCGCACTGCCGGAGTCCGACGAGGTGCAGGAGGTGGACTGGCTGGCCGGGGCCAGCCTCATGGTCCGCCACCGCGTCTTGGAGGAAACCGGCGGGTTCGACGAGCGCTTCTTCCTGTACTTCGAAGAAACCGACCTGAGCCTGCGGGCACACCGGGCCGGGTGGCAGTCTGTCTACCTCCCGGAGAGCCGCGTGATGCACATCGGCTCGGTCTCCACCGGCATGAAGTCCTGGAAGCGCATTCCCCCGTTCTGGTTCGATTCGCGGCTGTGGTACTTCACCAAGAACCACGGCGTCCTCTACGCGGCCCTGGCCACGCTGGCCCATGTGGCGGGCGCCCTGATTTTCAGATCCCGCCGACTTGTTCAGAAGAAGCGCTCCGACCAGCCCGAGCGCTTCCTCGGCGACCTGGTGTCGCACGCACTGCGCTGCGCGTGGCACCGCCGGCTGGTCGGCCGCCCCGAAGCAGCCTCCATCTGAATTTTCCGAACTGACCAATCCCGGAGTCCCCCATGAGCAGTTTTTCCTGTGTGGTGATGGGCAATGAGTCCCTGCTGATCGAATGTGCCGAACAACTCCTGCGGGCGGGTGACCGCATCGGCGCGGTGGTCACCCGCAACCCCGACATCCGCTCGTGGGCGGCGAACCACAGGCTGCGTGTGGAACCCCCTGGCGAAGGGCTCGCCGAGCGCCTGTCCGACGTGGGCTTCGACTGGTTCTTCAGCATCGCCAACCTGTCGGTCATTCCCCAGCCGGTGCTGGCCAAAGCCACGCGCGGCGCCATCAACTTCCACGACGGCCCCCTGCCGCGCCACGCCGGCCTGAACGCACCGGTCTGGGCGATCCTGGCGCGGGAAAAGCAGCACGGCGTGACCTGGCACATGATCGAAGGCGGCATTGACGAAGGTGACATCGTCAAGCAGCGCCTCTTCGACATGGCGCCCAACGAAACGGCGCTCACGCTGAACACCCGCTGCTACGAAGCAGCCATCGAAAGCTTCTCCGAGTTGCTGGCGGATCTGCACGGTGCAGGCCCCCAACGCCGCCCCCAGGACCTGAGCCAGCGCTCCTACCACGCGCGCCTGGACCGACCCGCCGCAGCGGCCCGCATCGACCTGTCCCGGCCCGCCGAGGAGGTGGTGGCCCTGGTGGCGGCGCTGGACCACGGCAGCTACTGGAACCCGATCAGCTGTCCCAAGCTGGTGGTCGGCGACCGGGTGCTGCTGGTGGCCACGGCAGCGGTCGAGGCCAGCGCTGCAGCAGCCCCGGGCGAGGTGCTCGAAGCCACCATGGGCGGACTGGTGGTGGGCACGGGTTCGGTCCCGGTGCGCCTGGCCGGCCTGCGCGACACCCAGGGCGCCGCCGTGTGCCCGACGACCGTGGCACAGGCGGGCGATCGCCTGCCGCTGCCCGACGCCGCCAGCGCGGCGGCCCTCACCGATGCCATGGCACGCGTTGTCACAGGTGAAGCCGCCTGGCGCAAGTGCCTGCAGACGCCCGAAGGGGTCGATCTGCCGCTGGTGTCCGCATCGACCGCACCCAGCCTCTGGCACTCGTTGCCGCTGAACGTACCCGCCAGCCTCGGCGGCGACCGCCTGCTGGCCGCCGTCGCGGCCTGGGTCGCACGCGTCAGCGGCAAGAACCGTTTCGACCTGGCCTACCGGGACGCAGACATCCCGCAGGCACCAGGCTTCCTGTCAACCTGGGTGCCGCTGCGCCTCGACGCCGCCGGGGACACCCCGTTCTCGGTGTTCTCGGCCCAGTGCAGCGACGCCTTGGCGGCCGCACGGAAGGCGCCCGCCTTTGCACTCGACCTGGTCGCCCGCGACCCGGCCATCAAAGCCCTCACCGTACCCCAGGTCGGTCTGACCACGTGCCACGGTTCGGCCGGCATCGACGGCACCGCCCTCACGATCCAGGTCGCCGCGCAGGGCGGCCTCAGCCTTTGGTACGACGAAACACGCCTGAGCGCCGAGACCGCGAACACCCTGTGCCAGCGCCTGCAGCGCGTGCTGGACGCGCTGGGTGACGCCTCGGCCCAGGACACGCTGCTGGGCCGGCTCCCTGTCATGAGCAAAACCGAACGCGAGCAGGTGCTCTACGGCTGGAACAACACCCGTTGCGACTATGAACGCCAGACCTGCGTGCACCAGTTCTTCGAGCAGCAGGTGCAGCGCACCCCCGACGCCACGGCGGTGGTGTTCGAAGGCGAGTCGCTGAGCTACGCGCAGCTCAACCGCCGGGCCAACCAGGTTGCCCACCGCCTCATCGCCATGGGCGTGTTGCCCGGCACCCTGGTCGGGCTGTACACCCCCCGCTCGCTCGACCTGCTGGTCGGCGCCCTGGCCATCCAGAAAGCGGGTGGTGGTTATGTGCCCCTGGACCCGGCCTACCCGCCCGACCGCATTGCCCTCTACATCGAGGACAGCGGCGCGCCAGTGATCGTTGCCCAGTCCACGCTGGTGGACAGCCTGCCCGCCCACCAGGCCCAGGTGCTGGTGATCGACCAGGACCCCGCCATCGCCAGCCAGCCCGACACCGATCCGGCCAGCGGCGTGAGCGTGTCCGACATCGCCTACATGATCTACACCTCGGGTTCGACAGGCCGCCCCAAGGGCGTGATGGTGGAACATCGCAACGTGGCCAACTTCTTCCGCGGCATGGACGACCGCATCCGGCACGACCCGCCGGGCGTGTGGCTGGCTGTCACCAGCCTGTCCTTCGACATCTCGGTGCTCGAACTGTTCTACACGCTGGCGCGCGGCTTCAAGCTGGTGCTCAGCAGCGACGAGAACCGGGCGCTGGTGTCGTCCGGGCGCATCGCCAGCGGCCAGAAGATGGACTTCTCCATCTACTACTGGGGCAACGACGATGGCGCCGGCCCCAAGAAGTACGAGCTGCTGCTGGAAGGCGCCAAGTTTGCCGACACGCATGGCTTCTGCGCGATCTGGACGCCTGAGCGCCACTTTCACGCCTTCGGTGGCCCCTACCCCAACCCCTCGGTGACCGGCGCCGCCGTGGCGGCCGTCACCAAGAACATCGGCGTGCGCGCGGGCAGCTGCGTGGTGCCGCTGCACCACCCGGCGCGCGTTGCCGAAGAGTGGGCCGTGATCGACAACCTGACCAATGGCCGTGCCGCGCTCGCAGTGGCATCAGGCTGGCACCCGGACGACTTCGTGCTCCGACCCGAGAACACGCCGCCCGCCAACCGGCAGGCCCTGTTCGATGCCACCGAACAGATCCGGCGCCTGTGGCGCGGCGAGGCGGTGGACTTCCCTACCAAGGATGGCACCTTCGCGGTCAAGACGCAACCGCGCCCCGTCTCGAAGGAGCTGCCGATCTGGGTGACCACGGCGGGCAACCCCGAGACCTGGCGCGACGCCGGACGGGTCGGCGCCAACGTGCTGACCCATCTGCTGGGCCAGACCATCGAGGAAGTCGCCGAGAAGATTGGGCTCTACCACGACGCGCTGCGTGAGGCCGGCCACGACCCGGCCAAGTTCACGGTAACGCTGATGTTGCACACCTATGTGGCCCGAGACCGCGAGCAGGCCCGCGAGACCGCGCGTGGCCCGATGAAGGACTACCTGCGCAGCGCCGCCGGCCTGATCAAGCAGTACGCCTGGGCCTTCCCCGCCTTCAAAAAACCAAAAGGCGTCACCAACCCGGCCGAGATCGACATCCGCACCCTCGACGCCGAGGAGCTCGAAGGCATTCTGGAGTTCGCATTCCAGCGCTACTTCGAAGATTCCGGCCTGTTCGGCACGGTGGAGGACTGTCTGGACCGGGTGGAGCAGCTCAAGCGCATTGGCGTGCACGAAATCGCCTGTCTGATCGACTACGGCATTCCGTCCGAAAAGGTCATGGAAGGCCTCTACCCGCTGGCGGAGGTGCTGCGCAGGTCCAACGAGGGCGCCGGCCCGGCACCTGACGACTTCTCCATCGCGGCCCAGATCGTGAGGCACAGCGTCACCCATCTGCAGTGCACGCCCAGCATGGCGCGCATGATCGCCATGAACGACGAGGCCCGCCTTGCGCTGGGAAAGGTCCAACACCTGATGATCGGCGGCGAGGCCCTGCCCGGTTCGCTGGTGGCCGAACTGTCCCAGCTCGGTGCGGCCACCATCGAGAACATGTACGGCCCCACCGAGACCACCATCTGGTCGTCCACGGAAACCGCGGGGCCTGGCGAGAACATCGTCAACATCGGTCGCCCGATTGCCAACACGCAGATGTACGTGCTGGACGAGCACCAGGAACCCGTGCCGGTGGGTGTGCCGGGCGAGCTCTACATCGGTGGCGACGGGGTCACCCGCGGCTACTGGCAGCGCCCCGACCTCACCGCCGAGCGCTTCCCGGCCGACCCGTTCGTGCGCCCGGACTGCGCCGCCCCTGGTGGTGCCCGCATGTACCGCACCGGCGACCTGGCGCGCTGGCGCGCGGACGGGCGCATCGACTTTCTCGGTCGCGCCGACTTCCAGGTCAAGATCCGCGGCTACCGCATCGAGCTCGGTGAAATCGAGGCGGTGCTCGAATCGTGCGACGGTGTGCAGCAGGCCGTGGTGGTGGCCCGCGAAGACCAGCCGGGCGACGTGCGCCTGGTGGCCTACCTGCGCGCCGACGCAGGCGTGTCGACCGAGCAGCTGCACGAGTGGGCCGCCACCCGGCTGCCCGAGCACATGGTGCCGGCGCACTTCGTCATGGTCGACGAGTTCCCGCTCACGCCCAACCGCAAGGTGGACCGCAAGGCCCTGCCCGCGCCCTCGCAGGACACGCAGCGCGAGCGCACCGAGGCCTTTGTCGCTCCCGAGAACGAGGTCGAACAGAAGATCGCGGCCATCTGGTCCCGCATCCTGGGCGTGCCACAGATCGGGTCCAAGGACAGCTTCTTCGCCCTGGGCGGCCATTCGCTGCTGGCGGTTCAGGCCCACCGCGAAATCAAGCAGGCGCTCAACACCACCCGGCTGAGCATCACCGACATCTTCCGCTTCCCGACCCTCTCGGCGCTGGCGCAGCACCTGGACGACAAGCCCCGCGAGACCGCCGAGACCGCGGCGGAATCCACGGAACGCGCGCAGATGCGGGCCGACGCGATGTCGCGCCGGCGCGCGATGCGCTCGGGCAAGCTGCCGCAGGACTGATGCACGCGCTCGAATGCCTTCAATCGTCCACAGAGCTCCCGCTGCTGCAGTCCTTGCGCCTGCAGCTGGCGCAGGCTCTTGGCGCGGGTGTTGGCGTGGCCTGCACCGGCGTTGATGGCGAGCCAGACCTGCTCTGGCCCGCCGAACGCGCGGCCATCCTGAAAGCGGTGCCGGCCCGGCAGAGCGAGTACGCCGCCGGGCGGCAGGCGGCACGCGCTGCGATGCAGCAGATCGGTTGTGTTCCCGCAGCCATTCCGAGTGCCCCCGACCGGTCACCGATCTGGCCCGACGGACTGACCGGGTCCATTGCACACGGTGGCCGGGTGTGCGTGGCGGTGGTCGGCCGGCGACACCAGGTGCACGCGGTGGGCATCGACATCGAAGAAGACCGGGCCATGGCGTCCGACCTCTGGCCGAGCCTCTGCACCACCGAAGAACGGGCCCTGCTCGATCAGCTGCCACCACACGAGCGGGGACGGCGGGTGACCCGGCTGTTCTGCGCCAAGGAGGCCTTCTACAAGTGGCAGTACCCGCAGACCGGGCGCCTGCTGGACTTCCTCGATGTGCAGGTGACGTTCTCGGCGGATGCCACCGGTTTTGTGGTGCGCGCCGCCTCCAGCGACACCCCGGTGCCCCGATGCACCGGGCAAGGCACCCTGCTCGCGCGCGATGGCCTGGTCCTGGCCTGGATGCTCGGGCCTGCCGGGTCGGGCTCATGAACGACTGCTGCGCGCCGACGAGCCATGCAACACCTTGAAAGCACCCACATGAAGACCTCCGGCAGCCGCCTGCTGTTGTATGCACCCGTGCCGCTCTACGCCGGAAAAGACGGATACCTGCTGGAAGACCAGGCCTGCAACGGACTGCGCCTCTGGGCCGAAAACTTCGAACAGGTCACGGTGATGCACCCGCTGGAGCCCGGCACCCCGCCGCCGAGCTGGATTCCGGTGCGTTCGTCGGCGATCGACCTGGAGCGCGTGCACCTCGTCGCCCTGCCGTCGGCCTACCGCCCCGACCGCTTTTTCCGCTTCCTCCCCTCGGTGCGGCGCCAGATTGCCCAGCTGATCGACGAAGCGGACTACCTGTCGTTCTCGATTGGCGGGCTCTTCGGCGACTGGGGCTCGGTGGCCGCTCTGGAAGCCCACCGCAAGGGTCGGCGTTTTGCCGTCTGGACCGACCGGGTGGAGTCCGAAGTGGTGCGGCACGAAGCCCGTGCGGCCCGCACCCGCCGGGCGCGGCTGAAAGCATCGCTGTACCACCGGCCCATGGCCGCACTGGAGCGGGCCATCATCCGGCGCTCGGCCCTGGGGCTGTTCCATGGTGCCGAAACCTACGCCACCTACGCGCCCTACGCCTCACAGGCTGAAATCGTCCACGACATCCACCTCCGCGAGGAGGACCGCATCCCGCCCGATGCCCTCCGCAACAAGCTGCAGGGAGTCATGGAAGGCCCGCTGCACATCTGCTATCTCGGCCGTGCCGACGTGATGAAGGGTGCCGACGACTGGATCCGGGTGATGGCGTCGCTGAAGGACGCCGGTGTCGATTTCCGCGCGACCTGGTGGGGGGACGGCGAACGTCTGCCCGAGATGAAGGCGCAGGTGGAGCGCCTGGGACTGACCGGGCAGGTCGCGCTGCCCGGCTTCATCAGGGACCGCGCGGCCATCCTGAAGGTTCTGCGCGAGGCCCAGGTGTTCGTGTTCTGCCACAAGACCCCGGAGTCACCGAGAAACCTGATCGAAGCGTTGGTTTCAGGCACGCCACTGGTCGGCTACGACAGCCCGTTCCCGAAGGACCTGATCTCCGCCCACGGCGGCGGCCTACTGACCCCCAAAGACGACGTCGGCGCACTGGTGTCCAGTCTGGCCGGCCTGGCGCGGGATCGCCAGCGGCTCGCGGACCTCATTGGCCGGGCCGCGCAAGATGGTCACCCCTTCAACGACGTCGCCGTCTTCAGGCACCGCAGCGAGGTGATCCGTGCCCACCTCTGATCTCCAGTACGCCCATCTGCGCGAACTGCTGCGCAAGCGTGTGGCGGACTACGGGGAACACGCGGCCTACGTGTTCCTGGGGCACGGCCTGGAAACCAGCCACTCGCTGAGCTACGCCGCGCTGGGCCAGTCGGCCGAAGCCATCGCGAAGCGTCTGCGCGCGCGCATCGGGTCAGGTGATCGGGTGTTGCTCGCATTCGACAACAACCTGGACGCTGTGCAGCTGTTCTGGGGCTGCATCCTGGCCGGCGCCATCCCCGTCCCAGCGCCTGCGCCGGACAACAGGAACGCACGGAACAGCGAATCGCGTTTGCTGGGCATTGCCAACAGTGCGGATGTCGCGCTGGCCATGACCGACGAGGGACACATCGAAGCCGGCCGCACCCAGATCCCCGAGCGCACCTGGTGCACGCTGGACACCCTTCTGAACGAACCGCTGCAGACCGACGCGGTGGCGCCGTCACCCGAAGGCCTGGACGAGAGCCCGGTGGCGTATCTGCAGTACACCTCCGGGTCCACGAGCGCCCCGCGGGGCGTCGAGATCACCCACGACAACGTGCTGGCCCAGTGCCGCTCGTTGGTGAGCAGTGTGGACACGCCCCGGATGAAGGCACTGGTCTGGCTGCCCTGGTTCCACGACTACGGCCTGGTGCACGGAGTGCTCCAGCCGCTGTACTCGGGTGGCACCTCGTTCCTGATGTCCACCGTGCAGTTTCTGCTGCACCCCTTGAAGTGGCTGGAGGCCATTGCCCGGCATGGCGTCACCCACAGCGGTGCACCCAACTTCGCCTACGCCGCCTGCGTGCAGGCACTGGCCCGCGCACCGCAATGGAACGCCCGTCTGGACAGCTGGCGATACGCCACCTGCGGCGCGGAACCGGTGCGTGCCACCACGCTGGACGCGTTCTCGCAGGCCTTCACGCCTTTCGGGTTCCACCGTGCGGCACTGGCGCCTTCCTACGGACTGGCGGAAGCGGTGCTCGCAGTCACCGTGAAGAATGCCGCCACACCGCTGCAACAGATCACGCTGGATGCGCAGGCCATCGAACGCCACGAAGTGCGACCAGCCGACCATGAAGCGACCGGCACCAGAACGCTGGTGGGTTGCGGCTCGGCGCTGCCGGGTTTCCAGCTGCGCATCGTCGATCCCGACACCAGGACGCCCTGCGCCCCCGACCGGATCGGCGAGATCTGGGTGGCCGGACCGAGCGTGGGCCAGGGCTACTGGGGACAGCCCGACGTCTCCGCCGAGCACTTTGGCGGAACCCTTGCCCCCGAAGTTGCCGACCCCACGCGCTACCTGCGCACCGGCGACCTGGGTTTCCTGCACGGCGGCGAGCTGTTCGTCGCCGGCCGCCGCAAAGACCTGATCATCGCGAACGGCCGCAACCTCTACCCCCAGGACCTGGAGCAGACAGCCGAATCGGCGCACCCCGGCATCCGGGGCGGTGGCGTCATCGCCATTTCGGTGGACAAGGGAGACCGGGAAGCGGTCGTGATGCTGGTCGAGTGCAGCCGGCGCCCCTCGCCGGACGTGGTGCGGCAGCTGGTCGATGCCGTCCACAAGCGGGTGGCCGCGGAGCACCAGGTCGATCTGCACGACATCGTTCCCCTGCGCACCGGCACCCTGCCCCGGACCTCCAGCGGCAAGCCGCAGCGCGGCGCGGCGCGGCGCCTCTATTTGGAGGGGCGGCTGGAGCCCCTGCGCCTGTCGGCCCAATCCTCCACAAACACGGCGACGGACCACTCCGCCAATGCCGCGCTGCTGGACAGCCTGACCCTGCTTTGGTCCGAGATCCTCGGGCACGAGGTGATCGACCACGACGCGAACTTCTTCGACCTGGGTGGCGATTCGTTGCTGGCCACACAGCTGGTCTCGCGTCTGCGCACGAGGCTTGGCCTCGACCTGCCCATCAGCGCGGTGTTCGAGACGCCCACGGTGCGCGGACTCGCCGAGCGGCTGATGCAGTTGTCGCCCACGCCGGACAGCGTTGTGGCGAGCCCATCGGTGCCGGCCGCGGCCACACCTTCAGCGGCGCGCGGCCCTGGCAGCCGGCTGGGCCTGTCGTTCTCCCAGGAGCGCATGTGGTTCATGCACGAACTGGCGCCACAGAGCAGCGCATACAACATCCCGCTGGCCATGCGGTTGAAGGGGCCGCTGGAGGTGGCGGCCCTGCAGAAGGCCATGGATCGCGTGGTCGAACGCCACGAAGTACTCCGCACACGCTTTGTCAAGACCGCCGACGGCGTGTTTGCCGAGGTGGTGCCGCCACCGGCCGTGCCCCTTCAGCAGGTGCGGCTGGCCACCGAGGGACGCGGTGTGCCCGACGGGGTGCTGCGCCGCCATCTGGCCGATGTCACCTGCCAGCCCTTTGTGCTGGACCAGTGCCCGCTGGTCCGCGCACAGCTCATCCACCTGGCCGAACAGGACGCGGTTCTGCTGATCGTGATGCACCACATCGTCAGCGACCAGTGGTCGTTCGCGGAGCTGGGGCGCGAGCTGGCGGCTCACTACAGCGCCCTGGTGTCCGGGTCCGAGGCCTGCCTGCCCGAGCTCCCGATCCAGTACGCGGACTACGCGGTCTGGCACCGGGACTGGTTTGAAACCGAGCGACGAAGCAGCGAGCTCGCGTACTGGTCGCAGCGGCTGAACGGCCTGGAGCTGCTGCCGCTGAACAACGACTTGCAACGCCCCCTGGAGCAGAGCTTCCGCGGTGCGGCGTTGCGCTTTCCACTGGAGCACGAGCACATCGCCGGCCTGCGCGCGCTCGGCGCGGCGCACGGGGCCAGCCTGTCCATGGTGCTGATCGCGGCACTCAATGTGCTGCTGCATCGGCACACGGGCAAGACCGACATCGGCATCGGCGTGCCCATTGCCAACCGGCACCATCTGGCCTCCGAGAACCTCATCGGCACCTTCGTCAACACCCTGGTGTTCCGGACCGATCTGGACGGCAACCCGGACTTCCTCACGGTGCTTTCGCGCGTGCGCACCGTCTCCCTGGAGGCCTTTTCGCACCAGGACATGCCCTTCGAGGTGCTGGTCCGCGAACTCGCGGCCCGGCCGGACAGCAGCCGCCAGCCGCTGTTCAACGTGCTCTTCAACATGGTGAACACGCAGGCCCGGGACTGCCACTTCGAAGGCCTGACCTGGTCGCGGCTGGACTTCGACCGGGCGTCGACCCAGTTCGACCTGAGTGTGGTGGTCGACGTGATGTACGACCAGGCCTTCACGATCGAGTACGCCACCGACCTGTTCGTGCCGGAGACGGTGCAGCGCATGGGCGAGCACCTGCTGCAGATCCTGCGCATCGCCATCCAGGCGCCGGACTCCCGCGTGGCCACACTCCCGCTGCTGGGCGAGGCCGAACGCGAGCACCTGAACCAGTGGTCGCATGGCCCCGTCGAGGCACCCGTCGCCGCATCGGCGCACGCCTGGGTGACCCGGGGGTTGCTGCAGTCGGCCCAGCGGCCCGCGCTGGTCCACGGCGCTGCGCGGCTGACCCACCACGAACTGGACGAGGCTTCGAACCGGCTGGCGAGGCTGCTGCGCCAGCGCGGCGTTGCGCGGGGTTGCCGTGTGGGCGTCTGCCTGCCCCGCAACCACGAACTGGTGATCGTGCTGCTGGCCATCCTCAAATCAGGCGCGGCCTACGTGCCCCTGGACCCGGACTATCCCCGGCAACGGCTGAGCGACCAGATGCTGGACGCCGAGCTGGCGCTGCTGGTGAGCCACAGTTCGGTGGTGCTGGACGAGGACCAGACCCCCCGCCTGCTGGTCGATAGGGACCGCGCGCAGATCGACGCGGCCGCACCGCACCGGCTGCCGGACGATGCCCTGCTCGATGCCCGCCCGGAAGACCCGGCCTACCTGATCTACACCTCCGGCTCCACCGGTCGGCCCAAGGGGGTCGCCGTGCCACACCGGGCCATGGTGAACCTGCTGGAGAGCATGGCGCGCGCGCCCGGCTGCACCGTGCACGACCGGTTGCTGGCCGTGACCACCCCCAGCTTCGACATCGCCGTCCTGGAGCTGTTTCTCCCCTTGGGCACGGGCGGCACCGTGGTGGTGGCCAGCCAGGCCGACGCCACCGATGGCCGGGCGCTGGCCGAGCTGTTGGCGCGAGAGGACATCACCGTGCTGCAGGCCACACCGTCGCGCTGGCACCTGCTGCTCGACGCAGGCTGGGCTGGCAACCCGCGGCTCAAGGCGCTGGTGGGCGGCGAGCCCCTGACGCCCGATCTTGCCAGCCAGCTGCTCGCCCGCTGCGACGAGGTCTGGAACATGTACGGCCCCACCGAAACCACGGTGTGGTCCAGCTGCTGGCGGGTGTCTCCGGGCGCCGTCCAGGCCATCGACCTGGGCCGCCCGGTGCTCAACACCTCGATCCAGGTGCTCGACCCGCACCTGCAGCCATGCCCGATCGGAGTTCCCGGGGAGATCTACATCGGCGGCACCGGCGTGGCCATCGGCTATCACCGGCAGGCGGCACTGACCGCCGAGCGCTTCATCGACCAGCCCGATGCACCGGACCCGCTCACCACCCGCATCTACCGCACGGGGGACCGCGGGCGCTGGCGCTGCGACGGGTCGCTGGAGCACGGAGGCCGGCTCGACGATCAGATCAAACTGCGCGGGTTCCGGGTGGAGCTTGGGGAAATCGAGTCCCGGCTGCTCGCCCACGAAGCCATCGCACGCGCGGTGGTCATGCTGCGCGAGGACTCGCCAGGTCAGCCCCGGCTGGTGGCCTACGTGGTCCCCAGAGGGCCTCTGCCTTCTCGCGACGAGCTGCGCGAGCACCTGCGCCGCTGGCTGCCGGACCACATGGTGCCCGGCCTGTTTGTCGCACTGGACAGCATCCCGGTGCTGCCCAACGGCAAGACCAACCGCCGTGCGCTTCCAGCGCCCTCCGTCAATCCTTCGGGAGGGCGCACCTCGCTGACCCCGCCCCGCAACCCCACCGAAACGGTCATCCTGTCCATCTGGCAAGCCGCCCTGCAGACCGAAACGATCGGCATCCACGACAACTTCTTCGACCTCGGCGGGCACTCGATCCTGGCCGTGGGGGTGGTCAGCCGCATCGAGTCGGCGCTGCAACGACCCTGCGCGCTGGCCCTGCTGTTCAAGCATCCCACGGTGGCGGAGCTGGCCGAGGCGCTGTCGCAGACCTCGCCCGGGGACCACAAGGACATCCCGGTGGCGGTGCTGCAACCCCTTGGTCAGGGTCCTGGCCTCTTCCTGCTGGCAGGCGCGGAGATGTACAGGCGGCTGGCGCAGCTGCTTGATCCGGGCATGCCGGTGTACGGCGTGTTCTCACAGACCGAAATCGACCTGCTGGAGCAGCCGACGGACCTGGCGCCGCCCGTGGTGACCGTGGAGACGCTGGCGCGGGAATACAAGGATCTGATCCGAGGCATCCAGCCGCACGGCCCCTATTTCCTCGGTGGCTTTTCGATCGGCGGCTTGCTGGCGTTCGAGGTGGCACGACAGCTGCAGACAGAAGGCGAAACCATCGGCCTGATCGCCTTGCTCGACTCCAGATTGCCCGGACATGGCTTCAGGCACCTGGTGGCGGGGGTGGTCAGGCGCCTGCGCCTGCTCCGGCGCGGGGGGCTGGGGCACGTCCTGCACGTCTACCGTGTGTTCCGGCACCAGACCGAACACCGACACGAACCCGGCAGTCGGCGCATCCAGGTCTATGCCAAGGCCATGCGCGACCACGAGGCCACACCCTGTGACCTGCCCGCCGTCTTCCTGCAAGCCGGTGACGACCTGTCCACGGCGCCGGCCTATGGCTGGCGCTCGCTGCTGCCACGGTTGACCATCGAACGCGTGCCTGGAAAACACATGGACATCCTGGAGCCACCCCATGTGGAGGTGCTGGCCGCAGCGATGCGCCCGCACCTCGCCGACGCCAGACGCATGGGCACTTCCCCGGTCCAGACCGGTCATACTGCGTCGCCCTCTTCAACCCGTGCCTCCACCACATGATGCTGAAACACTCGTTGAAATACCTGCTGGCCTTCGCACTCACCGCCTGCGGATGGCACAAGTCGCTCGACCCGGTCGAACTCTCGGCCCTGTACACGCAGCCGTTGTCGCCGCCTGACAAGCCGCTGCGCGTCTTCCACATCGGCCACAGCCTGGTCAACAAGGACATCCCCATGATGCTGGAGCAGCTGGCCGGCGCAGGCCACGACCACCGCTCGCAGCTGGGATGGGGCGCCTCGCTGAGGTCGCACTGGGAACCTGACGTTCCGGTCAACGGCTTCGAGATCGAGAACGCGCACCCCCGCTACCAGGACGCGCACCAGGCCGTCAACAGCGGCCAGTTCGACGTACTGGTCCTGACGGAGTCGGTGGAGATCAAAGACGCGATCAAGCACCACGACAGCCCGCAGTACATCCGCCAGTGGGCACGGGCAGCGCGGGCAGCCAATCCCAAGATCCGGGTATACCTCTACGAGCTCTGGCACGAGCTGAACGACCCCAAAGGCTGGCTGGAACGGCTGGACGAGGACCTGAGCCTCTACTGGGAGGGTGTGCTCCTGGCAAGGGGCCTGGCGCACGGCGACACCGGCGGTCCGGTGTACGTCATTCCCGCCGGCCAGGTGATGGCCCGTCTGGTGCGGGAGGTGGAAGCCCGCGGTGGCGTCGACCGGCTGCGATCGCGCGAAGACCTGTTCTACATCAGCGACGAGGGCAAACGCGACATGATTCATCTCAGTGCGCTGGGCAACTACCTCGTCGCCCTCACCCACTACGCGGTCCTCTATCACCGCCCGCCTCCGGCAGAGTCGCAGACCATCCGGCTGGTCGACGGGACGCAGCTGCCCCCCATCTCGCCGGAACTGGCCCGACTGATGAGCGAGGTGATCTGGTCGGTGGTGACCAGCTACCCCAAGACCGGCGTGGCACAGCGCGGCAGCTGATGCGGGTCGCCCGCTCGTCGTAACCCGATACATTTGTTCCATGGCACTCTCGAAGAGACCCCATCGATCCATCCTCAAGCGCCGCGGAAGCATCTCCACGGCGGTGCAGGCCGTGGTGGACGTGGTGGCCGTGATGACCCTGTCCCTGCTGCTGATCCAGAAACACATCGGCACCGTCACCACGCCCTATTCCGTGCTGCTGCTCCTTCTGGCCATGGTGATGGTGTTCGCCTACAACCAGTTCGGCGTCTACCGCAGCAACAGCAGTTTCACGCGCAAGGCCCTGACCCTCTTCAAGGCCTGGTCGCTGACATTCGGCTTCCTGCTGGTCGTCGGTTTTGTGACCAAGCAGACCGATGTGTTTTCCCGCCTGCTGCTGGGGCAGCTGTTCATCGCGGGCTATCTGCTGCAGGTTTTTCTGCAGTACCTCAGCCGCGAGATCCAGATCCGGGTCATGGTCCACGCTCTGCCTGCCGAGAACGTGCTGATCGTCGGAACGGGCAAGCTCGCGAGCTATCTGCAGAACAAGATTTCGGGCAACCCGTGGCTGAACCAGAAGGTGGTGGGCTGTCTGGAGCTGCCCTCGGCCGCGCAGGTCAGCGAGGCCAGGGCGGGCGCCACCCTGTACGAAAGCTCGGACTTCGCATCGCTCAAGGAGCTCAACATCATCGGACCGCTCGACCAGATGCTGTCCATCATCGAGCGCCACGACGTGCGCACGGTGTATTTCGCCATCCCCCTGGGCGAGTCCGACCTGATCGAGAGCCTGTATTTCCAGCTGCTGGACCGCCATGTGTCGGTGCACTGGGTGCCGGACATCTTCTCGCTGCTGCTGGTCAATCACAGCGTCCGGGAAATCGCGGGACTGCCCGTGCTGACCCTGTCTGAAACCCCGCTGACAGGCACCAGGCTCCTGCTCAAGGCCCTAGAAGACCGCATCCTGGGGTTGCTGATCCTGATGGTGATTTCGCCGGTCCTGCTGATCATCGCCGCGGCCATCAAGCTCGACAGCCAGGGCCCCGTGTTCTTCCGGCAGGCGCGCATGGGATGGAGCGGGCGGGTGTTCCACATCTGGAAGTTCCGCAGCATGTATGTGCACCAGCCCGAGGCCGGCGTGATTCGCCAGGCCACCCGCAACGACCCCCGGGTGACCCGCGTGGGGGCCTTCCTCCGCAAGACCAGTCTGGACGAGCTGCCGCAGGTCTTCAATGTCCTCATGGGCGAGATGTCGCTGGTGGGACCCAGACCGCACGCGGTGCAGCACGACGAGCTGTACTCCAAGGGCATCAACGCCTACTTCGCCCGCCACAACATCAAACCCGGCATCACGGGACTGGCCCAGGTGCGGGGCCTTCGAGGCGAGACCACCGACATCGAGCGCATGCAGGCGCGCATCGAAGCGGATATCGAGTACATCAACAACTGGTCGCTGTGGCTCGATTTCTCCATCCTGCTGCGCACCCTGGGCGCGCTGACGGGCAAGAATGCGTACTGAACTCGCCAGGCCGGTGGAAGGGGCGCAGACCTTCTGGAACTACGAACCCAGCCAGCCGCGCCCGCGCATCATCGTGGCCCGGTGGCGGGCCCGCCGGACGCGACAGAAGCCCCCGGTCTGGAAGCCTGTGGTCCCGGCCAGCGGAGCCGGCCGCTGGCTCATGTACTTCCTGTACGCGCCCCAGGGCCAGTTGTCGACCCAGCACCGGTTCACGCTCCAACGCCTCGCATCAGAGGATGCCTCGGTGATGATCGTGTGCGCCTGCCCCCCCGGTCACCCGGTGCTCGATGAGCTGAAGCGGCACTGCGATGCGCTGTACTGGAAAGGGACGGATGGCTTTGACTTCTCGGCCTACGCGATCTGCCTGAACGAGCTGGCACAACGGGCTCCAGGCTCCGATGTGCTGATGTTCAACGACTCCGTGCTCGGTCCGTTTTCCCCGCTGACTCCCTTTGTCGAGCAGGCCCCCTGGCGGGTGGCGGGCCTGAGCGCCAACGCGCTCGAAGAGAACCACCTGCAGTCCTTTGCCCTGATCGCCCGGCAGGTCGACGCGGAGCTGCTGAAAGTGATCGCGCCGGTGATTTCCACCGAGTGGTGTTACGACTCCTCCGAATCGGTCATCCTGCTGCAGGAGACCCTGCTGGCCCGGGTGGCCAGCCCCCACGTCAGCGTGGGCGCCTACTGGTACGCAGATGGCTCACGCCATCTGGACCTGTGCCTGAATTGCCCGGAACAGATGATCGACGCCGGCTTCCCGCTGCTCAAGCGCTCGCTGTTCGGCAAGTTCGTTGGCCGCTTCCAGAGCATCGCCTCCATGCAGGCGCTGCTGCACCGGCTGGATCACCCCGCCGTGATGGGTTTTTCGCCCAGAAAAGACTGAGCTGCCTGCAAAGTCACGTGGCGTCGCCGCCGCAAGGGTCCTGGCTCACCCTGTCCAGTCCCGGGTGCAGTCCGCTCATGCGCCAGGCCAGACGGGCCTCGGAGAAGCGCCCGTTCCGGTCCTGCGCATGCTGCGCGTTCATGTTGAAGCGCTGCAGGCGGAAGAGGTCTGCACCGGGTGCGTTGCTGCCCCAGCGGGTGGTGACGGCCGCCCGGTAGCCGGCCTCGCGGGCCTGCGCCACACACCGCGAATCAAAAGACCCGTTGGGATAGCAGAAGGTGGTCACCGGCGTGCCGAGCACGGCTTCCAGCTTCTGGCGGGAGCCGGCGATCTCGGCGCGCAGTTCGTCGTCCGTGCACTGCGGCAGCAGCGCGTGGGAGTGGGAGTGGCTACCAATCTCGTGACCGCGGGCCACGAGGTCTCTCATCTGCTCGACACTCATGAACCCATCCCAGCCGGGCCGCTGGGCGGGGGGCAGCACGCCGCTGGCGCGCCGCATCCAGTCCTCACGCTGCGCGGGGCTCCAGCGCTTCGTGTGCTCCAGCGCGGCTTCAACGGTGAGGTGGCCCGCCACACCGCCCAGCTCCCCGCCAGGGTGCAGTTCGACGAACAACGCAAGCGCCGCGCCGCGGTCCGTGGATCCTGACCGAACGCCCTCTCCTGACAGTTGGTTCACCAGCCAGGCGACCGAGACCGCCATGGTGTCGTGCCACAGCGGCGTCGAATCCTCAAGAACCTGGCTGGGAACATAGAAGCTGGCGGTCACGCCATGCTTCTCCAGCACGGGCAGCGCGTTCTCGTAGTTGTCGAGCTGGCCATCGTCGAAGGTGATCGCCAGCAGTGGCCGGCTGGCTATGCGACCTTGTTCCCACAGCCCGAGGGCGGCATCAAGCGACTGGCACTGGAAATGACGGGTGAGAAACCGGAGGTGGTCGTCCAGTTCGTCCGGGGTGACGGCGAGGCCCGGCAATGGGTAGACCCGTCGCTGCGGCCCGGTCAGGACGCGGTGGAAGGTGACGATGGAGAGTCTTTGCGCGAGCCGACGCGACGGCGCGGTCACGCGTGCCACCGAAAGGGCTTGGCCGCAGGTGTCCCGGACCAGGGCCTTGAGGGTCGAGACCGCGCTCATGGCAACTCCCTGCGCGCGCTCATGCGCTGGCCCCGGCGAGCGGAGCAAAGATCTCACGCAGCTGTTGCGCCGACCGGTCGACATCGTGCCGCTCCAGCGCCCGCGCCCGCGCCCCTTCGCCCATGGCTTGGAGCTGCGGGGCCTCCGTTTCGAGGCAGCGGCGCATGGCCTGCGCCAGCTCCAGGGCGTTGCCGGGCGCCACAACCCAGCCGTCCTGACCATCGCGCACCAGCTCGGGAATGCCAGACACGCGTGTGGCGATCACCGGCCTCGCACAGGCCATGGCCTCCATCAGCACGACCGGCAAGCCCTCGGCAAAGCTGCTGAGCACCAGCGCGCGCGAGGCCTCGATCTCCTTGCGCACATCGGCACCCGAAATCCAGCCGGTGATGCGCACCCGGTCCGCCACCCCGCGCAGCTGGCAGTGCTGTTCGATGGCGGACCGGAGCTCGCCGTCGCCCGCCAACACCAGCTCGGCCTCCACGCCCTGGCGACGCAGCTCGCCCAGCGCGTCGATCAGCACGAACTGCCCTTTCTCCGAGCTCAATCGCCCCACGCAGACAAAGCGCCGCACCGCGTTGAACGGCTGCGCGGGAGGCGCACGGTAGCCCTCGTCCAGTCCGCAGTGCACCACCGAGATCTTTTTCCAGTGAGAGGGCTCCACCCAGCGGCACAGCTGGCTTCGTCCGTACTCGCTGACCGCGACCACATGCGCCGCACGGCGCACCTTCTCGGGAATGCCGATGAACTGCGCTGCGTCCGTCTCCACCGTGCCGTGCGCTGTGAAGCTGAAGGTGCCGCCGTTGATCTGTGCCGCCAGCATGGCCACCGTGGCAGGGTTCGAACCGAAGTGCGCGTGCAGGTGCGGCACTTTTTCCTTGTGCATCCAGTTCCCGACGATGCAGGCCTCGACCAGATAGGCCACATGGTGCAGCAGGCTGCGGTCTGCGCGACGGGACAGCCGCCACGCGGAACGGGCCGCGGCCATGAAGGCCCTCGGCCGTCGCACCACGGCCGCCATCACGTGGGCGAGCGTGGACATGGCGCCCGCGCCCAGCACGTAGCGCGTGCGCCGCAGTTCCTCGACGTCCGCTGAGTCGGGGCTTCCGTCCGACGGCCCTCGGATCGCAAAACGCAGCACCTCGACACCCTGCCGCTCCAGCGCTGCGATTTCTCTGCGGATGAAACTGTGGCTGACCTTCGGATACTCGCTGATGAGGTAGGCCACCCTCATGGCGCGGACTCCACCGACAGACCATGCCGCCGCGCCCACGATGCCAGCGCGTACAGGCACCAGATCCGCGTCCAGTAGAGACCTGGGGCGCCCGCCTGGTAGGCGCGCCAGAGGTCGGCCACGACGGTCGGCGCCAGCCCCACGCTGGCCATCAGGTCGCGGTCGGTGAGCACCGCGCCCACTTCCGAGCCCAGTGCGCCAAGCAGCCAGTGGTCGTAGGGCAGCTCGAAGCCCGACTTGGGCCGGTCGAACAGGGCCGGGTCCAGCCCCTGAAGCCCCGCGCTGCGCAGCATCGACTTGGAGCGCACGGGTTGGAAACGGACGTCGTCCGGCAAGGACGCCACCGCTTCGAGCAACTGCTGATCGACCAGGGGCAGGCGGGTTTCAATGGAAGCGGCCATGCTCGTCGAGTCGGCGTCGCGCAGCAGGCGCTCGCCCAGGAACAGGCGCTGCTCCAGCATGGCGATGGACGACAGATCGCTGCGTCCGTCCACCTCGGTGCGCAGTGCCGCGACCACCTCGGACGGCAGCCCCCAGTAGCCCATCTCCAGCCCATGCGCCGCCGTGCCCAGCAGGCTGCGGTGGGTGTCGGGCAGAAACAGTGCATAGGCACACTGGTAGAGCGCCAGCAGGTCGTCCCCGGCCTCGACCATGGTCGGCAGCTTGGCCCAGCGGGTCTGGGGCCGGAAAGCCCCACCATCGGGCGCCTTCCAGCGCGCAAACGCCCGCGCGCCGGCGTTGCGCAAAGCGCTCGGAACGAAGCCAAGGCGGCGCGACCATGCCGCCATCGCAGGAAGGTCGCGGAACGAGGTGTAGCCACCGAACAGCTCGTCGCCTCCGCTGCCCACCAGAGCCACCTTGAAGCCGGCCTGTGCGACGGCCTGCGACATGAAGAACGAGTTCAGGCCGTCAAAGCTGGGCTGGTCCAGGCTGCCCATGGCCTCGTCCAGCCGATCGACAAATCCCTCCTGGCGCAGAACGATCTCGTGGTGCTGCGTGCCGATCGCTTTGGAGACGGCCCGGGCGATCTCGCCTTCGTTGCGCTCTTGCTCGGCAAACGCGAGTGTGAAGGAGTGGACCGGGTCGCGGGAAACGCGTTTGGCCACGTTGGCGATGGCGGAGGAATCCACTCCACCCGAGAGGAAGACCCCGAGCGGCACATCGGAAGCGAGGTGGCGGCGCACGCTGTCTTCGAGCGCCATGGCCACGTCCTGGTCGGTCGATTCACCCGTGCGCGGCAGCGCGGCCTGCGTCCAGTAGCGCTTGCGCCGCAGCTCGCGCCCATCCTGGGCATACACCCTCATCTCGCCCGGCCACAGCGACTCGATGCCATCGACGATGGTTTCCGGCGCCACCGTGAACCCGTTCCAGACCATGCTGGCCACGGCAGACCGGCGCAGGCGGGGCTTGCGCAGCAGACCGGAACGCAGCAGCGCGCGCACCTCGGACGCGAACGCGAAGGTCCAGTCGCCCGAGGCGTCGGGATTCTTCATGAAATACAGCGGCTTGATGCCCAGCGCGTCGCGCGCCAGCAGCAGCTCGCGGCGACGCGGGTCCCACACGGCCAGCGCGAACATGCCGCGAAGCTCCTGCACCGCGTCGAACCCATGCATGCTGATGAGCCGCAGCATGGCCGCGGTGTCACCGCTCGACCACAGCGTCTGGCCCTGGGCGCCGAGCGCCCTGCGGATGTCGATGTAGTTGTAGATCTCGCCGTTGAGCACGGTGACGTCGCCGCGCTCGGGGTCCGTCATGGGCTGCGAGGCTGCCGAAGTGAGGTCGAGAATCGACAGCCGCCTGTGCCCGAGCATGACGCCCCAGCCACGGGCGTCCGCCGGCCCCATCCAGATGCCGTCGCCATCCGGTCCCCGGTGCGCCATGGCGTCCGTCATGCATTGCAGCGCGAGGCGGTTCGCCTCACCGACGCGTCCAACGATTCCAGCCAGGCCGCACATCAGGCACGCCCCGTCAGTTCGCGCGCCGCGCGGGCCTTGCCGACCAGCAGCGCCCGGAGCTGGTAGGCGCGCAGGAAGCGCCGGAACTCCGGGTTGTCGTAGCGCGGCTTTCGCTGCAGGGCCGCCTTCAGCCAGCCCCACAACATGGCTGCACTGCCGAGCACGTAGGGTTTCTGGTTGACGCGCGACAACGCGCTCGCCGCCATGAACAGGAAGCCGGTCCCCATGAAGTACTGGCCGTAGCCGTGGCGCATGCGGCCGGTGTAGATGCTGTCCTGGCTGGAGCCCATGGGTCGCAGGTGCACGAAGCGCAGATCGGGGTCGTCCCAGCTGCAGGCGATCCAGCCCTTCATGCGGCATTGGTGGCAGTCGATGCCATCCCACATCACCTCGCGCACAAAGCCGCCGATCGCCTCGAAGCAGCTGACCCGGTAGAACTTGGTCATGCCCAGCGACGTTTCATCGCCATGGCGCTCTGGAATGAGCTGGCCGCCTTCCTCCACGTAGGCCTTGCCGCTGCAGGTCGCGATACGGGGCTCATCGGACATGCGCTGCATCAGGATCTCGAAGTACCTGGGTGGCAGACGCAGGTCCAGATCCAGCTTGCAGACAAACTCGTAGTCCTGCGGATGGATCGCTGCGTATCCGGAATAGAAGGCATCCACAACGCCCGGACCCACCGCACGGTGACCACGGTCCTGGCGGGTGACGATCTGGATCCAGTCGTGGCGGGCCGCGTATTCGGCCAGGATCTGCGGCGTCGAATCGCTGGAACCGTCATCGACGATGACCCAGCGGGCCGGGCGAACAGACTGGCTCACCACGGTGTCCAGCGTCTGGCGCATGTACTTCGCCTCGTTGCGGCACGGCGAGATCAAAACATAACGCTGTGTCATATCTGGGTTGTGCACATCTTGGGTTTTGGGCCCCGCAACTGAGTCGGCAGTATTCAGCTGGGTACTGGAAGGGATGGTACACGCAACAATTTGTACCTGTTCCAGCGCAAGCGCTCGCCAGACGTCGGCCGGATATGAGGCCTGCGTTTTGGGGCCACCAGCCGGTCAATGGGCAAGGCGCAGCGGCTACTTGGTGAAGAACGGGCCCACCCAGTCGGGCGGTAGCAGCTTGTAGGAATTGCCAAGCTGGTTGATGTTGGGCACGCCACCATCGGCGCGGGTGTTGCCGCGTGATGACATGCGACGCCCCATCAGGATGAACTCGGTGTTCGTGTTCGGGCCACGGTGGAACACGTTGTTCTCCAGCACCACGTCTTCCAGGCCTTGGCGGCTGTCGGGGCCGTTGTTCTCAGGAGCTGCTCCGCCGGTGAAGGAGTTGTTGTCCGTGGCGTCTCCCAAGCGGTTGTTGGCAATGACGATCTGCCTTGATGCCCAGGTGGACCCCGAAATGCCATAGTTGTCGTCGTAGGCGCCCAGTCCTCCAGAGTGGATCTTCAAGGCATGGCGGGTGCCGTCGGATGAGCGTCCCCGCAGTGCGTTGTGCGCGATGAACCCCTTGTTCATGCGCCACAGACGCACCGTGTGCTGCTGGGCCGTGCTCATGTCGTTGCCCATGATGACGAAGCGGCTGCCTTCGCCCGCCATGTTGATGTGCGGGAGCGTTGTGCTTCCCCTCAGCTGGTTCTCCACCACGAACAGCTCGCGTGGCTGGAAATACTGGTCCGGTGCCAGCTTGTGGTGTTGAACAATGTAGGCCAGCGCACTTGCGAGGCTTATCTGGGCAGCCAGGAAATCACCCGTTGGCACATCGAAGGTGTTCCGGTACAGCAACAGACGAGACATCGTCCCGAACTGTTCGAAATTCAGAAGAATGTGGAGATCCATCACGGAGATGTCCTGAGGGAACGCCGCAGAAGAGGGTCTTATCGACCCAACCAGCACACGACTCACCCGCGGCTTCGCACCGGTTCCGAACGCCCCCACCTGCACGTTCTGGCTGCCATGTCCGATCTCGATGGACCCGAACGTCTCGCCTCGGCGCAACAACACCCGGCGGCCGTTGAGCGCTGCCGAGTTGGGCACCATCACCACGCGCGACGCCCCGTCCGGGCAGTCCGAGAAGTTGCCCACCGTCGACACGCAGATCGTTTTCGTCCCCGCGTAGACCACGTTGGGGTCGAGCACCTCCACGCTGACCGAGCGCTCAGAGTACCCCCCTGCCAGATCGGCTGCACGAACACGCACCTGGTAAGTACCCGGATGATCGAACACGTGCGCAGCCAGCGGACCACCCGACTGCACATTCTTTGGCAGACCCGATATCGCCCACGTCTGGCCCCGCTCGTCACCGAAATTGAACGAATAACGCACTTGGTGGAACGGGTGCTGACCCGCCAGACTGGAGGTGGTGCCCGTGGCGTCAAACTGCACCGCCAGCGGCGCCGGACCACTCAAGCGCGTGGCGTCCAGGCTTGCCGCAACCGTGCGGGATGACTGAGCGCTGCCCGGCGTTTCGCTCCGCTGGTCGGTGGCGCGGTAGACCACCTGCGTGAGAGTGCCAGCCCCCGTCGACGATGCCCCCAATCCACCGAGAGACTTGCGATCCCAGGGCTCCGGCGACGCTACCAGATCGGACTTGCTGGCAAGGGTCTCAACTAGGCCCGGGGAACTGACTCCCGGCTGTGCTGGACCGCAGGCAGCAAACATCGACACGCTGGCCAGCGCTGCCAGCAACATGGAGAGACACGAACTGGCAGGGATCGGCATTTGTTCCTTCCCATGGGGCTGCGTCGCCCCGGTGTCGTTTGGCCCGAAAGAGCTGGGTGCAGGGCGGCAGCACACACACCATCAGCAACTGAGCCCATTCTATGAAGAACGACAGCAGTCTTCTGAGACGATCACTTCGAAGGAAAGACCGGAGCAGCAGACCAGCAGGCCTCTGCCACAAAAGGTACTACGGACGAAATGCAACAGTGCCATCCTTGCTCACTGGAGGTAGAACGGCCCCACCCAGTCGGCCGGCAGCAGCTGGTACGAGTTGCCGAACTGGTTGATGTTGGGCACGCCACCATCGGCGCGGGTATTGCCGCGCGACGACATGCGGCGTCCCATCAGGAT
>NZ_BCWQ01000016.1 GCF_001592285.1 Hydrogenophaga pseudoflava NBRC 102511 | reverse complement strand
AAATCAAGGGGCTGATCAGCGCCAGCGTCGACCGCGTGGATGCGGGCAGCCGCCTGGTGGGCGAAGCCGGTCAGACCATGAACGAGGTGGTCGGCTCGATCCGCCGTGTGACCGACATCGTCGGCGAGATCAGCGCGGCCGCAGGCGAGCAGAGCGACGGCATCGGCCAGGTCAACACCGCTGTCAACCAGCTGGACCAGATGACGCAGCAGAACGCGGCGCTGGTCGAGGAAAGCGCGGCAGCTGCCGAGAGCCTGAAGGACCAGGCGGCCCGGCTGGCGCAGGTCGTGTCGATTTTCAAGGTCGATGGCGCCATCCGCGCCACGGGCGCCCCCGCCCAGCCGGCGGCAGCACCCGCTGCCTCTGCGACCCGCGCGACCACCGCACCCGTGCAGGCGGCCCGGGCCCCGGCTTCGGCACCGGCCAAGGCGACCGCGAGCCCGGTGGTGCGTGAACAGCCGTCCAAGGCATCGGCCGCAGCACCGCTGACCACCGCCACCCGGGCTCCTGCGCCCGCTGTGGCCCCGGTGTCTCCCGCCAAGGTGGTGACCAGTGCCAGTGCCAATACCGAAGGCGACTGGGAAAGTTTCTGAAGCCAATACCAACCTTCCGGCGAGTCTCATCATGTGGATCCGGTCCTTTATGCGTTACTTTTCCATCCGCTTCCGAATGATCGGCGCCATCGGCGTCGTGCTGGCCCTGCTGTTCGTGGTGGGCAGCGCCGGCCTGTGGGGCATGCAGCGCATGCAGGCCCTGAGTCAGGAGTTTGTCGATCACGCCTTCCATGAGACCGTCGAGCTGTCCAAGCTGCGACTGGCCATGGCGGACCTCAGCCGCCACGAGAAGGACATGGTGATCCACTATGAATCGCCCGAGCAGCTGTCGCTGGCGAACATGAAGTGGGAGAAGACCCGCGACGAGATCGGCCAGCTGATGCTGGCCCTGCAGCAGGGCGAGGCCGACGAGGACAACGCGGTGCTGCAGCAGATGAGCGCCAAGCTCAAGGACTACTCGGCGGCGGTCGAACCCACGGTGGCCAACATCAAGGCCGGGGGGTACGACAGCGCCACCGTGGCCAACCGCATGCTGGCGCGCGCCCACGACCGCTACGCCGAACTGCAGGCCGACATGAAGAAGATCGAGGCCATCATCTCGGCGGAAGCGGCGGCGGTCCAGGCCGAGCAGGTCGGCACCGGTCAGCAGACCATGCTGCTGTTCGGCATCGCGGTGGCGGTGGCGGTGCTGGTGGTGGTGCCGACCACCCTGGCCAACATGCAGAGCATCTGCCGCCCGCTCGACCAGGCGCAGCGCCTGGCCATGGCCATCACGCGCGGCGACCTCACCCAGTCGGTCGCGGTGGAAGGCAAGGACGAGCTCACGCAGCTGATGTCGGCGCTGGGCGAGATGCAGGCATCGCTCGTGCGCATCGTCAGCCAGGTGCGCCAGACCACCGACAGCATCGGTGTGGCCAGCGCGGAGATCGCCTCGGGCAACCAGGACCTGTCCAGCCGCACCGAGCAGGCCGCCTCCAGCCTGCAGCAGACCGCCAGCAGCATCGACCAGATCACCAGCACCGTGCAGCAAAGCGCCGAGTCGGCGCGCCAGGCCAGCGAGATGGCCCAGGCCAACGCGGCGGTGGCGGCGCGCGGCGGCGAGGTCGTCGGCGAGGTGGTGGCGACCATGCAGGAGATCAACCACCGCAGCCAGAAGATCGGCGACATCATCGGTGTGATCGACGGCATCGCCTTCCAGACCAACATCCTGGCGCTCAACGCAGCCGTCGAGGCGGCGCGCGCGGGCGAACAGGGCCGCGGTTTTGCCGTGGTTGCCGGCGAGGTGCGCAGCCTGGCGCAGCGCAGCGCCGAAGCGGCGCGGGAGATCAAGGGCCTGATCGGCGCCAGCGTCGAGAAGGTCGAGGCCGGCACGCGCCAGGTCACCGAGGCCGGCACCACCATCGGCGAGATCGTCGCGAACGCGCAGAGGATTTCCGATCTGATCGGTCACATCACCACGGCGGCCAACGAGCAGAGCCAGGGCATCGGGCAGGTCAACGGCGCCGTGGGGCAGCTCGACCAGATGACGCAGCAGAACGCCGCGCTGGTGGAAGAAAGCGCAGCGGCGGCCCAGAGCCTGCAGGACCAGGCGCAGAAGCTGGCCGGTGTGGTGGCCACTTTCCGGCTGAGTGCCGGTTGATTTAGGTAGAGAGAAACATTCATGTTGAATCAGATGAGTCTTCGCGGCCGCATCCTGCTGCTGGTGGTGGTCGCGGTGCTGGGCATCGCGGTCATGGGTGCGCTGTCGGTGGTGCAGACCAAGCGCCAGCTCACCGACGCCCGCCACGGTCAGCTCGTCACGGCGGTCGAGTCGGCCCACTCCATCGTCGAGGGCTTCCGTGCCATGCAGACGTCCGGCAAGCTCGGCGCCGAGGCGGCGCAGGCAGCGGCCAAGGCCGCGGTCGCGCATGCGCGCTACGGCGAGGGCGGCAAGGAGTACCTCTACATCTGGTCGCTCGACGGCGTGGGCGTGATGCACCCGATCAAGCCGGAGTGGGATGGTCAGAACATGGTCGGCAAGGTCAAGGACGGTGAGGGCGCCGACGTCATCGCGTCCCTGGTCAACGGCATGCGCCAGAGCACCGACGGCCGGGCCTTCGTGCAGACCAATTTCCCGCGCCCGGGCGACACGAAATCGGTGCCCAAGCTGCAGTACATCATGAAGGTCGATGGCTGGAACTGGATGGTGGGCTCGGGCCTGTACACCGACGACCTGGACGCCATGGTGTGGCGCACCCTGGCGGTCAACGGTGCGCTGGCGCTGTCGGGGCTGCTGGTGATCGCCGGCATCGGCTGGCTGACGCTGCGCAGCGTGATGCGCCAGATCGGTGGCGAGCCGGCCCTGGCGGTGTCGGCGATGCGTTCGGTGGCCGATGGCGACCTGACCGTCACCCTGCCCCGTGTGCCCGCTGGCAGCCTGCTCGCGGCGCTGGCCGACATGATCGCCTCGCTGCGGGGCACCGTGAGCCAGGTGCGCACGGCGACCGACAGCATCAGCACCGCCAGCACCGAGATCGCCTCGGGCAACCAGGACCTGTCCAGCCGCACCGAGCACACGGCCAGCAACCTGCAGGAAACCGCGGCCAGCATGGAAGAACTGACCGGCACCGTGCGGCAGAGCGCCGAGTCGGCGCGCACGGCGACCCAGCTGGCCGAGGCCGCAGCGGGCACCGCACGCCGCGGCGGCACCGTGGTGGGCGAGGTGGTGCACACCATGCGCGAGATCAACGAGAGCAGCCGCAAGATCAACGACATCATCGGCGTGATCGACGGCATCGCGTTCCAGACCAACATCCTGGCACTCAACGCAGCCGTCGAGGCGGCGCGCGCGGGCGAACAGGGCCGCGGCTTTGCCGTGGTGGCCGGCGAGGTGCGCAGCCTGGCGCAGCGCAGCGCCGAGGCCGCCAAGGAGATCAAGGGCCTGATCGGCACCAGCGTGGACCGCGTGGAGGCGGGCACGCGCCTGGTCAGCGAGGCGGGCCAGACCATGGACGAGATCGTGGCCAGCGTGCAGCGCGTGACCGACGTCATCAGCGAGATCGGTGCCGCCACAGGCGAGCAGAGCCAGGGCATTGCCCAGGTCGGCTCGGCGGTGGCCCAGCTGGACCAGATGACGCAGCAGAACGCGGCGCTGGTGGAAGAGAGCGCCGCCGCGGCCCAGAGCCTGCGGGACCAGGCGCAGCGGCTGGCTGGCGTGGTCGCCACCTTCCGCCTGTCGGCCTGAGCGCGGTTTTCGGAAGTTCCCGCCGTCCTGCCGGGGCGGTGGTCTGCCTATACTGGCCCTCTGTCGCACCGCCCGCGCCGAGAGGACCGCCATGAACGCCCGCCTGCCCGCTTCCGCCCTGCCCCTGGAACCGCAAGCCCTGCAATCGCAGGTCGACGCCGCCTGGCGCGAATCCATCGTGCCCGAGCTGCAGCGCTACATCGCGGTGCCGGCCAAGTCGCCGATGTTCGACCCCGACTGGGCGGCCCACGGCCTGCTCGAACGCGTGCTGCAGAACGCCGCAGACTGGGTGCGCGCGCAACAGGTGCCCGGCCTGCAACTGGAAATCGTGCGGCTGAACGACGCCCAGGGCCGGCCGCGCACGCCGGTGCTGTTCTTTGAACTGCCGGCCAGCGAAGGAAAGGACGGCACGCCCGCCCCGGCGTCTGGCCAGACCGTGCTGATGTACGGCCACCTCGACAAACAACCCGAATTCAACGGCTGGCGCAGCGACCTGGGGCCGTGGACCCCTGTGATCGACGACGGCAAGCTGTACGGCCGCGGTGGCGCCGACGACGGCTATGCCATCTACGCCGCCATCACCGCCATCCAGGCGCTCAAGGCCCAGGGCGTGGCGCACCCGCGCATCGTCGGCCTGATCGAAACCTCGGAAGAAAGCGGTTCGGCCGATCTGCTGCCCTATGTGGACGCGCTGCGGTCCCGGCTGGGTGATGTCGGACTGGTGATCTGCCTGGACAGCGGTGCCGGCAACTACGACCAGCTCTGGCTGACCACCAGCCTGCGCGGCATGGCCAGCGGCGTGCTCAAGGTCGAAATCCTCACCGAAGGCATCCACTCGGGCGACGCCTCGGGCCTGGTGCCGTCGAGCTTCCGCATCATGCGGCAGGTGCTGGACCGGCTGGAAGACAGCGGCACCGGCCGCCTGCTGCCGGCCAGCTTCCACTGCGAGGTGCCGGCCGAACGGCTGGCGCAGGCGCAGGCCACGGCCGCCATCCTGGGCGACGAGCTGTTCAAGCGCTTCCCCTGGGCACACCACGACTGCGGCGGCGCCACCGTTTCGGCCCTGCCCACCACCACCGACCCGGTCGAAGCGCTGCTGGCGCGTACCTGGCGGCCCACGCTGTCGGTCACCGGCGCCGACGGTTTCCCGGACATCGCCAACGCCGGCAACGTGCTGCGCCCGTACACCGCGTTCAAGCTCAGCCTGCGCCTGCCGCCGCTGGTCGAGGCCGCGCCCGCCGTGCAGCAGCTCAAGGCCCTGCTGGAAGACAACGCGCCCTACCAGGCCAAGGTGATGTTCGAGGGCTTGAGCTCGGCCACCGGCTGGAATGCGCCCTCCACCACGCCGTGGTTCGAGCAGGCGCTGCAGGACGCCTCGCAGGCGCACTACGGCGCCGCCTGCGCCACCATCGGCCAGGGCGGCACCATCCCGCTGATGAACATGCTCAGCCAGGGCTTCCCCACCGCGCAGATGATGGTCTGCGGTGTGCTCGGCCCGCGCAGCAACGCGCACGGCCCCAACGAATTCCTGCACCTGGACTACGCGCGGCGCCTGACGGCGTCGGTGGCGCAGGTCATCGCCCGCATGCCCTGACGGCGCGCCGCCCATGTCCGACACCACCCAGGCGCCCTTCACCCTGCGCGACGGCCTGAACATCGCGCTCTACGACTGGCCCCTGCCGTCGCGGCAGCGGCCGCGGGCCGTGGTGCTCATCGTGCATGGGCTGGGCGAACACGCCTGGCGCTACGACGCGGTGGCACAGCGCCTGAACGAGTGGGGCTTCAGCGTGCGCGCCTACGACCAGCGCGGCCACGGCGACTCGGGCGGTGACCGCGGGGTGCTGTCGGACGACGACGACCTGCTGGCCGACCTGCAGGAGCTGGTGGACGACACGCGCCGGCACATCGCCGAACCCTGGGCCTGCCCCCTGGTGCTGCTGGGCCACAGCATGGGCGGCCTGGTGGCCTCCACCTTCGTGCAGCGCGGCATCGAGCTGGTGGATGCCCTGGTGCTCTCGTCGCCCGCGCTGGACACCGGCATGAGCGCGTTCCAGCGCCTGCTGACCCGGCTGCTCTACCGCTGGGCACCCGACCTCACCGTGCCCAACGGGCTGGACCCGAGCGGCATCTCCCACGACCCGGCGCAGGTGGCGGCCTACCAGCGCGACCGGCTGGTGCACAACCGCATTTCGGCGCGGCTGGCGCGCTTCATCGACAGCAACGGCCCGCGCGTGGTGGCGGCCGCGCCGACCTGGCAGGTGCCCACGCTGCTGATGTACGCCGGGGCCGACCGGCTGGTGCGGCCCGAGGGCAGCCGCGCCTTTGCCGCGGTCGCGCCGAAGGGGCTGGTGCACAGCCGCCGGTTCGATGGGCTGTTTCACGAAATCTTCAACGAGACCGACCCCTCGGCGGTGTACGCCGAACTGCGCGCCTGGCTCGACGCGCACATTCCGGCCTGAGGCTCAGCGCCGGCCCATCAGGCCGCCGAGCATGCCCATGAGGTCGCCCGCATCCAGACCCCCGGCACCACCGCGCTGACCGCCGCCGAGCAGCGAACCGAGCGCGTCCAGGCCGTTGTCCGGCGGCACCTGCCCCTGGGGGGTGAGCTGGTCGATCAGGCCGGGCAGCAGGTCGGCCATGGTGCCGGCGGCCTGCTGCTGGCTGCCCCCGAGCTGGCGGGCGATCATGTCCATCAGGTCCGGGCCCAGGGCGCTGCCCAGCGCGTCGGGCGAGACCGGCTGGTTGGCCCCCGTGCCGACCCAGGAGGAGGCGGCGTCGCCCAGGCCGGCCTGCTGCAGTTTGGCCAGGATGCCCGAGAGCCCTCCCGCGTTGTTCATCAGCATGCCGATCAGACCGATCAGCAGCTGTGGGTCCAGACCACCGGGGCCGCCCTGCGCCGGCGGGTTGTTCTGCTGTCCCCCGAAGGCGGCGTTGGTCGCCGCGCTCACCAGTGAATCCAACAGTCCCATGCGAGCGCTCCTTTCAATGCGTGGCGTCCGGCGCCGACCGGGGCCGGTTCAGGCCGGATTGTGGGCCGCGCGCCGAAGCCAGGCAAGCCAGCCCAGCGCCAACCCGGTGAGGGCCACGGGCGCCAGCGAACCCAGGTTCAGCAGGGCCCAGCCCTGGGTGGTGACGAGGGCACCGGAGGCGAACGAGGTGACCGCCATGGTGGCAAAAACGAAAAAATTGATGGCGGCCTGTGCGCGGTCTTTTTCCTCAGGCCTGTAGGCCTGCAGCGACAGCGTGGTGCTGCCGGTGAACAGGAAGTTCCAGCCCACGCCCAGCAGGAACAGCGCGATCAGGAACTGGTGCAGGTCCACACCGGTGAGCGCGATGGCGATGCAGGCGGCGTTGAGCAGCACCCCCACGCCCATGATGGTCAGCACGCCGAAGCGCTTGATCAGGTGGCCGGTGAAGAAGCCGGGCGCGAACATGCCGATCACATGCCACTCCAGCACCAGGGCTGCGTCCTCGAACTCGAAGCCGCAGACCTGCATCGCCAGCGGCGTGGCGGCCATCAGCAGGTTCATCACGCCGTAGCCCAGCGCCGCCCCCGCAGCGGCCACGATGAAGACGGGCTGCCGCATGATCTCCGACAGCGGCCGGCCGGTGTCGGCGTTGGCCTTCTTCGGCGGCAGTGGCGGGAACTTCATGAAGGCCATCACCGCCATCGAGACCAGCGCCACCACCGCCAGCGCGAGGTAGGCGCCTGCGAACGGCACTTCCAGCAGGTTGCGCGTGCGGCTGGCCAGGTTGGGGCCGAGCACCGCGCCCACCAGACCGCCGGCCAGCACCAGCGACACCGCCTTCTCGCGGTAGTCGGGTGCCGCCAGTTCGGCGGCGGCGAAGCGGTAGAGCTGGCCGTTGGCGCTGTAGTAGCCGGCGATCACGGTGGCCGCCACCAGCAGCCAGAAGTTCTTGTCCATCGCGGCCCACCAGCACAGCAAGGCCGAGCCCAGGGCGACCAGCAACCCGATCTGGAACGAGCCCTGGCGGCCGAAAGCGCTTTGTGTGCGCGCCACCAGCGGGGTGGACAGCGCGCCGCCGACCACATAGCCCATCACCGGCAGGGTGGCCATCCATCCCAGCGGGGCCAGCGAGAGCCCCACCAGCCCGTTGATGGCGATGAAGACCACGTTGTTGGTCAGGAACAGGCCTTGCGCGGCGGCCAGCAGCCAGAGGTTTTTGTTCATAAGTCAGCGTTTATACAAGGTGGCGGCGCCGCGCCGCACGCCACCCTGAACGCGGCTCAGGATTGCGGCCGTGTCACGGCGACCAGGCGCATCCCCTTGCCGCGGCTGAGAAAGTACTCGCCTTGCGGACTGATGACCACCGCGCGGTGTGCCGCAGGGTCCGAGAAGTAGCGCCACCCTTCGCCGGCCTGGCCGGCGCCCGCTGTGGTGGGCACCACCTGCATGCCGTGATCGAAGCCCTGGGCGGAACGGTTGGAGCGGCTGTGGTGGGAATCGTCACGGTGCTGCGCCGACCGCTGGGTTGGCTGGTCATCGCGCTGGTGTTCGCCGGCCGTGGCCAGCGATGCGGTGGTGGCCAGGGCCAGGCAAGCGGCGCCAGCGAGAAGCAGGTGCTTGTTCATGGTGAACTCCTTCGTGCGTGGCAGTCGGTATTGACTGTGGAACGCAGTCTGTGCCGGTCCGCCTGTACCCGCGCTGAAGGGTTCGTTCAGCGGTCGTTCACACCTGGGCGATCACCAGGGCCGCGAGCGCCGCCGTTTCCGCCCGCAGGATGCGGGGCCCCAGCGTGACGGGCACAAAGCCCGCGGTGCGGGCCAGGGCGTCTTCCTGCGCAGACAGTCCGCCTTCGGGGCCGCTGAGGAAGAGCACCGGCGTGTGGGCCGGCTGCTCGCGCAGCACCTCCGCCAGCGGGCGTGTGCCGTCCGCCAGCGAGAGCACGCAGCGCAGCGGGGCGATGTGCCCGCTGTCACGCAACCAGGCGGCCACGTCGGCCACCGGCCGCACCGCCGGCACGCGGTTGCCGCCGCACTGTTCGCAGGCCGCGACCGCGACCGATTGCCAGTGACCCTGCTTCTTGGCCGCACGTTCGCCACTGAGGCGCAGCACGCTGTGCGCGGTGTGCAGGGGCTGCAGGCTGGCCACGCCGAGTTCGGCGGCCTTTTCGACCAGCCAGTCCATGCGCTCGTTGGCCGGCATGCCCATGGCGAGGTGCACGCGCCTCGCCGGCTCGCGCTCGACGTCTTCAAACGCGCCGACCTTGACCGCGACGTCGCTGCGGCCCATGCGCAGGATGGTGGCCGACCACTGGCCACCTTCTCCGTTGAACAGGGTGATCGCATCGCCGGGCTGGTGGCGCAGCACCTGCACGTGGCGCGCGGCAGCGGCCGGCAGTTCCAGCTCGGCGCCGGCGCTCAGCGGGATGGGGCAGTGAAAGCGGGGCACGCTGGAACGGCTCAGACGCGGCCGAAGGCGAAGCCGCTGGCCGCCTGCAGGCCTTCCACTTCGTCGATCAGTTTCAGCAGCGGGCCGAGTTCCCGGTAGCGGTGGGCGGTGGCCCGGATGTAGGCGATAAAGCGCGGCGCATCGGCCAGGTACTTCGGTTTGCCGTCGCGCAGTGTCAGTCGGGCGAAGATGCCGGCCACCTTCAGATGACGCTGCAGGCCCATCCACTCGACCGCGCGGTAGAAGGCGCCGAAGTCGCTGTGCCAGTCCTCGAAGTCCATCAGCCCGGCCTTGCGCGCCTTTTCCCAGTAGCGCACGGTGATGTCGATGACGAAGTCTTCTTCCCAGGTCAGGAAGGCGTCGCGCATCAGGCTGGCGATGTCGTAGGTGATGGGGCCGTGCACCGCGTCCTGAAAATCGAGCACGCCCAGCTGCTGCGCGGGCGTGGTGCCCGGGTGGGAGGGAATCATCAGGTTGCGCGGCATGAAGTCGCGGTGCACGTGCACCGTGGGCGCTGCCAGGTTGCGCGCCACGATGGTGTCGAAGGTCTTCTGCAGCGTGCCTGCGATCATGCCTTCGACCTTGACCTGTCGATGCTGCGCGAGGTACCAGTCGGGAAACAGCTGCAGCTCGCGGCGCAACAGGGCTTCGTCGTAGGGCGGCAGTTCGCCCGGCTTCGAGGCCAGCTGCCAGGCCAGCAGCGTGTCCACCGCCTGCAGGTAGCGCGCATGGTTGGCCTGGGGGTGGTCTGCGTCGATCCGCTCCATCATGGTCTGCGTGCCCAGGTCGGGCAGCAGCATGAAGCCCCGGGGTTCGTCCCAGGCCAGGATGTCGGGCACCAGCAGGCCGGCGGCCTTCATCAGGCCCGCCACGTGAACGAAGGGCGCGCAGTTTTCCTTGTCGGGCGGTGCATCCATGACGATGCGGCTGCCGCCGTCGACGGTGTCCACGCGCAGGTAGCGGCGGAAACTGGCGTCGGCCGAGGCCGGGCGCAGCGTTTCGGGGCGCAGGCCCTGGGCCGTGGCCAGCCCTTGCAGCCAGTGGTCGAAGGCGGCGTGGCGGGCCGGATCGGCCCAGGTGACTGCGGGGGTGTTCGGCGTCATGGAAGCGGGGGGAGACGGAGGCGCCGACGTGCTGGCAGGCCGGGCGGGTGGCATAGGATAATGGCCGGAGATTCTACAAATCCCCCTTGCCGTTGGTCACCTCCGCCGGCAGTCCGAGGCCCGGTCGATCGACAGCGACGGGGCATGTGCCACCGAAATCAGAGACGGCCGTTTCGCCACACACCGCCTTGAAACCTGATTCCTCCTCCCTGAACAGCCCCGCCCGTCTGCCGCGCATGGCGCGACTTCCGGAACCCACCACCCTGGCGCGCGCTGTGCAGGGAGCATTGGCCATGCTCGCACTGGGCGGCGCCTGTGCTCCGTCCTGGGCCCAGAACACCGGTGCCGGTCCCGACGCGGCGGCCATCCGGCTCAAGTCCGGCGAGTCGCTGATCCAGCAGGTACCGACGGAGGTTCGCAAGCAGCTGCCCGTTTTCATCTGGGGCGAGAGCCTGGAAGGCGAAATGGACGGGGTGACGGTCATGCAGGGCGGCGCCGAGCTGCGCCGGCACGACACCGTGATCCGCGCCGACCGCATCGAACACGACAAGCGCACCGGCGAGACCAAGGCCCAGGGCAATGTGCTCATCAACCGCAACGGCGACCGATTCACCGGCCCGGATGCCGAGGTCAACGTCAACAGCCACTGGGGACACTTCAACCAGCCCGAGTTTTCGCTGCTGAAGAACGAAGGCAAAGGCGATGCGCGCCGGGTCGACTTCATGGGCGATGACCGGACCATGGTGCACGACGGCCGCTATTCGACCTGCCCGCGACCGCCGGGCTCGACCTGGATGCCCGACTGGATCGTGCGCGCCTCGTCCATCGAACTGGACCGGGTGGAGGACGTGGGCATTGCCAAGTCGGGCGTGATTGAGTTCAAGGGGGTCCCCATCCTGGCCGCGCCCATCCTGAGCTTCCCGCTGTCGGACCAGCGCAAGACCGGAGCCCTGCCGCCCAGCCTGAGCATCAGCACGCAGAGCGGCGTGGAACTGTCGACGCCCTACTACTTCAACATCGCCCCCAACTACGACGCCACAGTCACGCCCACGCTGATGACCAAGCGCGGACTGGACCTGTCGGGCGAGTTCCGTTACCTGCAGCCCGGTTACACCGGCAACCTGCGCACGTCCTACATGCCCTCGGACAAGCTGCGCGACGACGACCGCTGGGCGGTGGCGTACCGCCACAACCACCAGCTGACCCGCCCGATTGGCGGTGGCAGCCCGATCGGACTGCGCGTCAACCTCAACAAGGTCAGCGACGACAACTACTGGCGCGACTTCCCGCGCACCATCACCTCGCTGACCTCGCGCCTGCTGCACAACGAGGTCGCGCTGGGCTGGGGCAAAGGCCCCTGGTCGGTCAGCGGCGGCATGTACCGGTACCAGACCCTGCAGGATGTGAACGCGCCGATCACGCCCCCGTTCGACCGTCTGCCGTCCATAGGTTTTTCCTACGAGCAGCCCAACCAGACCCTGTTCGGTGCCCCTGGCTGGGACTTGTCCCTCGGTACCAACGTGACGCGTTTCCAGCGGGCGGTGCTGAGCGCGGGTGTGCCCACCGGGCGGGAGATCGGCGGTGACCGTTCGGTGGCGGTGGCCCAGATTGCCCGGCGCTGGCAGGCCCCGGGCTGGTACGTCACGCCCAAGGCGCGCGTGCACATGGCGCGCTACAGCAACGACAACACGACCGGGTCCACGGTGTCGGCCACGCGCACCGTGCCCACGGTCAGCATCGACAGCGGTCTGGTGTTCGAGCGGCCGGCCGAGTTCTTTGGCACGAGCTACATCCAGACCCTGGAGCCGCGCGCCTTCGCGACCTGGACGCCGTTCCGCGACCAGAGCAAGCTGCCCAACTACGACTCGGGCGCCCGCGACTTCAACTACTCCAGCATGTTTGCCGAACATGCCTTCAGTGGCAACGACCGCATCAGCGACACCCGGGCGGTGACGGTGGGCGTGAGCTCGCGTCTGCTGGACTCGGAGACCGGGGCCGAGGTGGTGCGCCTGGGTGTCGCCCAGCGCGCCCTGCTGGCCGACCAGAACGTCACGCTGCCACGGGGCACGCCGGTCACCGAACGCCTGAGCGACACCCTGCTTGCGGGGCGTGTGCAGTGGGATCCGCTGTGGTCGCTCGACGCCAACGTGCAGTACAACACCAAGACCCGCGAGTCCCGCCGCACCACTCTCGGTGGCCGGTACACCCCAGGGCCTTACAAGGTGCTCAGCGCCGCCTACCGCATCCAGAAAGGTGTGAGCGAGCAACTCGATCTGGGCTGGCAGTGGCCGCTGTCCGGCATCTGGGGCCGCACGCCCGAACCGGTGCCTGGAAGGGCCCTCGGGCCGGGGCAGTGGTACGGTGTCGGGCGCCTGAACTACAGCATGCCCGACCGCAAGCTCATCGACGTGATTGCCGGTTTCGAGTACGACGCCGGCTGCTGGCTGGGACGTGTCGTCCTGGAGCGTCTGCAGACCAGTTCAAACACCTCGGATCGCCGCATCCTGTTCCAGCTCGAGTTCAACGGGTTCTCGAAGGTCGGTGGCAGTTCCTTGCAGAGCATCCAGGCCAACGTGCCCAAATACCAGTACCTGCGTGAAGAAGTCGTCCAGCCCAACCGTTTCCAGCAATATGACTGACCGTCCGGGAGTTCACCTCAGAGGCTTGCAGATCCTGTTGGCCGGGGGGCTGTTGCTGGGCGCGTGGCCGGCGCAGGGTCAGGCACTGCGCCCTGCCGCGGAGTTGCAGCGCCCGGTCAGCGGGCCCTCGACCCGCACCGTGGACTACATCGTCGCACTGGTCAACTCCGAGCCCGTGACCAATTTTGATGTCCGGCAGCGCATGTTGCGTGTCGAGCAGCAGTTCGCGGCCCAGGGCCGCAGCCTTCCTCCTCGCGACCAACTGGCGAAGCAGGTGATGGAGCAACTCATCGTGGAGAGGGCGCTGTTGCAGCAGGCCACCGAACAGGGCGTTCGGGTGGACGAGGCCACACTGGCGCAGGCCGAGCAATCGCTGGCGGCTCAGAACCAGCTCAGTGTGGAGGCCTTCCGGCGGCGGCTGGCCGCCGAAGGCATGGACATCAACAAACTGCGCAACGAACTGCGCAACCAGGTGCTGCTGCAGCGCCTGCGCGACCGTGAGGTGGAGGCGCGCGTGCGCGTCACCGAGGCCGACATCGACCGCTTCATCGCGGAGCGGCAGGCCGCCCGTCCCGAGGGGCTGGAACTCAACCTGGGACACGTGTTGGTGCAAGTGCCCGAGGGAGCCGGCACCGACAAGCTGCGTGAGCTGGAAGCCCGGGCCCAGGGGGTGGCCGACCGGTTGCGCAACGGTGCCGATCTGGCGGTACAGGCGCGCGAGTATTCAGAAGCGCCCGAGGCGTCCAGTGGCGGCCTCCTCGGGTTCCGGCCGCTGTCGCGCCTGCCCGAACTGTTTGTGCAGGCCACACGCAACCTGCCGGTGGGCGGCGTCGCCGGGCCCTTGCGCAGTGCGGCCGGGCTGCACGTGCTCAAGGTGGTGGACAAGCGCCAGGCACCGTTGCCCGAACTGAGCGTCGTGCAGAGCCGCGCGCGCCACATCCTGCTTCGTCCGGGCGCTCAGCTGAGCCAGGACGAAGCCATTGCAAGGCTGAACAGCTATCGCCAGCAGGTCGCTGCGGGGCAGGCCAGCTTTGAAGATCTGGCCCGTCAGCACAGCCAGGATGGCTCTGCCCGCCAGGGCGGCGACCTGGGATGGGTGTCGCCCGGCCAGTTCGTGCCCGAGTTCGAGCAGGTGATGAATGCGCTGCGCCCTGGTGAGGTGTCGCAACCGGTGGTGTCGCGGTTTGGTGTGCACCTGATCCGCCTGGAGGAGCGTCGCCAGGCCGCGCTCAGCGAACGCGAGCAGCGCGACATGGCGCGCGAACTGGTGCGCGAACAGAAAGCCGACGACGCGATCAACGCGTGGACCGAAGAGGTGCGCAGCCGCGCCTTTGTCGAACTGCGCGAAGCGCCGCAGCCTTGAGTCGTCACCGGCACGCCCGCGCATGAAGCATGTCGCGCGAAAGCGCTTTGGTCAGCACTTCCTGAGCGACACCGCCGTCATCGATGCGATCGTCGCAGCGATAGCGCCCTCGCCATCGGATGCCATGGTGGAAATCGGTCCGGGTCTGGCGGCCCTGACCCAGCCGCTGGTCGAGCGCCTCGGACGCCTGACGGTGATCGAGCTGGACCGGGACCTGGCGGCCCGCCTGCGGGAGCACCGCCTGCTGGATGTGGTCGAGTCCGACGTGCTTCGTGTGGACTTCACCGCGCTGGCCGCGCGCTGGCCAGGCCGCAAGATCCGTGTGGTGGGCAACCTGCCCTACAACATCTCCAGTCCGATCCTGTTCCACCTGCTCGATCATGTCGCGGTCGTTCAGGACCAGCACTTCATGCTGCAGAAAGAGGTCATTGACCGTATGGTGGCCGCACCGGCCACCGCCGACTACGGGCGCCTCTCGGTGATGCTCCAGTGGCGCTATGCCATGGAGAACGTGCTGTTCGTGCCGCCGGAGAGTTTCGACCCACCACCCCGGGTCGACAGCGCGGTGGTGCGCATGGTGCCGCTGGTACAGCCGCCAGCGATGGATTTCAGGACCTATGGCGACCTGGTGCAGACCGCGTTCAGCCAGCGCCGCAAGATCCTGCGCAACACCTTGGGCAGATGGCTGGAAGCCCGTGGCTTTTCGGGCGACTTCGACCTGCAGCGCCGGGCGGAAGAGGTGCCGGTGGCGGAGTACGTCGCACTCGCGCAAGCCGTCCAGGCATGAAAAAAGCCGCTGCATGGGCAGCGGCTTCTCAAGGTTCTGCGGTTGATCAGGCCGCGGTCAGCCAGTAACCCGCATTGAACGGGCTGCTCATGCGCAGCGCCATCGGGCTCACGTCCAAGATCTTGTCCGTGGGCATGGGCTCTTCGTTTTCCACCTCGATCGGCTCTTCACCTTTTGGGGCGCGCGCGACCGAGAAGGAATAGAAGCAGCGGAACGGGATCTTGCGATCGCTCCAGTAGTCGGCCGCGTCGCGGAAGATGTCCAGCAACTGCTCGCGCGCTTCCTTGTCGAACTTGGCGTGCGCCGGGATGTGTTCGAGCACGACGATGAAGCCGGTTTGCGGGCCCGATTTGTGGACCAGATCGGTCATGCAGTCGTAGAGGGCGTCGAAGTTCTTGCCGAAATGCGGCGGCAAGGTGTACTGCGCTGCGATCAATTCGAGCACGTCCTGCTTGCTCTGGGCCTTGGCCAGGTTGGCATACAGGAAGTGGTGACCCAGCTGCTCGGCGGCGGCCTGCAGGTCCTTCACGCCGAAAGCGCGGATCGACTGAACGATGTTGGTACGAACATTACGAAGTGGCGTGTCCATCTCCGCGTCTCTTTCTACAGTCAAAGTTGAAAACGAAATCCACTCACATCACCGCGGGTCACTGCACGATCAGCCGGAAGCTGCTGTAGTGGTCCTCGGTGTAATAACAGGCATCTGGCGAACGTGGCTGCTGGCCTCCGCACACGATCCGCCTGGCCCCGCGGTGTCTCAACCCCGGCGTGGGCACTGTGTATTCCCGGTAATAACCCCGTTTCTGGCTGGGCAGCAGGCGCTCTCGGTTGCCGAACACGGTGCCGTCCTTCTCATACCGGAACGGACCACCCTGGCGGATCTGCTCCATGACATCCTGTCCCTGTGGCGGCAGGCCGGTGAAGGCCACCGAAGCCACCGCTGAGCCGGGAAGTACGGAAGAAGGGGTCCGGGCTTGCACCAGCATGGTGCTCAGCGACGTCGCCAGAACCGCTGCAAGGGCCAGTCCCACGACCAGCCCGACACGGCTCCTTGTTGCCCGGATCGGTTGCAGACCCATCAAAGTCCCTGTGTTCCTGAAGCCATCCACCTGCCCCGGGGGCGTTCGCTCAGCGCGAATTGAGCCCCCTTGTCGGGGTGGGTTAACCCTGAAATACAAGCGCGCAAGTGTGCCTGATGCGCTGCAAAAAAGCAAGTTGTTGCTGCTTAATTAAGCAGGTTGAGCAGGGGCAATTGTGAAAATTAGTTAGTGCTTGCTATATGCATCAACCTTGACGCTGCACGTTGGCTTCGGCAACCGTGAGGGCAGTCATATTGACGATGCGGCGGACGGTGGCGCTGGCGGTGAGAATATGCACAGGTTTTCCCACCCCCAGCAGCATCGGGCCGATGGCGATGTTGCCGCCAGCCGCGGTCTTGAGCAGGTTGTAGGCGATGTTGGCCGCGTCGATGTTGGGGCAGACCAGCAGGTTGGCGTCGCCCTGCAGGGTCGAGCGCGGCATGATCGAAACCCGTGCATCGGCGTCCAGCGCCACGTCGCCGTGCATCTCGCCGTCCACCTCCAGCCATGGTGCATTCGATTGTAGGATGGCCAGGGTCTCGCGCATCTTGACCGCGCTGGGCTGGTTGCTGGAGCCGAAGTTGCTGTGCGAGAGCAGCGCCGCCTTGGGCGTGATGCCGAAGCGCATCATCTTGCGGGCCGCCATCTGGGTGATCTCGGCCAGCTGTTGGGCCGTGGGGTCGTAGTTGATGTGCGTGTCCACCAGGAACACCTGGCGGCCGGGCAACATCAGCGCGTTCATGGCGGCGTAGCAGTTGGAGCCTTCGCGCTTGCCGATCACCTGGTCGATGTAGTCCAGGTGCAGCTGGGTGTTGCCCCAGGTGCCGCAGATCATGCCGTCCACGTCACCGCGACGCAGCAGCATGGAGCTGATCAGGGTCAGGCGCCGGCGCATCTCGATCTTGGCCAGCTGCTCGGTCACGCCGCGGCGTTCCATGAGCTGGTGGTAGGTGGTCCAGAGCTCGCGGTAGCGTGCGTCCTGCTCGACGTTGACCACGTCGTAGTCCAGACCCTCTTTCAGGCGCAGGCCGAACTTCTCAATGCGCTGGGCGATGATGGTCGGGCGGCCGAGCAGCGTCGGGCGGGCCAGGTTCTCGTCGACCACGATCTGGCAGGCGCGCAGCACCCGCTCCTCTTCGCCCTCGGCGTAGGCGACGCGCTTCTTCAGTGCCGTCTTGGCGGCCGCATACAGCGGCTTCATGATGGTGCCGGAGGCAAACACGAAGCTCTGCAGGCGCTGCTTGTAGGCGTCCATGTCGGTGACCGGTCGCAGCGCCACGCCGCTGTCAGCCGCAGCCTGCGCCACGGCCGGCGCGATCTTCATCATCAGGCGCGGGTCGAAGGGCTTGGGGATCAGGTACTCGGGGCCGAAGGCCAATTTCTCGCCCGCATACGCGGCGGCCACCACCTCGCTCTGTTCGGCCTGGGCGAGCTCGGCAATCGCGTGCACCGCGGCGATCTCCATCTCGTCGGTGATGGTCGAGGCGCCGGCGTCCAGCGCACCGCGGAAGATGTACGGAAAACACAGGACGTTGTTGACCTGGTTCGGGTAGTCGGTGCGGCCGGTGGCCATGATGGCGTCGTCGCGCACCGCCTTGACGTCTTCGGGCGCGATCTCGGGGTTCGGGTTGGCGAGCGCGAAGATCAGCGGGTTGGCGGCCATCTTGGCGACCATCTCCTTCTTGAGCACGCCACCGGCTGACAGGCCGAGGAAGACGTCGGCGCCTTCGATCGCCTCGCTGAGCGTGCGCTGCTTGGTCTTCTGAGCGAACACGGCCTTGTCAGGGTCCATGAGTTCGGTGCGGCCTTCGTAGACCACGCCGGCCAGGTCGGTGACCCAGATGTTTTCGCGCGGCAGGCCCAGCTTGACCAGCAGCTGGATGCAGGCCAGCGCGGCGGCCCCGGCGCCCGAGGTCACCAGCTTGACTTTCTTGACGTCCTTGCCCACGACCTTCAGGCCGTTGAGCAGGGCAGCGCCGACCACGATGGCGGTGCCGTGCTGGTCGTCGTGGAAGACCGGGATCTTCATGCGCTCGCGCAGCTTGCGCTCAATGTAGAAGCAGTCCGGCGCCTTGATGTCTTCGAGGTTGATGCCGCCGAAGGTGGGTTCGAGTGCCGCGATGATCTCGACCAGCTTGTCCGGGTCCTTCTCGTTGATCTCGATGTCGAAGACGTCGATGCCCGAGAACTTCTTGAACAGCACGCCCTTGCCTTCCATCACCGGCTTGGCCGCCAGCGGGCCGATGTCGCCCAGACCCAGCACGGCGGTGCCGTTGGTGATGACCGCCACCAGGTTGCCGCGGCTGGTGTACTTGAAGGCGTTGACCGGGTCGGCCACGATTTCTTCGCAGGGCGCAGCCACGCCGGGCGAGTAGGCCAGCGCCAGGTCGCGCTGGTTGACCAACTGCTTGGTGGCGGCAATGGCCACTTTGCCGGGGACGGGTTTCTCGTGGTATTCGAGGGCGGCGCGGCGCAGCTCTGCGCGCTTGTTCTGTGCTTGTTCGGTGCTCATTGGACTGTCTCCGGCGAGGTGATTCTGCAATGCGAAACGCTATTGCGCATTCTAAATCTTGGGATTCGGCATGACCATCGTTTTTTTGCGAACGGATGGTTCGGGTGCCTGTGACATTCTGGGCCGGAATCCGGCGCGCGCAAGCACGGTTTTCCACAGCAAAAAGCCGCCCCGGGGGCGGCTTTTTGCTGCAAGGGGTCCGGAATCAGGCCGGCGCCGGTGCCTCGGTCTGCAGTTGCAGGTGTGCGGTGGGCTGGGAGGGGCGGCACTGCATCCACACGGCGCGGGCGCTGGACTCGCACTGCCCGCACTGGGTGGCCACACCCATGTCGATCTGGATGTCGTCGAAGCTCGCGCCGCAGCGCGCGGCCTGGGCGATGGCTTTGTCGTTCACACGGCGGCAGACACAGACGATCATGGTGGCAAGGGGTCAGAGGAAGAACAAGCAAATGATAATTGCTCGCATTCAAACCGCAAAGTCCCCTATGTGCCCAGGGAATTGACCCCCGGTGTCCGGGGGATCTCCGGTCAGCCCTCGTCGCCCATCTGGCTCTGCAGATAGTTCTGGATGCCCACCTTGTCGATGAGTTCGAGCTGGGTTTCGAGGAAGTCGATGTGTTCCTCGGTGTCGTCCAGGATCTTCATCAGCAGGTCGCGAGAGACGAAGTCGCGCACCGACTCGCAATAGGCGACGCCGTCCTTGATGGTGGCCTGCGCACCGCGCTCCAGCGCCAGATCGCTGCCCAGCATCTCGGGCACGTTTTCGCCGATGTTGAGCTTGCCCAGGTCCTGCAGGTTGGGCAGGCCGTCGAGCATGAAGATGCGGTCCATCAGCCAGTCGGCGTGTTTCATCTCGCCGATCGACTCTGAATATTCCTTCTTGGCCAGCTTGTCCAGGCCCCAGTGCTTGAGCATGCGGTAGTGCACGAAGTACTGGTTGATGGCGGTCAGCTCGTTCTTGAGTTGGGCCTGCAGGTGGGCAATGGCTTGCGGGTCGCCTTTCATGGTGAGCTCCTTTCTTGAAAATTGGCAGCGCTCGACCCGCATTGTGGCGTCGCGCCGCGCCGACACCAAACGCCGGACAGGCAGCCGCACTTCGGCAGTTGAATAATGAGAATGATTCTCATATACTGAGTCATCTGTTGACCGCCAGCCAGCCAGGCTCCGTTGCGACGCCTGTTTCCTGCCAGCCAGCGATGGAACCCACCGGCATGGAGGCCCTCCCGTGAATCATCCCGACACCCCGATCAACGCCTGCTGCGACGAGGAATATGTGCTGCCCTCGGTGGAGGCACTCATGGCCGGCACGCTGGCCCTCATGACCGGCTATGCGCAGGCCGCCGCAGGCGACCTGCACCGGTCGCTGCTGGCGCGCAAGCTGGTGTCCAACCTGTTTTTCCTGTCCGAGCACCCTCAGGTCTCGCCCCACATGCGCTGCATGCTGGCCAACCTGAGAACGCGCTGGCAGCTGGAGGTCGAACAGGGAGGTGCCCCGAGGTGCGTACCGGCCCCCACGCCGCTGTGGCACAGCGCACCGGAGGTGCTGCAGTGAGTGGCCGCCCCGCCATGGCCAGACACGAAGCGAGGACCCTGGTGGTGCGCGAGCTGGTGGCCGAACACGGCGTCCTGTCGCGGCGGCTGGCACAGCTGCAGCAGCGTGTTGGCGATCAGTTGCAGGCCAGCGCCCGGCGGCAGGCGGCGCTGGACGGAGAGAACATCCGGTTGCGCGGCGAACTCGTGCGGATGCGCACGGCCGTGGCCTGGGACCTCCGGTCGGCAGCGCTGGTCCCGCGGGCCGCGACCGGCCCGCGTGGTCTTGCTCCGCGCATGGCTCCCGGGCTGCTCGAGGCCCAGGCCGTGATCTGCCAGACCGGCTGTGCCGGCCACGCCCACCCCTGGCTGGAGCCCGACGGACAGTGCCGGCGCACCGGGCAGGCCTGTGATCGGCTGGAGGACGAGACCCTGTCCACCGCCACCCGCGGGGCTGGCCCGTCGGACCCGGAGTGACCCTGCCCGCAGTGGTCGCATCGGGGGGCACCGGGGTGGTGCCCGGCGGACGGGCGCACCATGGCGCCCCGGCCCTGCGGTCATCCGATGGGAGCGTCCCATGATCCCTCCCCACACGTCCGGTCCCGCGGCGGAAAGCGGCGACTGGCGCACCGAACACGATTCCATGGGCGCGGTGTCTGTGCCGGCCCAGGCGCTCTACGGTGCGCAGACCCAGCGCGCCGTGCTCAATTTTCCAGTCAGCGGCCAGCCGATGCCCCCGCTCTTCGTGCGCGCGCTGCTGCAGCTCAAGGCCGCCGCCGCGCAGGCCAACGGCGAGCTGCTGGCCATTCCCGCCGCCGAGGCCGGGGCCATCGCGCAGGCCTGCGCCGCGCTGCTGGCGCTGGACGATGCGGCGCTGCTGCCGCACTTCCCGGTCGACGTCTTCCAGACCGGCTCGGGCACCAGCAGCCACATGAACGCCAACGAGGTGATCGCCACGTTGGCCAGCCGCACGCTGGGCACGCCGGTGCACCCCAACGACCAGGTCAACGCCAGCCAGAGCAGCAACGACATGGTGCCCAGCGCCATCCACGTGGCCGCCGCGCTGGCCCTGCACCAGCGCCTGCTGCCGGCGCTCGACCACCTGGTGGCGGTCACGCAGGCCAAGGCCGCGCAGACCCATGCCTACGTCAAGACCGGGCGCACCCACCTCATGGACGCGACGCCGGTGCGCATGGGCCAGGCGCTGGCCGGCTGGGCGGCGCAGCTGGAGGCCGCGGCCGGGCCCCTGCGCGCTGCGGCCACCGCGCTGCAGCAGCTCGCGCTGGGCGGCACCGCGGTGGGCACCGGGGTGAACGCCGACCCGCGTTTCGCGCCGCTGTGCGCCGCCGCGCTGGCAGGCGCCACAGGCCTGCCGTTCGCGCCGGCCGCCAACCGCTTCGCGCTGATGGGTGCGCAGGACACGGCGGTGGCCACATCGGGCGCGCTCAAGACGCTGGCGGTGGCGCTGATGAAGATCGCCAACGACCTGCGCTGGATGAACTCCGGCCCGCTCGCGGGCCTGGGCGAGATCGAGCTGGAAAGCCTGCAGCCGGGCTCGTCCATCATGCCCGGCAAGGTCAACCCGGTGATCCCCGAGGCCACCGCGATGGTGGCGGCGCAGGTGATCGGCAACGACACCACCCTCACCGTTGCCGGGCAGTCGGGCAACTTCGAGCTCAACGTGATGCTGCCGGTGATCGCGCGCAACCTCCTGGAGAGCATCGGCCTGCTGGCCAACGTGATGCCCCTGCTGGCCGACAAGGCCATCGCCAGCTTCAGGGTCAACGAGGCGCGGCTGCAGCAGGCGCTGGCGCGCAACCCGATCCTCGTGACGGCGCTCAACCCGCTGATCGGCTACGCAAAGGCCGCCGAGATCGCCAAGCAGGCCTACCGCGAGGGTCGGCCCATCGTCGATGTCGCGGTCGAGCACACCAACCTGCCGCGCGAAGAGCTGGAGCGGCTGCTCGACCCGGCGCGGCTGACGGGAGAGGACACGTAGCCCCCACGCTCCGCCGCTGCGCGGGTCGCTGCCCCCCCGAGGGGGTGCGAATTCAGCTTGGGGCGGCCCGGCGCTGAATTCCTGACCCCCACGCTCAACCGCTCAGGCCATCGCGCGCTCGGGCGCGGCGTGGGTCGGTGCAGCAGGGGCTGCGGCGGTGCGGGCGGTGTCCTGCGTCTGCGCCTGGGCCGTCTGCTGTGCCTGCGCCAGGTGCTGCTCTGCGGGTTTTGTCTGCGCCTCCCGCACGCCGAACTCGCTGACCGGCGCGCTGGCCTGCACCATCGCGATCCGTTCGCCGTCCTTGCTCAGGTGAAAGGCGCGCACCTCGCCGCGGTGCGCATGCGCCTGCGCGTGGCTCACCGCTGCTGCGCTGACGCGGTCGATGCGCTCGTCGTCCAGCCCCCGGGCGCGCAGCCCGGGTGCCAGCTGCTCGCGGGCCAGCGCGTGGTGGCGCTGCTGTTCGGGCGTGAGCGAGGTCTGACTCGAGCGCGTCGGCGCGGCCTGAGGGTTGCGGGGCTTCAACTCGGCGGGCAGCTCCGGCGGCGTCAGGCCGCGCTCCTTGTAGGCCTCGCGGATCGCGCCCAGGTGACCGATGTCCCGCCACAACTCGTTGGCCCCTTGCTGTACGCGCCCGGCCTGACGCTGCTGCGCCAGCGCCCTGGGCCAGCCCTGGTCGACGTTGTTGTGCGAGTCCTTGTTCGCTTGCAGTGCCTCCACCGTGCGGCGGCCCTGCGCCACCACGCCAGCGAACTGCTGGTGCTTCTGCGCCAGCTGCTGAGGGCTCAGCGCACGGTAGTTCTCCAGCGGTTCGTGGGGCAGGGCGCGTGGGTACTGCTCGTGCACCGCGTCGCTGTAGGCCCCGCGCACCGCATCAAGGGGCTTCTTGCCGGCGTCGATGTGGCGGGCCAGGGCGTCGTTCACATCGTCCTTGTCCACCTTGGGGAAGCGCGCGTGCATCGCCTCCCAGCCCTGGTCGATGCCGGCCCGGCCCTCGAAGTAGCGCCCGTTGCGTTCGGCTTCCTGGCCGAAGGCGGTGCTGGCCGCGTCCAGCCGGGTCTGCAGGCGTGCGCGCTCGGCCGGGTCGGTGGTGTGCGAAAGATCTTCCCTGAGCCCGTTGACCTGGCGCAGCAGGCGGCCTTCCTTCGACACGTAGTCATAACCCAGCTGCCCCACCTCGCGCCCCAGCGTCTTGCTCCACTGCTGCAGGCGCGATTCCTCGTAGAGCTTCTCGGCGCCATAGGCTGCGGCGCCACCGGTGGCCAGACCACCGACCACCGGGCCGACCGGCCCTGTGACCGGGCTGGTGAGCGCGCCTGCGGCCGCGCCGGGGATGGCGCCCACAGTGGCAGCGCCTCCAGTGACAGCGGTCTTGACGGTCTGGTTGGCCGTCTCCTCGCCCCCGCGCACCCACTGCTCGCGGTTGGAGCGTGCGGTGTCGATGGCGGCGTCGACCTGGCCTTTGGCGTCCACCACGCCGTAGGCCGTGCCCAGCACGCCCGCGGCTTTGCTGGCGGGACGGATGCCGTGCTGGATGGCGGTGGAGAGGGGCAGCCGGTTGTCGATGGTCTTGACCAATTCCGCGGGTTCGTAGAGCTGGCGGTTGGGCGTCAGAAACTGCCTTGCGCCACCTGGTTTGGTGACTTGGCCGTCCAGCTCGCTGGTCGGCGCCACGGTGTTGACGAAGACTTCGGTGGGCGCTTTGGGAGTGATCTTGTAGACGTCGTATTGGGGCGATTCGCTGGCGACGGGGAGGGCGAAGTGTCGCGAGAGGTTCTTGCGTTGCTGGATGGCTGCGTCGAGGTCGGCTTCCTTGGCCCAGAACGGAGAGTAGGGTGAAGGTTGCTGGCCTTTGGGGACGATCTTGACCAGGGGCTCGTCGAGCATCTCCATGCGGGGGAGTTCGCGACCGGAGGTGATCTGTTTGATGGCTCGCTCTTGGAGATCAGGCAGCGGCGTGTTGGGTGAGGCCTCATGCAAGAGGTCGAGATAACGCTCGCCTCCAGGCGTTTCAAGAAAGCCCAAGGCGGCTTCTTTGCTCACCCCACGAGTCACAAAGGTTTCCGATTTGGCGACAACGTCTTGTGGGTATCGCTGCTTTAGGGCTTCTGGCGTCAGGTCGGGGTCGCTCATGAAGCATTCCCCATGCCTTTGGATTTGGCAGCCACTCGGGCTTCAAATTTCGCCAGGATCCGCTTTTCCTGCTCTGACAAACCGCCTTCCAGTTCGATGCCGAAGTCCACGTAGGCGCTCTCCAGGTCTGGATCCGCAAATTCGCGAAACAGACCTTCAGACGACATTGCCCAGCGGAACGGCAGCTCGAACCTGTCCGGTATCGGCTCCAGAATGCGGCCGGCCTTGGCGTCGTCGATCATGGGTTGCATGACCTTCAACACATGTTGAACGCTCTCCTCATTCGGATACTGCTGGCAAACCCATTCAAGGCGCTCGGCGGCGGCCTTGAGCTTGGCGGGATCGATCTTCTGTGTCATGGCGGCTTCCCTGAAAACGGTTGTTGTGAACGACGAACCGGGATGTTCCCACACCCCGGCGCCGCCCGGTTCAACCGCTTGCGGTCCGCCGCAACAACCCCCGGGTGGCGTGGTCCGGCTCAGTCTTCAGGCCACCGGCACCCAGTGGTTGTCGAGCTGCAGCGGTGCCGAGGTGGGGCGGGCCTCGCCCTGCGTGCCGAGCACGCTGCCGGCGCCGCCCAGCCACCAGTGGCCGTCGCGGCTGGCCAGGGCGCAGGCTTCGCGGTGCGCCAGTGCGCGTTGCCAGACCCCGCGCGCGTCGTACAGCGCCAGCTGGTTCGTGCGCGGGCAGCTGACGGCGAAGCCGCCACCCGGCCAGGCGCAGATGTCGCCGCCGTAGCCGGCCACCGGCGGCTGGCCCTCGGCGGGGCGCAGGGTGCGGCCGTCCCACACCGCGAGCACCGGCGCGCCGGCCTTGTCGCTGGACTGCGGGTGTTCGGCCTGCAGCGCGATGCCCAGCGTGCCCGAGACCGGGTCGAAGGCCAGGTGGCGCAGGCTCAGGAACGGGTCGGCCAGGCGCCACTGACCCAGCAGCTCTCCGTTGGCGGGGTGCAGCGCGACGAGGGACGAATCCATGCGACCGAGTTCGCGCTTGCTGCGCCCGGTTTCGGGCAGGGTGGGAATGCCGCCGTTGGCCACCATCAGCGTGCCGGCGGGCAGGTCGCCCACGGCCTGCGGCAGCGCCAGTAACTGGTGCGGGTCCATGCCGTGCGTGGCCCACTCGCCGGTCTTCTCCAGCGACGCCGCGTCGCGCACGCCGATGCGGCCTTGCGCGGTGTCGAGGTCGGTCTCGGTGGTCCAGAGCGTGGCGCCGCCGGTGCGCGAGATCACATGGCCGTTGAAGCGTCGGTCCTCGCCGATCCAGTGCCACTGCGTGCGGCCGCTGGCCTGGTGCCAGCGCAGCAGCCAGTCGCCCGGCCGCCGCGCGACCGCCAGCACCGACCCGCCCGTCTCGACCCACAGCCCGTGCGCCCGCGTCGGCACCGCGAGCGACCGCTGCACCGACCACGAGGTGTCACCGACCGCCAGCAGCCCGATGCGCTGCTCGTCTTGCTGCTGCCAGGACGCGAGCAGGGTGGCGTCGGAGCGAGCGGCACGCGCCGCAGGCCACAGCACAGCACCCGCAGCCATCACCAACAGGTGCCGGCGCGAAATGCCTTCATCCAGCGGCCACCGCGGAACCGGCTTTGCCGGGCCGCCAGTGGCGTCCCCCCTCCGGGGGGAAGACGCCGAAGGCGGCGCAGGGGGGGTTCTTTTAGTCTCCATCCGCATCGGAAAACCCCAGCGGCACATCCAGCGCCGCCGCCACCTCCGCCTGGAACAGCGTGGTCACGCCCTTGAGCGTTTTCGACAGCGCCATCAGCTCCTTGTCGCCCGCCTTCGCGGGCAGCGCGGTGATGGCGGCGTCGGCGCGGTCCAGCGCCTGGTCCCAGCGCTGCGCCAGCGCAATGTGGCCCTTGCCCATCAGCAGGGCCTCGATGGGCACCAGGCCCTGGCCCGGCTTCGGCGGCCGGGCGCGCTGCGCGTCGCTCAGGCGCGCCTGCGCCCGCAGCGCCCGCCACTGCGCGCGCCATTCGGTGGCGTTGTCGCTGGCGGTCGCGCGGGCGAACTCGGGCGCATGGTCTTGGCCGGCCGTGCGGGCCTTCTGCACCGGCTGCTCGATGTGGGCCCAGCGCAGGCGCTCCAGACCGCCCAGCCACTGGTTGATCCATTCGGCGAAGGCGCTGCGGGCGGCGTCCTCGTCGCTGGTCCAGTCGCGTGCGGCGAGCAGGTCAAAGCCTGCGCGCAGCGCCACCGCCTCGGCCTCGATGCCCTCGGCCACCAGCACCAGGTAGGGGCAGTGGGCGGGCGAGGGTGGGGCGGCCAGCAGCTGCTCCATCGCTGGAAAGCCCTTGGCCGGTGTGCCGACGGACTCCATGTCCGCCAGTGTCTTGGGCGCGCGCGCCAGCGCCTTGGCCAGCAGGGCCGGCCGCGTGGGCCAGAAGTCGATCTGCCGCTGCGAGCGGCGCTCGATCACCGGGCCCAGCGCGGGGGTGGACAGGGCGTTCCAGGCCAGCAGGGCACGGCGCCAGGCGTCCTTCAGCGCCGCCGGGGCGGCAGGGCCAGCGCAGTGCTGGCGCGCGGCGGCGGTCAGGGCCTTGGCCTGGGTCTCGAAGTCGCGCGCCAGCGGCGGCAGGTGCTGCGCATACAGGCCCTGCAGCGCGTCCTCGCCGCTGTAGTAGGGGAAGGCGAGTGCGCCACCGGTCTGCGCGTGCAGACTGGTGACGGGCAGCGCCGCGATGGCCAGCAGGCCGGCCAGGGTGTGTCGGCGGTTGATCATGTTTGCGCCTTCACAAGGAGTTGACGAACGCGACCAGCGCGTCGCGGTCACGTTTCGAAAACTTCAGCACCTGGTCCTTCGACGCCTGTGCCTCGCCGCCATGCCACAGCACTGCTTCGAGCACGCCGTTGGCGCGGCCGTCGTGCAGCAGGCGCTGGTGGCCGTTCACGTCCTTGAACAGACCCACGCCCCACAGCGGCGGCGTCTTCCACTGCCGGCCATTGGCCTGGAAGTCGGGCCGGCCGTCGGCCAGGCCTTCGCCCATGTCGTGCAGCAGCAGGTCGGTGTAGGGCCAGATGCGCTGGCCGGCCACCTTGGGGCTGGTCAGGCGCGGGAACAGCGGCTCGCCGGTGGTGTAGCTAGGCCGGTGGCAGGCGGCGCACTGGGCCTGCGCGAACAGCGCCTGGCCGCGCAGCACCTGCGGGTCGTCGGGCTTGCGGCGCGCGGCCGGGGCCAGGGTGGCGGCGTAGAACACCACATCGCCCAGGGTCTGGTCGTCGATCTCGGGCACCTGCGCGCTGGCCTGCGACGAGGGTATCAGGCCGTCGTGGCCGGTGCGCTTGCCGCCGCCGTGCGGCGCGGCCAGGCAGTCTTTCTGCGCGGGCGTGCAGGCCTCGCGCCAGTTGACGCTGCTGGTGATGCCCATGTCGCCCAGGAACGCGCCCGCGCTCTGGTGTGCCAGGCTGCCGGTGTTGGCCTTCCAGCCGAAGCGGCCGATGACCTCCTTCTGCGCGAAGGCGTCCCAGACGCGGTTGGGCTGGCCCTTGACCGGGCCGGGCGCGGCGGCCTGCTCGCGCGCGTTGGCCAGGATCTCGCTCTCGGGAATCGCTTCGAGCAGACCCAGGCCGGCCATGTGCGGCGCGATGCGCGGGCTGACCATGACGTCCCTGGCCATGGCGCCGTAGCCGAGGTCGGTGAAGGTGTAGACCGGCTGGTGCAAGGTGTAGCGGGTGCCGTCGGCGAAGCGGCCATGCACCGGGGTGCTGCGGATGCGCACCGTGCCCTCGGCCTTCACGCCCTGGATGGCGGCGTTGTTGAACTGGTCACCGTAGGTCGGTTCGGGCACGACGCCGTCGTGCGGCGCGGGCGTGCCGGGCACCGAAAGGCGGAACAGCAGCGCGACCGTCGGGTCGGGCTCGGGGCCGAGCGTCTTTTTCCAGTCGGGCGGCGCACCGCGGCCGTCCATCACGTGGCAGCCGGCGCAGGAGCGCGCGATGAAGTGCGGCCCCAGGCCGTCGCGCGCCGTGGTGGAGGCGGGGGCCTCGACCCAGTTGCGCTTGAAGAAGGAATTGCCGATGACAAAGCGCGTGCGCTCGGCATCGTCCAGGTTGGCCAGCGGGAAAGAAAAGGAGTTTCTGCCCGTGGTGTGCACGGTGGTGGCGCCGCCGGTGAACTCGCCCAGCGGGTCCGGGTCGGCGTCGGCGGCGGCGGGTCCGATCAGGGCCCAGACCGCCGCGCCGATGGCGGCGGCCCCCATGGCTGGCGCGAAGCGCTTGGCTGTGGGAAGGAGGTTCATGAGGGATCAGGGCTCCACGAGGGTCAGCTTGGCGATGCCGACGGCCGAGGCGGATTCCACCAGCAGCTTGGACTGCGACACCAGGCTGGCGATGGTCTTCTCGATGGCGGGGCGGCCGGCCGAGCCCTTGACGATGGCGCGGTCGAACGGCGCCGGAATGGCTTCCGCACCCTTCACCGAGTCGGCGATCTGGGCCGTGGTCTTCTCGGCCAGGGCCGGGTTCTTCGCGGCCACCAGGTCGCGCACGCCCGGGCCCTTGAGCACGCTGCCGTCGCGGCGCGTGTACTCGCCGGTCCACACGTTCTGGATGCCCTTGGCGTTGGTCACCACGTCGCGGTGGGTGTTGTCGGAGAAGCAGGAATGTTCGTCTTCCTGGTCCTGCGAGTTCAGCGCCACTTCCATGCGCTCGCCCGAGAGTTCACCGCGCGAGAGCGAGCCCAGGCCGACGATGATCTTGCGCACCGACTCCTTGCCGCCCTTCTCGAACTTCGCGCGGTAGTTCTTGGCGTTCGGCTCCCAGGCCTTGGTCACGGTCGTCAGGTCGTCGACCAGCAACTCGGTGGCCACGGTCAGGTACTGCGCGCGGCGCTCCGCGTTCTGGCCCTTGCCCACCACATAGTCCTCGAACGACCGGTTGCCCGGGCCGGTCTCGCTCTGGTCCTGGCCCCACAGCAGGAACTCGATGGCGTGCCAGCCGGCGCTGATGTTCTCCTCGCCGCCGCGTTCGTTGGCCTTGGCCAGCGCGGCCTTGGTGATCTTGAATTTGGCGTTGTTGACCATGCCCGCGCCGGGCTTGCCGGTCACGTAGTCCACATAGGCCTCGTCCAGCGGCCAGGCGTTGATCTGACCCTCGGGGCCCTTGTCGTCGTCGATCGGGCCGCCGTAGAAGCGGAAGGCCTCGGTCTGGCCGTAGAACTCGCGGGCATGAAGCCAGGCCTTGCGGGCCTTGGTCAGACCGTCGGCCGACGGCGCCTTGGTGAACTCGGCGATGGCGGCCTGCAGGTCCTTGGCGGCGGCCAGGGTGTCGGCGTAGTTGGCGTGCACCAGGGCGGCGTAGTGGGCCGCCACGGCCTTGTGGTCGACGGCTGCGGCCGCCGCGGCCGCGGGTGCGGCGGTCTGGGCGTGGGCCGGCAGCGAGGCGGCGGTCAGGGAAGCCAGGGCCAGCACGGCGGCGGCGACGGTGTGCAGTTTCATCGGTGGTTGCTCCTGAGAAAATAAATGAGAATGATTCTAGTTTGAAAAACTTAAGATTCGTTGACGCCATTCACCGGATGTCGACCGGGCCTGGTGAGGATTGTTCGCGGCGCAAGGATCTGAAAGGCTCGGCACAGGCCCAGGGGCGCAGCCAGTGCGTTCGCCAGGCCAGCAACTGACCCACGCCCAGCGCGCTGCCGGCCAGCAGCATGGTCCACACCAGCACCGCCATCGACGGCCGGTCGGCCGACAGGCAGGCCAGCAGCGAGAGCAGCAAGGCGGCTGCGCCCAGGGCCCGCAGCCGCCGGCGCGGGCCTCGGACCTCGTCGGCGTGCCGGTGCATCACCTGGCCCCAGTGCACCTCCATCGCCAGCGCGAGCCAGGCCATGCCGCTGAAGCTCAGCGCCGCGGCCAGCAGCAGCCACAAGGTTTCAGACATGGGCCACCTCCGCCACCGCATCGCTGCCCGCCGGGGCGGCTGTCGCGCGAGGCGCAGCCTGCTCGCGCCGGGCCAGCTGGCGCGCCGCCCAGCCGGCGATGGCCGCGCTGGCCAGCAGGCTCAGGTCCACGCCGGCCACGGCCCAGTAGGTCTCGGTGAACACGGTCTTGACCAGGTGGTCGCCGGTGGTGAGGGCGTTGAGCGCCACCGCGGCCACGGCCAGCGCCGCGATGGCCCAGCACTGCTCGCGCCAGGCCGGGTTCATGCGCGCCTGCGCCACCGGGGCGCTGCGCACCAGGGCGTGCACCAGGGCCAGCGCCCAGACGCCGAAGAAGACCGCCTTTTCCCAGTCGCCCTTGCCCGCCAGGTCGGGCGGCAGCAGGCGGTTGGCCACCAGCATGCCGATGGCGGCGATCACCATGCCGGTGACCGTGGTCACGGCCAGCGCATCGACGATGCGGCTGCCCTGCCCGCCCGCCTTTGCGTGCTGCTGCTTGCGCTTCTCGACGAAGAAGACGAAGCCGGTGGCGATGCAGACGCAGCCCAGCAGACCGCCCAGCACATAGAGCCAGCGCAGGAACCAGTGTTCGAAGTGCTGCAGGTGCAGGCCGGTGAGGAACTCGTTGACTTCCGAGACCGGGCTGCGCGGCGGGTCCTCGCGCAGCAGCTCGCCGGTGCTGCCTTTGAAGTGGATGCCCTCGCCCACCAGCGCCACGCGGTCGCTGCCGGCGCGGTACAGGCTCACATAGCTGTTGGCGTCGCCCACGTGGTGCACCACCAGGAAGCCCACCTCGCCCGCCATGTCGCGCGCGGCCCAGCGGCGCTTGGCCTCGGCCACCATCGCGTCCACCGAGGCCAGGGGCGCGGGCACACCGGCGGCCTCGTGGGGCAGGCCGGTCTCCTGCGCCTCCATCACCTCGTGCTGGTCGTGCAGGCCCTTGAGCTGGAACTGCGAGACCGGCAGGAAGTAGAAGGCCGCAAAGATCACCAGGCCGGTGAAGGCGAAGAAGAAGTGGAAGGGCAGCGCGACCACGCCGGTCATGTTGTGCAGGTCCAGCGCGCTGCGCTGGGTGTGCTTCTTCGGCCGGAATGTGAAGAACTCGCGGAAGACCTTGCGGTGGATCACCACGCCGCTGACCAGGGCGGCCAGCATCACCAGCGCGGCCAGGCCGACGAGGAAGATGCCCAGGTTCTTCCACGACCAGTTCAGGCTGTAGTGCATGGGATAGAACCAGTCGCTGCCGATCTTGAGCTGGTCGGCGCGCACCACGGCGCCGCTGCGCGGGTCGATGGTGGTCTCGCCGTGGATGTGGTTGTGGCCCTCCGGGTCTTTGGCCAGCGGCACCTTGAAGCCGACGCCCATGCGCAGCACCGGGTCGCGGTGCGTGGTGTAGGCCCAGTACTCGTCGGCCGGCAGCTCTAGGCGCGGCGTCATCGGGCCTTTGGCCGGGTCGTGCAGCGTGGCCATGTTGGCCGCGTAGTCGGCCTCGTCGGGCTCGATCTTCCTGAACGCCGGCAGCAGCAGTTGATCGAACGACGGCATGGGCTGCGGGTCGAAGCGCGTCTCGGGAATGGCCCAGCGGTCGATCTCGCGGTCGAACACCGAGAGCGAGCCGAAGAAGAACACCACGATCAGCACGAAGCCGATCACCAGGCCGAACCAGGTGTGCAGCCAGGTCATGGACTGCCGGAAGTTCTGGAACACGGGGTTTCCTTTCAGGACAGGATGGCGCGCTGGAGGGCCCAGGCGGCGGTGAACAGCAGGGCCGCGCCCCCGGCCAGCACGGCCCAGACGCGGGCGATGCTGGCGGCGGCGAAGCTCCAGAGGAACAGGCCCAGGAACACCAGGAAGGCGAGCATGAGCACGCCCATCTCGGCGTCGTGGTACGCCACCCCCAGGCCCACCAGCGCGGCCACGCCGGCCGCCGCGAAGCCCCAGGTGAAGGCGTAGGCGCCGAAGATGCCGGCGGTCACGCGGGCGGTGATCGCCGGCCAGCGAAGCGACTTGTGGGGATGTGCCATGGTGGAGGTGTGCTGAGGATGGGAGGAGGCGGGGCCACTCAGAAGCGATGCTTGAGCGCGAGGGTGAACTTGCGCGGCTCTCCCTGCGTGTAGCCGCTCCACGAGCTGTCGTAGAAGACCTTGTCCAGCAGGTTGCTGATGTTCATTTGCACAGAGGTGCGCGGGGTCAGGGCGTAGGCCGCCATGACATCCACGAGCGCGTGGGCGGGCTGCCCGACCCGCTCTTCCAGACCGGTGACCGGGTGGGTCGCCGTGACCGGAGGCCTGCTTTCCCACACCAGACCGCCGCCCAGGCTCAGCTTCTGCAGGGCACCGCCGAGGGTGTGCCGGGTGAACAGCTTGAGTTGCTGGCGCGGGTGCTCGGTCACCACATGGGCGCCCTGTGCGTCGCGGGCGCTGAACTGGGTCCAGCCCGCGCCCAGTTGCCAGCCGGGAGCCACTTCGCCCGACACCTCCAGTTCGACACCCTGCGACTCGACCCCCTGCGCAGCGCGCGAGGCCACGGTCGCGGTGCCCGGTACGAAGTAACCCGCATCGGGCGTGGCGAGGTTGTCCTGGTCGGTGCGGAACACGGCGGCCGAGGCGTTGAGCCTGCCGTTGAAGAACTCGCCCTTGATCCCGACTTCCGAGCTGTCGCCTTCCAGCGGATCGAGGTACTGGCCGTTGCGGTCCTTTTCGGTCTGAGGCTTGAAGATGGTGGTGTGGCTGGCGTAGACCGACAGGTGGTCGTTCAGGTCGAAGACCACGCCGGCGTAGGGCGTGAGGACGCTGCTGTGCCGCAGGGTGTAGGCCTCGGCGGTCCAGGCGCCGACCTCACCCTGGCGTTTCCATTGGCTCGCACGCCCGCCCACGATGAACTTCAGCGCGTCGGTGATCTGCAGGCGCGACGCCGCATAGGCGCCGGTCTGGGTGGTCGTGTCCCGGCTGGCCAGGTAGAACGGCGACATGGCCGGTTCGGGGTAGCTGCCGTCCCATTCGTTGAAGTTGCCCACCTCGGGCAGGCCCGAGATGGCGTCGCGGTTGTCCCAGCCGTCCTTGAGCTGGCTGTGCATCACGCCGACGCTGAGTTCGTGTTCCCGCCCGCCCAGGCGGAAGGGACCGCTGGCCGAGACGCTGGCGTGGTTCTGCGTGGGCTCGGCGTGGTAGTGGTAGGGATAGGCCGACATACCCAGGCCGGTGGTCCGGTCTGGCGTGCCCCACACCCACAGCAGCTTGGAGTCTTCCACCTGCTTGCGGTGGGCGAGGTCGGCGCGCACGCGCCAGCGGTTGGCCAGCCGGTGTTCCAGGCTGGCGAAGGCCGTGGTCTCTTCGGTGTCCCACTGGTTCCAGCGTGTGGCGGTGGTCTTGGAGCGGTCCCATTGGGTGCGCCCCCCGTCGGCGTACCAGTAGGTCAGTCCCCCCCAGTAGACACCGTTGCGTCGGCGGGTTTCCTGGCTCGCGCCCACGCTCAGGCGCGTGCCGGGGGCCAGGTCCGCGTCCACCACGCCGTAGAACAGGCTGCCACGGGTGTTCTCCAGGTCGATGAAGGCGTCCTGGGCGTCGGCGCTCAGCACCACGCGCCCGCGCACCGAGGCGTCGCTGTTCAGGGGCGTGCTCAGGTCCAGGGTGCCGGCGCGGTGGTTCCAGCTGCCGATCGCCGTCTCCACCGTGGCCGTGAAGGTCTTGCTGGTGGCGTGCTTGCGCACCAAGTTGATGGCCGCGGACGGGTCGCCCGCGCCGTTGAGCAGTCCGGTGGCGCCGCGCACCACCTCGATCCGGTCGAAGGGCGCGGTGCTGATGGTCTCCGCGCCGATGTTGCCGGTGAACATGGGCACGCCATCGAACTGGTAGTTGGTGATGAGGAATCCGCGCGCCGACAGGCCGTTGCGCCCGCGGTCCATGCTCTTGAGCGAGACACCGGGGGTGGCTCGCAGCGCGTCCTCGACCGTGTCCATCGCCTGGTCCTGCATGCGCTCGCTGGTCACCACACTCACCGACTGTGGCGTGTCGCGGATCGAGAGTGGCAGGCCGGTGGCGGTCGACGAGGCTTCCGTCGTGTAGGAACCCGAACCCTCCGAGGTGGCGTCGGGTGTTCGCTGGGCCTTGACGGTGACGGGCGCGAGCGAGGCTTCTTCGGTCGGCTGGGCCTGGGCCGGCAGGGGCAGCAGACAGGCGACGGACAGCGCCGCGCAGAGGGACGTGAGGGGGTGGTGCATGGCGGATCGGGTCGGTGTGGGTGGGAGATGCGGGGCGTGTGGCTTCAGTACGCCCAGTTCAGCGTCACCGAGGCGCTGCGCGGCTCGCCGTAGTAGTTCTGGTCCCAGAGCAGGCTGTTGAGGTACTTCTCGTCGCTGGTGTTGCGCAGGTTGGCCGTCAGGCTCCAGTGCTTGCTGAAGCGGTAGCGCGCCATCAGGTCCAGCAGGGCGTAGGCGTCCTGGGTCGAGGTGATGCCGCCGCCCTGGTCGCGCGAGATCGCGCTCTGCCATTTCAGGCTGGCCCCGAGTTCGAGGCCGGGCACGGCATCGATGGCGACCATGGTCGACAGTCGCAGGGTCTGGCGCGGCACGAAGGTGCGCACGTTCTGGCCGTCCTCGCCCTTGATGCGGTTCTGCGCGTAGCCGGCGCTGAGCTGCCAGCCGGGGGCCACGGTGCCGGCGATCTCGGCCTCGAAGCCACGGGCGGTGGCGTCGACCCCGCGGTAGTAGGAGATGCCGTTGGCAAAGCCGGCGTACTCGGCGGTGTTGTCCTGCTGGGTGCGGAAGATGGCGAGGCCGCCGTTCAGGCGCTTGTCGGTCGACTCGAATTTCAGGCCCAGTTCGCCGGTGCGGCCCTCGACCGGGTCGAGCACGGCGCCGCTGGCGTCCAGCTCGATCTGCGGGTTGAAGATGCTGGCGACGCTGCCATAGAGCGAGACATTCGGATGGACGTCGTAGACCAGACCGGCGAAGGGCAGCGTCTTGCTGGCGCGGTAGTGGTGGTCGACGCCGTACTGCACGCCCGCGCTGCTGGCGCGCGTGGCGTTCAGGCCGGCGATCAGCTTGAGGCTGTCGGTGAAGCTGAACTTGCCGGCGCTGTAGACCGTGCGGCGCTTGTCGATGCGGTGGCCGAAGGCGGAGACGCCCTGATCGAAGTCGGGCATCGCGAAGCTGCCGTCCAGCACCTGCTGCAGCGTCAGCGCCTGGCCCAGGTCGTCGTAGCTGGAGGCCATGTCGACCTTGTTGCGGCCGGCCGAGGCGCCGAACACCGCTTCGTGCCGGCGGCCGCCGAGATCAAACGGCCCCCGGACCTGCACGTCGGCGATGGTCTGGCGCTCCTGGTGGTCGTAGGTGGAGGGCCAGCTGAACAGACCGGCGCCGGTCGCGCGGTCGGGCGTGCCGTAGATGTAGAGCATGACGGTGTCCGAGCGGATGCGGCGCTGGTTGAGCGTGGCCTTGGCGCTCCAGCCGCCGCCCAGGTCGTGCAGCAGCTCGGCGAAGCTGCGGCCGTCGTTGGTGTCCCAGCGCGCCCAGGCGGGCGCGGAGCTGGCCGAGCGGTCGTAGTCGATGGCCGAGCCGTCGCTGTAGTACAGCGGCAGCGCGCCCCACATCAGGCCCTGGGGCCGGTTGTTCTGCTGGGCGTGGCCCAGGGTCAACACGGTGGACGGGCCCAGGTCGGCCTCGATCACCCCCGAGGCCACCTGCTTGCGGGCCTGGTAGCGGTCGAGGTAGGAGTTCTTGTCCTCATCGGCCACGATCACGCGGCCGCGCAGGCTGCCGCTGGCGTTCAGCGGGCCGGCCACATCGGCGTCGACCCGGCGCAGGTTCCACGAGCCCAGGGTCAGGCCGGCGCTGGCCTGCAGCTTCGCGGTCGGGCGCTTGCGCACGAAGTTGACCGTGGCCGAGGGGTTGCCGGTGGAAGAGAGCAGGCCGTTGGCGCCGCGCAGCACCTCGACGCGGTCGTAGATCGCGGTGTCCATGTCGCCGTTGAGCAGGCCCGAGGCGAAGGGCAGACCGATGCCGTCTTCCTGGAAGTTGGTGATGTCGAAGCCGCGGGCGGAAAAGTAGGTGCGGTCGGTCTCGACCTTCTCGACCTGCACGCCGGTGACCCCGGACAGCAGGGTGCGCACCTCGTTGAGGCCGAAGGCCTGCATCTGGGCCTGCGAGGTCACGCTGACGGACTGGGGCGTCTCGCGCAGGCGCAGGTCCAGGCCAGTGGCCGAGCTGGACACCGATGCGCCGAAGGCTGGCGACTGTTCGGTAGGTGCGGCGCTGGCGCTGTCGCGCACGACCACCGTGCCCAGCGTGGGCTCAGGCGCGGCAGGTGCCGTCTGGGCCAGGGCGGACGGGGCCAGTCCGAACAGGACCGAACTGGCGAAGGCGATGCGGGAAGCGAGGGCGAGCGGGCTGAGCGCTGCCGGGGCAGACAGGTGGGTGTTCATGGGTCAAGAGACAGCAGTTCCGTCGTACGACGGGGGTCATTGGCTGGCTCTTGACGGCGCGCGGCGGGAGGCGCGCCCGTGGCTGGCTGGTCTTAAATGATAACCATTATCAATAAATGCTTCAAGACGTTGCCCTCGCCGCCCGTCCGCAGACCGGGCACTGCCGCGTCAGGCCACTGCCCGCACCTGGACCTTGGTGAACAGCCGCCGCACGTCGTCCGGCCGTGCGAGCCCGGTGCCGGCGGTCAGCAGTGCGGCCGAGCCGGCGGCCACGCCCCATGCGAAGGCCTGATCCATCGGCATGCCGTGCTGCCAGGCCCAGACCAGACCGGCGACGAAGCTGTCGCCCGCGCCCACCGCGCTGGCCACCGGCATGTCCAGTGGCGGTGCGAACCACATCGCCTCGCGCGTGACCAGCAGCGCGCCCAGGTGGCCCAGGGTCAGCGCCACGATCTCGCTCCTGCCGTCCAGCACCAGCTGGCGCGCCGCGGCCTGCCACTGCCCCGGCGTCTCCAGCGTCTGGCCGCTGAGTTCGGCCAGCTCCTTGAGGTTGGGCTTGAACAGGAACACACCCTCGGCCAGCGCCGCCGCCAGCGCCGGCCCGGAGGCGTCGAGCACCAGCCTGGCGCCGCGCTGGTGGCACAGGCGCGCGACGCGGGCGTAGAAGTCGGCGGGCACGCCCGGCGGCAGGCTGCCGCTGGCGACCACCAGGTCAGGGAAGTCGCTCAGGCTTTCGAGGTGCTGCAGGCAGGCCATCCATTCGGCCTCGCTCAGGTGCGGGCCGGGCATGACGAAGCGGAACTCGGCGCCGGTGCTGTGCTCGTGCACGGTGAAGCTCACGCGGGTTTCGTCGGCAATGGGCAGGAACACGCTGTCCAGCCCCTCGTCGCGCATGCGCTTTTCCAGCCACTGGCCCGGGGAGCCGCCGGTGGGGCACAGCGCCACGCAGCGCCCGCCCAGGCGCGTGAGCACGCGCGCCACGTTGACACCGCCACCGCCCGCGTCGTGCAGCGTGTCGCCGCAGCGCAGCTTGTGCGTGGGCACGACGGATTCGGTCTCGGTCGCGAGGTCGACCGAGGGGTTCATGGTCAGGCAGAGGATGCGGGGCGGGGTGTTCATGCGGCGGTTGTACCGCATGCGCCGCCCGGCGGCTTTGCCCGGCCTCAACGGATGTGTTTGGCCCGCTTGGCGAGAAAGGCCTGCGCCACGGTCATGCCGCGCCGGCCGGGGCGCACCACGATGTCCTGTCCGGCCTGCACCGTGCCCGGCTGCGCCACGGCCAGGTACCAGCCGCAGTTGCAGGCGTCCACCATGAGGCGCCCTGCGTCGGGCAGACCGGCTACGGCATTGAACTTCGAGCAGGGTTCGCGCGGCGCGGTGACGCGCAGCACCAGATCGCCGATGACCCATTCGTCGCCGATCCACACCTCGCTCTCGCGCAGGCCTTCCACACTCAGGTTCTCGCCGACGAAACCGAACGGCAGCGGCTCGTCGAACATCGACACGCCGCGTTCGCGCCGCAGGCGCTGCCAGGTCGGCAGGTGTTCCACCGGGTAGGCGTAGACCGCCTTGTCCAGGCCGCCGTGGTAGGCCGGGTCGGCCTGTTCGTCGCCGGCCAGGCCCAGCGGTCCGACCGCCACCGCGCCGCCCACCGGTGTCTTGCCGATGGCCGACAGCACGCGCCGCTCACCCACCCTCAGGGGGCGGACCACGCCGGTCTGGACGCTGACGATCCGCGCCACCTCAGCCGCGCATCAGCGCTTCGATCTCGTCGGCCTTGACCGGCACGTCGCGCGTGATCAGCTCGCAGCCGCTCTCGGTGACGATGGCGTCGTCCTCGATGCGGATGCCGATGTTCCAGAACTGCTCGGGCACGCCTTCGCCCGGGCGCACGTACAGGCCGGGCTCGATGGTCAGCGCCATGCCAGGGCGCAGGATGCGGCTGGGGCGGTCCTTGATGACCTCGCCCGACAGCGGGTCCTTGCGCTCGTTCACCGTGCCCACTTCCGACGGTTCGACGTAGCTCCCGCAGTCGTGCACGTCCATGCCCAGCCAGTGGCCGGTGCGGTGCATGTAGAACGGGAAGTAACTGCGGTTGGCGATCACGTCCTGTGCGCTGCCGACCTTGTTCTTGTCCAGCAGGCCCACGTCGAGCAGGCCCTGCGCCAGCACGGCCACCGTGGCTTCGTGCGGGTCGGTGAAGCGGTTGCCGGGTTTCGTCGCGGCCACGGCCGCGTCCTGCGAGGCCAGCACCAGGTCGTAGAGCGTGCGCTGCGGGCCGGTGAACTTGCCGTTCGCGGGGAAGGTGCGCGTGATGTCGCTGGCGTAGCCGTCGAGCTCGCAACCGGCGTCGATCAGCACCAGCTCGCCGTCGCGGATGGGCGCGGCGTCGGCGCGGTAGTGCAGCACGCAGGCGTTGGCCCCGGCGGCGACGATGCTGCCGTAGGCCGGGTACTGCGAGCCGTGCTGGCGGAACTCGTGCAGCAGCTCGGCGTCCAGGTGGTACTCGCGCACGTCCTGCCCGGCGCGCAGCATGGCGGCGCTCCTCTGCATGGCGCGAATGTGGGCGCGTGCGCTGATCTGCGCCGCGCGCCGCATCACGGCCTGCTCGTGCGCGTCCTTGATCAGGCGCATCTCGTCCAGCGGGCCGCACAGGTCGCGCTGCTGTTCGGGGCACAGCGCGCCGTAGCGCACGCGGGCGCGCACGGGTTCGAGCCAGCCGTTGATGCGGCCGTCCAGCCCCTTGTGGGTGGCGAACGGGTACCAGACCACGCTGCGGTTTTCCAGAAGCTTCGGCAGGCGCTGGTCCAGCTCGGTCACGGGGAAGGCGGCTTGCACGCCCAGCGCGTCGGGCGCGGCGGCCGGGCCCAGGCGGATGCCGTCCCAGATCTCGCGCTCGGCGTCTTTGGGGTTGCAGAACAGCGTGGCCTCGCCCTCGGCGGTTAGCACCAGCCAGGCGTTGGGCTCGGTGAAGCCGGTCAGGTAGTAGAAGTAGCTGTCGTGCCGGAACAAGAAGTCGCTGTCGCGGTTGCGCTGCTGCTCGGGCGCGGTGGGCACGATGGCGATGCCGCCGGGGGTCAGCTGCGCGGCCAGGCGGGCGCGGCGCTGTGCGTAGAGGGTGAATGAGGTCTGGGCGTCCATCGCCGCATTGTGCGGCTTTTGTTTGCTCGCGCGCGGCGCAGGGTCAGCGGTTCAGCTCATCGAGGCGCTCGGGCGTGCCCACGTCGGTCCAGGGCCCGGTGTAGAGCTCGGCACCCACGCGCCCGGCGTCCATGGCCTTGCGCAGCAGCGGCGCCAGCGGCTCGGCTGTGCCCTGCGGGTTGCCCGGGACGGTGTCGCTCCAGGGCGACTCGAACAGCTCGCGGCGGTACAGGCCGATGGTGCTGTAGGTGAAGCGCTCGCCGTCGGCGGTGTTCAGCGCGCGGCCGTCGGGCGACAGACCGAAATCGCCCCGGGGGTTGTGCGGCGGGTTGGGCACCAGCCAGAGATGGGCCAGCCGGTCGCTGTCCACGAAGCGGTCCACGCTGTCCTGGCTGAAGACGAAGTCGGGTGCGTACACGTCGCCCGCCAGCACCCAGAACACCTCACCCAGCAAGGGCAGCGCGCGCGAGATGCCGCCTGCGGTCTCCAGGGCGTAGCCGAAGTCCTGTCCTTCGTGGGAGAACCGCAATTCGGCACCGGGGTGCTGCTGCGGCCAGTCGGCGAAATGCGCCGCGATCTGCTCGCCCAGCCAGGCGGTGTTGATCACCAGCCGGTCAAAGCCGCCCCGCGACAGCGCTTCCATGGCCCACTGCATCAGCGGCTGGCCGCGCAGCGGCAGCAGGGGCTTGGGGGTGGTGTCGGTCAACGGCCGCATGCGCATGCCCCGGCCGGCGGCCAGGATCATGGCGGGAATGGGCGTGTGGAGGGTGGAGGCCATGGTGGGTGCGCGTTCGATGAACCGCCGCGCGCATTATGGTCCGCCGACGGGGGCCGATAAAATCCCTGGTTTTGGCCCGCGCCGACCCCTTCTCTCCTCCCCTCCCCCGCACCATGTCCGACGCCACCCCCAGCACCGCCCCCGCCCCCGTCTCTACCGTGAGCGCCCAGACCCAGGCCAACGCCATCCGCGCGCTCGCCATGGACGCGGTGCAGGCCGCCAACTCCGGCCACCCCGGCGCCCCCATGGGCATGGCCGACATGGCTGTCGCGCTGTGGGGCCGCCACCTGCGCCACAACCCGGCCAACCCGGCCTGGGCCAACCGCGACCGCTTCGTGCTGTCCAACGGCCACGGCTCCATGCTGATCTACGCGGTGCTGCACCTGACGGGCTACAAGCTGCCCATCGGCGAACTCAAGAACTTCCGCCAGCTGGGCAGCAAGACCGCCGGCCACCCCGAAGTTGGCCACACGCCCGGCGTCGAGACGACCACCGGCCCGCTGGGCCAAGGCATCACCAATGCGGTGGGCATGGCGCTGGCCGAGAAGCTGCTGGCGTCCGAGTTCAACCGCGAAGGCCACGCCATCGTCGACCACCACACCTACGTGTTCCTGGGCGACGGCTGCCTGATGGAAGGCATCAGCCACGAGGCCGTGGCCCTGGCCGGCGCCTGGAAGCTGAACAAGCTGGTCGCCCTGTACGACGACAACGGGATCTCCATCGACGGCCAGGTCGCACCCTGGTTCATCGACGACACGCCCAAGCGTTTTGAAGCCTGCGGCTGGAACGTGATCCGCGCCGTCGACGGCCACGACGCCGACGCTGTGAGCGCCGCCATCGCCGCCGCCAAGAACAGCGCCGACAAGCCGACGCTGATCTGCTGCAAGACCAGCATCGGCAAGGGCAGCCCGAACCGCGCCAACACCGCCAAGGCCCACGGCGAGCCGCTGGGCGCCGAAGAAATCAAGCTCACCCGCGAAGCGCTGGGCTGGAGCCACGAGCCCTTCAAGATCCCCAAGGACGTGTACGCCGCCTGGGACGCCAAGGAGGCTGGCAAGGCCTTTGAGGCCGCCTGGAACGAACAGTTCGCCGCCTACAAGGCCGCCTTCCCCGAGCTGGCCAAGGAGTTCACTCGCCGTATGAAGGGCGAGCTGCCCAAGTCCTTCAACCAGGTCGCTGTCAACGCCGCCGTCGAAGCCCACACCAAGGCCGAGACCGTGGCCAGCCGCAAGGCCAGCCAGATCGCGCTGGAGCACTTCACCGCGGCTCTGCCCGAGCTGCTGGGCGGTTCGGCCGACCTGACCGGCTCCAACCTGACCAACACCAAGTCCACACCCAACCTGCGCTTCGACCTGGCCGGCAACGTCGTGAAGAACGAGGCCGGTGTGGGCGGCCGCCACATCAACTACGGCGTGCGCGAGTTCGGCATGGCCGCGATCATGAACGGCGTTGCCCTGCACGGTGGCTTCATCCCCTACGGCGGTACCTTCCTGACCTTCAGCGACTACAGCCGCAACGCCATCCGCATGGCCGCGCTGATGAAGCAGCGCGTGGTCCACGTGTTCACGCACGACTCCATCGGTCTGGGTGAAGACGGCCCGACGCACCAGTCCATCGAACACGTCGCCAGCCTGCGCCTGATCCCGGGCCTGGACGTCTGGCGCCCGGCCGACACGGCCGAAACCGCCGTGGCCTGGGCCGTGGCCCTGCAGACCGCCAACCGCCCCAGCGCCCTGTGCCTGTCGCGCCAGAACCTGCCGTACGCACCCAAGGCCGACCTGGCCGACATCAGCAAGGGCGGCTACGTGCTGTCCGAGCCGGCCGACGTGGGCCTGAAGAAGAAGGCCCAGGCCGTGATCATCGCCACCGGCTCCGAAGTGCAGCTGGCGCTCAAGGCGCAGGAAGCCCTGGCCAAGGAACACAAGATCGCCGTGCGCGTGGTCTCGGTGCCCAGCACCAGTGTGTTCGACCGCCAGAGCGCCGATTACAAGGCCGCCGTGCTGCCCAAGGGGCTGCCGCGCGTCGCCGTCGAGATGGGTGCCACCGACGGCTGGTGGAAGTACGGCGTGTCGGCCGTGGTCGGCATCGACACCTACGGCGAATCGGCCCCGGCGCCGGTGCTGTTCAAGCACTTCGGCTTCACCCCCGAGAACGTGGCCGACACGGTGCGCGCCGTGCTCGCCAAATAAGGTTTTCCTTTCTTTTTTTCATCCATCACAGGAGCTGAGGACATGGCTATCAAAGTCGGTATCAACGGTTTCGGCCGCATCGGTCGCAACGTGCTGCGCAGCGCGATCCAGAACTTCCCGGACATCGAGATCGTGGCCATCAACGATCTGCTCGAGCCCGACTACCTGGCCTACATGCTCCAGTACGACAGCGTGCACGGCCGCTTCAAGGGCACCGTCAAGGTCGAAGGCGGCAACATCGTCGTCAACGGCAAGACCATCCGCCTGACGCAAGAGCGTGACCCCGCCAACCTGAAGTGGGCCGACGTCGGTGCCGACGTGGTCATTGAATCCACCGGCCTGTTCCTGGACAAGGTCACTGCCCAGAAGCACCTGGACGCGGGCGCCAAGAAGGTCATCCTGTCCGCTCCCTCCAAGGACGACACCCCCATGTTCGTCTTCGGCGTGAACGACAAGACCTACGCCGGCCAGGCCATCATCTCCAACGCTTCGTGCACCACCAACTGCCTGGCCCCCGTGGCCAAGGTGCTGAACGACAAGTGGGGCATCAAGCGCGGCCTGATGACGACGGTGCACGCTGCTACCGCCACGCAAAAGACGGTGGACGGCCCGTCCAACAAGGACTGGCGCGGTGGTCGCGGCATCCTGGAAAACATCATCCCGTCCTCCACCGGCGCTGCCAAGGCCGTGGGCGTGGTGATCCCCGAGCTGAACAAGAAACTGACCGGCATGTCCTTCCGCGTGCCGACCTCCGACGTGTCGGTGGTGGACCTGACCGTTGAACTCAACAGCGAAGCCACCTACGAAGAGATCTGCGCCGAAATGAAGGCCCAGAGCGAAGGCGCGCTCAAGGGCGTGCTGGGCTACACCACCGACAAGGTCGTGGCCACCGACTTCCGCGGCGAGACCTGCACCTCGGTGTTCGACGCCGACGCCGGCATCGCGCTGGACAAGACCTTCGTGAAGGTCGTGAGCTGGTACGACAACGAGTGGGGCTACTCGAACAAGTGCCTGGAAATGGTCCGCGTCGTGAGCAAATAAGCTCCCCCCTGCGCCGCTTCGCGGCTTCCCCCCGGAGAGGGGACGCACCCTGTGGCCCGGCAAAGCCGGTTCCACGGGTGCCCTGGACTCAAAAAGCCGCTGTGGAAACAGCGGCTTTTTTCATTCGCACGGCTGGAGTTTTTTGCCAGCCAGGGACTCGCCCAGGCTCTCGATCGACGTGCGCTGCTCGTCGGTAATGGCGGGCAGGCGCAGGGTCCACGAAACGCTCTCGGGGCGCTCCAGGGCGGCGCGTGCGGTGCGCACGCCCTTCCTGGCGACGTCCTTGAGCGCCTGCTGCACCGACTCCTCGCTGGAGAAAGTGCCCAGCGCCAGGCCCGGCCCGGCCGACGGCAGGTTGACCTCGCGGAACTCGATCTTGAGCTCGCGCAACTCGCCCTTCTTCTTCGCCATCTGCTCGTCGTTGTAGCGGCCCATGTAGACGATCCAGCGGCCGGAGGACTTGGCCTCGCTGAACTGCCAGAGCGCTTCGTTCAGGCCGGTGCTGACCAGCGCGGCGCGCAGCGCGTCGGCCTGAGGCGCCGTGAAGCCGCTGGCCTGCCAGCAGGACGTGGCGGGCGCGACTTCCGGCGAGCCGGTGGGGGCGGCGTCGGTGGCCTGCGCCACGTCTTCCGCTTCTGCGCGAGGGCCATTGAGCAGGCGCAGCGTGCCCGGTTCGATCTGCGCGTTCAGCCGTTCCGGTTCGCTCTGCTGGACGGGCGCCAGGCCCAGCCCCGCCAGGAAACCCTGGGTCCAGGCGAAGTAGACCGCGTTGGCCAGCAGCAGGGCGATGGCGACGAGTCTCAGCATGGGCGCACGCTCACTTCCGCGCTGTGCACGGTGCGCAGCCCCTGCGCCGTCCGCACGCGCAGGGCGCCCTGCGCGTCGACACCCTCGGCGGTGCCCTCCGTGCCGTCGGTCAGCCGCACGGCGCGGCCCAGCAGGGCATCGCGCTGCGCGAAGCGGCTCGCGAACGGGGCGAATCCGTCCGCGCCGAAGCGCAGCACGTCGCGCACCAACGCCGGCGCAACCAGGGCCAGGGTCTCGCCGGCGGTCACGCCCATGCGGACCTCGGCCAGCCCCGCTGGCGGCATGGCCGCCACCGCACCGGGCGCGGCCAGCGACTGCACCGATGCGCTGTCCGGGCGCGCGATGTTGATGCCCACGCCCACGACGACGGTGCGCGGGGCCGAGGCACCGTCGCCGTTGCCCGCGGTCTCGACCAGGATGCCGCCCAGCTTGCGCTGTTGCAGCCAGAGGTCGTTGGGCCACTTCAGTTGCACGTCCGGGTGCAGGCTCTCGGCCAGGCTCACGCCCACGGCGAGCGACAGGCCCGACCAGTCGGCCGGCGCCAGCGGCAGCGCCAGCGAGAAGGTCAGCGACTGACCCGCCCGGCTGTGCCAGCCCTTGCCCATGCGGCCCCGGCCAGCCGTCTGTTCCTCGGCCGCCAGCAGCACCGGCTCCACCAGCCCGTCGCGGGCGCGGCGCATCAGTTCGCTGCTGGTCGAGTCGATGCGGGGCAGCACCTCGACGGTGAAGGTCGGCAGGTCGGCGACGACCGACTGCCAGACGGATTCGGCGTGGGCGAGCAGGTCGGTCATCCGAGCTTCGTGGCGCGGCCGCCGCGTTTGGGGGCCAGCAGCGTGCCGCGGCAGTTTTTCGAGCCGCACCAGCAGGGGTACTGCTTCTTGAGGGCTGGCGTGTAGGGCTCGTCGATCACCAGGCCGTAGTCGTAGAACAGCTCATCGCCGGCCTTGATGTTGCGCTTGGCGCGGATGAAGACCCGGCCCTCGTCGGTCTCGGCCTCGCAGTTGGGGTCGCAGCTGTGGTTGATCCAGCGTGAGGAGTTGCCGCCGTACTTGGCGTCGATGACGTGGTCCTCGTCGATGTGGAAATAGAAGGTGTGGTTGGGGTCCTTCGGATCGTGCGGGTGGCGGCGCAGCGCCTCGTCCCAGCTGATGACCTCGCCCACGTACTCGATGACGGTTTCGCCTTCGGCCAGATCGACCAGGGCGTACACCCCCTTGCCGTGAACGCCCGAGCGGCGGGTCTGGATGCGGCGTGCGGGGGCGGTTTTCTTCACGATCGGGAATTTTGGTAAGGTTGTTTCATGCAGGTGCGCGCGTATGTGCGTGTGCGCCCCCGTGCGCGTGTACACGCGCGTGAAGCCCAAATTGTAGAGATGAACAAAACACTGGTCATTGCAGAGAAGCCGTCCGTGGCCCAGGACATCGTGCGCGCGCTCACCCCGGTGGCGGGCAAGTTCGACAAGCACGACGACCATTTCGAGAACGAGCAGTACGTCGTGACCTCCGCCGTCGGCCACCTGGTGGAGATCGCCGCGCCCGAGCAGTTCGACGTCAAGCGCGGCAAGTGGAGCTTCGCCCACCTGCCGGTGCTGCCGCCGTTCTTCGAGCTCAAGCCCATCGACAAGACCAAGTCGCGCCTGTCGGCCGTGGTCAGGCTGGCCAAGCGCAAGGACGTGGGCCGCCTGATCAACGCCTGCGACGCGGGCCGCGAGGGGGAGCTGATCTTCCGCCTGATCGAGCAGTACGCCGGCGGGCAGAAAAGCGGCCAGTACCAGGGCCTGGGCAAGCCGGTCCAGCGCCTGTGGCTGCAGTCCATGACGCCGGCCGCCATCCGCGACGGGTTTGAAAAGCTGCGCAGCGACGAGCAGATGCGCGGCCTGGCTGACGCAGCGCGCAGCCGCTCAGAAGCCGACTGGCTGGTGGGCATCAACGGCACCCGCGCCATGACCGCTTTCAACTCGCGCGACGGCGGCTTCTTCCTGACCACCGTCGGCCGGGTGCAGACGCCCACGCTGTCCATCGTGGTCGAGCGCGAAGAGCAGATCCGCGCCCACCGCAGCCGCGACTACTGGGAAATCCACGCCAGCTTCCTGGCCGAGGCCGGCGAGTACCCCGGCAAGTGGTTCGATCCCGCCTTCAAGAAGCCCACCGGCGACGACGCCGACGCCGACCTGCGCGCGGACCGCCTGTGGGACCACCGCGAGGCGCTGGCCATCGTCGAGGCGGTGCGCGGCAAGGCCGCCAGCGTCACCGAAGAGAGCAAGCCCACCACGCAGGCCAGCGGCCTGCTGTACGACCTGACCAGCCTGCAGCGTGAGGCCAACGGCCGTTTCGGCTTCTCGGCCAAGACCACGCTGCAGCTGGCGCAGAGCCTGTACGAGCGCCACAAGGCCCTGACCTACCCGCGGACCGATTCGCGCCACCTGCCCGAGGACTATCTGGGCACCGTGAAGCAGACCTTCGAGATGCTGGCCGACAGCGGCATGAAGCACCTGGCGCCGCACGCCCTGACGGCGCTCAACGGGAACTACATCAAGCCCAGCAAGCGCATCTTCGACAACAGCAAGGTCTCGGACCACTTCGCCATCATCCCGACGCTGCAGGCGCCCAGCGGCCTGAGCGAGGCCGAGCAGAAGCTCTACGACCTGGTGGTGCGCCGCTTCCTGGCGGTGTTCTTCCCCAGCGCCGAGTTCATGGTGACGACGCGCATCTCCAAGGTGCTGAACCACCACTTCAAGACCGAAGGCAAGGTGCTGGTCAAGCCGGGCTGGATGGCGGTCTACGGCAAGGAAGCGGCCGAAGACGTGGAAGGCGCGAAGGACGGCGACAAGGGTCAGAACCTGGTGCCGGTGCGCGAGGGCGAGACGGTGCGCACCGAGACCGTGGAGGCCAAAGGCCTGAAGACCAAGCCGCCGGCGCGCTATTCGGAAGCGACGCTGCTGGGCGCCATGGAAGGCGCGGGCAAGTTCATCGAGGACGACGAACTGCGCGAGGCCATGCAGGAAAAAGGCCTGGGCACGCCAGCGACGCGCGCGGCCATCATCGAAGGCCTGCTGAACGAGAAGTACATGCTGCGCGAAGGGCGCGAGATCATCCCCACCGCCAAGGCCTTCCAGCTCATGACCCTGCTGCGCGGCCTGGAGGTCGAGGAACTCTCGCGCCCCGAACTGACCGGCGAGTGGGAATACAAGCTGGCCCAGATGGAGCACGGCAAGCTCTCGCGCGCGGCCTTCATGGCCGAGATCGCCGCCATGACCGAGCGCATGGTGAAGAAGGCCAAGGAATACGACCGCGACACCGTGCCTGGCAACTACGCCACGCTCGAAGCGCCCTGCCCCAACTGCGGCGGCGTGGTGAAGGAAAACTACCGCCGCTACGCCTGCACCGGCGCCGACGGCAACAGCGAGGGCTGCGGCTTCTCGTTCACCAAGTCGCCCGCCGGCCGCACCTTCGAAGTGACCGAAGCCGAGGCCTTTGTGCGCGACAGGCACATCGGCCCGCTGGAAGGCTTCCGCTCCAAGGCCGGCTGGCCCTTCGTGGCCGAGATGACCCTCAAGTACAGCGACGAGGACAAAAACTGGAAGCTGGAGTTCGACTTCGGCGACGACAAGAACGCCGAAGAAACCGGCGAGCTGGTGGATTTTGCGGACCAGGAGGGCCTGGGCGCCTGCCCGGTCTGCGGCGCACCGGTGTTCGAGCACGGGGCCAACTATGTCTGCAGCAAGGCGGTGCCCACGGCGGCCCAGCCGACGCCCAGCTGCACGTTCAAGAGCGGCAAGGTCATCCTGCAGCAGCCGGTGGCGCGCGATCAGATGAGCAAGCTGCTGGCAACGGGCAAGACCGATCTGCTGGACAAGTTCGTCTCGATGCGCACGCGCCGCAGCTTCAAGGCCTTCCTCGCCTGGGACAAGGAGGCCGGCAAGGTGAACTTCGAGTTCGAGCCGCGCGAGAGCAAGTTCCCACCGCGCAAGACCGCCGGAGCTGCGGCCAAGGCCGCACCTGCCAAGAAGGCTGGCGCAGCCAAGAAGGCGCCGGCTGCGAAAAAGGCCGCCGCGCCCAAGGCCCCGCGCAAGACCACCGCCGCCACCGGCAAGCAGCCCAGCGCTGCGCTGGCCGCGGTGATCGGCGAAGGCGCGGTCTCGCGCCCCGAGGTGGTCAAGAAGCTGTGGGACTACATCAAGGCCCATGGCCTGCAGGACGCGGCCGACAAGCGCAAGGTCAACGCCGACGCCAAGCTGCGCCCGGTGTTCGGCAAGGACCAGGTCACGATGTTCGAGATCGCCGGCATCGTCGGCCAGCACCTGGTCGACTGATTCCATTCACCACAACACCAGGAGACACGGTCCATGAGCCTCCAACTCTTCTTCGCCCCAGGCGCCTGCTCGTTCGTGCCACACGCCATGCTCGAACTGGCCTGCGTGCCGTTCGAGCCGATGATGGTCAAGCTGCACAAGGGCGAGCAGCGCAGCCCCGAGTACCTCGCGATGAACCCGCGCGGCCAGGTGCCGGTGCTGGTGGACGACGGCGAGGTGATCACGCAGATCGTGGCCATTCTGCTGCACCTGGACGCGAAGTTCCCGCAGGCCGGCATCCTGCCCGCTTCGGGCCTGGCGCGCACCCGCGCGCTGTCCACACTGGCCTGGATGAACAACACGGTGCACCCGACCTTCACCCACGTGTTCATGCCGCAGAAGTTCACCGACGACGAGGGGGCGCAGAAGATCATCCGTGCCTTTGCGGCGAACAGCTACAAGGGGTTGCTCGGCGAGATCGAGGCCATGGCCGCCAAGGCCTCGCCCTGGCTGTGCGGCGAGGCGCCATGTGCGCTGGACGCCTACGCGCTGACCCTGCTGCGCTGGGGTGGCTACGCCGGCATCGACCCGACCACGCTGCCCGCGACCTGGACCCTGGTCCAGCGGTTCGCCGCGCTGCCGGCGGTGGCCCGCGTCATCGAGCGCGAGCGCCTGCAACTCAACGTCTACCAGCCCGCCACTTGATCACTCGTCGGGTGAACGGCGCGCGGCGAAGCGGATCGAGACCCGCAGTCCGCGCCTCGGAGCGTCCGGGTGGGCGTCCTCCATCATCACCACGGCGCCATGCTGCTGGGCGATCTCGTGCACGATGGCCAGCCCCAGGCCTGAGCCATCGACGTTGGTGCCCAGGGCGCGGTAGAACGGCTGGAGCACCAGCTCGCGCTCGTTCTCCGGAATGCCCGGGCCGTTGTCCTCGACCTGCAGGATCTGTACGCCGCTGAAACGGTCGAACAGCACGCGTGCGGTCACCACGCCGCCGCGCCCGCTGTAGTTGATCGCGTTGTCGACCAGGTTGCGCGTCATCTCCTGCAGCAGCGTGGGGTTGCCGTCCATCAGGCAGATCTCGGGCATCTCGTCCGGGCCCTCGTAGCCCAGGTCGATGCCGTGTTCCAGCGCCCGGGGCACCGAGTCGCGCACCACGCCGGTGACCAGTTGCGCGAGGTCGATCTGCGCCGTGGGCAGCGTGCGACCGGTGGTTTCCGCGCGGGCCAGGGCCAGCAACTGGTTGACGGTGTGGGTGGCGCGCGTGCTGGAGTGCGCGATCTGCTGCAGCGAGCTGCGGATCTCCTGCGGGTTGGATTCGCGCTGTGCCAGCTCGGCCTGCATGCGCAGGCCGGCCAGTGGGGTCTTGAGCTGGTGCGCGGCGTCGGCCAGGAAACGCTTCTGGGTGGTGAGCGAGGCGGTCAGGCGTGTCAGCAGGTCGTTGATCGATGACACCAGCGGGGCCACCTCCTGCGGGATGAAGGACTCTTCGATTGGGCTGAGGTCGTCGGGCTTGCGGGCGCGGATCTTCTGCTCCAGGTCGGAGAGCGGGCGGATGCCGCGCACCAGCGCCAGCCACACCAGCAGCACCGCCAGCGGCAGGATCACGAACTGCGGCACCATCACGCCCTTGATGATTTCCGTGGCCAGCGTCGAGCGCTTGCCCTTGGTTTCGGCCACCTGCATCAGCACCAGCTGGCTGGGGTCGCTGTGCCGCGCCAGCCAGGTGTAGGCCACGCGGACCTCGTCGCCGCGCACCTCGTCGTCGCGCAACAGCACCCGCCCGGCGGCCGGCACGCTGGTGTCGGGTGGTGGCGGGAAATCGGCCTCGCCGCTGATCACGCCCTGCCGGGCATCCCGGAGCTGGTAGTACACCAGGTCGCTGTCATCCGCCTTGAGCAGGTCGCGCGCCTGCGGGGTCAGGTTGAAGCTGACCTTGTCGTCCTTGGTGACGACAAACTGTGTGAGTGCCTGAAGGTTGAACTCGAGCGCCCGGTCAAATGGTTTGGACGCAATGCTCTGGGCCACGAACCAGGTCAGTGCCAGCGACAGCGGCCACAGCAGCAGCAGCGGCGTGAGCATCCAGTCGAGGATCTCACCGAACAGGCTGCGCTGCTCGCGCTGGAACAGTCCGAAGGTGATCCGGTGGCTGTCCTGCTTGTGATCGGGCATGTCGGGGCAGGAGGGCGCTCAGGCGCTCAGATCTTTTCGAGGCAGTAGCCCAGCCCCCGTACGGTCGCGATGCGGATCGGGCCTTTCTCGATCTTCTTGCGCAGACGGTGGATGTAGACCTCGATGGCGTTGTTGCTTACCTCCTCGCCCCACTCGCACAGCCGCTCGACCAGCTGGTCCTTGCTGACCAGGCGGCCGGCGCGCTGCAGCAACACCTCCAGCAGGCCCAGCTCGCGTGCCGAGAGTTCGACCATCTTGCCGTCGATGGTGGCCACGCGGCCGGCCTGGTCGTACACCAGCGGGCCGTGCTTGATGGTGGAGCTGGCGCCGCCCATGCCACGGCGCGTGAGCGCGCGCACCCGGGCTTCGAGCTCCTGCAGCGAGAACGGCTTGGCCATGTAGTCGTCGGCGCCGTAGTCCAGGCCCTTGACCCGCTCATCGACGCTGTCGGCGGCGGTCAGGATCAGCACGGGCAGGGCCGAGCCGCGTGAACGCAGGCGCTTGAGCACCTCCAGGCCGTGCAGTTTGGGCAGGCCGAGATCGAGGATCAGCAAGTCGAACTCGTTGTTGGTCATCAGGGCCGCGTCGGCCTCGCTGCCATTGGCCACATGGTCGACCGCGGCACCTGCGGCCCGCAGACTGCGCAACAGACCGTCGGCCAGGACCTGGTCGTCTTCTGCAATCAGGATGCGCATGGGTGTCTCCTTACGGGTTCTGGGGTCATTGTAGGTGGCGCGCCTAGCGCGAAGCATACGCCTCCAGCCCCAGCGCGACCACGGTCGCCACCTCGGTGCCGACCTGCGCGCGGAACTCGGTTTCCGCCCGCGCCACGGCCAGCCGGAAGGCCTCCAGCCAGAGCAGGCCGGTCTCGGTGAAGACGATGCGCCGCGCACGCGCGTCCAGCGGATCGGGCTCGCGCCGCACCAGGTCCCAGGCCTCGCACTGCGCCACCAGATCGCCCATGGCCTGCTTGCTCATGCCTGCGGCGGCGGCCAGTTCGGTCAGGCGCGAACCCTTGAGGGCGAGGTGGCGCGTGATGTGGATGTGGGCGGCGCCGATCTGCTCGCGTGCGGCCAGGTTGGACAGGGCCAGGGGCACATTGGCGTCGTGCGCCATCAGGAACAGCACGCGCTCGTCAAAGCGGCGCAGCGCATGACCCATGACACGGCCCAGGTGGGTGGCCCGCCAGCGGTCGTCGGCGGTCGTGGAAGCGGGTGAGACAGGCATGTCAAATGGTAAGGCAAACTGACCATTTATTGGCTTGTGAGAAGTTTATGTGGCGATACACTCCTGTTCAGACATCCAGCCTGTACATAAATCCACAGACTGATGCAAGTACCCACTCACACACAGGAGCACCGCACATGGACAACGCCACCAATACCGAAAAAGCCAAGGCCCTGCAGGCCGCGCTGGCCCAGATCGAAAAGCAGTTCGGCAAGGGCACCATCATGCGCCTGGGCGAAGGCGAGGCCATCGAGGACATCCAGGTGGTCTCCACCGGTTCGCTGGGTCTGGACATTGCTTTGGGTGTCGGCGGCCTGCCCCGTGGCCGTGTCATCGAAATCTACGGCCCGGAATCCTCGGGCAAGACCACGCTGACCCTGCAGGTGATTGCCGAGATGCAGAAGCTCGGCGGCACCTGCGCCTTCGTCGATGCCGAACACGCGCTGGACATCCAGTACGCGCAGAAGCTGGGCGTGCATGTGCCCGACCTGCTGATCAGTCAGCCCGACACCGGCGAACAGGCGCTGGAGATCGTGGATTCACTGGTGCGCTCCGGTGCGGTCGATCTGGTCATCATCGACTCGGTGGCGGCGCTCACGCCCAAGGCCGAAATCGAGGGCGAGATGGGCGACAGCCTGCCCGGCCTGCAGGCCCGCCTCATGAGCCAGGCCCTGCGCAAGCTCACTGCCACCATCAAGAAGACCAACTGCACGGTCATCTTCATCAATCAGATCCGCATGAAGATCGGCGTGATGTTCGGTTCGCCCGAAACCACCACCGGTGGCAACGCGCTCAAGTTCTACGCCTCCGTCCGCCTGGACATCCGCCGCACCGGCACCATCAAGAAAGGCGAGGACGCGATCGGCAACGAAACCAAGGTGAAGGTGGTGAAGAACAAGGTCTCGCCACCGTTCAAGACGGCCGAATTCGACATCCTGTTCGGCGAAGGCATCAGCCGCGAAGGCGAAATCCTTGATCTGGGCGTGCTGCACCGGGTGGTCGAGAAGTCCGGTGCCTGGTATGCCTACAACGGCGAGAAGATCGGCCAGGGTCGTGACAACGCGCGCGAGTTCCTCAAGGAGAACCCCGAGCTGCGCGTGGAGATCGAGAACAAGGTGCGCACCGAGCTGGGGGTGCCCCTGCTGCCGGTTGATGCGGGAGCCGAAGAAGCTGCCCCGGCCGTTGCCAAGGGCAAGAAGGCCAAGGCCACCGAAGCCGAGGCCGCTGAATAAGTCCTGCGGTGGGGGTCGACAAGATCTCGCTCAAGGGCCGAGCGCTGCGGCTGCTGGCCGGCCGCGAACACTCGCGCGCCGAGCTGGAGAAGAAGCTGGCACCCCACGAGCAGGAGCCTGGTGAAGTGCAGCGCGCCCTGGACGAGCTGCAGGCCAAGGGCTTCATCAGCGAACAGCGGGTGGTCGAGTCGGTGATCCACCGGCGGTCCGCCCGGCTGGGCGCAGGTCGCGTGAAGCAGGAACTGCAGGCCAAGGGCGTCAGTGCCGAGGCGGTTGCCGAGGCGGTGGACCGGCTTCGGGGCACCGAGACCGAGCGGGCCCGCGAGGTCTGGCGCAAGAAATTCGGCGAGCCCGCGGCGGACGCGGCGGGTCGTGCCAAGCAGATGCGGTTCCTCGCATCGCGCGGCTTTGGCGCCGAGGCGATCCGTCGTGTGGTCCGCGGTGCGGACGACGATTGATACGGCGGGCGTTACAGCCCCAGCATGAGCTGCAGGTTCTGCACGGCCGCGCCACTGGCGCCTTTGCCGAGGTTGTCCAGGCGCGCGATGACGACGGCGTGGCGGTGCGTCTCGTTGGCGAACACGCGCAATTCGAGTTGGTTGGTGTCGTTCAGTGCGGTGGCGTCCAGCTTGCCGTCGCTGGTCGCGGGCAATACGCTGACCCAGCCGCCTTGCGCCGCGCTGGCCGCATAGTGCGCCACCAGCGCGTCGTGCAGATCGCTGGCCTTGGGCTGACCGGGCAGGTCGTCCAGATGCAGGGGCAGCTGCACCAGCATGCCCTGGCGGAAGTTGCCGACCGCAGGAATGAAGATGGGGCGCCGGTTCAGGCCGGTGTAGCGCAGGATCTCGGGAATGTGCTTGTGCGACAGGCCCAGCGCGTAGGCCTCGTGCAGCGGTGCGGTGCCGGCCTCGTAGGCCTCGATCATGGTGCGGCCACCGCCCGAGTAACCGCTGACCGAGGGCAGCGACACCGGAAAGTCTCTGGGCAACAGGTCTGCATCGATGAGGGGGCGCAGGATCGCGATGGCTCCTGTGGCGTAGCACCCGGGGTTGGCGACGCGGTCCGCCTTCTGCACGGCCTCGCGTTGACCCGCGCTCAGTTCGGGGAAGCCGTAGATCCAGCCATCGTGACAGCGGTGTGCGGTGGAGGCGTCGATGATGCGGGGTTTGCGGCCCGGCAGGCTGTCGACCATGGCGACCGACTCGATGGCCGCATCGTCGTGCAGGCACAGGATCACCAGGTCGGCTTCTGCCATGAGGGCCTTCTTGGCCTCGGGGTCCTTGCGCCGTTCGGGCGCAATGCTCAACATTTCGATGACGGGCATCTGTTGCAGACGCTCGCGTATCTGCAGGCCGGTGGTCCCGGCCTCGCCGTCGATGAAGATTCTGGTCATGGCGGCTCCTGTTGGTGTCAGTCAGGGTTCAGCGACGGGCTCGATAATTATGCATTATGTAAGCCAGCGCTTATATATTGGTGCGTCGCAACATGATACAGTCGTCGGTTGCCGTGTCCACGAGCCCGCGCACCGGCTGTGCCCTTTGGCCGGATCGAACAACCCCAGTCCGAGAGAAACCTCATGAAGATTCACGAGTACCAAGGCAAGGAAATCTTGCGTCAGTTTGGTGTGCCGGTCCCCCGCGGCATTCCCGCGTTCACGGTGCAGGAAGCCGTCGAAGCCGCGCAGAAACTCGGTGGCCCGGTCTGGGTGGTCAAGGCCCAGATCCACGCCGGTGGCCGTGGCAAGGGCGGTGGTGTGAAGGTGGCCAAGAGCATTGACGACGTCAAGGCCCGCGCCACGGATATTCTGGGCATGCAACTGGTCACGCACCAGACCGGTCCAGAAGGCCAGAAGGTCCGCCGCCTCTACATCGAAGACGGCGCCGACATCAAGAACGAACTGTACGTGTCGCTGGTCACCGACCGCGCCACGCAGAAGGTGGCCCTGATCGCGTCGAGCGAAGGCGGCATGGACATCGAGGAAGTGGCCCACTCCACGCCCGAGAAGATCATCACCGAGATGATCGATCCGCTGACCGGCATCACCGAAGCGCAGTCGCGCAAGGTGGCGACCGCCATCGGCCTGACAGGCGGCTCCGTGGACCAGGCGGTGGATCTGTTCGCCAAGATCTACAAGTGCTATATGGACACCGACGCATCGCTGGTGGAAATCAACCCGCTGAACTGCGACTCCAAGGGCAACCTGATGGCCCTGGACGCGAAGTTCAACTTCGACGCCAACGCCCTGTTCCGCCATCCCGAAATCGTGGCCTTCCGCGATCTGGACGAGGAAGATCCGGCCGAAATCGAGGCTTCCAAGTTTGACCTGGCCTACATCAGCCTGGACGGCAACATCGGTTGCCTGGTCAACGGTGCTGGCCTGGCCATGGCCACCATGGACACCATCAAGCTGTTCGGCGGCGAGCCGGCCAACTTCCTGGACGTGGGCGGCGGCGCCACCCCCGAGAAGGTCACCGAAGCCTTCAAGATCATGCTCAAGAACCCCAAAGTCAAGGGCATCCTGGTCAACATCTTCGGCGGCATCATGAAGTGCGACACCATCGCCACCGGCGTGATCACCGCCTGCAAGGCCGTGAACCTGAGCGTGCCGCTGGTCGTGCGCATGAAGGGCACGAACGAAGAGCTGGGCAAGAAGATGCTGGCCGAGTCCGGCCTGCCCATCATCGCTGCAGACACCATGGCCGAAGCAGCGACCAAGATCGTTGCTGCCGTCAAGTAAGCCCGGAGAACACACATGTCGATCTACATCAACAAAGACACCAAGGTCATCACCCAGGGCATCACGGGCAAGACTGGCCAGTTCCACACCGAGAAGTGCCAAGAATACGCGAACGGCAAGAACTGCTTTGTCGCTGGCGTGAACCCCAAGAAGGCTGGCGAGTCGATCTTCAACATCCCTATCTACGCCTCCGTGAAGGAAGCAGCCCAGCAGACCGGCGCGACCGTGTCGGTGATCTACGTGCCTCCAGCAGGCGCTGCAGATGCGATCTGGGAAGCCGTGGAAGCCGACCTGGATCTGGCCATCTGCATCACCGAGGGCATTCCCGTCAAGGACATGCTGATGGTGCGCAACAAGATGAAGGCGAAGGAAGCTGCCGGCGGCAAGAAGACCCTGCTGCTGGGCCCCAATTGCCCTGGCCTGATCACCCCAGACGAGATCAAGATCGGCATCATGCCCGGCCACATCCACCGCAAGGGCCGCATCGGCGTGGTGTCACGTTCGGGCACGCTCACGTACGAAGCCGTGGCCATGCTGACCGAAGTCGGCCTCGGCCAGTCGAGCGCCGTGGGCATTGGTGGCGACCCCATCAACGGCCTGAAGCACATCGACGTGATGAAGGCTTTCAACGACGATCCAGACACCGACGCGGTGATCATGATTGGCGAAATCGGCGGCCCGGACGAAGCCGAAGCGGCCCAGTGGTGCAAGGCCAACATGAAGAAGCCCGTGGTGGGCTTCATCGCTGGCGTGACGGCCCCTCCCGGCAAGCGCATGGGCCACGCCGGCGCGCTGATCTCTGGCGGTGCCGACACAGCCGACGCCAAGCTGGCCATCATGGAAGAGTGTGGTTTCGTGATCACGCGCAACCCGTCCGAGCTGGGCAAGCTGCTCAAGGCACAGCTGTAATCAGCGTCAACAACGAGAGAAAAGGCCACGCATTCGTGGCCTTTTTTTGTTCCGTTGGCGGTCGATGGTTCAAAGTCTGGCATCCGGGTTTGAAGCCGAGAAAAGACAGGTGACTGTCTTCAAAGCGTGACAAATGTCTCAGCGAGCAACGGCCGCGGAATCTGATTCAAGCTATAAAACCGGTCTACATGATCTTCGAGTATTACAGCCAGACAGATCCCGGCCTGATTCGTGAAAACAACGAAGACTCGGTCGCGCTTGATCCTGCCAATCAGGTGGTCGTTCTGGCTGATGGCATGGGTGGGTACAACGCTGGTGAGGTGGCCAGTGCCATGGCCACGGGCTTCATTCACAACGAACTGGGGCGCTGGATGACCGAGGGCGGTCACGAGGCGCATGCGCGCGAGCTCAAGCGGGCCATGGAGATCTGCGTCGACAACGCCAACCGGTCGATCTTCAATGCGGCCAATTCCAATCCGCTGTATGCGGGGATGGGCACCACGCTGGTCATGGGGGTGTTCCAGGGCGCCCGGGTCATGATTGGGCACGTGGGCGATTCGCGTTGCTACCGCCTGCGGGGCGGGACCCTTCAGCAGATCACCAGAGACCATTCGCTGCTGCAGGAGCAGATCGATGCCGGGCTGATCTCGGTGGAGCAGGCGCAATTTGCCACCCACAAGAATCTGGTGACGAGGGCGCTGGGTGTTGAAGACACCGTGCTGCTTGAAGTCAACGAGTTCCGGGTCGAGGACGGCGACATCTACCTGTTCTGTTCCGACGGTCTGAGCGACATGGTGCCCGACGAGCGCATCGCAGAGATCCTGCTGGAGGAGGCTGGGCTCGAGGCCTCGGGTCGCAGCCTGGTCGACTGCGCCAATGGCAACGGGGGTCGCGATAATATTTCGGTGATACTGGCCCAGGCCCGCGCCAAACCGGTCAAGAGGGGCCTGTTGTCGCGTATGCTGGGGCAGCCGTAAACAATTGGCATTAGTTATTAGGTTCCAGAGGAGTCGGCCATGCCGAAAATGATCGTTTCCATCGACGGCGTCGTCATCAAGGAAGTGCAGCTCACCAAGGATCGCACGACGCTGGGCCGTCGGCCCTACAACGACATCGTGATCGACAACCTGGCGGTCAGCGGCGAGCATGCCGTCATGCAGATGTCGGGTGCAGATGTGTTCCTGGAAGATCTCAATAGCACCAACGGAACGTACGTCAACGGCAAGGCGATCAAGAAGCAGCAGTTGCAGAACGGCGATACCGTCGAGATCGGCAAGTACAAGATCAAGTTCTTCCACGAAGGGGCTTCCGATCAGCAGGAAAAAACGACAGTGATCAATTCGGGTGCGGTGGTGGCATCCGAGCCTTCGACGGTGGGTGAAGCCTCCATCCGGGTTATGTCGGGGGCGGCGGCTGGCCGCGAGGTGCCGCTGGTCAAGGTGGTGACCACGATCGGCAAGCCCGGTGTTGCCGTGGCGGCCATCACTCGCCGTCCGCATGGCTTCGTTGTGGCGCTGGTGGAGGGGGCGGTCAAGCCCACGGTGAACGGCAAGGCGCTGACCACCGAGGCCGTGAACCTCCAGAACGGCGACATGATCGAACTGGCCGGCACCCAGATGCAGTTCGTCCAGGCCTGACGTTCTGTCTGCGGGAGTCGCCGCCTAGGCGGCCCGCTTGTCATGAAACGCCTCATGCGGGCCTTGAGCAGACATGGCCGGCGCGTGGCCGTTTCCCTGTTGCCGCTTCTGCTGGGTGTGCTGCACGTCCTGGGTCTGCTGCCTCTGGACAGTCTGCAGCGGCTCGACGACCAGATCTACGATGCGCGCCTGCGCTGGACCATGCCGGCGACCCTGGACGAGCGCGTGGTGATCGTGGACATCGATGAGCAGAGCCTGGCCGAGGTGGGGCGCTGGCCCTGGCCCAGGAACCGCGTGGCGGACTTGGTGGATGCGCTGTTTGATCGCCACCAGATCGCCTTGCTCGGCATGGACACGGTGTTTGCCGAGCCGGACGGAAGTTCCGGTTTGCCCCAACTGGAGCGACTGGCTCGCGAAGACCTGAAAGATCTTCCAGAGTTTTCATCAGCGCTCACACGCCTGCGTCAGGGGCTGGACCACGACCGGCGACTGGCAGATACCCTGCGCGGACGGCCGGTGGTGATGGGCTTCTACTTCAGCAACGAATCCGGCGGGCGGACATCCGGGACTTTGCCAGAGCCCGTGCTCAGGCGCGCCGGCCTGCAGGGCCGCACTCTGCAGGCCACGCAGTGGACGGGCTACGGAGCCAACCTGCCGGGTCTGGCGTCTGCTGCGCCTCTGGCGGGGTTCTTCAATGCCGTGCCCGGTGACGACGGAATGGTGCGCTCCCTCCCCCTGCTGGCCGAGCACGGCGGGTCGTACTACGAATCCTTGTCCCTCGCCATGTTCCGGAGGATCACCGGCATGCCGACGGTCGAGCCGCGTTATCCGCCGCAGCCCGCAGTGGGTGATCGCTACGACTGGCCCCGCAGCATCGCTCTGCGCAAGAACGGCGGAACGCTGGAGATCCCGGTGGACGAACGAGTGGCGGTGCTGGTGCCTTTCCGCGGACCCGGTGGCCCGCAGGGCGGCTCGTTCCGCTATGTCTCGGCGTCTGATGTGCTGGCCAATCGGGTGGCGTCCGACTTGCTGAAGGGCCGCATCGTGCTTCTGGGCACCACCGCGCCTGGGCTGCTGGACCTGCGCGCCACCCCGGTGGGCGAGGCCTATCCAGGCGTCGAAACCCATGCCAACGTGCTGACCGCGCTGATGGATGGTCGCCTGGTCGCCCGGCCCGACTACGCCGCCGGTTACGAACTGGTCGTGCTGCTGCTGGCCGGCCTGGTGCTGGCGTTCGGACTGCCCGTGGTGGGCGCCACCGGCGCCGTGGCCCTGAGTCTGGCCGTGTTCGCGGCCGTGGTGGGGCTCAACACCTGGCTGTATCTGGCCCACGGGCTGGCGCTGCCCATGGCCAGCACCCTGGTGATGGCAGGGCTCACCTTCGTGATCAACATGAGCTACGGCTACCTGGTGGAAAGCCGGGCCAAACGGGAGCTGGCCCAGTTGTTCGGCACCTACGTGCCGCCCGAGCTGGTGGACGAGATGGTCAAGGATCCGGACAGCTACAGCATGGAAGCCAGTACGCGGGAACTGACCGTGCTGTTCTGCGACATGCGCGGTTTCACGGCCATTGCCGAGTCCATGCCGCCCACCGGGCTGCAGGCGCTGCTCAACACCGTGTTCAGCCGACTCACGCGGGTGATCCGACAGCACCGAGGCACCATCGACAAATACATGGGCGATTGCGTGATGGCCTTCTGGGGAGCCCCTGTCGAAACCCGAGGGCACGCCGCACTGGCCGTGCAGACGGCGCTGGACATGGCCGCCGAGATCGGGACCATCAACCGCGAACGCCAGGCCGCACACCTGCCCGCCATTGGCGTGGGCATCGGGCTGAACACCGGCGACATGTGTGTGGGCGACATGGGATCGGACGTACGGCGCAGTTACACCGTGGTCGGCGACGCCGTGAACCTTGGCGCCCGGCTGGAGGGGCTGACCCGTGTGTACGGCGTCGACGTGGTGGCCAGCGGGTCCACGCGCCAGCAGGCGCCGGACTTCGTCTGGCAGGAGCTGGACCGGGTGCGGGTCAAGGGCAAGGCGCAGGCCGTGGACATCCATACGCCCCTGTGCGCCGGCGACCAGATGACGCCGGAACTTTCAGACGAGTTGAAAGAATGGGAGCAGGCACTGCAGGCTTGGCGCCAGCAGAACTGGGACCGCTGCCTTGCTCATTTGGAGAAGCTGCAGCGGAAGAATGCCAAAAAAGTCCTTTACCGGCTCTACGCCGAACGGGTAGTCTCCATGCGGGTCGAGCCTCCGCCCCCGGACTGGGACGGCTCCACCGCGTTCGACACCAAATAATCCGCCCGAACGGGCCACCAACTCCTGGAACATTGATGAGGGTACGCGTACTGGGCTGCTCGGGCGCCATATCGCAAGGCTGCCGGACGACCTCTTTCCTGCTCGACGACGATGTGCTCATCGACGCCGGGACGGGGGTGGGCGACCTCAGCCTCGACGAAATGGCCCGGGTCGACCATGTGCTGCTCACCCATTCCCACCTCGACCATGTGGCCAGCCTGCCCCTGATGCTCGATGCCGTCGCCGCGCGGCGGCTGGCGGCGGGCGCCGCGCCGCTGGTGGTACACGCCCTGCCGGGCACCATCTCCGCGCTGCGGGTGCACATCTTCAACAACCTGATCTGGCCCGATTTTTCGACCATCCCCAGCGCAGAGACGCCGCTGATGCGCTTTGTGTCCATCACCGTGGGCGAACTGCTGCGCGTGGGGGGCAAACGCATCGAGGTGCTGCCGGCGGTGCACACCGTCCCGGCCGTGGGCTATGCGGTCGACAGCCCCAGCGGCCACTGGGTGTTCAGCGGCGACACCGAGCGCAACCCAGCGTTCTGGCAGCGCGTCAACCGGATTGATGTGGCCATGCTGATCATCGAGACCGCGTTCAGCGACCGCGAACGCGAACTGGCCCAGCGCAGCCTGCATCTGGCGCCCAGTTCGCTGGCCGACGAACTGGACCAGATCGACCGCAGCCGACGCTTCCCGATCTACATCACCCATACCAAGCCGGCGGAAACCGGGCTGATCATGGAAGAGATCCGCCGCTTCGACGACGCACCCAACCGCCCGAACGACGTGCGCCACGACATCCGCTGGCTCAGCGCGGGGCAGACCTTCGAACTCTGACAATTTTTGTCCCACGAATGGGGGGTGACAAAAATTGTCAGTGACCGCCGGCGACAGAGGACACAAATCGTCACTTACAGCGGGCGAGGCGTGAAAAAGCATGCGAAAAGCAGGGCAAATCGGGCTGGCACGCTCTGTGCGTCGAAGTCCCTGTCCTCAACCCACAACCCCCTTCAAGGAGTTTTCAATGAAGCGTTCCCTGCAAAAAGGTTTCACCCTGATCGAACTGATGATCGTGGTGGCCATCATCGGTATCCTGGCTGCGGTGGCGCTGCCGGCGTATCAGGACTACACGATCCGCGCCCGCGTGACGGAAGGTCTGTCGGTGGCAGCCGATGCAAAAACGCAGATCGGCACCAGCGCTACGACGGCGACCGAGCTGGCGGCACTGGCTGCTTCGTGGAACGCCCAAGGTGGCAGCACCGGTGCGACCAGCAAGTACGTGTCCAGCGTGCTGATGGATGACGCCACGGGTGAGATCACGGTGACCTACAACCGCGCCAACGTGGGTACCATCCCTGACAACGCGACGCTCAATCTGAAGCCTTTCATGTCCGTCGGCAGCACCTTTGTTGCACTCGATACCGCACTGGCCGCTGCGTACTCCGGTGAGACCGGTGCCATCGATTGGGCTTGCGCTTCGGTCGCCAATACCGTGGCAACGGCTCGTGGTATGGATGCTGGCCTCACGGCGGGCACTCTGCCGGCCAAGTTCGCGCCCAGCGAGTGCCGCTGATAGAAGCGCTATAGATCTCAGGTTGACTGATTTCAAAGGGGCACTGCGGTGCCCCTTTTTTGTGCCAGTTCCTGATGAATTAAGTTGATGTTGCGCCTGTCTATTGCACGAGAGCGCCGATGAGACTGATGAATTGCTTGCGAATGGAGTGAATATATCTTTGAAGAGTTTTGAGCTCTTGGCATGCAACCTGCTTGTTTTTGGAATCGCAAAAACACATTCTATGGGGTGCAAATGAGTTCCAAATACCATCGAGGGTTCACGCTGATTGAGTTGATGATCGTGGTTGCGATCATTGGCATCCTGGCGGCTGTTGCACTGCCAGCATACCAGGACTACACAATCCGTTCACGCATTGTTGAAGGGCTCTCACTGGCCTCGGATGCAAAGCAGGCGGTGGCCACTGCCGCATTGACACAGACTGAGCTGGCGGCTGTGGCTGGCTCATACAATGAGGCCAACGGTAGCAATGGGCTTGTGAGCAAATACGTGAGTGGTGTTCAGATTGATGCGATAACCGGCGAAATATCGATCACTTTCAATCGTGAAAACGTCGGAACCATTCCTGATGATTCGATGATGAGGCTCAAGCCATTTGTATCCGTGGGCAGCAATTTTGTGGCGCTGGACACCGCGCTGTCTTCAACCTATTCAGGCGAGACCGGCCCCGTGGACTGGGCCTGCGCATCTTCTGCAAACAATGTGGCTACGGCCAGGGGAATGACCATCGGTATTCCCGCCAATGCGCTGCCCTCCCGGTTTGCGCCTACCGAATGTCGATGACGCCTGCGTCGTTGTGGCGCAGTTTCAGGGAGGTGTTGGGCTCGCGTAGGATTGGTGGACTGGATTTGTTGCAGCGCATTTGTGCGAATGACTGACTCACGTTTTCTCACCACATTGAGCACCAGAGCCAAGGCGGCAGGGGTGCATCTGCTGTTGTCTGCATCCGTGGCCTCGGTGTTGGCTGTGCTCGTCTTCGGCTTCTGGTATCCGGCTGACTACCGTATGCTGGCGGGGGGTACAGACCTCTTCCTGATTGTCATGATGGTGGATGTCGTGCTCGGGCCACTTCTGACATTTGTCGTATTTGACCGCTCAAAAGGCTGGCCTCATCTCAGGCGGGATCTTGCGGTCATTGCGCTCCTTCAGGTACTGGCCCTGTCGTATGGGCTTCACGCGGTCTATCTGGGGCGGCCAGTGGCGCTTGCGTTCGAATTCGACCGCTTTCGCGTGGTTTCTTTTGCCGAGGTGGTGGAAGAAGAACTACCTCAGGCTCTGCCCATGTTTCGGCGTCTGCCCATGAATGGGCCCATGCTGCTTGCGGTGCGAAAGTCGCGCACACCGCAAGAGCGCTCCGATGCTTTGAATGCTGCGATTCTCCAGGGAATCGACAACAGTCAGCGCCCGAAGTTCTGGGTTCCGTACGACGAACAAGCTCGAGCCGCAGCGGTGTCTGCCGGACGGACACTGGACGTTCTGGTGTCCAGATATCCAGCGGCCAAGGCCGCTGCTGAGCAACTGTCTGCATCGACTGATGCTCACGAAGAACGAAGCGGTTTGCGCTTTCTGCCTGTTCGTGCCAAACACGATGCGGTGGCCGTTTTGCGTCGAGATGGAGAAATCGTCGGCATCCTGCCATTTGATGGGTTTTTTTGATGAACCGGCAATCTCCGCTGTTGAACCGTTCCCCTTGGTACAAGACAGGCTGGCTCAGGATCGTGCTGGCGGTCATCGCTCTCGTCTTGTTGAACGGGATTTTCCAATATGTGGCACTCCGTTTCGGATACAAGCGCTATTTTCTCGGCTTTGAGTTGCTGGTGGCCGTTGTCTTTTTTGCGCTGGGGTACCGGTGGTCTGGACTGCTTCTGTTTTTGTCTGGTTTGGTGTTGGAAATAGTTCTTGGGCTGACCGGATTGTTTCATTTCATGAATGTCCGGGAGGCGCTGGACATGGCGGAGTTTGCGCTTCTTGCGCGCCCTGAAGATATATTTTGGTTTGTCGCTTCGCTTGTATTGGTGGTGGGGTGTTTCTGGGTGGCGGGTACGTTACTTTCGGGCGTTCGCTTCAGTCGAATGGCGTTGATTGGCGGCGTGTTTGTTGTCGGATTGACCTACGGGCAGTGGTCAATTTCCGAAGAGCGGGGTGAATTTTTCACGCCGGTTCTTGCCAGTCAGGACGCTTTGTTATTTGGAAGCGCCTCCTTTCTGCTGAAGAATACGCTGGATCTGAATCGAGTCAAGCAGGCGGTCGATGGCAATCCTGACATTGAATACCACAAGATTCGACATCCTTCGGCGGCAGATGGAATCATGGGGGAATCACCAGATTCCCGGAGAATTCTCTTCGTGATCAGCGAGGCATGGGGCTTGCCAAGGGATCCGAACATTCTGGAGAAGCAGATTCTCTCCTTGCGCAACAGTGCTCATGTGCAGGGCCTGGAACTGAACAGCGTGTATGCAAGAGGAGCGACGGCTGCAGGCGAGTTGCGCGAGTTATGTGGCCTGATACCCAGCCGGATGAATTTCGGAAAAATGACATCCGAATTGGTTGGGGAGTGCCTTCCCAAGAAATTGAAGACCCTTGGGTATCGAACGGTCGCGGTTCATGGGGCTGACAGTGGCATGTACCGAAGAAGCCGGTGGTATCCCATACTTGGATTTGAACAGATGTTCTTCAAGGACGACATGCCTGCGTCTGAATCACACTGTTATTCGTTTCCCGGATATTGCGATCGCAACATTTTTCCGGTGGTGCGGGATCAACTGAAAAATGACCAGGTGTTTGTATATTGGTTGACCCTCAATACCCATGTTCCCTACGATCGGCGCGATATATCGCAGTATCGTGAGGAGCTTTGCAGTGTATTCACTGGCGAAAGCTCCAATGAGATGCTTTGCAACTATCAGAACCTGCATGCCCAATTTTTTGACGGGCTGGCCAATCTCATCAAGGATGACGCGTTGCGAGGTGTGGAGGTTGTGGTGGTTGGGGATCACGCGCCAATATTTCTTGATGGCGAGACGCGTGAGCGCTTCGAACGTGAGCGGGTTCCCGTGCTGCATTTCAAAGTGAAGTGATGGGGTCGCCCAGCGCGCGCGCGCAATACGCCAACGCCCCTGGTGTGAGGGGCCTGCTTGCACTGGCGGCCTATCTTCTTCTGGGCCTGCTCTTTCAGTGGACTTCACTGCATTTCGGCTTCAAGCGCTACCTGTTGAATGCTGAAATGTTGATGGCCATGCTGCTGTTTGTGGCGGGGTGGCGGTGGTTGGGTGTTTTGGTCTTTTTTGCGGCGGTCTGCTTGGAGTTGACCCTTGGCGCTACCTCCGTTTTTCGCTTGATCGAGGTTGCTCAAGTGGGAGACATGGCCGGGTACCTTCTGGAAGCCAAGGGGACCTACCTTGTGATGCTCGCTGCGCTGGCGGTGATCGCCGCTGCAGGCTTCTGGGTCGCGGCGGGAAGCTTGAAGGGGGTTCGTTGGCGATGGCTTTGGCTTTTTGCGTCGGGGCTATTGCTGACTCAGTGGCAGCTGTCATTTGCTGGTGCCACTTTTTTTTCACCGCCATTCGCCGAGCGAGACCGGCTGCTGTTCGGCAGTTCTGCTCATTTCGTCCACCAGGTGCTTGAGGAAAACCGCAGGCGGCATGTGCACATTGGCGCCGACGCCGAGGATGCTGAGTACCTTCCGGTCGCACAGCCATCGGCAGCCAGCTTGATGCTGGGCGAGCAACCCAGATCGCCGCGTATCCTGTTCATCATTGCCGAATCCTGGGGGAGGCCTCATCAGCCAGCTGTGCTTGAGCAGCAGATTTCGGCATTGCGCAGCAGTGCGCATGTGCACGACTTGCAGGTGGGAAGCATCAACGCCGTCGGAACGACGGCGGCGGGGGAGTTGCGTGAGCTTTGCGGACGTATCCCGACGCGCCTGAACTTTCAGCGGATGACGCCAGAGGCCATAGGTGAATGCCTGCCAGCCAAGCTCGCCAAGCAGGGTTACAAGACAGTGGCTCTGCATGCGGCCTTCGGCGCCATGTACCGCCGAGTGAACTGGTACCCGGTCATCGGCTTCGATGACCTCGTGTTCAGGGAGAACCTTCCATTTGAGGGAACACAGTGCTATTCGTTTCCAGGTTACTGCGACCGTCATCTTCTGGATGTGGTGCGCAAGAAGCTGGGCCATGAGAAGGTTTTTCTCTACTGGCTAAGCTTGAATTCGCACATACCGTACGACCGACGCGACGTAGAGAACTACCGCGAAGCGGTGTGTCACAAGGCGTTCGGAGACGCATACAGCGACCAGCTATGTGGATACCAGAACCTGCATGTGCAGTTCTTCGAGGGCCTGGCCAAGCTGGCCGAAGAAGAATCCCTCAAGGGAGTGGAGGTGGTCGTCGTGGGGGACCATGCGCCCATTTTTAACGACTCAGCGTCTCGTGTCAGGTTCAAGCAGGAACAGGTGCCGATGCTTCGTTTCGTAGTGCAGTGAGGGCTTCGGTCCTGTTCGGACACCGGAGGTACCCGCAAGCCGCACATTCTTGTCGGACACCGATGCAGAAGGGCTGCGACGTGCAAGCGATATTGGGCCGTTCTGTCGGGCCGCCTTGGCGTTACTGCTTCCTCAAGTGAAGATCGAATCGTCTGGCCTCTGACAGATCGGCGACAGTGTCCACTTCCCGAAGGTTCAGCTCTGAGCAGGGGATTGGCAACTGCTGCTCCAGTCGGTTGAAGACGTAGCGAACCTCTCCGTCAAGGGCGTCTGCCGGACCTGAAAACACGTTGGCCCACTCCAGCGGCGTTGCCTGCGTGCGGGTGAAACCTGTCACCAGCATTTCCTCTCCAGGCTGGGTTCTTGTGGTCACGTATACCGCGTTCTCGCTGCTGGAGGGCGTGACACCGATCAGCAGCGGATGGGACGTGGCTTCGGAGACAAAGGCCTGGAGCGATTCGGGTTCAATCAGCAGGTCTCCATCGAGGTACAGCACCTTCCCCTGGCAACCACGCGCGCCCAGTGCCATGCTCTGCGCCGTGTTGGTGGTTCGAAACTGGGGGTTCCGGACCAGCACCACATCTCGGTGCCTCCTCGCAACGAGGTCCGCGATCATCTCCTCGCGATAGCCGACCACCACATGGATTCGCCGCACCAAGGGGGTCAGCGTGTCGATGAGCTTGCTCAGCAGTGTGCTTCCGCCAATTTCCAGCATGCATTTGGGGATGCCGTATCCCAGTCGGGAGCCAAGACCGGCGGCGGCGATCACAGCGAAGTCAACAGGCTGCATAGGGTTTTTCCATCATGAATCACGTAGTCGGCAGCGCCAATGGCGGCCGCGGTCGGGCTGTGCGTTCCACCGTAGGCGATGGCCACGTCGGCCGCGCGCAGCATGGGGACATCGTTGGAGCCGTCACCCACGGCAATGATCCGGGAGTGGCCCAGCGTCCGAAGATGGTCGACGGCATCGCCCTTGTTGAGGATGTTGTCGAGGCGCACCTGACCATCCACCAGGCTGGCCGAAGAGAAGTAGCCTGTGCAACCGAGCGACTCCACCACAGGGCGGGTCCAGAGATCCAGGTTGCCTGTCACGACAAAGCATGAGTCCGACCGCTCGCGAATGAATGCGAGAAGTGCCTCGTCCATGGGTATGTCGGCGATGATGGAGTGCACCCTGTCTGCAGGGACGCGGCCCAGGATCGCAACCCGCAGCGCAAGCGACTCCTCAAAAGTGATCAGGCCTTCCATCGTGATGCGTGTCAGCGTCGCGATTTCCTGGGAGATGCCCAGCTCGGAGGCAATGCAGGGAAGGATCTCCGTTCGGGTGAGCGTTCCGTCTAGGTCAAAGCAGAAGGCCGTGCTCATGAGGCGCGCTCCACCACAAACCATCGCTGCCGGGTCTCTGCCCGGTTGTTCAGTGCCTGGTCACTGTAGACATCGCCACTGTCCGTGAGTTGGCAACCCTGGACTCCCATCGCCTGGGCCACGAAGGCGCGCAGTTCGCTGTCTGTACGGTAAATCGCGTGGTAGTCCTGCTCCAGCTCTTCGGAAAAATGGTCCTTGATGGTCAGCCGCTGACCCTGGGCCACCGGCTCCCGAAAAACCGCTTTCCCGCCGGGTGCCAAAGCGTCAGCGACGCAGCGCAGGGCGCGCAAGAGCTCGTCGTCGTTCAGATAGATCAGCACCCCTGCGCACAGCACGCGATCAAAGGGAAGACTCTCCCCGAGCGACGCCAGCGAAAAATCATCCACCGATGCGACGGAAAACCGGCAAGTGCTCTGCGCACCGTATCGGGACTTCGCGTAGGCCACCAGATCAGCGCTGAAATCCAGGCCGTGGTATGCATGGCACTGACCCAGCAGGCTGCTGGCCCAGCGGCCAGTGCCACAGCCGACATCCAGCACCCGTTGGGTACCGTCCAGCAGCAGCAAGGGCAGCAGGCAGACTTTCTCTGCCTCGTCGCGGCGTTCCGCCAGGTCCGCATGCTTGTCCTGATAGATGACAGCCCTCACTGGCCCGACACGCTCGATGCGGCGGGCCCGCTCGGCGAAGAAGTCACCCACTTTCGAGCGGTCGATCCGGGGAGGATCGCTGCTCTGGTCGTCGGAAAAGATGCGGCTCATGATTCTTCGTGGTGAATGTTGTGCGACTCAGGGAGCGGAGCTGCTCCATCCCTCGCGGTTGAAGGGGTCCTTGCCTGTGAGCATCAGCTGTTTCCTGATGACAAAGGCATCAGGCCTCTGAAGGCTGAACTGCCAGGGGACCAGCGACACGGGAAACGGGTCGTCGCGTCCATCGGTCGCGATCGGCTTGTTGTCCATATATGGGTTGATACATCCACCAATGGACCTGCACAAGATGATCGGCACCTCAGCGTTGGGCATGAACGTCTCGGACACTTTCATTGCACCCTTGGCGCCCGCGTCCTTGACCATCACGAGGGGCCGGACGCTGACATAGGTGTTGTCGGTGGCCCCTCCTGCAACCGCTCGGCTGGAGCTGTCCTGCACCGATCCCACAATGCCGTGGTCCGACGCGATGACGATGGTTGTCTGGTCGTAGACACCGACCTCTTTCAGATGATCCAGATATTGGGCAACCAGTCGCAGTGCGCATCGGGCGGTGTTGGCGTGCTGGAGGGAGAACAGGCTCTTGTGGCCTAGCTTCTGGAGTTCTTCGGTGGACACATGCAGCTGGGTGGTCTTTGGAAGACAGTCGAGACCCATGTAGTAGGGTTCGTGGGGCAGGATGTTGGTGACCATGTTGAAGGCCGGTGCCGCGTCATCGACCGAGGTCAGCTCTTTCAGAGAATCGAGCTCGGCCCACTCGCGGAACGTGGTGCCTGACGAGTGGTCAAGAAAGGGTTGCCACGGCCCCCTGGCGTAGATCGCCTCCTTCATGGCATAGGGCGCGACGCGCATGGCACCCAGCAGCGATAACAGACTGGCGTAGTTCGCCTCCGCGAGCGCATGGACCGGAAAGCCCATCTGCTGGGCTTTCTGTCGCGATACACCTGCGGGGATGTGCGAACAGAACACGCTTTCCCAGTTCAGAAAACTGCAGTCCCCCATCATGGTGAAACCCAGTCCCCGGGGGTTGACCACGTTCGTGCGGTATCCCTTCTGAGCGAAGTTGCGAGGGAGGATGGAAAAGGCCTCGACCGACAAGTCCTTCAGCGATCGGCCTCGTGCGTTCATTTCGACGGGAAGGTAGTCGTAGCCACCCAACAGGGGATGGACACCTGCGATCGAATTCTCTCCGGCCGAGACGCTGCGTGGGTACCAGGTGAACCCACTCAAGCGGTCTGCGAGCTGAGGTTCGTCTCTCAGGGCCGATTCCACGTGAGAGCCCATGAAGCGGTCGAGAAAGATGAACAGCGTGTTCGGCTGTGTTCGGGAGAACACCATGGGTCTGGAGTGCGTTGGTGTTTCGTTGATGTTCCCGGCCAGACCCACCTGATCGCGGGACGCACTGAAGCCGACGGCCAGGGCAATGGAAACGTTGGCCATCATGACCGCGCCTAGAACCGCTCGAGAGCCGAACCGCAGCCAGCAGTACCGCAGCGCGAACGCGACCGCGAGCACGACCACCAGATCCATGGCGCTTCTGAGCAAGATGTCCTGCAGCGGGCGCGCAAGCTGCTCGAACGCCAGCCCGGTCAGCATGGGGTATCCGAAAGGCAGCACGAAGGCGTACATCCAGCCGAGGAAGAAGGCGCCAGTGGCCACCACTGCCATGGCGGCGCGCAGTCCTGGGACTGTGGCCAGCAGGTAAATGAATGCCGCGCTGTACACGATCACCATCACGTCGCGCACATTCACCTTGAGCAACCGATCCATGTGGATGCCCAGCTCTCCCGGTGAAGTCAAAAAGGTGGTGATGGGAATGGCGACCAGAACCAGCAGTGCGATGCCAAATATGGACAACAGGAACAGCGCAAGCCGGTATCGGCCCACGAAGACCGCCAGCGCGCTGTGGGACGGTTTGTCCGCCACATACCAGCCCAGGACCGTGGCCAGTCCTGACGCGACAATCGTCCCGACGGAACACTCGTGCCAAAGGGACAGGGTTGCCACGAGAAACAGCAAACTCACCTGGATAGAGAACACGACACCCGCGTGCTTGCCAGAACCTGTCCGTTTCAGCAGAGCCGTCGCTGTGACGACGATGATGAACCCGACAACAAAGACAACCAGAGCTTCCATCGGATGTACTGTTCAGCGGCGCAGAGCGGCCATGTTGCGGACCAAGGACCAGAGGTTGTTGATGGTCCAGTACAGCACGAGGCCCGAGGGGCTCGCATACAGCAGGACCAGAAAGACCAGGGCCAGTGCAATGCCCTGCCCGCGTTGCCCTTTGTCTTTCACGTAGTAGGTCACCGACAGCACATTGATGGCCGTCATCAGCAAGGGCAGGAGATGCAGGCCACCGAGAAGGCCGTCGGGCTGGCCCAGGTCGCTGATCTGGCCGAATGCGTGACCGTCCAGCAACTGGGAGCCGGAGAGGAACTGGAACACGGTCGCAAACACCAGAATCTGCAGCAGCAGTTCGTTGGAGGAGAGCAGGGCGTGAATGGGGTGGTGCCCAAACTGCCGGTGGACGGCACGGATGTAGAAGTAGCGCTCGCGACCCCGGAAGTTCGCTTTCATGCGCGCAACCTCCTTGTTCATCGCGGCGAGCTTTTCCCGTCCAGCCTTTGCACGAGCCTCCATCTGCCGGTAGGCCGGTGCCAGCAGCAGGTTCAGCAGAAGAGCAAAAACGATGATCCTCGGGCCGGAATCGAGCCCGGGGACCGCATCAAAAAGCCACCGGTAGATCACCATCAGTGGCTGCAGGAAAAGGATGTCGAGGATCTCGAACATCACGCATGGACCTCGCGTGTGCCGATCGATGCGCCGGTCTTTTCGACGGCGTAGAGTTCTGCAAGCTGGCGTGCTGCCACATCGCCCGCTTGCCCGAAGTTGTAGACCAGCTGGCTGCGCACCTTCTCCAGTGTTTCGACAGAGTGCGAACGCAGCACCTTCTCCAGGTGATCCGTGATGTGGTCGATCTCCGTGGGTTGCACAGGGACGATGAAGTCGCGGCACAGTTGCTTGAGTTCGCTGTCGCCTCCCAGCAGCTCGCCTTCCAGTCCTCCTGTCTTCATCTGACGATCAATGACGACCACAGGGCGCTCGTAAATGAACGCGAATTCGTGCGCGATGCCAGAGATGTCGCTCAGAAGAATGTGGGCCCTTGACAGTGCCGATACGGGTGTTCTGTCAGTGCTGACCTCGACGCCCTCCAGTCCGAGAATCTCGCTGTAGAGCTCTGGTTGGGACACCCGCATCTGGGGGTGGGGGCGAACGATCACACGGAAGCGCCCTGCAATGGTTTTCACAAAGCCGGTTCCAAACGCCTCGAACATGCTCAACGGGCCCCAGCTCGGGGCGATCAGCACGACGGGCTCGCCTTCCAGAGGAGGGGCTTGCCGTGCAGCCTTGGTCATTTCGTCGTAATGCGGAATGCCGGTTTCCAGCAGGTTTTTCGGGCGAGCCTGACGGATCGACTCGATGCGCCGAATGTTGGCTTTCACAATGGGGCCGCAACACAGCACCGAATCGAAGTGATCGTAGGCATACGGGCGCACGAACCGGGACTCTCCCAGCGCGTGTTGCACGATGGCGTAGTGCCGGACGCGCCGAGAGCGGCGGAAGGTCATTACATCCAGCTGTGGTGTCGTCGTCACCAGGAGGGTGGCCTCAATGTTGTTGAGGTAGGCGTAGCCCATCATTCCCTCGGGAATGGCGCGATGCACCGTTCGGTTGGGAAGGGTCTCGAAGGAGTTGTCCCTGGGATACATCGTGAAGAAGGTCACCTCGATGCCTTGTGCATCCAGTGCACGGACGATCGGGATGAATGTGATTTCATAGCGAGGGTCCTCGCAGTGAATCGCGATCTCACACCGTTGATCCCGGTGACGCACGCGAAAGAACCAGTCGATCGCCCGGTAGTAAATGCCACGCACTGCGAAGTAGACAGAAACCACCAGTCCCGTGACCACGTAGAAGAGCGCACTGCCCGTGCCGGGGTCGATGTAGGCGGCAGCCGGAGACGAGTACAAGACCAAGGCCACCGCAGCCAACAGGGGGTGCGAGCGGGGTGGTCGCCAGAATGAAGGCTGGTGCATGACAGTTCTGCAGACGAACGTGTTCAGGCGGACTGGGCCAGCGTGCGGCACAGGTTCATTGGCTGTTGGCCGGTTCCGCCACAAAACTCCCACTCTTCCCGCCATGCTTCTCCATCAGCCGTACCCCGCTGATGGTCATGCCGCGGTCCACGGCCTTGCACATGTCGTAGATCGTCAGCAGCGCCACGCTGGCGGCGGACAGGGCCTCCATTTCCACCCCGGTCTGGCCGGTGCATTCTGCGGTCGCGCGGCATCGCACGCTGCTTGAAGCCTCGTCCACCTCGAACTCCACCGCCACGCGGGTGAGTGCGATCGGGTGGCACAGGGGGATCAGGTCGCTGGTCTTCTTGGCGCCCTGGATGCCCGCGATGCGGGCGATGCCCAGCACGTCGCCCTTCTTGGCGCTGCCGCTGCGGATGAGCGCCAGCGTGGCGGGCAGCATGGTGATGCGGCCCTCCGCGATGGCCACCCGGTGGGTGCTGGCCTTGGCCGACACGTCGACCATGTGGGCCTGGCCCTGGGCGTCGAAGTGGGTGAGCGGGCTGGGCGGCTGGGTGGATGTGTCGGACATGGTGGCTGGTCTTTGCGCGGTCTTTACAGAAACCTCTGGGGCTTGGCGGCATCATACGAGGATGGTTTTCCACGCCCGCCCCCCGCTGTCGCCGCCTTTCCGCCGCTGGTCCGTCGCCGTGCTCGCTGCCGCGCTGCTGCTGCCGCCCTCGGCGGTCACGCATGCGCAGTCCGGTGTCAACCTGCCCTCGCTGGGCGACGGCGCGGGCATGTCCATCGCGGCCGAGCGGCGGCTGGGCGACAGCATCGCGCGCGACATCTACCGCGACCCGGACTACCTGGACGACCCGGTGCTGGTCGACTACCTGCAGACGCTCTGGCAGCCGCTGCTGGGCGCTGCGCGGGCCAGGGGCGACGTGCCGCCCGAGTTGTCGGACCGGCTGGCCTGGCAGCTGCTGATCTCACGCGACAAGCGGGTCAATGCGTTCGCCCTGCCTGGCGGGTACCTGGGGGTGCACCTGGGGCTGGTGGCGGCGACCGAGTCGTCTGCGGAGCTGGCCAGCGTGCTCGCACACGAGCTCAGCCACGTTTCGCAGCGCCACATCGCGCGCATGCTCACCAAACAGGACCAGGCAGCGCCCTGGCTGATGGGGGCCATGATCCTCGGGGTGCTGGCGGCGCGGGCCAATGTGGATGTGGCCAACGCCGCCATCGCCGGCAGCCAGGCGGTGGCGATCCAGAACCAGCTCAACTTTTCGCGCGACATGGAGCGCGAGGCCGACCGCGTCGGTTTCGGTGTGCTCACCGGCGCCGGATTCGAACCGCTGGGCTTTGTGACCATGTTCGAGAAGCTGCAGCAGGCGGCCCGGCTCAACGACGACGGATCGTTCCCCTATCTGCGCAGCCACCCGCTGACCAGCGAGCGCATGGCCGACATGCGGGCCCGGGTGCCGCTGGCCGAAGCGCCACTGGCCGGACCACGCGTTGGTGCTCCGGTCACAGGGCCGGCGGCTACGCCACCCAAGGCCTTGCATTCACTGATGGCGGCCCGTGCCCGGGTGCTGTCGGAGAACGGGCCAGACCGCCAGCGCGCCTGGCTGCAGGCCGGGCAGGCGCCCAACGCCGCGCCCGCGGCACAGTACGCGGCAGCCCTCTCCGCCCACCGGCTCGGGCAGTCGGCGCAGGCCTTGTCCATCGCGCGCCAGGGCCGCGCCGCCGCAGCGCCGGGTACCCAGGACGCCTGGGCTCTGCTGCAGTTGGAGATTCTGGTTGGGCCGAATGCCCGGGCGCTCAACGACGCTTCGCTGGCCACACTGCGGGACCAGGCGCTCGCCGGAAGCACCCGGGCCGATCTGCTGTTCGGCGCTCAGGCGGCGCTGGCCAGCCAGGGGGCCCTGGCCGGGGCCGCCGCCCGCCTGCAGGCCTGGGTGGTGGCACAGCCGAAGGATGCGCAGGCCTGGCAGACCCTTTCGCGCGTGCAGGCCGCGCTGGGTCAGCGCCTGCGCTCCGTGCGCTCGGAGGCCGAAGCGCGGGCGGCGCAGATGGACTACGGCGGGGCGCTCGACCGCCTGCGCGCCGCGCAGATGCTGCCCGCGGCCGAGCGCAATGCCGACCCGATGGAACTGGCCATCGTCGACGTGCGCCGGCGCGAGGTGGAGGAACTGTTGCGCGACTCAGCGCGACAGGAGTGACTTCACCGCGGCATCCACCACCAGCATGATCGCCGAGTAGATCAGCGAGCCCAGCAGCGCGGCGCCGAAGCCGTTGACGTGGAAGCCGTCCAGCACGCTGGCGGCGGCCCAGAACAGCAGGGCGTTGATCACGAACAGGAACAGCCCCAGCGTGATGAGCGTGACCGGCAGGGTCAGCAGCACGAGGATCGGGCGCAGCACCATGTTGAACAGGCCGATCACGAAGGCGGCGATCAGCGCGGAAGTGAAACTCTGCACCTGAACCCCGGGGTACAGATAGGCCACCAGAAGCAAGGCGCAGGCGGCGAGCAGCCAGGTCACGATTGTTTTCATGCGGCCAGCATAGCACCGGCCATGAAAAAGGGCGGCCCCCTTTCGGTTGGCCGCCCCAGGGCGTTCGGAGCTTGGGCGATCAGGCGCCGGCTTCTTCCGCAGGCTTCTGGCGCGAGGCCACGAACTTGCCGACGGCCAGCACCAGCAGGGCTCCGGCGACGTGGGCAGTCCAGTACAGCGAGTCGGAGATGACCGCCAGACCCTGGGTATCCACCGAGCCCAGCTTGGGCATCCATGTCCACTTGTCCGGGTTCACGAAGGCGGGGTCGGTGACCAGCATGCCGCCCGCGATCCAGCCCAGCAGCATGCCGCCGGCCACGATGATCACCGGGAAGCGGGCCATCAGCTTGATGACCAGGGTGCTGCCCCAGACGATGATGGGGATGGAGATCAGCAGGCCCAGCACCACCAGCAGCAGCGAGTGCTCGCCAGCGTTCTGGGCGGCGCCGGCGATGGCGATCACGTTGTCCACGCTCATCACCAGGTCGGCCACGATGATGGTCTTGATGGCAGCGAACAGCTTGTCGCTGCCCTGGATGTCGCCGTGACCGTCTTCGTCAGGCGCGATCAGCTTGATGCCGATCCAGACCAGCAGGATGGCGCCGACCAGCTTGAGGAAGGGCACGTTCAGCAGCGTCATGGCGAACGCGATCAGGACCACGCGCAGGACGATGGCGCCCGCCGTGCCCCAGATGATGCCCTTGGTGCGCTGCGCAGGAGGCAGCTTGCGGCAGGCCAGCGCGATCACGACCGCGTTGTCGCCCCCGAGCAGGATGTCGATGATGATGATCTGTCCCAGAGCGACCCAGAACTCGGGTGAAGTCAGGAAATCCATTGGATGCCTCGTTGTGTGGTGGTGGGCCCCTGACAGGCCGGTTCCGGCGCAGACCGACCCTCGGCGCCGGATGGTGGACATCGGCGCGAAGGGGCAGTGAGGCCTAGATCGGTCCGCAGGGACGGTCCAAAGGTCTTGCTCAGGCCGGTGGCGGGCACCGGGCTCGGATCGCCGGAAGCATGTGCTTCGTCCTGACGACGAACCGAACGGGTTGAAACGGTGCGCCTGGCGCAGTTTCCTCCCGGAGAGCTACTCCCCTTCGAGTCCGGCGATTGTAGCGGCGCGCCCTTCCATTCGACCCTGATTGCAGATACGCACTTTCCACACCGTATCATCGCCGTCCCATGGCCGGCATCCACATCACCGACATCGAGGCAGCCATCAACTACTGGCGTGAGCGCTCACCCTCGCCTGACGCAGCCATGCCTCTGACACTTCCCCTGCGTGCGCTGGCCGAGGTCTATGCACTGATGGTCTACCACCGGCAGACCGACACCGACGAGGCGGCCCTGCCGCCCGCGGCCCGCCAGGCCTGGCTGGCCTGGTTCGACACCACGCCGGACACGCCCTGCATCGCCATCTGCTCCACCAGCCAGGGCGATGAGGTGTGCAAGGGCTGCGGCCGGAGTTTCGACGAGGTCCAGCACTGGACAGCCATGAGTCCGGCCGAGAAAAGGGGTGTGTGGCGTCGCATCACCCTGCAGGGCGACGCCTGGCGCTTCAACCGCTATGCCGAGCGCGCGATTGAGGAGAAGACGGGTCAGGCCGGAATCGTGTAGTTCGCCTGCGTCACGTTGTCGATCCCGCAGGTCAGATCACCGATCCAGCCGATGAACTCCTTGACCGCGTCGCCCGCCAGCGGCGCGCCGTGCTGCGGCACGATCATCTTGATCGGCAGGTCCCGCACCATGTTCGCCCACAGGCGCAGGATCTTCTGCGACACCATGTAGCGGCGGTGGAAGGCTTCCATGCGGGCCAGGTGGGGACCCAGGCTGGTGATGGGGGCGGACGCGTCCTTGGACGTGCCCAGCGACACGCCCAGGTCGCCGGAGAACAGGATCTTGCTGACCGGGTCCCAGAACTGGAAGTTGCCCTCGGCGTGCATGAAGTGCGCCGGCAGCGCAATGATTTCGCTGCGCCCGAGCTTGATGCGCATGCCAGGGTCGGGGATGCCGATGATGCGGCCCGCGGTCTTGCCCGGCTTGCAGAAGTGGGGCGCAAAGCGCTCCCACAGCTTGGAGATGTAGAGCGTGGCCTGGGTGCTGGTCATCCAGCGGTCCAGCGAGGCGATGATGTCCGGGTCGGCGTGCGAGGCCAGGATCTCGGTGAGCTTGTTGGGCGGGAAATAGCGGCCGATGGTGAGCAGCAACTCGTTGAACGCCATGTTGCCGCCCGGGTCGATCACCGCTCCCTGGTCGCCATCGATTACCAGGAACTGGTTGGCCTGCACAGCTTCGCCGCCCTCGTCGCTGAGATGGGCGAACATCAGGCAGACGTGCCCGTTCTGGTTGAACAGTTCAATGGCCATGACGGGGGCTCCTGAGGCGCGCGCGCCCTGCGTCGGGCGGCGGCTGATAAAAAACAAGCGGTGGACTTTATGCAGCGGCACCGAGATGCTGGTTGCGATATGTCAAACGTGTCACGGACTGTGCATGAAAACCGCACAACTTCAGAGGGTTGTCCGCCCAAAATGCAAAAAGGCCGGACAACTGGTGCCCGGCCCCGGCCAGATTCATGCAAAAGAACTACGCGCGGCGGGCCAGTTCGGCGGCCTTGCCGACGTAGCTGGCCGGCGTCATGGCCAGCAGCCGGTCCTTCTCGGCCTGGGGGATCTCCAGGCTGCGGATCAGCGTGTGCAGCGCCTCGGCGGTCACGGTCTTGCCGCGCGTGACTTCCTTGAGCTTCTCGTAGGCGCCTTGCACGCCAAAACGGCGCATCACGGTCTGGATCGGTTCGGCCAGCACTTCCCAGGCGGCGTCCAGGTCGGCGGCCAGGGCTTCTTCATTCAGTTCCAGCTTGTTCAGGCCGGTCATCAGCGAGCTGTAGGCCAGCACCGCGTAGCCCAGGCCCACGCCCATGTTGCGCAGCACGGTGGAATCGGTCAGGTCGCGCTGCCAGCGGCTGATGGGCAGCTTCTCCGACAGGTGCTTGAGCACGGCATTGGCCAGGCCCAGGTTGCCTTCGGCGTTCTCGAAGTCGATCGGGTTGACCTTGTGCGGCATGGTCGAGGAGCCGATCTCGCCGGCCTTCAGGCGCTGCTTGAAGTAGCCCAGGCTGACGTAGCCCCAGATGTCGCGCGAGAGGTCGATCAGGATGGTGTTGGTGCGGGCGATCGCGTCGAACAGCTCGGCCATGTAGTCGTGCGGCTCGATCTGGATCGAATAGGGCTGAAAGGTCAGGCCCAGGCCCAGCGGTTCGGGCGTCTCGATGACCTTCCTGCTGAAGGCTTCCCAGTCGAAGTCGGGCCAGGCGCTCAGGTGGGCGTTGTAGTTGCCGACGGCGCCGTTCATCTTGCCCATGAGCTTGACGGCCGCAATGCGCTCGCGCGCGCCGGCCAGGCGCACGACCACGTTGCCCAGTTCCTTGCCGACGGTGGTCGGGCTCGCGGTCTGGCCGTGGGTGCGGCTGAGCATGGGCACGTCGGCGAACTGGTGCGCCATCTCGCGCAGGCGGGCGATCACCTGGTCCAGCGCGGGCAGCAGCACGGCGTCGCGCCCGCCCTTGAGCTGCAGGGCGTGGCTGGTGTTGTTGATGTCCTCGCTGGTGCAGGCGAAGTGCACGAACTCCGCGGCCTTTTCCAGTTCGGGGCGTGCGTCGAACTTGGACTTGATCCAGTACTCGACGGCCTTGACGTCGTGGTTGGTGGTCTTCTCGATCTCCTTGATGGCCACGGCATCGGCCTCGGAGAAGTTCTTGACCAGGCCCATCAGGTAGGTGCGGGCACCGGGCGAGAGCGGTGGGAACTCCTCGAAACCAGTGTCGGACAGGGCGATGAACCACGCGATCTCGACCTGCACGCGGCGGTGCATGTAGCCCTGTTCGCTCATGAACGGGCGCAGCGGCGCCAGCTTGCCGGCGTAGCGGCCGTCCAGCGGCGAGAGGGCGGAGACGGGGGTGAGGCTGCCGGAGGCAGCGGCGGTGGGGGCAGAGGTCGGTCGCATTCCCGGATTGTAGAAGGCGGGTCCGGCGCCCGGCCGATCCCCCCAGGCTGGCGCAGACGGCGGTGGCGCTCGCTAAAATGGCTCGCCCAGGGACCCCCACAACTCCATTCCTCATGAAACTCATCGGCGCCGTCACCAGCCCGTACGTCCGCAAAGTGCGCGTCGTCATGGCCGAGAAAAAGCTCGACTACCAGTTCATCCAGGAAGACGTGTGGTCGGCCGACACCTCGATCGCCGCCTCCAACCCGCTGGGCAAGGTGCCCTGCCTGGTCATGGAAGGCGGCGAGGCCGTGTTCGATTCGCGCGTGATCGTCGAGTACCTGGACACGCTCTCGCCCGTGGGCAAGCTGATCCCCCCCTCGGGCCGCGAGCGCGCCGAGGTCAGGACCTGGGAGGCGCTGGCCGACGGGGTGATGGACGCCGCCATCCTGGCGCGGCTGGAGGCCACCTGGCCCGGCCGCAGCGAGGAGCAGCGTTGCCAGGCCTGGATCGACCGCCAGATGGCCAAGGTCGACGCCTCGCTGGTCGCCATGGCGCGCGGCCTGGGCGACAAGCCCTTCTGCTCGGGCATCCACCTCAGCCTCTCCGATCTGGCCGTGGGATGCGCGCTGGGTTACCTCAGCTTCCGCTTCCCGCAGCTGGAGTGGCGCACCACGCACCCCAACCTGGCGCGTCTGGCCGACAAGCTGGCGCTGCGCCAGAGCTTTGCCGACACCCGCCCCAGCTGAAATCCCCCACCCCCGCGCCGCGCCTGCGGCGCGTCACCCCCTCAAGGGGGCGATGCCTGCGGCCTGGCGGAGCCAGTTCCGCGGCATCCTCGACAGCTTCCCTGCAGGCGTTTCGGGTCAGCTGTTCGCTTTGCGTTTGAGCCAGCGCATCAGCGCGCCCAGCACGGGCAGTTTTTCGTACAGCTCTTCCGCCGCGTCCCAGTAGTCGCGGTGGTCGAGCACGCGGCCGTCCGCCGCCAGCCGCAGGTGCGAGCCGCCGCGCACCACCTGTTCGGTGGAGGTGTCGAAGCGGCGCATCCGGAAGCGGAACTCCCAGACCAGGAAGGCCTGCTCACCATCCACCAGCTGGCCGGTGACGACGAAATGCGGCTGGTGCAGCGACGCGAACATGTGCTCGAAGATGCGGCGGATGGCCGGCAGCCCGCGCACCTCGTTGAACGGGTCCTTGAAGCGCGCGTCGGGCGTGTAGTACCGGTCCAGCCGGTCCAAGTCCTGCGGCTGCAGCCGCGCATAGAAGTCGGCCAGCCGCTGGACGGCCTCGCGCAGGTCGGTCGTTGGGGTCATGCCGCTTTATAGACCGGTGGCGCGGTGCACGATCGGGAAGTAGGCGCGGTAAGGCAGCAGGCGCAGCAGCTTCATCCAGACCGTGAAGCGGCGCGGGAAGTGCACCTCGAACCGGCCGGCCGAGATGCCGTCGAGCATGGCGCGGGCCGCCTCGTCCGGCGAGATCAGGGCGGGCATCGAGAAGTCGTTTTGCGCCGTCAGTGGCGTTTTCACGAAGCCGGGGTGCACCACGCTCACGCCGATGCCGCGCGGCGCCAGGTCCAGGTGCAGCGTCTCGGCCAGGTGGGTCAGTGCGGCCTTGGTCGGGCCATAGGCCAGGCCCTTGGGCAGGCCGCGGAACCCGGCCACGCTGCTGACCAGGCTGATGTGGCCCTGGCCACGGCCGAGCATGGCCGGCAGCAGGGCGTCCAGCAGGTTCAGCGCGCCGCCGTAGTTGATCGCCATGTGGCGCTGCATCTCGGCCAGGTCGAAGGCCTCGGCCCGCAGGGCGCGGTAGTGGCCGGCGCAGAACAGCACCAGGTCGACCGGTCCTTCGGCCAGCACGGCGCGGGCGGTGAGCGCCACGGCCCGCGCATCGGTCACGTCCATCGGCCAGGCTTGGACCGGCGCGGGCTGGCCGGGCCGGGTGTGGCGGTCCACCAGCGCCTGCAGGCCGGCCTCGCTGCGTGCGGACACCAGCACGGTGGCGCCCAGGCCGATCAGTTGCTCGGCCGCGGCCAGGCCGATGCCGCTGGAGGCGCCCACCACCCAGACCCGCAGGCCTCGCCAGGAGGCGATGCGCGGGTTGAACGGCCGCCACAGGCCTGGGCCGCGGCGCGGCCGGGCCGCACCATCGGCGGTGGTGGGGTCGACGAAGCTGCGGTGGAGGCTCATGAGGATCGCCGTACAAAACTGAGCGTGACCTCGCCCAGGCGGATGCCGAACTTGCTCATCACGGCCTTGTTGAGCATCACGCGCTCGTCCAGCAGATACATCCAGTCGTCGAACTGCACGTTCCAGACCCGGCCGTCCACCGGCAGCGCCAGCGTGTAGCCCCAGCGGAAGGCGTTGCCCGCGGTCTGGCCCTCGGCCACGCCGACCACGTCGTCGGCCCGGCCGGTGTAGCGGCCGTTGCCCTCGTGCTTGAGGCGCCAGATGCGCTTCTGGGTCGTGCCGTCCGAGTAAGTGAAGTCCTCGTCGAGCACGCCTTCGTCGCCGTTCCAGGTGCAGCGCATGACCACGGTGAAGCGCCGCACCACCTGGCCGCTGCGGTCGGTGAACACACCGTAGGCGTCCAGCGTGCCGTTGAAGTACTGGCGCAGGTCCAGCACGGGTTTTTCGGTGGCGTAGTCGCCAACCTGCGGGCCGGCGCAGCCGGTCAGGGCCAGGGTGGCGGCGGCGCCGGCGGTGAGCAGCAGTCGTCGTTTCATGGGTGGGCTTTCAGGGTGTCGGGCAGCGGCGCTCTCGGCGCGGCGGGGCGGATGACCAGCGCCTGCAGCAGGCCGGCGGCCAGCAGCTTCAGGCCGCAGGGCAGCAGGCAATAGGCCACGGTGAGGGTCCACAGGGCCTGCGGATCGCGTGCGCCGGGCTGGTAGCCGAAGGCGCCCAGCAGCGGCAGGGCCAGGCCGGCGGCCAGGGCCAGGTTGAGCTTGGCGGCGAAGTTCCACCAGCCGAGGTAGGCGCCCTCGCGCTGGCCGCGTTCGCCCAGTTCGTCCATCAGGCCTGTCAGCAGCGCCGAGGGCAGGGCCAGGTCGGTGCCCAGGGCCACGCCGGAGAGCGCGCAGACGACCAGGAAGGCGGTCACATCGCCCGCGCCCAGCGTGGCGGCCCAGATGAAGACCGCCACCGAGAGCGCCATGCCCGCCAGCCAGCAACGCGCCAGGCCCAGGCGCGGCACCAGCCGCACCCACAGCGGCAACGAGAGCGCGGCGCACAGGAAGTAGGTGGCCAGGAAGGCCGGCTCCACGCTAGCCGGCGCCTGCAGCCGGTCCTGCACAAAAAACAGGACGAGCGTGGCGGGAACCGCGCTGGCCGTGCCGTTGACCACGAACACCGCCAGCAGGCGCACGAAGCGGGGTTGGCGCAGCGGATGGGCCAGCGTGTTCTGGTGCGCCAGCGCGCCCAGCGTCAGGCCGCGCGCCGTGGGCACCACGGCGGCGCTCCAGGCCCACCAGCCCAGCGCCAGCAGCACCGCAAAGGCGGCCACGGTGGCGCCCAGGCCCAGGGTGCCCGGCAGCACCGCGGCGGTCAGCACGCCCACCAGGGCCAGGCCTTCGCGCCAGGCGCTGATGCGGCTGCGCTGTGCCTCGTTGCCGCCCAGGCGCGTGCCCCAGGTCTGGTGCGCCACGCTGGCCACGCTGTAGGCGGTGTAGGTGACGGCCATCAGCACACCGGCCCAGGCCAGCAGCGGCACCACCTCGCCGCGCAGGGCCGGCGGCGGGAACAGCAGGCCCCACAGGCCGAATGCCAGCACCAGCGCAGCCACCGCACCCGCGCCCAGCACGCGGCGGTGGCTGCGGGCGAACAGCCGGTCGATCCACCGCCCGATCCACGGGTCGAGCACCGCGTCGAACAGGCGCGCCGCCAGCAGCACCGCGCCCAGCGCCGCCAGCGGCACCGCGAACGAGCGCGCGTAGTGGTTGGGCAGCACCACGTAGAGCGGCAGCGCCACGAAGGCCAGCGGCAGGCCGAGCAGGCCGTAGCGCAGGCCCTCGCGCCAGGCCCCGGGCGCGGTGAAGCGCGCGGCGTCGGCGGAGGCGGTGGTGGTGACCATGGGCGGCTCAGCGTGCGGCGCCGGCGATCAGGGCCTCGCGCAGCCGGGGCTGCGAGGTGCGGGGCGAGAGCCAGATGCCGAAGAAACGCTCGGCGAACACCGGGTCGTCGACCACGCCGCGCAGGCGGCCGTTGTAGTAGAAGTGCGCGCCCCGGCCGGGCAGGTGCACACCCATCAGCCGGTCGCCGGGCGCGACGTCGGGAAACACACGCTCCATGGCGGCCTTCCACTCGGCGGCCTGGGCGGGTGCCAGCGGGGCGATGTCCTGCATCTCGTCGATCGAACGCTGGGCGATGTCGGCGCCCTTGAAGGCGCGCCGGTACTGCAGCTCCAGCGCCAGGCGCTGCTGCTCGAAGCCCTCGGGCCGGAACGCTGGCGTTGTGTAGAGCGTGGCGACATAGACCTCGAAGCCCCAGTAGCGGAACAGCGACTGCCCGCGCGGCGCCTTGCCGGCAAGCGCGGCCTCGGCCGCCTCGGCCGGCGTGTTGGCGTGCACCGGGGCGGCCAGGGGCAGCCACAGTGCCGCGGTGATGGCCACCACGGTGAAGGCGCGCTGGGGCAGTTGGTGTCGCACGGCCGGTCCTCCCGGATCAGTCGGGTTGGCGCAGGGTGAACTGCACGACGTCGGTGTTGCCTTCGTCGAAGGCGGCCTCGCAGTAGGCGAGGTAGAACTCCCAGGTGCGCAGGAAGCGCTGATCGAAGCCTTGCTGCAGCACGCGCTCCTGGTTCAGCAGGAACTGCTGGCGCCAGACCAGCAGCGTCTGCGCGTAGTCGGGGCCGAAGTGGAACTGGTCCACCACCTGCAGGCCGGCGCGTTCGGCCGCGGCGCGGAACTGCGAGGGGCTGGGCAGGCAGCCACCCGGGAAGATGTACTGCTGGATGAAGTCGGTGCCGGCGACGTAGCGGTCGAACAGGTCGTCGCGGATGGTGATGCTCTGGATGCAGGCCCGGCCACCCGGCTTGAGCAGGCGCGCGACGGTATTGAAATAGGTGTCCCAGTACTCGCGGCCCACGGCCTCGACCATCTCGATGGAGCAGATGGCATCGAAAGGGGCGTCGCCGATGTCGCGGTAGTCCTGCAGCCGCAGGTCGGCGCCCGGGTTGCGCCGCTGCGCGAAGGCCAGCTGTTCGGTCGAGAGCGTCACGCCGGTCACCGAGGCGCCGAACTCGGTGATGGCCTTTTCGGCCAGCGCACCCCAGCCGCAGCCGATCTCCAGCACGCGGTGGCCCGGCTGTACGCCGGCCATGCGCAGGGCGCGCCGCACCTTGGCGTGTTGTGCGTCCACCATGTCCTGGCCCGGCTGCTCGTACAGCGCCGACGAGTAGTTCATGGTCTCGTCCAGCCAGAGCCCGTAGAAGGCGTTGCCCAGGTCGTAATGGGCGTGGATGTTCTTGCGGCTGTTGGCCTTGCTGTTGCGGTTGAGCAGGTGGCGCAGGCGGTAGGCCAGGCGGCCGATCCACGAGCCGTAGACCACGTCTTCCAGCGCCTCGCGGTTGGCGATCAGCAGGCGCAGCAGGTCGGCCAGCTGCGGCGTGCTCCAGTCGCCGGCGATGTAGCTCTCGGCGAAGCCGATGTCGCCCGATTTCAAAGCCGCTCCGAACACGTTCCAGTTGGTCAGCCGCATCGAGGCCAGTGGTCCCGCGCCACCACCGAAGCGCTGCAGCGTGCCGTCGGGCAGCTGCAGCGTGAGCGAGCCGTGGCGCAGGCGCTGCAGCAGCTGCAGCGTGGTGCGGGCGGCGGCCGGGGCGTGGCGGGGCAGGGAAAGGCCGGCGCTCTGCGGGGCGGTGGTGCTGTTCATGTCGTGTCGGAAGGCAAGGGTCAGCGGGAGGCCGGGTGGCCCGGGGTCACGAAGTCCGCCGGTGCGGCGGGCTGGCGGAAGAAGGGCGCCTGCTTGAGCCACAGGCGCAGGGCCTGCCAGTGGATGCGGGCGATCACGCCCAGCGTCATCAGCGGGTGGCCCCAGAGTGCGCGCCGTGCGCTCGCGGCGTCCAGCGGCTGCAGCGTGCCGCTGACGCTGGTGCGGATCAGGGCCTCCGCGCCGGGCTCGTCGTGGAAGTCGATGCGCACCACGGTGCGGTCTTCGCCGCCGTGCTGCGTGCGCATGAAGACGAAGCGGTATTCGCCGCGCACCGGGGCGAAGGGCGAGACGTGGAAGACCTTGTCGGCCGTGGCCGGCACGCCGTGGCGCGGCGCGTCCAGCAGGTAGCAGTGGCGCTCGCCGAAGGTGTTGTTGACCTCGGCGACCACCGCGCGCAGCGTGCCGTCGGCGCGGTGGCAGTACCAGAAGCTCACCGGCTTGAACACGTAGCCCAGCACGCGCGGGTAGGTGTGCAGCCAGACCTCGCCATCCGCGTCGCCGATGCCGTGCTCGGCCAGCAGGCCGTCGAGCCAGGCCAGGCAGTCGTCGCGGCCGTCGCCGTGGTCGCGGTCGTGGAAGGCCAGTGCTGCCCAGCGGTTGCGTGCGAGCGCGCCGGGGCCGTTTTTCCGAAGGCTGCGCAGCGGCAGCATCAGGAAGAAGGTCGGGTAGGCGAAGGCGTGCGCCTTCGGGCGCGAGCGGGCGTGGCGCACCTGGCCGAAGCCGACCAGGGTTTGCGCAGCGCTCACGGCGCTCCCGACGACTGTGTTCATGCAAACACTCCCGGCAGCGCGGCGTCGCGGGTCTCGGTGGCGCTGCGCTGCGGCAGCAGGTCGTGGGCCATGATGAGTTCGCGCGCGGCGCGCAGGCCGGCCTTGAGGCCGTCTTCGTGGAAGCCGTAGCCCATCCAGGCGCCGGCGTAGAAGGTGTCGTGCCGGCCCTGCAGGTCGACCATGGCCTTCTGGGCGCGGATGGCGGCAAGGTCGAACACCGGGTGGGCGTACTCGTATTCGCCGATCACGGTGGCCGGGTCGATGGCGCGCTGCGGGTTGAGCGAGACGATCACCGGGGTCTTCAGCGGCAGCGGCTGCAGCCGGTTGATCAGGTAGTGCAGGCAGACCCGCGGCTCGTCACCGGCGCCGCCGGCCTCGTAGTTCCAGGCCGCCCAGGCCTTCTCGCGCTGCGGCAGCACCGAGGCGTCGGTGTGCAGCACCGCGCGGTTGGGCTGGTAGCGCACCGCGCCCAGGGCCGCACGCTCTTCGGGCGTGGCGGCCTCGCCCAGGATGGCCAGCGCCTGGTCGCTGTGGCAGGCCATGACGATGGCGTCGAAGCGCTCGACCCGGCCTTCGCTCACCACGCGCACGCCCTGGGCGTCGCGCAGCACCTGCTGCACGGGGGTGTTCAGGCGCCGGTCGGGAATACGAGCGACGATTTTTTCCACGTACTGCCGCGCACCGCCGGCCACCGTGTACCACTGCGGCCGGTTGGTCACCTGGATCAGGCCGTGGTTGTGGCAGAAGCGCACCATGGTCGCGACCGGGAAGCGCAGCATCTGGTCGGTCGGGCAGCTCCAGATGCAGCCCATCATGGGCAGGAAGTACCAGTCGCGGAAGGCGGCCGAGAAGCGGTGGCGCTCCAGAAAATCGCCCAGCGGTTCCAGCAGCGGGCTGTCGGCGCCGAGGTCGTCGCCGCGCTTGGCCAGTCGGGTGGTCAGGCGGTTGAAACGGACGATGTCCGCCAGCATGCGCCAGAAGCGGGCGTTGCCCAGGTTTTCGCGCTGGGCGAACACGGTGGAGAGGTCGCTGCCGCTCCATTCCAGCGCCGAGCCGCGTGGCCCGGCGCCCGGTGCCTGGACCGAGAACGACATGTCGGACGGTGCCACCGGCACCTGCAGCTGGTCGAACAGCGCCAGCAGGTTGGGGTAGGTGCGCTCGTTCAGGACGAGAAAACCGGTGTCGACGCCGAAGGTGGTCGGGCGGCCCAGGGGGTCGGGCAGGGTCACGTCCACCGTGTGGGTGTGGCCGCCGAAGTAGTCGCCGGCCTCGAACAGGGTCAGATCGGCCAGGCCGCTGAGGGTGTGGGCGGCGGCCAGGCCGGAGATGCCAGAGCCGACGATGGCCACGCGCGGGCGCTGCGGAGGATTCACGGGCGCACCGCCGATCGGGGAGGGGGTGGGGACCGAGTACATGGCTCAGCCCAGACAAGCCACTGCCCCGTGGGGGCGGTGGAGGGGGGAAGAAGAAAAGCCTGCGAAGCGCCCCGACGCGAAGGAGGGAGGGAGGGAGGAGGAGGAGAAGCGCCTCGGGATTTCATCCGCCGCGATCGGCGGAAGGCTTCGCAGTGCAAAAACCTGAACATCCGACAGCACCAACTTTGGCGCCATCGTGAAAGCATTGAGAGGATTCGTGGCGGAAAAGTTCCGCGGGTGGATGACCATGTGCCCTCCGGTGGCTGGTGTACCAAAATGAACTGCTTGGTTTTATTGTGACTGATCAGTCACAAAACAGCCGAAACATTCTTTTCAACACCCATGAAGGGAGCATGGTTATCGGTCGGAATGGCCCGCGCAGCGGCGGAGCGTGGGGCCAGGGAACTCAGCGCCGGGCCGCCCCAGGCTGAGTTTGCGCCCCCTCGTGGGGCAGCGACCCGCGCAGCGGCGGAGCGCTGGGGCTATGCCGTCTTGCCCAGCGCGTGGCGCCAGAGTGCCTGCACCGCGGCCGCCATGCCGGCGGCCGCGTCGGCGCCGATCTGCGGGGGCGCCTCGTCCAGCCGCGCGCGGTGCTGGATGGCACGCAGCTCGCGGTAGGCGTCGGCGGCTTCCTGGCCCACGCCCTTGGGCAGCAGGCCCACGGCCTCGGCGCGCTGCAGCAGCGCGATGTTGCCCAGGTTGCCGCGCAGTTCCGGGTGTTCGCCCGAGTGCGCCAGCACCAGGTACTGCACCACGAACTCCACGTCGACCATGCCGCCCGGGCTGTGCTTGACGTCGAACTGTTCGCCGCGCACCGGGTGGGCGCTGCGCACCTTCTCGCGCATGGCGGTGATTTCCTGCGCCAGCGCCGCGCGGTCGCGTTCGGCGGTGATGACCGCCTCGCGCACGTCGTCGAAGCGCGGCTGCAGACCGGCCATGCCCATCACGAAGCGCGCGCGGGTCATGGCCTGGTGTTCCCAGGTCCAGGCGGTGTTGCTGCCGCGGCCGCGCTGGTAGTTCTCGTACGCCGTGAAGCTGGTCACCAGCAGGCCGGAATTGCCGTTGGGCCGCAGCGCGGTGTCGATCTCGAACAGGTCGCCCTCGCCGGTCTTGACCTGCAGCCAGTTGATCAGCTTGCGCACGAAGGCGGCGTAGATCTCGCTGGCGTTCTCGTCCTCGTCCTCGTAGACGAACACGATGTCCAGGTCGCTGCCATAGCCCAGCTCCTTGCCGCCGAGCTTGCCGTAACCAATGATGGCGAAAGCCGGCTCCTCGCGGTGGCGGTTTTTCAGCCGCGCCCAGCACCAGCGCGCGGTCACGCGCAGCACCGCGTCGGCCAGGGCCGAGAGGTCGTCGGCCACCTGCTCCACCGTCAGCACGCCCTCGATGTCGCGCGCCAGGGTGCGGAACACCTCGGCGTGGTGGGCGCGGCGCAGCAGGTTCAGCAGCTCTTCCTCGTCGTCCTCGCCGGTGCGGCGCAGCGCGGTGCGGCGGTCTTCGAGGTCGGCCTCGAATTGGGCGGCGTCAAAGCGTTCTTCCATCAGCTGGCGCCCGGCCAGCTCGTCGATCACGCCCGGGTGCTTGAGCAGGTAGCGCGCCGGCCATTTGGCCGCACCAAGGATGCGCAGCAGCCGCTCGTGCACCGAGGGCCGCTCCTGCAGCAGGGCCAGGTAACTCTCGCGGCGCAGCAGCGGCTCGATCCAGTCGGCCAGGCGCAGCGCGGCCTGTTCGTTGACGCGGCCTTCGTCGAGCCAGGCGCCGGTGCGCTGGACCAGGCGCACCAGGCGCAGGCGGGCGTCCTCGCGCAGCGCCAGCACCCGCGGGTGCTCGCACCACTGCGCGACCTTGGCGGCGAAGGCCTCGGGCAGCCCGGCCATCACGCCCTGCAGGTCTTCCACGGCGCCGCGCGAGCCGTTCTTGTTGCAGCCCTTGCCGTTGCAGCCGCCGCCGGGCGCGCCGCCCAGCAGGATGTCGAACTCGTGGGCCACGGTCTCGCGGTGGGCGTCCAGCGCGCACAGGAAGGCGCACATGTCGGGGAAGCCCAGGGTGGCGGCGATCCAGGCCAGGTCGTCGTCGCGCGTGGGGATCAGGTGGGTCTGCTGGTCGTCCAGGTACTGGATGCGGTGTTCGACCTTGCGCAGGAAGTCGTAGGCCGCGGCCAGCGCGTCGGCGGTGGCGCGCGGCATCAGGCCGGCCTTGGCCACGCGCTGCAGCGCGTCCAGCGTGGGGCGGGTGCGCAGTTCGGGGAACTGGCCCCCGCGCACCACCTGCAGCAACTGTACGGTGAACTCGATCTCGCGGATGCCGCCGCGCGAGAGCTTGACGTCGTTGGCCCGACCCGGGTTGCCCGCGGCGCGCTTGGACGCGTGATCGCGGATCTGGCGGTGCAGGGTGCGCAGCGAATCGAAGACGTTGTAGTCCAGGTACTTGCGGAACACGAATGGCAGCACGGCCCCGCGCAGTGCGCTGGCGCTCTTGTCGGCGATGCAGGCGGCCGGCGCGACGACGCGGCTCTTGAGCCAGGCGAAACGCTCCCACTCGCGGCCCTGCACCAGGAAGTACTCCTCCAGCGCGCCCAGCGACACTGCGGCCGGCCCCGAGTTGCCGTTGGGCCGCAGCGCCAGGTCGACCCGGAACACCTGGCCGTGTTCGGTGGTCTCGCCCACCGTGTTGTAGATGTGCTTGACCGCCTTGCCGAAGTACTCGTGGTTGCTGATGCGGTTGCGGCCCGCCGCGTTGCCGGCGGTTTCGCCGTCGGCGTCGTACACATAGATGAGGTCGATGTCGCTGGAAACGTTCAGCTCGCGCGCGCCGAGCTTGCCCATGCCGATCACCCAGAGCTGGGCGCGCTGGCCGTTCTCGTCCAGCGGCGCACCGTGCAGATCGTCCAGGTCGGCAAACGCCAGCCGGCAGGCCTGGTCCAGCGCCAGCTCGGCCAGCTCGGTCACTGCGCGGGTGATGTCCTGCAGGGACGCACCCTCTTCGCAGTCCAGCACCACCAGCCGCTCCATCACCAGCTGGCGCAGCACGCGCAGGGCGGCGGGCATGGGCAGGCCGCGGCCGGTGAGGGTGGCCAGGCAGGTGTTCATGGCCGCCTTGACCGGCGGGCCCGGCGGCAGGCAGGCCAGCTCGTTCTCGTAGCGGCGGCGCACCCGTTGCACAAAGCGAGAGTGCTCGGCCAGCCGGGGCGGCAGCGGGGTGTCGGCGGGGTTCACATTTGGCGACAAAGGAGAAACCGACGCTGCGGAACCGTCGAGAGGGCTGACCGTCATAATTTGCGTTGGATATGAATCAAAGCCCGGCCCCAGCCGCCCCTGCCTCAAGAACCCAGAAGACCTGGTCGGCGATCACTCGGCTGTTGCTGTGGATGGTGCTGACGGTCTGGCTCCTGTTCGCACTCACCTGGGGCACCTTGCATTTTTGGATTGTGCCGCGAATCGGCGAATGGCGCCCCGACCTGGAGCGCTGGGCCAGTGCGGCGGTGGGGGTACCTGTCCAGGTGGGTGCGATCCGCGCCGAATCGCAGGGCGACGCCAGTGCCCGCGCCGGCTTCCTGCTGCGCCTGGTGCCGACGCTCGAACTCAGCGACGTGCGTCTGCTCGACCCCCAGGGCCGTGAGGCCCTCCGGCTGCCCAAGGTGCGGGCGGCGGTGTCGGTCACGTCGCTCTGGCGCCTGGGCTTCGAGCAGCTGCTGATCGAGGCGCCGGTGCTCGACATCCGCCGCACGCCGCAGGGGCGCATCGAAATCGCCGGCCTGGATTTTTCGGGGCCGCAGACCGGCGACCACCGCGCCGCGGACTGGTTCTTCTCGCAGTCCGAGTTCGTGATCCGGGGCGGCACCGTGCGCTGGACCGACGAACTCAAGGGCCAGCCCCCGCTGGCCCTGAACCAGCTGAGCTTCGTGGCCCGCAACCGAGTGCGCAGCCACCTGCTGCGGCTGGATGCGACACCGCCGCCCGAGTGGGGACAGACCTTCAGCCTGATGGCGCAGATGCGCGAACCCCTGCTGGACCTGGGGCCGCAGCCGCCGAACCAGGCGCCCTGGCACAACTGGAGCGGTGAGGTCTACGGCGATTTCCCGGCGGTCGATGTCTCGCGCCTGAGGGCCTATGTCGACCTGTCCGAATGGGGCGTCGAGGTGCGCGCCGGCCAGGGCCGCCTGCGCGCCTGGGCCGATGTCGAGCGCGGCCAGGTGGCCGGCGCCACCGTCGACATGGGTCTGCGCGAGGTCGCCACGCGGCTGGGCGAACAGCTGCCGGAGCTGGCGCTGGAGCGGGTCGATGGCCGGGTGGTGGCCAGCTGGGGCGCCCAGGGCTTTCAGGTGGCCAGCGACGACCTGAGCTTCCGCACCCAGGACGGCCTGGACTGGCCCGCCAGCAAGCTGCGGCTGGCGCACGACAACGGCCTGTCCCGCGGCGCGAATGCCAGCGCGACGACCACCGTCGAGGCCGACCGCCTGGACCTGGCGGCGCTGGCCGCGCTGGCCACGCGCGTGCCCCTGCCCCAGGCCAGCCGCGACCTGCTCACCAGCCTGCGCCCGGCCGGTCAGGTCCAGGGCCTGTCGGCGCGCTGGCAGCAGCCGGTGGTGCCGGCGGCGGTGGCGGGCCAGCCCCCGCCGCCGGCACCACCCGTCACCGCCTACCAGGCCAGGGGGCGGGTCAGCGGCCTGGCGCTGGCCGGCCAGCCCAGTGGCCGCATGTCGGCCTACGGGCCCTACCCTGAACTGGGCCGGCCTGGCGTGGCGGGCGCCAGCGCCGACTTCGACTTCCACCAGGGCGGTGGCACCGCGCGCGTCTCGATCACCGATGGCGCGCTGGAGCTGCCGGGCATGTTCGAGCAACCGCAGATCCCCCTGAGCAGCCTCCAGGCCGACGCCCGCTGGAGCGTCTCGGGTGAGCGCATCGAGGTCTGGCTGGACAACATGCGCCTGGCCAACGCCGACGCCGCCGGCACCGGCCGCCTGCACTGGACCACGGCCGATCCGGCGCGCAGCAACGCCAAGTCCCGCTTCCCCGGCGTGCTCGACCTCAGCACCACCCTCACCCGCGCCGACGCCGCCCAGGTGCACCGCTACATGCCGCTGTCGGTGGGCACCGACGCGCGCCGCTACGTGCGCGAGGCGATCCGCGGGGGGGCGTCCGACCGCGTCGAGTTCCGCGTGCGCGGCGACCTCTGGGACCTGCCCTTCCACCAGGCCGGCGCCGACGGCGAGTTCCGCATCACCGCGGCGCTCAAGGGCGTCGACTTTGCCTACCTGCCGCCCTACCTGCAGGACGAGGGCGCACCGGCCTGGCCGGCGCTCAAGGCGGTCAATGGCCAGCTGGTGCTCGAAAAGGCCTCGCTGAAACTCAGCGGGCTCAGCGCCGGGGTCGAGGGCCTGCCGCAGGTGCGGCTGGGCGAGGGTGAGGTGCTGATCCCCGACCTCATGGGCTCGCCGCGGGTCGAGGTCGGCGCGCGCACCCAGGGGCCGGCCGCCGAGGTGCTGCGCTTCGTGCAGACCTCGCCGCTCGACGGCTTGCTCTCCGGCGCCCTGTCCAGGGCCACGGGCACCGGCAATGCCGGGGTGTCGTTCAAGCTGCAGCTGCCCCTTGAGAAGATCGAGGACTTCGCGCTGCAGGGCAGCGTGCAGCTGGGTGGCAACGACCTGCGCATCACGCCCGATGCGCCCTTGCTGGAGCGCAGCAGCGGCAGCATCTCCTTCACCGAGCGCGGCTTCCGGCTGGCCGACGCCCGCGCCCGCCTGTATGGCGGCGACGTGGTGCTCGAAGGCGGCCTGCAGCCCGACCCGCGCGGCGTGGCCAAGGTGGAATTCCGCGGCCAGGGCAGCGCCACCGCCGAAGGGCTGCGCGATGGCGGGCTGGGTTTTGTCTCGCGCCTGTTCGCCAGCGCCAGCGGCAGCGCGGCCTACACCGCGCGGCTGGGCTTCCGGGGCGGTGCGCCGGAGATCAGCGTGACCAGCTCGCTGCAGGGCCTGGCGGTGGACCTGCCGGCACCGCTTTCCAAGAAGGCCGAGGACAGCCTGCCGCTGCGCTACGACAACGCTGTGGTGGGGGTGGCGCCCGAGGGTGCTGGCGAGGTGGCCCGCACCGACCGGCTGGCGGTCGAGATCGGCCCCGCGGCGCAGCCCCTGCTGTCGCTGCAGTACGAGCGCGACGTCACCGGGACCGAGGCACGGGTGCTGCGCGGCAGCCTGGGCGTGGGTCTGCAGGCGGGTGAGGCCGCGCCGCTGCCGCTGCAGGGCGTGGCGGCCAACCTGCGCTTTGCCCGCATCGACGTGGACGCCTGGGAGCGCGTGTTCAGCGAGGCCAGCGGCGTCGACGTGCGCAGCACCAGCGCGGGCACGACCGCGCCGACGGCCCAGGCGGCCAGCCTGAACTACCTGCCCACCGTGCTGGCGGTGCGCGCCGGCCAGGTGGATGTCGACGGCCGCAGCTTCAACAACGTGGTGCTGGGCGGCTCGCGCGAGGGCACGCAGTGGCGCGCCAACGTCGACGCCGACGAGCTCAACGGCTATGTCGAATACCGCCAGGCGGCGGGCGGCAGCGCCGGCAGCGTCTACGCGCGGCTGGCGCGGCTGGACCTGGCGCCCAGCGCCGCGGCCGATGTCGAGCAGCTGCTGCAGCAGCCCAGCAGCGTGCCGGCGCTGGACATCACGGTAGAGAACCTGGTGCTCTCGGGCCGCCAGCTCGGGCTGGTGGACATCCAGGCCGTCAACCGCGGCGTGGGGCGCAACCGGGAGTGGCGCCTGAACAAGCTCAACGTGCGCGTGCCCGAGGCGCGCCTGATCGCCAGCGGCAACTGGGCGGCCACCGGGGACGAGGGCGCCGCGCGCCGCACCCGGCTGGACTTCCGGCTGGACGTGGACGACGCGGGCCAGCTGCTGACGCGCTTCGGCCGTGCGGGCGTGGTGCGCGGTGGCAGCGGCCACATCGAGGGCGAGATCGGCTGGCTCGGTTCGCCCTTCACGCTGGACTACCCCAGCCTCTCGGGCGAGATGGCGGCCAACTTCGAGACCGGCCAGTTCCTCAAGGTCGAGCCGGGCGCGGCCAAGCTGCTGGGCGTGCTGAGCCTGCAGGCCCTGCCGCGGCGGCTGACGCTGGACTTCCGCGACGTGTTCTCCGAGGGCTTCGCCTTCGACTTCGTGCGCGGCGACGCCAAGATCGCGCAGGGCGTGGCGACCACCAACAACCTGCAGATGAAGGGGGTGAACGCCGCCGTGCTGATGGAAGGCAGCGCCGACATCGTGCGCGAGCAGCAGGACCTCAAGGTGGTGGTGGTGCCCGAACTCAACGCCGGCACCGCCTCGCTGATCGCCACCGCCATCAACCCCGCCATCGGCCTGGGCACCTTCCTGGCCCAGTTCCTGCTGCGCGAACCGCTGCAGTCGGCCACCACCCAGCAGTTCCACATCAGCGGCGGCTGGGCCGACCCCAAGGTCGAGAAGATCGAAAAGAAGTAAAAACGCACACCGATACCAAGGAGCACCCATGAAAGTCGCCGCCATCCAGATGGTCTCGGGCATCAGCCTGGACGCCAACCTCAGCGCCGCGCGCGCGCTGCTCGACCAGGCCGCCCGCGCCGGCGCCGAACTCGCGGTGCTGCCCGAGTACTTCTGCTTCATGGGCCAGCACGACGCCGACAAGCTGCTGCTGGCCGAACAGACCGGCCTGGGCACGGTGCAGGACTTCCTCTCCGACGCGGCGCGCGAGCTCAAGCTGTGGATCGTCGGCGGCACGCTGCCCATGGCCACCGACGACCCCGCGCACGCGGCCAACGCCTCGCTGGTCTACGACCACAAGGGCCACTGCGTCACCCGCTACGACAAGATCCACCTGTTCCGCTACGACAACGGCCGCGAGGCCTACGACGAGGCCGCGGTGCTGCGGGCCGGCGACACGCCGGTCTCCTTCGAGATGCCCACGCGCCACGGCGAACACTGGCGGATCGGCATGAGCGTCTGCTACGACCTGCGCTTCGGCGAGCTCTACCGCATGCTCGCCGCCGACCTGCTGCTGGTGCCCGCCGCCTTCACCCACACCACCGGCCAGGCGCACTGGGAGGTGCTGCTGCGCGCCCGCGCGATCGAGAACCAGGCCTATGTGATCGCCAGCGCCCAGGGTGGCGTGCACGAGAACGGCCGCCGCACCTGGGGCCACAGCATGGTGATCGACCCCTGGGGCCAGGTGATGGCGATGCAGGCCGAAGGCCCGGGCGTGGTGCTGGCCGACATCGACCTTGAACGCCTGCGCAGCGTGCGCGAACAGCTGCCGTCCCTCCAGCACCGCAGGCTGTGAGCCTATGAAACGACCGCCGCGGCGATGGCTGCTGTGGGGCGCGCTGCTGCTGCTGGTGGTGCTGCTGCTGGGCGTGCTGGTGTTCCTGGCCGCCGAGTACGAGGAATCGCGCGACCAGGAGGCGCTGGAGCGCGACGCCGCGGCGCTGGCCGGCGACATTCGCAGCGGACTGGTGCGCAACGTGCAGACCCTGCAGGCGCTGCACAGCGTGGCCCCCACAGCCGCCTCGTGGCAGGACCCGGCCGCCGAGCTGCTGGAGCAGCACCGCGAACTGGTGCGGCTGGAGTGGCGCGACGCCGGTCTGCGGCTGCTGGCCGAGCGCGACTCGTCCTATGTGTCCGACCTGTACGGGCAGATGGCGCGCACCCAGGCCCTGCCCGACGTGCGCCAGGCCTGCGAGAGCGCCCAGCGGGTGTCCGGCCCCTCCTTCTCGCCCAGCTACTTCTGGCCCATGAGCAGCGGCCTGGGCATGGAGCTGATGGAGATGTGCCTGCCGGTCGTGCGCGCCGGCGCAGCCGAAGGCTACCTGGTGGCGACCTACGCCCTGCCCGGCCTGTTGTCGGAGCTGACCAACAAGGCGCTGCTGCGCAACCGCGGCCTGGCCTTCACCGAGGTCGATGGCACCCGGCTGGCGCTGCACAGCACCGTCTCGGGCAGCCGCAGCCTGCAGGTGGCCAGCGCCCTGCTGGACCTGCCGGGCCACACGCTGATGCTGCGGCTGGAGAGCCCGCGCCGGGTCGTCGGCCTGTTCCCCAACGTGCTGACGGCGGTGGTGGGTGCGCTCTCGCTGGCCCTGCTGGCGGTGCTGGTGCTGCTGGGGCGCGACATGCGGCGGCGCCAGCGCGCCGAGACCGAGGTGGCCGAGGCACTGGCCTTCCGCAAGGCGATGGAGAACTCGCTGGTGACCGGGTTGCGCGCGCGCGACATGAACGGCCGCGTGACCTATGTGAACCCCGCGTTCTGCCAGATGGTGGGCTTCTCCGCCAGCGAGCTGATCGGCTCGGGCCTGCCCGCGCCCTGGTGGCCACCCGAGCTGGTGAACGAGTACCAGCAGCGCCAGGCGGTGCGACTGGCCGGCCAGGTGCTCCCGCGCGAGGGCTATGAATCGGTGTTCCAGCGCAAGGACGGCACGCGCTTTCCGGTGCTGATCATCGAGGCGCCGCTGATCGATGCCCAGGGTACGCAGACCGGCTTCATGAGCGCCATCCTCGACCTGAGCGAGCAGCGCCGCGTCGAGGAGCTCAACCGCGCCTCGCAGGAGCGGCTGCAGGCCACCGCGCGCCTGGCCACCGTCGGCGAGATGGCCTCGCTGCTGAGCCACGAACTGAACCAGCCGCTGGCCGCCATCGCCAGCTACGCCAGCGGCTCGCTCAATCTGCTGGACGACGCCGATGCACCGCCCGATCTGCTGCGCCAGGCCATGCAGCGCGTGAGCGAACAGGCCGAACGCGCCGGCCGCGTCATCAAGAGCGTGGCCGACTTCGTGCGGCGGCGCGAACAGGTGCGCGAGGCGGTGGCGCCGGCCGACCTGCTGGAGGCCATCCTGCCGCTGCTGGGCCTGCAGGCCAAGAAACTGGGCATCCGGGTGGAGACCCGCATCGCGCCCGGTTGTCCGGCGGTGCTGTGCGACCGCACCATGGTCGAGCAGGTGCTGCTGAACCTGGCGCGCAACGGCATGCAGGCGATGCCGGAGGGCGATCCGCCGCTGGCCTCGGGCCTGCGCAGCATCCAGATCCACATCGCGCCGCGCGCAGTCCGCCGATGGCGAACCGCTGCGCAAGACCTGGGTCGAGTTCGCGGTCACCGACCACGGGAAGGGGCTGAGCGAGGAGGTGCGCGAGAAGCTGTTCACGCCCTTCTTCACCACCAAGGCCGAGGGCATGGGCCTGGGCCTGTCGCTGTGCCGCACCGTGATCGAGCAGCACGGCGGCGCCCTGACCTTCGAGCCGGCCCAGCCGCGCGGCACGGTCTTCCGCTTCACGCTGCCGGGGGTGTAACCCCCACCCTCCGCCGCTGCGCGGGTCGCTATCATCCCGCCCATGACCCAGCATCCCGACGCCAAGGTGTTCATCGTCGACGACGATGCGGGCGTGCGCGATGCGCTGGCCTGGCTGCTGCGCACGCGGCGCCTGCTCAGCGAGCGCTACGACAGCGCCGACGCCTTCCTGGCCGAGATCACCCGCTGGTCGTCCGAACCCTCCGTGCCCTGCTGCCTGCTGCTGGACGTGCGCATGCCCGGCACCAGCGGCCTGGCGCTGTTCGAGCAGCTGCTGGCGCTGCCCTGGCAGGCGGCCATGCCGGTGATCTTCCTCTCCGGCCATGCCGACGTGCCGACCGCCGTCGACGCCGTCAAGCGCGGCGCCTTCGACTTCTGCGAGAAACCGTTTTCCGACAACGCCCTGGTCGACCGCGTCGAGCAGGCGCTGGCGCTGTCGGCCCAGGTGCAGGAGGGGCGGCGCGCACAGCGCAGCGTGCAGCAGCGCCTGGACAGCCTGACCGAGCGCGAACGCGACGTGATGGACCTGGTGATCGAAGGCCTGCCCAACAAGCTGGTGGCCGACCGGCTGAACATCAGCGTGCGCACGGTGGAGGTCCACCGCTCGCGCGTGTTCGACAAGATGGGCGTGAAGTCGGCCGTCGAACTGGCCAACGCGCTGCGCCAGCTGGGGGCGCGCTGAGGCTCAGTCGTCCCGCGGATCGGGCCTCTCGGCCTTGCGCTCCTCGGGCAGTTCCCCGTTTTTCCGACCCGAGAACATGGTCCACCACACGATGAAGATCAGCAGTACCAGCGCAGCGAGCGCTTCGAGCAGCAACAGGGTCATGGACAGGGGCCGGAGCGCACTGGTTCGGTGGACGACGGCGCTGATTGTAGGCAGCCTGGCCGCCTGCACCACCGTCGAGGTGCCGCCCTCGGCGCCCGCGCCGGGCGCCCGCCCGGCCGACGGCAGCCTGCCGCCGGCCATCCAGCAGCCGGCCAGCCGCTGGGTGCCGGTGCGCTGGAGCGACCTGCCCGGCTGGGGCCTGGACAGCCTGCACGAGGTCTGGGGCGCCTGGGTGCGCGGCTGCGAGAAGCCCTCGCCGGTGCAGGCGCCGCTGTGCGCCGAGCTGCGGCCGCTGATCATGGCCGGCACCGCTGAGCAGCAGGCCTGGATCGAAAGCCGCTTCCAGCCCTACCGCGTGGTCGAGCCCGACGGCAGCGCGCCGCAGGGGCTGCTCACTGGTTATTACGAACCGGTGCTGGAAGCCTCGCGCACCACCACCTTCAGCCACCGCGTGCCGGTGTACGCGCCGCCGGCCGGCGTGCGCCTGGGCGGCAACGAGCCGCCCTGGTACACCCGGCAGGAGATCGACACCCTGCCCGCGGCGCAGGCCGCGCTCCGGGGGCGCGTCATCGCCTGGCTGTCCGACCCGATCGACGCCCTGGTGCTGCAGATCCAGGGCTCGGGCCGGCTGAACATCAAGGAGCCCGACGGGACGGTCAAGCAGGTCCGCGTGGCTTTCGCGGCGCACAACGGCCACCCCTACCAGAGCGTGGGCAAGTGGCTGCTGGACCGGCGCGAGATCCGCGAAGGCAACTGGGAGGGCATCCGCGCCTGGGCCGCGCAGAACCCCGGCCGGCTCAACGAGATGCTCTGGAGCAACCCGCGCACCGTGTTCTTCCGCGAGGTGCGCCTGACCGAGCTCAACGCCCGCTTCGGCCCCGCCGGGGCGCAGGGCGTGCCGCTGACACCGGGCCGTTCGATCGCCGTCGATCCGCAGAGCATCCCCTACGGCACGCCGGTCTGGCTGGCGTCCAAAGGGGTGGTCTTCAACCAGCAGCGCCTGGTGATGGCGCAGGACACCGGCGGCGCCATCACCGGCGCGGTGCGCGCCGACCTGTTCACCGGTTGGGGCAACTGGGGCGACGCGCCCTACCAGCTGGCCTCGCGGCTCAAGCAGCCGCTGCAGATGTGGGTGCTCTGGCCGCGCTGACAGCGGGTTTCAGAGGGTGGTGATGTCGGTCTGCACCGGCCAGTCCTGACCGGCACCGGGGACGTTGGCCGACGGGCCGAACTGGTGTTGCAACACCATGGTGTAGCGCCCCGGGCGGTCGCTGCACAGGCGGTAGGCCTGGCCCGCCGCCTGCAGCGTGACACCGGATTCGGGGGCGGCGCGCACCTGCCACTGGTCGACATCCGGTGAGCGCAGCCGCAAGGTGACGCAGAAGCCCCGCTTCATGTTCGAGAGCACCACCAGGCGCTGCTGGCCGCCGAGCAAGCCGTCGGCGCCGCTGGTGAGTTGCGACGGGTGGCTGTTTTCGAGCACACGCATGACGGGCGGCACGACGATGCGGAAATCCAGTGCCCCGCTGGTGGCGGGTGCCAGGGTCGTGAGCTGCGCTTCCCCCTGGCTGGCCGCGGGGGCCAGCACCAGGCCCAGGCCGACGGCCAGGGCAGACAGGAGGCGGTGTGCGGGCTTCATGCCCGCTTTATCGGTCCTCCGGGCGCGGACTTGACCCCTTTTCCGACGTGCGGTGTCAGCGGGGCCGCTGCACCGGCAGGCTCAGGCGGGTGGTCTCGCGCAGGCGCAGGTCGATCGTGACCTGCCCGTCGTCGACCACGCTCCACGGCAGGGGCAGGGTGTCGTTGCGCACGCTCACCGTGCGCGGGCCGGAGGCCACGAAGGGGAAGCTGAAGCGGCCCTGGGCGTCGGTGCGCACTGCATACCGGTTGTCCAGCGCGATCGTGACGCCGGGCACCCCGGTCTCGTTGGCGTCCTGCGTGCCGCTGGCGTTGTCGTCGAAATACACGATGCCTTCGATGCGGCCACCGCCCTCCTGGGGCCGGCCGCCCAGCGGAACATTGCGGCTGCCCGCTTCGTCCTCGTACCGCAGCAGCACCAGGAAGCTGCGGTCGCTGTTGCCGGTGGTGGTCGTGGGCAGCGGCGCCAGCGGGTCCAGCGGCCGGCGCTCCGGTGTCTGACCGATGGCGCGGGTGTACTGGCCGCTGATGCTCCAGTGGCGGTTCAGGCGCCACTGGGCGCCCAGGTTCAGGTTGTGGCGCTGCTGCCCGTTGTCGCGCCGCTCGGTGCCGAGCTGGCCGCGCAGGTCGGCACCGTTGCTCAGCGGAGCCTGCAGCGCGAGCGCACCGGACCAGAAGTTGTCGCTGTCCTGGTTGGCGGCGTAGCGGCCCATGCCCAGGGTGGACGACAGGGTCCAGCCCAGTGGCACGGCCCATTCCTGGTCGTAGCTCAGCACCCGCGCGGGGCCCTGGAGGTCGGCGCCGCCGGCCAGTTCGAGTCGCCATCCGCTCTGGCCCCAGTCGTTGGTGCGGCGCCAGTCGGCGAAGCTGTTCCAGGCCTGGCCGTCGAAACGGCGCAATGCGGCACCGGCGCTGAACTGGTTGTCCCGGTCGATGCGCCAGCGCGCGCTGGCCGAGGCGTAGCTGCCGTTGCCCACCCGCCCGCTGACCGAGCGCAGCCAGTCGTAGGAGGCTTCTGCCGACCACTGGCGGGTGCGCCACTGGCTGCGCAGGGTGGCGCCCTGCACGTCTGAGGGCATGGCCTGCGCGGCCCAGCTCAGACCGGGGTCGAGCCGGTACAGGCTCAGGCCGTGCTGGCGCGGGCCCTCGTCCCATTCGCTGTCCACCCAGACGCCCTGGGCGCTCACGCCGCCCGCGCCGGTGCGGCTGCTCACCAGCTGGGCCTGGCTGCGGTGGCTGGCGCTGTCCCGCCGCAGGGCGAGGTGGCTGGCGTCGGCGTCGGTGCGTCCCGAGGGGTTGTCCAGCGTGGCGCTGGTGAGCACATCGGTGGCGCGTTCGTGCTGCAGGGCGAGCGTCCAGCCGTCCGGCTCGGTGGCGCGCGCGCCGGGGCTGCGCCACTGCGCGCCAGCCAGGTGGCGCCGTCCGCCCAGGCCCTGGAATCCGGTCACCGGCTGGCTGGTGAGCTGGCCGGGCTCACCGCCCGCGGCCAGCAGCTGCAGCCCCTGTCCCGTGTGTTCCCACTGGCCGCTGAGCCCGCGCAGCTGGGTGCTCGGGAGCAGCACGCGCGAGGGCAGGCGCGACAGGTCGGTGCCGGGGGCGGTGATCACGCCCAGATCGTGGTCGCCGGTCCAGCCGCCGGGCAGCGGCAGTGCGCGCTGGCGCAGCGTCAGGGTGTATTCGCGCGGGCTGGGCGAGACGCTGCCGTCCATCGACAGCATGCCGTGGTTGGGGGTTTCGATCAGGCCTTCCAGGGCGTAGGCCAGGCGGGTGCGGCGCGAGGCGTCAAAGGACTGGTTGCCAAGCCGGGTCTCCAGGCGCAGGTAGCGCGGCCAGCCGCCGCGGTCGTAGTCGTTCTGGCCGTCGTTCTCGTCGGCCAGTGGCGCCAGGCCCTCAATGATCCGGTCCTCGTAGGGCGCGGGAGCGGGGGCGTTGGCCGCGTTCTGCGCCTGCGCCTGCGCCGCGCCCAGTGCCAGGGCGCCGGCCAGCAGCCAACCTCCCCGGATCATGGGGCGAAGCTCGCGTCCAGCGGCAGCTTGTTCTTGCCGGATTCCAGCTGGCCCCGGACCTTGATCGGAAAACGCAGCGTGGGTGCGTTCTTGCCGTCGACCGCCACCGGCGCGAGGGCGATGCGGCGGGTCTCGCCGGGCAGGATGGGCAGGTCGGCGGGCGACATCTCGGCGCTCTGGCCGGCAGCGTCGGTGGCGTCCAGGAAACCCTCGACCCGGCCGGTGGCGGTGCCGGTGTTGCGCACCCGGACGACCGCGGTCGGCTGGCCGTTGGCCTGGATGGTTTCTGTCCCGGTGATCGCCAGGGCCGGCGCCACATCACCGATGGCGGCGTAGACGATCACGCCGATGCGCCCGCCCACGGGGAAGCTCACCGCGCCCTCGACCTTGGCGGCCTCCAGGCCCTCGACCATGATGGCGAAGCGGCACTCGCGCGGCGGGGTGCCGGCCGGCGGGGCGATCTCGAATCGGTAGCGGTAGCGGGCCCCGGGCTGCAGGGTCAGCTCGCGCCGTTCGATCGCCACCCAGGGGCGGCAGCTGTCCGGGGCCAGCTCGTTCGTGAACGCGACCTGGTGGTCGGCATCGAGCGTCCAGTCGTTGGTGTAGATGCGGTAGTTGCCGGCGGCGCGGCCGACGTGCTGGATTTCGAGCACCTGGCGCAGCGGCTGGCCGGCCGCGGTCCGGACCTCGAAGCGCGGCGGCGAGATGAAGGCGGCAAAGCCCTGGGCCCAGGCCATCGCGGGCAACAGGACGAGCAGGCAGAGGGAAACGAGGCGGCGCATGTCGGCGGGTCAGTCGGTGTCGAACTCGAAGTGGAAGTTCAGCCGGCGGCTGGCGCTCTGCCAGTCGGGGCCGGAGCGCAGGCGCACGTGCATCTGGTCGCGCAGGCTGTCGGCGCCGATGGTGCCGGCCCAGACCAGCGCGCGCTCGCCCGAGACCAGGCGGCCCGAGCGCAGAGGGCCGTTGGTGGTCCAGACGGCTTCGATGGACGAGGCCTGGTCGAGCGGCAGCACCATGTAGATGCGCCCGCTGCGTCCCACCCAGTCGCGGGTGTCGATGTGCAGGTGCACGCGGACCCAGGTTTCCATGCCGCCGTCGCGGTCGCCCGGGGTCTGGGGCAGCCACTCCATCTGCGCGGTGGGCGGCGTGGTGTGGCTCAGCGAGTCGTCCAGGCGGTGGGTGCCCGCGCTGGCGGAAGCGCAGGCCAGGGCCAGCACCAGGCCGGTCAGGAGACTTGTGTTCACGGGCTGCTCAGGGTGTAGGTCACCCGGCCGTTGTAGGTGCCGGCGGCGCGGATGGCGCTGTTGGCGTAGCGGAACGTGTGACAGTTCTCTATATAGGTATTGGCCGGGATCGTGGTCAGGGTCTGGGTGCCACCGTTGAAGGTCCCGGCCGGGATCACGTTGGGCACGCCGCTGCCCGCCGCCGAGACGGTCCAGCTGATCTCGCTGAACGGGATGGTGTCGCCTGCAGTGGTGGTCAGGCTGGCGGGCGAGGTGACGCGCAGCGTGGCGCTGGCGGGCCCATTGTTGTTGTTGCTGCGCCGGTAGGAGGCGCCGATCATTACCTGCGCGGACGGTGTTGGGCAGGTGTTGTAGTTGTCACCGTAGAGGCTGGCGGACTGCGTGCTGTTGCTGGTCATGGCCTGCGGAGCGCCCGACAGCAGCTGGGCGGCGGTGAGGTTGGCCGAGACGAGATTGACCGTGCCATTGTTGCCGTCGGCGGTGCCGTTGCCGACGTGCAGGAAGACCCGGCGCGTGGCCGCGGCGATGGTCAGCGACCAGGCCTGCGCGGGCAGCGCCTGCAGCCCCGCGCTCACCACCAGGCCGGCGCCGATCAGGCGCAGCAGGGAGGGAGTCGGGGCGGTCTTCATGGCTTTGTCGTGTCCCGTCACCGGTGGTGCGGACACCAGGGCGCGGGCGACCGCCGGCGCAGGCCGGCCAGCGGTCGGGCGGCGCAAGGTCAGGGCATGGCCGCGGTGTAGGTCACGCGGCCGTTGGTGGTGCCGTAGGTGCCCGGAGCGACCACGGCCGAGTTGGCGTAGCTGAAGGTCCAGTTGGCCGAGCGGTCGGTGATCTTGGTGCCCGACGACAGGGTGACGTTGCTGGCCACGCCGGCGCCGGTCAGGGGGATGGCCGGGCTGGGCAGTGCCGCCAGGCTGGAGGTGGCCGTGATCTCGGACCAGGCAATGGTGTCGGCGGTGCCGTTGGTCAGGGCGCCCGTGGTGTTGGCGGTCAGGGTGATCTGGCCGTTGTTGCCCACCACGCGCACCGGCACCACGTTGCCGGTGATGGCGCCTGCCGCCGCACCCGTGCCGATGGCCGAGGGGTTGCTGCTGTAGTCGAAGGTCACCGTGTCGATGGTGGAGTTGGCGGCCAGGCCGGCGGCGCCGGTGCCCACACCGAGGAACAGCACGCGCGGGACCACGATGCGGAAATCCAGACGGGCGTTGGCATCGCCGGTGCCGATGGTCAACTGCGACTCGGCCGATGCGAGCAGGGGGGTGGCCAGGGCCAGGGCCAGGGCGGACTTGAGGATCAGGGAGGACTTGTTCACGACGTTTCCTTCTTCAGGGTTGCGCAGCGCCGATGAACACTTTCTGATGCCATCGTCCCGCTGCTGAGCAGGCCGCACTGTACGCAGCCAGTCCCCTGGGGCCAAGAGATAACGCGGAAAAAAGTCACACTTTTCAAAGACTTGGCCGCCATTTCCGACCCAGCGGTCGAACCAAGGGGATAAGCGGTAACAAAAAGTGCTCAAGTTTTGACGTGGTTCGCCGAGCCGACACTTTGGTTCACAAGATGTCCCAGCGGCAGCGCGCTGCTGGCCTTGACCTCCCCGAGCGAAAAGCTGGTGTGCAGGTCCTTGACGTTGGGCAGGTGGATCAGTACCTCGCGCGCAAAACGGCTGAACTCGGCCAGGTCGGGGCACACCACCTGCAGCTCGAAGGTGCCCGAGCCACTGATGTAGTGGCAGCTGACGATCTCCGGGATCTGCCGGATGGCCTTCTCCATCTGGCCCAGCGCGTCGCCGCTGTTGCGTTCGGCGTCCAGCCGCACGAAGGCCAGCACGCCCAGGCCGATCTTGTTGCGGTTGAGCTCGGCCCGGTAGCCGGTGATGAAGCCCGCCTCTTCCAGCGCCCGCACCCGGCGCCAGCAGGGCGCGGCCGACAGGCCCACGCGGTTGGCCAGTTCGGCGTTGGTCAGACGGCCATCGGCCTGCAGTTCGTTCAGGATGGCCAGGTCGAACTTGTCCAGTGTTTCCATGAATCCGTATTTTGAGAAAGACTCTTTCTTAAATATCGCAAAACTGGGCACGAAAAGCAAACACCTGTCGGCGACCGGGCCATACACTGAGCGGCACACTGGCACCAGCCTACCCGGCTGTCTGTTGGTCACCGATCCGCCCACAAGGCGGGCACTTCCACCCCCGCAGGAGACAACAAGATGAACGCCCCACTGCCCGAGCACATCCGTCGCGCGCTCGAAACCGTCACGCTGGACGACAAGTACGCCCTCGACCACGGGCCCGCTTTCATGAGCGGGGTCCAGGCCCTGGTGAAGCTGCCGATGCTGCAGCGCCAGCGCGACGCCATGGTCGGCAAGAACACCGCGGGCTTCGTCAGCGGCTACCGGGGCTCGCCGCTGGGCGGCTACGACCAGGCGCTGCAGAAGGCCGCGCCCTACCTGAAACAGCAAAACGTGGTGTTCCAGCCCGGGGTCAACGAAGAGCTGGCGGCCACGGCCGTGTGGGGCACGCAGCAGCTGGGCTTCGCGCCCAAGGGCAGCAACAAGTTCGACGGCGTGTTCGGCATCTGGTACGGCAAAGGCCCGGGCGTGGACCGCTGCTCCGACGTGTTCAAGCACGCCAACATGGCCGGCACCACGCCCTGGGGCGGCGTGATCGCGGTGGCCGGTGACGACCACGTGGCCAAGAGCTCCACCGCCGCGCACCAGAGCGACCACATCTTCAAGGCCTGCGGCCTGCCGGTGTTCTTCCCGTCCACGGTGCAGGAGATCCTGGACCTCGGCCTGCACGCGTTTGCCATGAGCCGCTTCAGCGGCGTGTGGACCGGCATGAAGACGATCCAGGAGATCGTCGAGTCCAGCGCCACCGCCATGATCGATCCCGAGCGGGTGCAGATCGTGATTCCCGAGTTCGACATGCCGCCGGGCGGCCTGCACATCCGCTGGCCCGACGCGGCGCTGGACCAGGAGGCCCGGCTGTTCGACTACAAGTGGTACGCGGCGCTGGCCTACGTGCGCGCCAACAAGCTCAACCACAACGTGATCGACGGCCCGCACGACCGCTTCGGCATCATCGCCAGCGGCAAGGCCTTCAACGACACGCGCCAGGCCCTGCTCGACCTGGGCCTGGACGACGCCACCTGCCGCCAGCTGGGCATCCGCCTGCACAAGGTGGCCGTGGTGTGGCCGCTGGAGGCGGGCATCACGCGCGAGTTCGCCACCGGGCTGCGCGAGATCCTGGTGGTGGAAGAGAAGCGCCAGGTCATCGAATACCAGCTCAAGGAAGAGCTCTACAACTGGCGCCCGGACGTGCGCCCCAACGTGCTGGGCAAGTTCGACGAGGTCGAGGGCGACTACTCGGGCGGCGAGTGGAGCCGGCCCAACCCCAGCGGCAACCAGCTGCTGCGCGCCAACGCCGACCTGAACCCGGCCCTGATCGCGCGCGCCATTGCGCGGCGCCTGAAGAAGCTGGGCATTCCCTCGGACATCGAGGCCCGCATCGATGCGCAACTGGCCATCCTGGACGCACAGGAGCGCTCGACCCAGACCCTGCTGGCCGGGGCCTCGGCCGACGCCAACCGCCAGCCCTGGTTCTGCTCGGGCTGCCCGCACAACACCTCGACCCGCGTGCCCGAAGGCTCGCGCGCCATGGCCGGCATCGGCTGCCACTTCATGACCATCTGGATGGACCGCGCCACCGTGGGCTTCACCCAGATGGGCGGCGAGGGCGTGCCCTGGGTCGGTCAGCAGCCCTTCAGCAACGACCAGCACATGTTCGCCAATCTGGGCGACGGCACCTACTTCCACAGCGGCCTGCTGGCGGTGCGCCAGAGCATCGCCGCGGGCGTGAATATCACCTACAAGATCCTCTACAACGACGCGGTCGCGATGACCGGCGGCCAGCAGGTCGGCGAGCGGCCCGAGGGCCACAGCGTGGTGCAGATCGCGCAGAGCATGCGCGCCGAGGGCGCAGTGAAGATCACCATCGTCACCGACGAGCCGGAGAAGTACGCGTCCGTGCAGGGCCTGCCCAGCGGCATCGCGATCCAGCACCGCGACACGCTGGACGCGGTGCAGCGCGAGTTCCGCGAGATCAAGGGCACCACGGTCATCATCTACGACCAGACCTGCGCGACCGAAAAGCGCCGCCGCCGCAAGCGCGGCACCATGGCCGAGCCGGATCAGCGCGTGGTCATCAACGAGCTGGTCTGCGAGGGCTGCGGCGACTGCGGCGAGCAGAGCAACTGCCTCTCGGTGGAGCCGCTGGAGACCGAATTCGGCCGCAAGCGCCGCATCAACCAGAGCAGCTGCAACAAGGACTTCTCCTGCGTCAAGGGCTTCTGCCCCAGCTTCGTCACCGTGAAGGGCGGCCAGCTGCGCAAGAAGGACAAGAAGGGTGCGGCCCTGGCCTGGTCCGGCGCCGAGCCGCCGCTGCCGCGCCTGCCCCAGCTGACCGACGAGGCCTGGGGCATCGTGGTGGCCGGCGTGGGCGGCACGGGCGTCATCACCATCGGCCAGCTGCTGGGCATGGCCGCCCACATCGAGGGCCGGGGCATCGTCACGCAGGACGCGGCGGGCCTGGCGCAGAAGGGCGGCGCGACCTGGAGCCATGTGCTCATCGGTGCCAGCCAGGACCACATCCGGACCACGCGCGTGGGCACGGCCTCGGCCGACCTGGTGATCGGCTGCGACCCCCTCGTGGCCGCCGGCAAGGAGACGCTGCAGCGCCTGCGCGCGGGCCGCAGCCATGTGGCCCTGAACACCAGCGCCACCCCCACGGCTGCGTTTGTGAAGAACCCGCAGTGGCAGAACCCGGCGCAGGCCTGCGTGGACTCGCTGGTCGCTGCCTTGGGCGAGGCCGCGGTCGGCCGCTTCGACGCCGAAGCCGCTGCCACACGCCTGATGGGCGACTCGATCTACACCAACCCCATGATGCTGGGCTACGCGTGGCAGAAGGGCTGGGTGCCGCTGGGGCTGGAGTCGCTGATGCGCGCCATCGAGCTCAACGCGGTGCAGGTGGAGAAGAACAAGCAGGCCTTCGACTGGGGCCGCCGCGCGGCCCACGACCCGCAGGCCATGGCCGCGCTGCTGGCGCCGGCCACCCCGGCGCAGGTGATCCAGTTCAAAAAGCGCGACACCGTCGAGGAGCTGGTGGCCCGCCGCGTGGACTTCCTGACCGCGTACCAGAACGCCGCCTACGCCCAGACCTACCAGGACTTCGTGGAGAAGGTGCGTCAGGCCGAGAGCCGCCTGGGCAAGACCTCGCTGACCGAGGCGGTGGCGCGCTACCTGTTCAAGCTGATGGCCTACAAGGACGAGTACGAGGTGGCGCGCCTGCACACCGACCCGGCCTTCCGGGCGCAGATCGCCGAGCAGTTCGAGGGCGACTATCGCTTGCAGCTGCACCTGGCGCCGCCGCTGTTCGCGAAGACGAACGACAAGGGCGAGCTGATCAAGCAGACCTATGGACCCTGGATGCTCAAGGCCATGTCGGTGCTGGCCCGCTTCAAGGGCCTGCGTGGCACCGCGCTGGATGTGTTCGGCCGCACCGAGGAGCGCCGCACCGAGCGCGAGCTGATCGTGCAGTACCGCGCCGACATCGAGGGCCTGCTGGCCGGTCTCAACGCCGACTCGCATGCCCTGGTGCTGGAGGTCGCGCGCCTGCCCGAGCAGATCCGCGGCTTCGGCCACGTCAAGGCCCGGCACCTGGCGGCCGTGCAGACCCGGCGCGAGCAGCTGCTGGCCCAGTGGCGCGACAGTGCCGCTGGTGCGCTGCGCAGCCAAGCCGCCTGAGGCGGCCCTTTCCGGCCAATCCCCCGGTCGCCGGCCGGGGGAGACCGCGACTTACAATGACCGGTTCCGCCGCAAGGCCCGGCTGGGTGCGCCCGCCGGGCCTTCGGTTTGTCCCCTGACCTTTTCGTTGGAGACCGTCCCGTGTTCATTTCTTCTGCTTATGCCCAGGCCGCCGCTGGCGCCGGTGACACCCAGAGCACCCTGATCAGCATGCTGCCCCTGGTGCTGATGTTCGTGGTGCTGTATTTCGTGATGATCCGGCCCCAGATGAAGCGCCAGAAAGAGCACAAGGCCATGATCGAAGCGCTGGCCAAGGGCGACGAGATCGTGACCGCCGGTGGCTTCCTGGGCAAGGTGTCCAAGATCGGTGAAACCTACATCGGCGTGGAACTCGCCGACGGCATGGAAGTCCAGATGCAGCGCACGGCGGTTGTCCAGGTGCTGCCCAAGGGAACCATCAAGTAACCAGCCGGCGCCGAAGGCCCTGACATGAACCGTTATCCGCTCTGGAAGTACCTGATCATCGCGGTCACGCTGGTGGTCGGGGTGCTGTATTCGCTGCCCAACCTGTTCGGCGAATCGCCGGCGGTGCAGGTCTCGGCCGCCCGCTCCTCCGTCAAGGTCGACGAGACCACGCTGACGCGTGTGGAGCAGGCCCTCGGGCGCGAGAGCCTGGCGCCCACGCTGATCCAGCTGGAGGGCGGCTCGGTCAGGGCCCGTTTCGATTCCACCGACAACCAGCTCAAGGCCCGCGACGCCATCGAGCGCACGCTCAACCCCGATCCGGCCAACCCGGGTTTCGTGGTGGCACTGAACTTGGTGCCGCGCACACCGGCCTGGCTGGCGAGCATCGGCGCGTCGCCGATGTACTTGGGCCTGGACCTGCGCGGTGGGGTGCACTTCATGCTGCAGGTCGACATGCCGGCGGCGCTGCAGCGCAAGGCCGATGTGCTGGCCACCGACCTGCGCACCGCGCTGCGCGAGAAGAACGTGCGCCACGGTGGCATTCAGCGCAACGCGACGACCATCGAGTTGCGCGCCCGCGACGAGGCGACCGCCACGGCCATCGAAAACCTGATCGCCGACCAGTTCGCCGATCTGCAGGTGGTGCGCACACCCGACGGCGCCGAATTCCGCCTCACCGCCACGCTCAAGCCGCAGGCCGCGCTGGCGGTGCAGTCCCAGGCGGTCAAGCAGAACATCACCACACTGCACAACCGGATCAACGAACTTGGCGTGGCCGAGCCGGTGATCCAGCAGCAGGGCGCCGACCGCATCGTGGTGCAGCTGCCCGGCGTGCAGGACACGGCCAAGGCCAAGGACATCCTGGGCCGCACGGCCACCCTGGAGCTGCGCCTGGTGGACGAAAGCACGGAAGGTCTGGCGGCCGAGAGCGGTTCCGGCATGGTGCCCTTCGGTTCCGAGAAGTACCTGGAGCGCAATGGCCGCCCGGTGATCGTCAAGCGCGAGGTGCTGCTCACGGGCGAGAACCTCACCGACGCGCAGGCCGGCTTCGACGACCAGCAGCAGCCGGCGGTTCACCTGACGCTCGACGGCAAGGGCGCGCGCATCTTCCGCGACGTGACGCGCGAGAACATCAACAAGCGCATGGCCATCATCCTGTTCGAGAAGGGCAAGGGCGAGGTCGTGACGGCCCCGGTGATCCGCTCCGAGATCGGCGGCGGGCGCGTGCAGATTTCCGGCAGCATGACGACGGTCGAAGCCAACGACACCGCGCTGCTGCTGCGCGCCGGTTCGCTGGCCGCGCCGATGGAAATCATCGAGGAGCGCACCATCGGCCCGAGCCTGGGCAAAGAGAACATCGAGCGAGGCTTCAACAGCGTGATCTGGGGCTTCGTCGTGATCGTCGTCTTCATGTGCATCTATTACATGCTGTTCGGCGTGTTCTCCAGCCTGGCACTGGGCTTCAACCTCGTGCTGCTGGTGGCGGTGCTGTCGATGCTGCAGGCCACGCTGACGCTGCCGGGCATTGCGGCCATGGCGCTGGCGCTGGGCATGGCCATCGACGCCAACGTGCTGATCAACGAGCGGGTGCGCGAGGAGCTGCGCAACGGATCTTCGCCCCAGACAGCGATCAACATCGGCTACGACCACGCCTGGGGCACCATCCTGGACTCCAACGTCACTTCGCTGATCGCCGGCATCGCACTGCTGATCTTCGGTTCCGGCCCGGTGCGCGGCTTCGCCGTGGTGCACTGCATCGGCATCCTGACCAGCATGTTCTCGGCCGTGGTGTTCTCGCGCGGCCTGGTCAACCTCTGGTACGGCCGGCAGAAGAAACTCAAGAGCGTGTCCATCGGCACGGTGTGGCGCCCCGAGGGCGGTAGTGCGGTGGCCAAGGCCGACTGACCGGGAATACGAAGATGGAACTGTTCCGTATCCGCAAGGACATCCCGTTCATGCGCCACGCGCTGGTGCTCAACGCGATCTCGGCCATCACCTTCGTGCTGGCAGTGTTCTTCCTCGTCTCGCGCGGCCTGAACCTGTCGGTGGAGTTCACCGGTGGCACCGTGATGGAGGTCGCCTATCAGCAACCTGCCGATCTGGAGTCCGTGCGTTCGGTGATCGAGGGGCTGGGCTACGCCGATGTGCCGGTGCAGAACTTCGGCACCTCGCAGGACGTGCTGCTGCGCCTGCCTGCCCGGGAGGGGCTGAGCTCCGGCCAGCAGAGCGAGGCGGTCATGGCCGCGCTGAAGGCGCAGGACCCTGCCGTCCAGCTGCGCCGCACCGAGTTTGTCGGCCCGCAGGTCGGGCAGGAACTGGTGCAGCACGGCCTCATGGCGCTGGGTCTGGTGATCGTGGGCATCATGATCTATCTGGCGGTGCGCTTCGAGTGGAAGTACGCGGTGTCGGCCATCATCGCCAACCTGCACGACGTGATCATCATCCTGGGCTTCTTCGCCTTCTTCCAGTGGGAGTTCTCGCTGGCGGTGCTGGCGGCCGTGCTGGCCGTGCTGGGCTATTCGGTCAACGAATCTGTGGTGATCTTTGACCGCATCCGTGAAACATTCCGCCGCCAGCGAAAGATGTCCACGGTCCAGATCATCGACCGCGCCATCACCTCGACCATCAGCCGGACCATCATCACTCACGGTTCGACCCAGATCATGGTGATGTCCATGCTGCTGTTCGGTGGCCCGACGCTGCACTACTTCGCCATGGCGCTGACCATCGGCATCCTGTTCGGCATCTATTCCTCCGTATTCGTGGCGGCGGCCATCGCGATGTGGCTGGGCATCAAGCGCGAAGACCTGATCAAGACGTCCGCCAAGTCTGCATCGGGCGATCCGGACGATCCGAACAGCGGGGCGGTGGTCTGAGCTTCCGGGGTTTGTCTGCGCTCTTGAGCCGAGGGAAAAGCCCGGGTTGAAGAGGAATGTGAGCGTTGTCTTTCGTGTCATACTGACTTCCTGTGGCAACCCCCGATCAGCATGTTTCGTCTCTGGCCAAGCAGGCGCGTGAACTCTTCGTGGTTCATGTGGGACGGGTCTTGCCCGAACTGGTCAAGGCGGCTGAAAACCGGTTGACAGCCATCCTGGACCAGGCTGGCCCGGCGCGTGAAATGCAGGAGCGCCGCGACGCGTGGACCGCGTTCCAGAAGTCCCAGGGCATGTGGCTGAACCAGAGTCGCAAGGCCCTGCAGCGCACCCTGTTGCCCCGCACCACTTCGCAACACTCCGGGCAGTTGCCTCTGACGGGCCGTCTGGAGCTGCTGGCCGAAGGCGCGATCGACGATCAGATTCTGGCCTCCCGCTTGGCCATGCGTGTGCTGGAGCAGGTGGCCAGCGAACTCAACGAGTTGCGGCTGCGCATTCAACACCTGGAGAAGCGGCAGGAGCTGCCGCGAGGCGACGTGCTGCTGCCGGATGTGGTGTGCCGCATTCTGGTGGACCAGTGGCTGGATGTGCAGATGACCCGTGAGGCCTGGTCACTGGTGCAGGACGCCATTTCACCGGTGTTGGCGAAGTCGATGCTGGAAGCCTACAAGGCTGCCAACGAGTTTCTTGTGTCCAGCGGTGTGATGAAGGAGATTGATCTGCAGGCGCTGGTCAGGCGCGCGCCCGGCAGCCGGTCACCAGCGCCCTCCTCTGCCCGGGACGCCACACCGGAAGCGCCGGCTGCAGGATCGGGCTGGGGGCGGGCGTCGGGTCATACCCCAGCGGGCGCTGCAGCGTTTTCCCATGGCGAGTCCGGCGGCGGGCTTGGCACCGGAGGTTCCGGGGGCAGCGCCTTTGCAGGCGCCCCTCCAACGGGGCGTGCGCCCTCGGGCATGGGGGTTCATGACGAAACCCGCATGATGACCCATTCGTCGCCGCTGGCGAGAGCCCGGATGAGGGCGCAAGGTGTTGTGGGGCGCCTGCGGCGTCTGCTGGCTGACAAGATCGGCGGCGACTTCGAAGCCACACAGCTGCTGCCCTCGTCCCCGCGGCTGCAGCAGGCCATGATGGACGTGGCCCCGATTCCGATGCCGGATGTGGTCACCACCGGCTCAGGTGGCGTTCGGTCGGTCGCTCCTCCCATGGACCACTCGCATGTGGCCCAAGCGGCAACCGCCCTGCGCCAGCGCACGGTCGAGCTCAAGCAGGCGGCTTCGACGCCCTCCGAAAAGGCCACTATCGAGGTGGTGGCCCTGATGTTCCAGAGCATCCTGGCAGAGGAGCGGATTCCGCCCAGTGTGCGGGTCTGGTTCGCGCGTTTGCAGATACCCGTGTTGCGCGTGGCCCTGGCCGAACCCGAGTTCTTCAGTGCACTCCAGCATCCGGCGCGCCAGCTCATCGATCGGATGGGATCCTGTGTGCTGGGCTTTGAATCCAATGTCAGCTCTGTGGCGCTGGAGGCGGAGATCAAGCGGGTGGTGCAGGTCATCGAGCAGTACCCCGAAACCGGCCGCCGAGTGTTCCAGCTTGTGCTGGACGAGTTCCAGAAGTTCTTGTCCACGTACCTCACCGAGCAGGGCGGCGCCAGCCGCTTTGTCAGCGTCGCACAGCAGGTGGAGCAGAAGGAAACACTGTCGGTGCAGTACACCATCGAGTTGCGCAAGCTGCTGGACGACATCACCGTGCGCGAAGAGGTGCGCGAGTTTCTGTTCAAGGTCTGGGTCGAGGTTCTGGCAGTCGCCAGCGTCAAGTACGGCGTCAAGCACGAAGAAACCGCCTCGCTCAAGCGGGTGGCATCCGACCTGCTCTGGGCGGCCAGTGCCAAACCCAATCGCAACGATCGGGCGCGCGTGATCCAGCAGTTGCCGGGTTTGCTGCAGCGGCTGCGACAGGGCATGAGCCTGCTGGGGTACTCGCCCAGCATGCAGGATGGACACATCAAGTCCGTGAGCGACACGCTGGCCGATGCCTTCATGTCGCGCACCGAGGCGATCTCGCAGGAAAGCCTGGACAAGTTGTCCGATCGTCTGACGAATCTGGAGGACTACCTTCCCGACAGCGGCGTCGGCGACCTCGACCTGGACAACGAAAGCATCGAGATGATCACTGGGGTGGACGCCACCAACATCGAGGTGATTCGCCAGGGCGGCAGTCAGCCCACCGAAGCCATGAGGGCCTGGGCCCAGGAGTTGCAGATCGGGTCCTGGTTTGGCCTTGATCACAACGGCAAGCTCAACAGCGTGCAGTTTGCCTGGCGCAGCGAGCGGGGACAGCTGTACCTGTTCGTGACGAGCGTTGGTCGCTGCTTCCTGATCCAGGCCACGCGCGTGGCCGCCTACCTCCAGGCAGGTCTGCTGGTGCCCAGCGAGGACGAGGCGCTGACCGTGCGCGCAACCCGCGACGCGCTGGCCAAACTCGACGCCAACCCCGAGCGACTGCTCGGCTGAGTCACACCTGGCCGGTGCGCTGGAACAGGCCGCCCTGCAGCCGCCCGACCTGCCCGTCCAGCTCCAGCTCCAGCAGACGGGCCTGCAGCGCTGCGGTGTCCAGTCCGGTTCGAGCCTGAAGGGCATCCAGTCCGATGGGGTCAAAGCCCATCGCGCGCAACAGCCCGTCTTCGTCCGTGGGCAATGCCGGCTCGTGCTTTGGCTGCGATGGCTCTGACAGGTGCAGATCCTCCAGAATGTCCTGTGCCGACTCGACCAGTTTGGCGCCTTGCCGGATCAGTGCATGGCAGCCCCGCGACTGCGGGGCATGGATCGACCCGGGAATGGCAAACACCTCCCGGCCCTGTTCTGCGGCCAGTCTGGCGGTGATCAGGGATCCGGACCGCACCGCGGCTTCGACCACCAGGGTGCCCTGGCTCAGGCCGGCGATGATCCGGTTGCGCTGCGGGAAATTGGCTCCCAGCGGCGGCGTGCCGAGCAGGTATTCGCTGATGAGCGCGCCGGATGCCGCGATGCGACAGGCCAGCGCCGCGTGCCGCTGGGGGTAGACCGTGTCCAGTCCGGTGCCGACCACGGCGAGCGTCAGGCCGCCGCCTTCCAGCGCGCCGGTGTGGGCGGCACCGTCGACGCCCAGGGCCAGGCCCGACACGACACACAGCCCCGATTCCGCCAGGCTCCGTGCGAACTCGCGCGCGTTGGCTTCCCCCTGAGGGGTGGGGTTGCGGCTGCCCACGACCGCCAGCTTCTGGGGATGGCTCAAGGCATCGAGCCGACCTTGCACATGCAGCAGCAGTGGGGGATCGGCCGTCTGCAGCAGGCTGGTGGGATAGCGCGGATCGGCCAGTGTGATGACATGCCGGTCGCTGCCTTCCGTCAGCCAGGCCTGCAACCGGTCAAGGGCATCGACGAGTGTTGCGGGCTCTGACTGCAGCGCACGCGCAATGCGGGTGCTGGTGACCGTCTCCCAGGCGCTGGGACTGTGCTTCCAGATGTCGGCTGGCAGACCGAATGCCGCCAGCAGCCGCCGCGCCGTGTCGCGGCCGACGCCCGGGGTGAGCAGCAACCTGAGCCAGGCGGCCCATTCGTCCCGCTCCATGGGCTGCCGTCAGGGGTTGGAGAAGTGGTCGCCGACCTTGACCCCGTCGACGATGTCCAGTACCAGAGCGTAGGACACCTTGTCGAAGGTCTTGAAGACCAGCATGAGCCCATTGGGCTCGCCGGGCAGACGGATCTGGGGGCGGCTTTCGTCGGTCTTGTCGATGCGGGTGCTGGAGTCGCGGATCAGGGCCAGTACGTGGCCTTCTTCAACGCCATGCGCGCGACCGCGGTTGATGGAGACCACCTGGTTCTGGGCGGCGTAGCGCACCGCATTGCCGTACACCGACACGATCTGGCCCGATGTGGGCTTGCCTGGGGCACGCGGCACGTAGTTGGGGAACTCGCGCGGCGGCTCTGGAAGCAGCCGGTCACCCACGCGGATCTCTTCCTTGGCCTTGACGATGTCGATCGTGGCGGGGACGATCTCGCCGGTTGCCACTGGCTTGAGCGGGGCTTTTTCTTCAACCGGAACGCGTGCGAAGTTGTGCGTCGTGTTCTCGTACTGGGGCTTGAACGTGTCCTTGCCTTCGGGCTTCTTGGCCGACGCCGGCTCCTCGATCTCGCGGCGTGTTTCCGGACGCACGATTTCGGCCTTCCCGACGTACTGCGCCTCATAGGCCAGCACCTCGCCAGTGCCCGGGTCTTTCAGGGGCACGGCGTTGCGGAAGACGCGGTAGGTGATGGACTTGCCGGCACCCAGGGTCAGGGCCTCTTCGGTGAGGTTGCCGGCGTCGCCGTACTGTCCCCGGGCGTAGGCGCGGTCGCCCAGGCTCAGCAGCACGCGGTTTTCGGGCGTTGCCACGATGCGCGCCGCGCGCGCATAGGTGGCCTCATCGACGATCAGGGGTTCGGTCAGGAAGGCCTCGATGGCCTGCATGTTCACCGGCGGGATGGCCGATTCGGACAGGCTCTCGCTGCGCACGCGCGGTGACACCCGCACGGTGGGCATGTCGCTGCCATCGCCGGGTTTGCGGGTGCTCAGCCGGGCGCGGCCGCCGCTCCTGTCCAGGTACAGGACCTGGCCGGGATAGATGCGGTGGGGGTTCTTGATCTCCTCCAGGTTCATGCCCCAGAGCTCCGGCCAGCGCCAGGGGCTCTTGAGGAAGATCTTGGAGATGGCCCAGAGGGTGTCGCCACGATTGACCGTGTGGCTGTCTGGCGCATTGGGGGCCAGTTCCGACAGGGGCACGCCGGCTTGCGCCACCTGGTTGGCAGTGGCGCGCTGGCTGGCGGTGACCGGAAGATTTTGTGCCGAGGCGGCGCCGGCGAGGGTGGCCATGGCCACCAGGCAGGCGGATGCGGGGCCTGTCAGGCGCAGGGCAGTCGGAAGGTATTTCAATCGCATGTGTGGGCCCCTGGGGCTGGCGAAAATTGGCGCGTCGGACTTGACAATTCGCATTTGATTTTGCGCCCAAGCCCTTGATTAGGCAATATTAATAGGTCCTGGCATCCACCCGGGAATGCAAAAGTGGCGAAAATAGCGACAAACGTCCCGACCCAACGGTGGCCCGGCGCAAATCGCCGCACGGCTGCTTTTCCGGCGAAATGGCCCGCCGGCCCATGGCATTGAAATGAACGCACCCGAACTGCTCCCCATCCTGCGGTACCCTGATCCGCGCCTGAACACCGTGGCAAAACCGGTGGGGGATGTGGACGACCGGGTGCGCGCACTCGCCGACCGCATGCTGGCCACCATGTACGACGCCCATGGCATCGGGCTGGCGGCCACGCAGGTGGACGTGCACGAGCGCCTGATCGTGATCGACGTCAGCGAATCGCGCGACCAGCCGATGGTGCTGATCAACCCGGTGATCGACTGGGCCAGCCCGGAAACCCGCAAGGGCGAAGAAGGCTGTCTTTCCGTGCCCGGCATCTACGACGGTGTGGAGCGTTCCCTGGCCATCCGCGTCAGCGCGCTGGATGAACAAGGAAAAAGCCGGGTCATTGAGGCCGAAGGCATGCTGGCGGTCTGCATCCAGCACGAGATGGACCACCTCATGGGCAAGGTGTTTGTGGAATACCTCTCGCCGCTCAAGCGCAACCGGATCAAGAGCAAGCTGCTGAAATCCCAGCGCGAAGCGCAGCGCGGATGACACCCATGCGCGTGGTGTTTGCCGGCACGCCGGAATTTGCGCGTGTGGCCCTGGAGCGGCTGCATGCGGCCGGTTTCGCGGTGCCGCTGGTATTGACGCAACCCGACCGGCCGGCCGGTCGCGGCATGAAGCTGCAGGCCTCGCCAGTCAAGCAGTTCGCCCTGGCGCAGAGCATCGAGGTGGCGCAGCCCCGCAGCCTGCGGCTGGACGGCAAGTTTCCGGACGACGCCGCCACGGCGCGCCAGGCCCTGCTGGCCGCGCGGCCCGATGTGATGGTGGTGGCCGCCTATGGTCTGATCCTGCCGCAGTGGGTGCTGGACCTGCCACGCCTGGGCTGCCTGAACATCCACGCCTCGCTGCTGCCGCGCTGGCGCGGTGCGGCACCCATCCACCGGGCCATCGAGGCCGGCGATGCCGAGACCGGCGTGACCATCATGCAGATGGACGCGGGGCTGGACACGGGCGACATGCTGCTGGCCGAGTCCCTGCCCATCGCCGCCACCGACACCACCGGCGGCCTGCACGACCGTCTGGCCGACCTGGGGGGGCGGATGATCGTCGAGGCGCTGGAACTGGCCTCCTGCGGTGGCCTGCGGCCGGTGCCTCAGCCGGCCGAGGGCGTGACCTACGCGGCCAAGATCGAGAAGGCGGAGTCGCTGATCGACTGGCGCCGACCGGCGGCAGAGATCGAGCGCCGGGCACGGGCCTTCTCGCCCGCTCCCGGGCTGGTCACCGAGCTGGCCGGCGAGGCGGTCAAGGTGTGGCGGGTGGCGGTTGACAGCGCCGATGGCGGCATTGCCGCGCCCGGCCAGATCCTGTCCGCCGGGGCGCAGGGCATCCGCGTGGCGACCGGCGACGGCGTGCTCACCCTGCTGGAACTGCAGCGTGCTGGTGGCAAGCGTTTGCCGGCCCGGGAGTTCCTGCAGGGCTTCGCGCTGACCCCGGGACAGGTCTTCGGCGCGCAGACTGCTTGATGTTTTTCCTGGCCGAGCACCGCCGCCGACCGGAATTCCGCGAAGGCATCACCGACCAGGGCTCGGTGGCCATGGGCATTGCGGCCTGGGGCCTGATGACCGGCGTGGCCATGGTGCAGTCGGGCATGTCGCCGCTGGAGGCGCTGCTGATGACACTGATCGTCTACGCTGGCAGCGCCCAGCTGGCTGCGGTGCCGATGATCGGTGCGGGCGCGCCGATGTGGGTGATCCTGGCGGCGGCGTTCTGCGTGAACCTGCGCTTTGTGGTGTTTTCCGCGCACCTGCGGCCCTATCTGATGCACCTGCCGCGCTGGCAGCGCCTGATCAGCGGCTACGTGACCGGGGACCTGAGCTACGTGTTTTTCGCCAAACGCTACCCGCACCCTGGCCGCAATGCCGAGGAGCTGGCGCAGCAGCAGGCCTACCTGATGGGCAACTGCGCGGTCAATTACGTGGCCTGGATGGTGGCGAGCGTGGCCGGCGTCCTGCTGGCCAACATGGTGCCGCTGTCCTGGGGGCTGGGCTTCGCCGGCATCCTGGCGCTGCTGGGGGTGCTGTGTTCGCTGGCCACGTCCCGGCTGCGCGTGGTCTCGGCCGGCGTGGCGGCCACGGCGGCGGTGGCCGCCTGGGCGCTGCCGCTGCGGCTGAACATCCTGGTGGCGATCGCGAGTGCGGTGGCCATCTGCCTGGTGATCGAACACACGAGGACATCGGAGCCTGGACATGCCGGACATTGATCTGTACACCCTGCTGACCATCGTCGCGCTCGGCGTGGTCACGGTGATCACGCGCGGCTTCTTTCTCATCTCCGATCGGCCCTGGACGCTGCCCCACTGGGCCCAGCGTGGCCTGCAGTACGCGCCGATTGCCGCGCTGTCGGCCGTGGTGCTGCCCGAGATCGTGATGAGCCAGGGGCAGCTGGTGCAGACCTGGATGGATGCGCGGCTGTTTGCCGCCGTGGTGGGCGCGGCCTATTTCTTCTGGCGCAAGGGTGTGCTGGGCACCATCGTCTCCGGCATGGCGGTCTACCTGCCGCTGCACGTCGGTCTGGGCTGGTGAGGCGCTGAGTGGGACAATCGGCAGCGCCGGTTGAAACCAACCTTAAGGCGTGCTTAAGGCGCTTCCGCGACCATCCGTCGTTTGGCCGCTGCGCCCCACGGATTTCCAGACATGACTGAACTTGCTGCGGCTGCTGCCGCTGGCGCCGAGCCGCTGGTGTCGGTGCTGATTCCTGCGAAGAACGAGACCGGCAACATCGGCTCGCTGGTGGCCGAGGTGGTGGCGGCGCTGCGGCCTGAGTGCCGCTTCGAGATCGTCCTGGTCGACGACGGCAGCGACGACGGCACGGGCGATGAGTTCCTGCAGCGCTGCTCCGAGCTGGGTTCGGCCGCCCGGCTGATCCGCCATGAAAAGAGCGTGGGCCAGAGCACGGCGCTCATGAGCGCGGCCCGCCAGGCGCGGGGCCGCTACCTGATCACCATCGACGGCGACGGCCAGAACGACCCGGCCGACATGCCGGCCCTGCTGCGCAGCGCGCGCGAGACCGAGGCGCAGGGCGAACACTTCTGCATCGCCGGCTACCGCAAGAACCGGCAGGACACCGAGTGGAAGAAGTTCCAGTCGCGCATCGCCAATGCGGTGCGGCAGAAGATCCTCAACGACCAGGTGCCCGACACCGGCTGCGGCCTCAAGCTGATCCCGCGCGCCACCTGGCTGCAGCTGCCCTACTTCGACCACATGCACCGCTACCTGCCGGCGCTGGTGCTGCGCCTGGGCGGCGCCATCCGCGTGGTGCCGGTGAACCACCGCGCCCGCCAGGCCGGCGTCTCCAAGTACAACGCCTGGAACCGCCTCTGGGTCGGCCTGGTCGACATGGCCGGTGTGGTGTGGCTGACCCGGCGCGGCAAACGCCCGGTGATCGCGCAGGTCCGCACGCTCGCTGCGCATGAAAAGCCTCACTAAGCCCCTGCTGCTGACCGCGGTCCTGACGCTGGCCTTCCTGTCCCTGCACCTGGGCTGGTGGGGGCCGGTGACCGAGGAGGTGCTGCTGCAGCAGCTGTTCCAGCAGCACTGGACCGTCGCCTGGCCGGTCTTCGTGCTGGGGTCGGTGATCTACACCGCGCTGGGCGGCCCGCGCCAGGTGCTGGCGTTTTCCTGCGGCTTCCTGTTCGGTGGCTGGCAGGGCGGACTGATCGGCACCCTGCTGACGGGCGTGGGGGCCATGCTGACCATGCTGGCGGTACACCAGCTGGGTTTTGACTGGGTGCGGCAAAAGCACGCCCAGAAGATCGAACTGATCAAGGCCGTGCTGGCCGAGGACACCTGGATCTGGATCTGCGTGATCCGGCTGATCCCGGTGGGCAGCAACCTGGTGACCAACATCGCCGCCGCGCTGTCGGACCTGCGCCCGGTGGCCGTGTTCTTCGGCAGCCTGCTGGGCTACCTGCCGCAGATGCTGCTGTTCGCCTACGCCGGTTCGGGCATCGCGCTGCACGACAGCTCGCAGCTGTGGATGAGCCTGGTGATGCTGGTGATCTCCACCGGCCTGGGGCTGTACCTCTACCACCACGGTTTCAAGCAGCGGCTCCAACGGTTCCGCAAAGAACACGCCCATGCACCTGCCCACTGACGAAACGATCCGCCGCCAGACCCTGTTCTGGCTGGTCGCCACCGCCATCGTGCTGCTGCTGGGCATTGGCCTGCGCTACCCCTGGCCGGCCGACGAGCCGCGCTTTGCCCAGGTGGCGCGCGAGATGGTCGAGAGCGGCCAGTGGCTGTTTCCCACGCGCGGTGGCGAGCCCTACCCGGACAAGCCGCCGGTGTTCATGTGGCTCAGCGCCGCCGCGTTCGCGCTGATTGGCAACCTCAAGCTCTCGTTCCTGCTGCCCAGCGCGCTGGCCTCGGTCGGCACGCTGCTGCTGGTGCTCGACATCGGCCGCCGGCTGTGGGGCCGCGAGGTGGCGCTGGCCGCGCTGCTGGTGCTGGTGTTCACGCCGCAGTTCCTGCTGCAGGGCAAGGCGGCGCAGATCGACGCGGTGGTCACCTTCTGGATCACGCTGGGCTGCTACGGCCTGCTGCGGCACTTCTTCACCGGCCCGCACTGGGGCTGGTACTTCACCGCCTGGGCCGCGATGGCGCTGGGCATCATGACCAAGGGCGTGGGCTTCCTGCCCCTGCTCATGCTCATTCCGCTGGCGCTGTGGGTGAAGAACCCCGCAGGGGCCGACGCGAAGGTCTGGCGCTGGCGTCTGGCCGCCGGTCTGGTGGTGATGCTGGCGGTGATCGCGCTGTGGCTGGGGCCCATGCTCTGGCAGGTGCACAGCATCGGCACCGACACCATGGTGGCCTACCGCAACGACCTGCTGTTCCGCCAGACCGGCGAGCGCTTCGTCAACGCCTGGCACCACGTCAAACCCTGGCACTACTTCTTCACCCAGGCGATTCCCACGGTCTGGTTCCCGCTGCCGGTGCTGCTGCTGGTGTTCTTCAAGCCCCTGCTGGCGCTGCTGCGCGAGGACCGGCGCGCGCGCGTGCTGCTGGCCTGGGTGGGGCTGGTGCTGCTGTTCTTCTCCATCAGCTCGGGCAAGCGCGAGGTCTACATGTTCCCGGCGCTGCCCATGCTGGCGCTGGTGGTGGGCGCGCTCTGGGTGCGGGTGCAGGCTGGCGTGGCCGCTGCGCGCACCGGCGTGTTCTTCCAGGGCCTGCTGCTGCTGATCGCCGCGGCGCTGGCCGGGCTGGGTGTGGCGCTGAAGGTCTCGCCCGACAAGCTGCTGCGCAAGGTGCCCGACTACGCGGACGCGGTGACCACGCTCTCGCTGCCGCTGGTCGCGATGGGCGGTGCGCTGCTGGTGCTGCTGGTGCTGATCCGCCGCCGCGACCTGCTGCAGCGGCTGGCCGCGACCAGCCTGGTGATCTGGGTGTTCGTCTCGCTGCTGGTCTGGCCCAAGGTCGACCCGCACCGCACGCCGCAGGCCATGATGGAGCAGATCGAGCAGCGCCTGCCCCCGGCGTCGGAACTGGGCCTGCTCTATTTCAAGGAACAGTTCCTGCTGTTCAGCCACCGGCCGCTGACCCACTTCAGCTACCTTGCGCCGATCGAGGAGCAGGAGCGCAACGCCTGGCTGTGGATGAAGGAGCAGCCCGGCCGCCACCTGCTGGCGCCGACCGACGCCCAGCTCAGCTGCTTCGACGTGACCAAGACCGAGTCGCTGGGCGAGGCCCACCGGCGCGAGTGGGTGGTTTACGGCCCGGCCTCGATGCGCGCCACCTGCGAACCGCCCCAGCGCCTGCGCCGCTTTGTCTACCGCCCCGTGACCGAGGGCGTGCTGCCATGAACCTGCTGGACTCTTCCCCCGCCCCGCGCGTGCTGGTCACTGGCGCCGCGGGCTTCATCGGCTACCACCTGAGCCAGCGCCTGCTGGCCCGGGGGCTGCAGGTCGATGGGGTCGACAACATGAGCGCCTACTACGAGCCGGCCCTGAAGCAGGCGCGGCTCGACCGCCTGCTGGCGCGGCCGGGCTTCACCTTCCACCGCCTGGACCTGGCCGACCGCGACGGCGTGGCGCGCCTGTTCGCCGACGGCCGCTACGACCTCGTGCTGCACCTGGCGGCGCAGGCGGGCGTGCGCTACTCGGTCGAGCAGCCCATGGCCTACCTGGACAGCAACCTGGCCGGCATGCTCACCGTGCTCGAAGGCTGCCGCCACAGCGGCGTGAAGCACCTGGTCTATGCCTCGTCCAGCTCCATCTACGGCGCCGCGCGCGAGATGCCGCTGCGCGAGGACATGGTCACGGACTCGCCGATCTCGCTCTACGCCGCCAGCAAGAAGGCCAACGAGCTGATGGCGCACAGCTACAGCCACCTCTACCACATCCCCGCCTCGGCGCTGCGCTTCTTCACCGTCTACGGACCCTGGGGGCGGCCCGACATGGCGATCTTCAAGTTCGTGCGCGCGATCTTCGAAGGCCGGCCCATCGACGTCTACAACCACGGGAACCTGCGGCGCGACTTCACCTACGTCGCCGACGTGGTGGACGCGGTGCTGGCGGTGGCCGCGCAGCCGCCGCAGGCCGGCGAGGGCCAGGTGCCGCACCGCGTGCTGAACGTGGGCCACAACGGCCCGGTGCCGCTGATGGAGTTCATCGCCTGCCTGGAGCGCGCCTGCGGCCGCGAGGCGGTCAAGAACTTCCTGCCGATGCAGGCCGGTGACGTGCCCGACACCTGGGCCGACACCTCGCGGCTGGAGAGCCAGTTCGGCGTCCGCGCCGGCACCGACCTGCGGCTCGGTGCGCAGCGGTTCGTGGATTGGTACGTCGACTACTACGGCGTGACCGGGCGCTGAATGGAGTCTGCGCGCAGCCAGGGCCGCGCCATCCGCCAGCCGGCCAGCGCGATCGCGCTGCAGATGACCAGGGTCCAGAGGGTGTGGCTGGGCGGGTGGGCGCCGCGCAGGGTCTGCGTCACCCCCGCCAGGCCGCCCGCCAGCAGCACGGCCGCCAGCCAGCGCCAGCCCGGGGCGCGCCGCCGCCCGGCCACGGGCGACCACAGCCAGGGCAGGCACAGCGCCAGAAACGACAGTGCGGACGAGGCGTGCCCGCCCGGGAAACAGCCGCCGGTGCCGCCGTCGCCGGTCAGCAGGTTCCAGTGCGAGGTGTAGACGGCGGTGCCGCCGAAGGCGCTCCACTCCCAGGGGCAGCTGGCCCGGCTGGCCTGCTTGAGCAGGCTCACCGTCACCATCGACAGGGTGACCAGCGCAAGCACGGTCCCGCGCTCGCGGCGCGAGGGGCCGCTGGCCGCGGGCCACAGCACCCAGCCCCACAGCAGCAGATAGGCCAGCGTGGCCAGCTGGCGCCCGCCGTTGTGCAGCACCGTCTCCAGCAGCGGGTGGTGGCGCCACGGAAAGCCGGTGGGGGTCCCGATCTGGCTCATCACCGGCAGGTCCATGCCCGCGGCATCCCAGCCCAGGGTCAGCAGCAGCAGCACCAGCCAGGCGCGGGCGATGGCGTTTGCGGTGGAAACAACAGGGGGACGGAGAGGGGACATGGCGCCGCATGCTCGGCGTCGGACTTTAAGAGGGCCTTAAGGGGTGCCGGGATAATTCGGATTCTTTGACCGATGGGCCCTGCGCCGTCCTGAAGAACATGCGAGCACTCGTGGTGGAAGACGATCCCGGCATTGCCAGCGGCCTGAGCCTGTCGCTGCGGCAGGCCGGCTATGCGGTGGACGTGTGCGGCACGCTGGAGTCGGCGTGGACGGCCCTGTGCGTCGAGCCTTTCGACGCGGTGCTGCTGGACCTGGGTCTGCCCGACGGCGACGGCCTGGACCTGCTGACCCGCCTGCGGCGCCAGAGCGAGCGCCGGCCGGGCCAGTCCTCCCTGCCGCAGCGGGACCTGCCGGTGCTGATCATGACCGCGCGCGACGGCGTGAGCGACCGCATCTTCGGCCTGGACGAGGGCGCCGACGACTACATCGTCAAGCCGTTCGACCCCAACGAGCTGCTGGCCCGGCTGCGCGCCATGCTGCGGCGCGCCAGCGGCCGCAGCAAGCCGGTGATCGAGTACGGTGACATCGTGGTCGACCCGGCCACGCGCTCGGTCGAACGCGCCGGCCTGCCGGTGGCGCTGGGCGGCAAGGAGTTCGCGCTGCTGCTGACCCTGCTGCAGGCCAAGCCGCAGGTGCTGTCCAAGGCGCGGCTGGAGTCGGCGATGTACGGCTTTGGCGAGGGGCTGGAGAGCAATGCGATCGAGGTCCACGTGCACCACCTGCGTCGCAAGCTGGGCGAATCGCTGATCAAGACCGTGCGCGGCGTGGGCTACTTCGTGCCCCAGGAGCCGCCCGCGGCGAAACCGGCCGATACCACCGGAGGCCTGTGAAACTGCCGCTGCCCGCCACACGCCGCACACTGTCGCGCCACCTGCTGATCTGGACCCTCGGGGCCCAGTTGGCGGTCTGGGTGGTGATGGTGGCGGTGGGCTGGAGCACCAGCCTGCGCGAGACGCGCAAGTTCACCGACGGCCACCTGGTCGCGGTGGCGCAGCTCTGGCTGGGCACCGCGTCCTGGAATCAAGGGCCGGTCTCGGCCCCCCTGCCCGTGCCGCGCGAGGACGTGCACGAGTACGCGCAGGACGTGGCCCTCCTGGTCTGGGACAACGGCCGCCTGGTGACCGACAGCGACCAGCTCGTCGCCGGCCTGGACCTGGCGACGCTGCCCGAGAAGGGGTTGGTGACGGTGGTGGTCCGCGATGCCCATGGCGAGCCGCACAACTGGCGGGCCTACGTGGAGACCTACCGGGCCGATGGACACGAGCGCCGCGTGGCGGCCCTGCTGGACCTGAAGAAGCGCTATGTGCTGGCCAGCGACATCGCCGAGCACCTGGCCTCGCCGTCCCTGATCCTGCTGCCGCTGGTGGCGCTGGTGATGTGGTGGACCATCCGCCGCGGCCTGCGCCCGCTGGATCAGCTCTCGGACGAGGTGGCCGCGCTCGACGGCTTTGCCGGGCAGCGCCTGGACACGCAGCACCGTTTCCACGAGTTCTCCAGCACGGTGACGGCGATCAACACCATGGTCGACGGCCTGCAGGCGCAGGCCCAGCGCGAGCGCCAGTTCGCCTCGGACGTGGCGCACGAGCTGCGCACACCGCTGACCGCGATCACGCTGCAGGCCCGCGCCGCGCAGGCCGACCCCTCGCCGCAGCGGCTGGCGCGGCTGGAGCAGGAGGCCCTGCGCGCTGGCCGCATCCTGACCCAGCTGCTGGACCTGGCGCGCGCCCAGCGCGCCGGGCAGCAGGCGCAGGCCGGCGATGCGGTGCAGGACACCGCGCTGGGCGAGATGGCCGCCCACCTGATCTCGGCCCACGCCCAGCTGGCCTACGAAAGCGACCACGAGATGTCGCTGGTGCAGGAGCAGGGCGAGGTCAGTGTCCAGGTCCAGCCCATGCTGCTGGAGCTGGCGCTGCGCAACCTGATCGAGAACGCATTGCGCCACACGCCACCGGGAACGCAGGTGGAGGTGTCGGTGTGGCGGGATGCCCGGGGCCAGGGCGTGTCGGTGAGCGACGACGGCCAGCGCGCCGGCGTGACCGCGCCTGCGGCGCAGGCCTCGTCCGGCCTGGGTCTGGGCCTGCGCCTGGTCGAGCGCATCGCCGAAGAGCTGGGCGCGCGGCTGGAGCGCGACAACGGGGTGGCGCCGATGACCACGCGCTTTTCGCTGCGGTGGCCCGCCTGAGGGGACGGGGCGATGCCGCGCGATAAGGTTCGTTTAACGTCGTCGAAAGACACTGCCGGCAGTGCCACATTCGGGGCGATGTCCCCGCTGTTTCCCATGCAGCTGTCTTCTTCTGTTCCCGGCCGGGGAGTGACCGGCCTGTCGCTGGTCCGCGGCGACGCCCGCGGGCCGCTGACCCTTCTGGTGGTGCTGTCGCTGTGGCTGGCCGTGCCCGGCAACCTGCCCCTGTGGCAGCGCGTGGCCGCCCTGACCGCCACCGTCGACCACCGCCTAGGACTGATGCTCACCCTGGGGCTGGTGCTGGTCGCCGGCACCTTGGCCCTGCTGGCGCTGTGTCACTGGCCGCGCGTGTTCCGTCCGCTGGCCACGGTGCTGGTGCTGGCCACCGCGTTCAACAGCCACTTCATGTGGCAGTACGGCGTGGTGATCGACAGCACCATGATGGCCAATGTGGCGCAGACCAATGCCAACGAGGTGCGGGACCTGCTGTCCTGGCCGCTGCTGATGGCCCTGCTGGCCATCGCCGGCCCGGCGCTGTGGTGGATCTGGCGGGCGCCGCCCGCACCGCAGGCGGCGCTGCTGCGCCTGCGGCACAACCTCGGTCTGCTGGCGCTCTCGCTGGCGGTGGCCGCCGTCGCCCTGCTGGCCGGCTACCAGGGCCTGGCCTCCCTCATGCGCGGCCACAAGGATCTGCGCTACATGATCAACCCCATGAACACCCTGGCGGCTTCGGGCACGCTGCTGGCCGAGCGTGGCCAGCACGCGGCGCAGCCCCTGCTGCCGGTGGGCGAGGATGCGCGGCTGGGGGCGAGCTATGCGGCGCAGAGCCGGCCGCCGCTGCTGCTGGTGGTGGTGGGCGAGACCGCGCGGGCGCAGAACTGGAGCCTCAACGGCTACGGCCGCCCGACCACCCCGTCATTGACCGGCTGGCGCGCGCGCGGTGGTCTGGTGAACTTCCCCCGCGCCAGTTCCTGCGGCACCAGCACCCAGGTGTCCGTGCCCTGCATGTTCTCGCCCCTCACACGCAAGGAAGGTGGCGACGAGACCGCGCGCAGCGAGAACCTGCTGGATGTGCTGCAGCGCGCCGGTCTGGCGGTGCTGTGGATCGACAACCAGGCCGGCTGCAAGGGCGTGTGCGACCGCGTGCCCACGGTGCGCATCGCGGACGCTCCCATCCCCGGCCTGTGCGAAGGCGGCGAGTGCCTGGACGAGGCCATGATGCACGGGCTGGACGCCCGCATCGCCGCGCTCGATCCGCAGCGCCGCGCGCGTGGCGTGGTGCTGGTCATGCACCAGATGGGCAGCCACGGGCCGGCGTACCACAAGCGCTCGCCGGCCAACCGCAAACCCTTCCAGCCCGAGTGCCGCAGCGTCACGCTGGCGGACTGCTCGCAGGAGGAGCTGGTCAACGCCTACGACAACTCCATCGCCTACACCGACCGCTTCCTCAACCACGCGCTGTCGTGGCTGCGCGCCCAGTCGACCAAGGGCAGCTTCGATACCGGGCTGTTCTACGTCTCGGACCACGGCGAATCGCTGGGCGAGAACGGCCTCTACCTGCACGGCGTGCCCTACGCGCTGGCGCCCCAGCAGCAGACGCATGTGCCCATGGTGGCCTGGCTGTCCGAGGGGATGCAGCAGCGCAGCGGCGTGCGCACCGACTGCCTGCGCGAGCGCGCCGAGCAGTCGGTTTCGCACGACCACCTGTTCCATTCGGTGCTGGGGCTGATGGACGTCTCGACCGCGGTGCGCCGGCCGGGCCTGAACCTGTTCGAACCCTGCCTGCTGCCGGCCGCCGCCGCACCCGTCAGCGGACCGCGGGCAGGCTGATCCGCGCCAGCAACCCGCCGGCGCTGCCGGCCTCCAGCGCCAGCGCGCCGCCGTAGAGCGCCACCAGGTCGGCCACGATGGCCAGACCCAGGCCGCTGCCGGGCGTGGCCTCGTCCAGCCGCACACCGCGCGCCAGCACCGCCTGGCGCTGCTCCGGCGCGATGCCGGGGCCGTCGTCTTCCACAACCACCTGCAGCTGCCCGCCGTCCAGCCGGGCCTCGACCCGCACCCGCGTGCGGGCCCAGAGGCAGGCGTTGTCCAGCAGGTTGCCCAGCATCTCCTGCAGGTCCTGCTCTTCACCGGCAAAGGTCCAGTCGGCGGGGATGTCGGCGCAGTCCAGCCGCAGCGCCCGCTCGGCGTGCACCTTGGCCATCACGCGCAGCAGGCCGGCCAGCACCGGCGCCAGCGGCGTGCGCTGGCCGGGCAGGCGCTGCGAGGCCGCCACGCGCGCGCGCGCCAGGTGCCAGTCGATGTGGCGCCGGGCCAGGCCCACCTGGTCGCGCACCAGGGCCGCCAGCGGCGCCGGGTCCGGGCCGTCGGCGCTGCTGGCGGCCTGGTCCAGCACCGCCAGCGGGGTCTTGAGCGCATGGGCCAGGTTGCCAGCCTGCGTGCGCGCGCGCTCGACCACCTCGGCGTTGCGGTCCAGCACGCGGTTGAAGTCGTCGATCAGCGGCTGCACCTCGGCCGGAAACTGCCCCTGCAGCCGCGCCGTGCGCCCCTCGCGCAGGGCGGTGAGTGCGCGCTGCAGCGCGCGCAGCGGCGCCAGGCCCACGGCCACCTGGGCCAGCGCCGCCAGCACCAGCAGCAGACCCAGGCCCAGCAGCGAGAGCGCCAGCACGCGCGCGAAACGGTCCGAGGCGGCGGTGACCTCCTGCAGGTCGCCCGCCACCACCAGCCGCCAGCGCCGCTGCGGCGCGTCGGCCGGGTACACCGTGCGCTCCACCAGCAGCAGCGGCGCGTCGCGCGGGCCGGTGCCCTGGTGCACGTGCAGCTGGCCGTCGACCGGCGTGTCGGGCTCGGGGTGCAGCCGGTCGTCCCAGAGCGAGCGCGAGCGCAGGGCGCCCTGCGCGTCGGCGGGCGCACCGACCTCGTCGAGCTGCCAGTACAGGCCCGAGTAGGGGCGGTGCCAGCGCGGGTCGGACAGCTGCGCCGGGTCGATGCTGGCCTGGCCGGCGGCGTCGAACTCCAGCCGCGCGGTGAGCTGGTCCAGCTGCTGTGTGAGCGTGGTCTGGAACTGGCGCAGCACATGGTCCTGGAACAGGCTGTGCAGGAACACGCCGGCCAGCACCAGCGCCACGGCCAGCGCGGCCAGCGTGGCCGCCAGCCAGCGCACCCGCAGCGACAGGGCCCGGCGCCAGGGCATCAGCACCTCATGAGTGGGCCGCCATGCGGTAGCCCAGGCCCCGCACGGTCTCGATCAGGTCGGGCGGCAGCTTTTTGCGCAGGCGGCCGACGAAGACCTCGATGGTGTTGGAGTCGCGGTCGAAGTCCTGGGCGTAGATGTGCTCGGTCAGCTCGCTGCGCGAGACCACCGCGCCCAGCCGGTGCATCAGGTAGTCCAGCACCTTGTACTCGTGGCTGGTGAGCGTGACCGGCTGGCCGTCGCAGGTGACGCGGCCGCTGCGCGTGTCCAGCGCCAGCGGGCCGCAGCGCAGCACCGGCGAGGCCTGGCCGCTGGCGCGGCGGATCAGGGCGCGCACGCGGGCCAGCAGCTCTTCCATGTGGAAGGGTTTGGTCAGGTAGTCGTCGGCGCCGGCGTCGATGCCGGCCACCTTCTCGTTCCACTGGTCGCGCGCGGTCAGGATCAGCACCGGCATGGCCCGGCCCGCGTCGCGCCAGCGCTTGAGCACGGTCAGGCCGTCGAGCACCGGCAGGCCCAGGTCGAGGACCACGGCGTCGAAGGTTTCGGTGTCGCCCAGGAAGTGCGCGTCGCGCCCGTTGTCGGCCTCGTCCACCACATAGCCGGCGGCCATGAGCCCCTCGCGCAGCTGGGCGCGCAGCGTCGGCTCGTCTTCGACCAGCAGCAGCCTCACCGCGCGTCTCCGCGGGACGGGTGTGGCGGGCGCTCGCGGCGCCCGATCACCTCGCCGGTGCTGGCGTCGACCTCCAGCTTCAGCAGCTGGCCGCCCGGCTGCAGCAGCTTGACCTCGTAGATCCAGCGCCGGCCTTCGGACTCCAGTTCGATCTCCAGCACCTGGCCGGCCTGTTCGCGCTCCAGGCGCTCCAGCACCGTGCGCAGCGGCAGGATCTGGCCCGCCACCAAGGCCTCGCGGGCCCGTTCGTGGTCGCCGCGGTCGCGCGCCACGGCGCCCGCCGACAACGCGGCGGCCAGCACCAGTGTCGAAGCGCGGAGCAGGAAAAGGTGGCGGGTCGAAGAAGCCATGGGCCGATTGTGCGCCGCCGAACTGAACGCGCGATGAACACCGGGTTCAGGGTTGGTTCAAGCGGCGGGTCGCAGCATCACCCACACCACACCCACCGAGGACCCCATGAACTTCCGCCCGCTGTCCATCCTCCCCGCCGCCCTGCTGTCGCTGCTGTGCGCCGGTACCGCCCTGGCCGCCGAGACCACGGCCGCCGCCCAGCTGCAGCACTGGAGCGCCCAGGCCGGCGCGCCGGGCAATGCAAGCAAGGGCCAGGCCTTCTTCAACGCCAGGCACGGCGGCGAATGGTCGTGCGCGTCCTGCCACGGCATGCCGCCCACGGCGCAGGGCAAACACGCCAACACCGGCAAGGTGATCGCACCGCTGGCGCCGGCCTTCAACGCCAAGGCCTTCACCGACAGCGCCAAGGTCGACAAGTGGTTCAAGCGCAACTGCAACGACGTGCTCTCGCGCGAATGCAGCGCCGCCGAAAAGGCCGACGTGCTGGCCTACCTGAACGGCCTGAAGTGACACCCCATCGCCAAGGACACGCCATGAACACCCGCTCCAAACGACTGATCCGCCCCGGTCTGGCCGTCCTGCTGGGCCTGGCCGCGCTCGGCGCCGCGCATGCCGATGGCGGCCGCAGGATGCCGCGCGACATGCCCCAGGCCTACACCGCCGAGTGCGCGGCCTGCCACACCGCCTATTCGCCCGGCCTGCTGCCGGCGCGCTCGTGGCAGCGCATCATGACCGGCCTGGACAAACACTACGGCACCGACGCCTCGCTGGACGAGGCCACGGTCCGGCAGCTCTCCACCTGGCTGCAGGCCAACGCCGGCACCTACAAGCGGGTCAACGAAGAGCCGCCGCAGGACCGGCTCACCCGCTCGGTCTGGTTCGCGCGCAAGCACGACGATATTCCGCCCTCGGTGTGGAAGCACGCGGCCATCAAAAGCCCCGCCAACTGCGGCGCCTGCCACACCGGCGCCGACCGGGGCGACTTCGACGACGACAACATCCGGCTGCCAGCCGGCGTGAGCCTGGGCCTGCGCCGCTTCTGGCACGACTGAACACAGGGAGCACACCATGAACGTCTCCACCTCACTGAACCCCGGTGCCCGCGCGGCGCAGACCAGCGCGGCCCCCGTGCGGCGCATCACCGACGCGCCCACGCGCATGTTCCACTGGCTGTTCGCGCTGAGCTTTCTCGGCGCCTACCTCACGGCCGACGGCGAACGCTGGCGCATGCTGCACGTCACCCTGGGCTACACCCTGGCCGGCCTGCTGGTCTTCCGGGTGCTCTACGGCCTCTTCGGTCCGCGCCAGGCGGGCATGGGCCTGCTCTGGCGCAAGCTGAGCGCCGCGCCCGCCTGGCTGCGCTCGCTGCGCGCGGCGGCGTCGCTGTCGGCGATCAACTGGCGCCAGGGGCAGAACCTGCTGATGGCGCTGGCCGTGGTGGCCCTGATGGTGCTGGTGCTGCCACTGACGCTGACCGGTTACGCCACCTTCAACGAATGGGGCGTGTTCCCCGGTGAAGAGGGGCTGGGCGAGCTGCACGAGTTCTTCGGCGAGGCCATGCTGATGGTGGTGCTGGCGCACCTGGCGCTGATCGGGGCCTTGAGTCTGCTGCGGCGCAAGAACATGGCCTCGCCGATGCTCACCGGCCGCCTCGAAGGGCACGGGCCGAACCCGGTGCCGCACAACCGGGTCTGGCTGGCGGTCCTGATGCTGGTGGCCGTGCTGGCTTACGGTGCCTGGGAATGGCAGCAGTCGCCCCGGGGGCTGATCCCGGCGAATGCGTGGGGACAGATGGCACACGGAGACCACGACGACGACTGAGCCCTGCGGCGCATTCCCTACAATTTGTCCCGGTCCTTTTCCCGCGGCTCCGCCGCGACTTCCTGCACCCGGCAGCACGGCTGTCCGACCGAGGCTTCATCATGCAATTCATCCGCTTCTCCGATCTCTGCGCCCAGGGCAAGGCCAAGGGCCAGCGTGTCTTCATCCGCGCCGACCTGAACGTGCCGCAGGACGACGCCGGCAACATCACCGAAGACACGCGCATCCGCGCATCGATTCCTGCGATCCAGATGGCGCTGGACGCCGGTGCCGCCGTGATGGTCACGTCTCACCTGGGCCGCCCCACCGAGGGTGAGTTCAAGCCCGAAGACTCGCTGACCCCGGTGGCCGCGCGCATGGGCCAGCTGATGAACCGCAGCATCCGCGTCGTCGCCAACTGGGTCGACGGCGACTTCTCGGTCGCCCCCGGT
>NZ_BCWQ01000015.1 GCF_001592285.1 Hydrogenophaga pseudoflava NBRC 102511 | reverse complement strand
ACTCGAGTGGACGCGCTCCGGCATGGCACTTGGCCTGCGAGGCCGTGGTTCATATCATCGGCCTCGCAGGCCAAGCGCCACACCTGCGCGCGCCCCTCAGCTCAAACGTTGGACGCCAGAATCTTTGGAGTTACTTTGAAAACTGTTCACTTTCTAATCGTGGGATTCTTTTTCTGTGTACCAGTCCACGCGCAGACAATTTACAAATGCGGGAGCACGTTCAGTCAAACACCTTGTGCCCCTGACGCTAAGAAAATCGAGGCGAAACCAGCGGTCGGCATCGACTGCGGAGACTACAAGCACATGTTCTCGGATGCATGTAAAGGCAAGTCAGGTTCAAGCACGGTGACTAATATCGCTGAGGCAAGAGCGAAGGTGCAGAAGCAGATCGATGCTATGCCTCCAGCAGCGCCTCCGCCTACCGATGTGATTGAGGCAAACAAGAGAGCTTGTGTTGCCCGAATCATGGCAATGCTGAAAGACCCTGAGTCAGCGAGAGTAGGTGAGGTCACTCGAGCGCGTGGGCCGGAGCCAGACTACGAGACCGCCCGAGGGTGGTTCCCGAGCATCTCCTACACCGTGACGATCAATGCGAAGAATAGTTATGGTGGATACACAGGAAGCAAACTCTGGGCATGCTCCTTCGATCTGGCGGAGCAAGCTATCCTGCGCGCTCGGTCATTTGAATGATTTGTGAACCGCCTTCGTCCAACCGTTACTTCCAGCGGACGCCTTCGGCGCCGCTGAAGTCAAACGTTAGGGCGTACAGAACAGTTTCATCGCACCAACCAAAAGGAGCTCAAATGAGTGACATCCCAAAGAACGCGAAAGACATACTTAATGATCCAAAGAAACTGAAAGAGTTTGCAGACCTGAGCCGACTCACTCCGGAAGCGGCAAGAGCTCTACTTGAGCGAATGATGAAAGAGCCTGAAATGTCCAAAGCCGCGGAAGATTTCATTTCCTCCGCTGACCGCACAGTCGAATTCAAGGCTTACACGGCTGGCGAGGAAAAGGGTTACATTCGCGGCCAGGAAGCTGGCTTTGCAAAAGGAGCTGTTGTAGGCGCAATGGCAGTGATCAGCACTATGACCGTTGCCGGGCTTGCCTATTTGGCACGCAGGTAAGTACGCCCTAACAATTCATATATGGACTCCCCCTCAACAGCAAGAGCCTGACCGATTGGGGACCTTGGGGTAGAGCACCTGCAGTCGTATATCCGGCATCTGGAGTGGGATCGTCAATGTCCCGTGGCGCCAAAAGAATCTGCGTCACCGCGTCGCCACACGCTTCAAGCGGCAGGCAAGCTGCCGGAAGAGTTATCGGCGTAGTGCGGTGTGGGAGGAACCCGGTTGGCCATGATGGTCGATCAAACCCGTCGCAAGTGAATCGAAGAGAACAGGGCGTGGAGTGAGCGCTTTGGGGCGAATCAGGCCGGCATGAGGAAGCTCTGCCGGCTTTGTTTTTTGGTCAGTCTGGCGGCCTCGTCAAACGGCGCGTGATCGCGCAGCGTGGCGTAGCAGATGCGCGCGAGCTTGTTGGCCAGTGCGCAGGTGGCCTTGTTGTGGTTGGAGCGGCCCCGCACCTCCAGCGCACAGCGGCGGATGCCGTTCAAGCCGACGCCGCTTCGCAGCGCGGCTTAACTCAGGTGTTTGAGTGACTGCTTACCCGTTTGATCTCTGGCTGCTCCTGGCCGAAACAGGTCAACCTGAAAAGTGAATGACCGCCGCCACGCGCGCCAACCCCCGGACCGGCGCACCGGGGTGTCCTGCAGAGCGAAGTAAAGGAGGAGACGGCCGCAGGCCGTCGGGGGACATGAGCGGCGCAGGGCGCCCCGGTGCGCCGGTCCAGCGAGCGAGGCGCCGCGCGGCGGCGCACGGGGCCCTGCCCAACGGGACAGGGGTCGACTGCGGGCAGTCTGGTGGACGGGAGGCAGTGCCGAAGAACCTTAAGGTTCGGGCAGCTTCGACAGCTCCAGGCAGATGTCCTCTTTCAGGCGCAGCAAATGGGGGGCGAGGGTCCTGATCCAGCGCTCGGGTTGTTCCTGCGTGGACATGCTGACGTTGATGACGCAGATGCCTTCGGAAGAGGGGAACGCGGTGGCCAGCGCCAGGACCTCAGGTTGCCAGCTGGCCCAGCAGTAGCCCTTGGACTTCATGTGGTCCGTCGACGCTTCGATGGCCCGTCTGATCTCGGGCCAGTGCCGGCCATTGCGCTTCCTGAAGATGGGTTCGAGCAGCGCGTAGCGTTCGTCGGGCACCGTGGCCAGGTATGCCCGGCCCAGCGAGGTGAGTTCCATGGGCACGCGCTGGCCGGACACGACGTTGCGCAGGGCGACGCGGCGGTTGTAGCGGATCGACTCCAGGTAGACCATCTCGTCCCGGTCGGGGTAGGCCAGGCCCACGTTGATGCGCTCGCGCTCGGCCAGCGCGCGCATGCGCGGCGCGGCGATGGCCAGCACCTGCGAGCCCGATCGCATCGCATGCCCGAGGCTGAGCACCAGCGGCGCGAGCCGGTAGGCGCGGCGGGCGCGGTCCTGCTGCAGCAGGCCGGCCGCGACCAGGGTCTGGGTCAGGCGGCTCACCGTGGAGTTGGACAGGCCGGTGCGCTCGGCGATCTCCCCGTTGCCCAGCAGGTCCGACCCCGGCCGGAAGGCGCGCAGGATGTCGGCGCCACGCAGGAGGGAGCGGTTGGAAGCCGATCGGCCGGGGTGTTCTTCGAGCGGGTTCATGGCGTGCCTTTCGAGGGTTTACCCAAGTGTCTGGGTGGCATTTCACTCGTTCACAAGGTCATTCTAAATTCCACTGAATGGAAATTGGTGGGTCTCAAAAAGACCATGCACTCATAAGCTCAGGACTCGCCCAACCGGTCGATGCGGCGCCGAACCAGAGGCAGCTCCCGACCCCCATTCCACCCAGGAGACACCCCATGAAGTTCTTTCCCATTTCCCTGCGCGGCCTGGCCAGCGGCCTGTGCCTGAGTCTGGCGGCGTTCGCCGGTGCGGCCCATGCCGAGTACCCGGCGGACAAGCCGGTGCGCATCGTCGTGCCCTTCGCCCCCGGCGGTGGCACCGACCTGATCGCCCGCACCCTCGGCCTGGGCATGTCGCAGGCGCTGGGCCAGACGGTGATCGTCGAAAACAAGCCCGGTGCCGGCACGGTGATCGGCACCGACCTGGTGGCCAAGAGCGCACCGGACGGCTACACCCTGGTGATCGCCACCATGGCGCACGCCGTGAACCCCAGCCTGCTCAGCAAGCTGCCCTACAACAACGACACCGCGTTCGCGCCGGTGAGCCTGGTTGGCCGGGGCCCGAACGTGCTGGTGGTGCGCACGGAAAGCCCGTATAAGTCGGTGAAGGACGTGCTGGACGCGGTGAAGTCGGGCAAGAAGCTGACCTACGCTTCCCAGGGCAACGGCACCTCGGCCCACCTGGCCGGTGAAATGTTCGTCAACCTCACCAAGGCCGACCTGCTGCACATCCCCTACCGCGGTGCGGGCCCGGCCATGAACGACCTGCTCGGTGGCCAGGTGGACCTGTTCTTCGGCACCGCCGCCGCGGTGTCCAGCATGGTGGAACAGGGCAAGCTGCGCGCCCTGGCGGTGACCACGCCCGAGCCGTCGCCCGCCTTCAAGGGGGTGCCCACCGTGGCCGCCACGGTGCCGGGCTACTCGGTGGAGAGCTGGTACGGCTTCTTCGTCCCCGCCGGCACGCCGGCCCCCGTGATCGCCAAGCTCAATGCCGCCATCAGGAAGGCCGCGCAAAGCCCCGAGTTCGTGAAGAAGGTGGAGCACGAGGGCCTGGTGGTCAACGCCTCCGATCCCGCCGAGTTCGACCGCTACGTGAAGGCCGAAGAGGCGCGCTGGAGAAAGATCGTCAAGGAAAACAACATCAAGGCCGACTGAGCCGCGGGTACCTGATATGGACTACACACTGATCGAACTGACCGTGAGCGAAGGCGTTGCCACGCTCACCCTCAACCGCCCCGACAAGCGCAACGCCATGAGCGATGGCATGCGCTCGGAATTCATCCATGCGCTGGAGTCGGTGACCGCCGACAAGGCGATCCGCGCCCTGGTGCTCACCGGCGCCGGCAAAGGCTTTTGCGCCGGTGGCGACATCAGCGGCATGCAAAAGCGCATGAACGCCCCGGCCGGCGAGGTGGGCTTCAACGGCTGGCACCGCCAGCAGCGCGTGCACCACACGCAGGCCCTGCTGCACACCTGCCCCAAGCCCGTGATCGCCGCGGTCAATGGCGCGGCCTCCGGCCTGGGGGCCGACACCGCGCTGGCCTGCGACTTCATCATCGCCAGCGAGTGGGCGAGTTTCGCCTGGTCGTATGTGCTGCGTGGCATCGTCCCGGACGGTGGTGGCATGTATTTCCTGCCGCGCCGTGTGGGCCTGGCCAAGGCCAAGGAACTCATCTTCACTGGCCGCCAGGTCAAGGTGGACGAGGCGCTGGCGCTGGGCATCGTGGACCGCAAGACCGGCGCCGACACGCTGCTGGCCGACGCCCAGGCCTGGGCCGCCGAGCTGAGCCAGGCCTCGAGCACGGCCATCGCGCTGACCAAGACCATCCTCAACCAGAGCTTCGAGCTGAGCTCGCACGACGTGTTCGCGCAGGGCAGCCAGGCGCAGGGCATCTGCTACACCAGCAGCGAGCACCGCGCCTCGGTGGAAGCGTTTCTGGCCAAGACCGCAGGCAAGGAGTGAAGACCATGGACGCGCCCATCCACGCGATTTCCCGCCTGCTGCAGCCGCGCAGCGTCGCCATCATCGGCGCCTCGGCCGACCCCGCCAAAACCGCCGGCCGCCCGGTGGCCTACCTGCAGAAGCACGGCTATGCCGGCCGCATCCTGCCGGTGAACCCCAAGGCCGACCGCATCGGCGACCTGCCGTGTTACGCCGACATCGCCTCGTTGCCGGAAACGCCCGATGTGGCCATCGTGCTGCTGGGTGCCGAGCGTGCCCACCTGGCGGTGAAAGATCTCTCGGCGCGCGGTTGCGCGGCGGCCATCGTGCTGGCCAGCGGCTACACCGAGACCGGTGAAGACGGGGCGCGCCGCCAGAAGCAGCTGGTGGAGGCCGCCGGGCCCATGCGCATCCTGGGGCCCAACACCATCGGGCTGGTGAACCTCACCGACAGCATCGTGCTCTCGGCCACCGGCGCGCTGGAGATGGATGAGTTCCCGGTGGGTGGCATCGGCGTGGTGTCGCAGAGTGGCGGCATCCTGGGCTCGCTGCTGTCGCGGGCGGCGGCCCGGGGCATTGGCCTGTCCAAGCTGATCTCCACCAGCAACGAGGTGGACCTGGAGCTGGCCGATTTCATCGACCACCTGGCCGACGACCCGGCCACCCAGGTGATTGCGCTGTACGTCGAAACCGTGCGCGACCCCGCCAAGTTCCGGGCCGCCTGCCTCAAGGCGGCGCGCAAGGGCAAGCCGGTGGTGGCCTTCAAGATCGGCCGCTCGGAAGCGGGCGCCCAGGCCGCCGTCTCGCACACCGGTGCCATGGCCGGCGCCGACCGCATGTACGACGCGCTGTTCAAGCAGGTGGGCGTGATCCGTGCGCAGACCTTCAACGACCTGCTGGACATCCCCGTGGCCCTGGCGACCGGTCGCCACATGCGCGGACAGCGCGTGGCCATCCTCACCAGCACCGGCGGCGCCGGTACGCTGGTGTCCGACGACCTGGGGGTGGCCGGCTTCGAGACGCCCGCGCCCGACGCGGCCACGGCCGAGGCGCTGCGCGCGCTTCAGACCGGCAGCGAGGCCGTGCTGGACCGCAACCCGATCGACGTGACCCTGGCCGGCCTGCGGCCCGACCTGCTGCGCGGTGCCATCCGCGCCCTGCTGGCCAGCCCGAGCTACGACGCGCTGGTGATCATCGTCGGCTCGTCCAGTCTGGCCATGCCCGAGCTGATGGCCAACGCCATCCGCGACTGCCTGCCCGATTCGGACAAGCCGGTAATGGCCTATGTGAGCCCGCACGCGCCCGAAGTGGGCGCGCTGCTCACGCGCCACGGCGTGCCCGCCTTTTCTGCGGCCGAGAGCTGCACCGCGGCACTGGCTGCCATGTTCAGGGTCGGCAGCTTTGTGGCACCGGTCGAAGAGAAGGACACGGTGGGTGTCGTCGACACGGGCGATCTGCCTTCGGGCTCGCTGGACGAGGCCCAGGCCAAGCAGCTGTTCGCGCGCTTCCAGGTGCCCTGTGCGGCCGAGCGCATCGTCACCACGCCGGCCGAAGCCGCGGCCGCGGCGCGCGAGCTGGGTGGCCGCGTGGTGCTCAAGATCCTCTCGTCGCAGATCACGCACAAGAGCGATGTGGGGGGCGTGGCCATCGGCCTCACGCCCGAGACCGTGGGTGAACGCCTGGTAAGCATGACCGCGGACGTGCAGGCCAAGGCGGGCGTGCGCCCGGACCGCTTCCTCGTGCAGGAGATGGTGGGCGGCGGCACCGAGCTGATCCTGGGCATGCACCGCGACGCGCTGGGCACGGCGGTGCTGCTGGGCATGGGTGGTGTGACGGCCGAGCTGTTCAAGGACACCACCATGCGCCTGCTGACGCAGGACGCGCAGGGCCTGCACGCGCTGAGCCGCGCCGATGCGCTGGCCATGGCGAAGGACCTCAAGACCTGGCCGCTGCTCGACGGCTTCCGGGGCCGGCCCAAGGCCGACGTGGAGGCGCTGGTGGACGCCATCGTGGCGTTCTCCCGCATGGCGGCGCAACTGGGCGACCGCCTGGTGGAGGCCGAGATCAACCCGGTGTTCGTGCGCGCACAAGGCCTGGGCGTGAGCGCCGCCGACGGCGTGGTCGTGCTGGCCTGAGGAACCCGCATGACGCCACGCGTGCACCTGGAACGGGACGGCGGGATCGCCGTCATCGTGATTCACAACCCGCCCATCAACGCCGGCTCGGCTGCCGTGCGGCAGGGGCTGATGACCGCCATCGAGACCCTGCGCAGCGACGACACGCTCGAAGGCGCGGTGCTCATCGGCGCGGGCAACACCTTCATCGCGGGTTCCGACCTGCGCGAGTTCGGTCAGCCGCTGACCGAGCCGCAGCTGCCGGCTGTGATTGCGGCCATCGAGACCTGTGGCAAGCCGGTGGTCGCCGCGTTGCATGGCGCCGCGCTGGGCGGGGGCTTCGAGCTGGCGCTGGGTTGCGATGCGCGCGTGGCCGCACCGGGCGCCGTGGTCGGTTTGCCCGAGGTCACGCTGGGCATCATCCCCGGCGCCGGGGGCACACAGCGGTTGCCGCGCATCGTCGGCATTCCGCATGCTATCCGCATGATCTGCTCGGGCGAACGTGTGCCCGCTGCGGCCGCGCTGGAGGCCGGTCTGGTGGACCAGATCGCCACCGAAGACCTGCGCGCAACTGCGGTCGCGCACGCCCGACAGCTCAGGGGAGAGAAACGGCTGGTGCGCGAACGCGCTGTGCCGTCCACCCAGAGCGCGGAGGTGGGGGTAGCCACGACCGCTGCGCTCAAAGCCGGCAAGCGCCGGCCTGCGGTGCTGGCGGCCATAGACGCCATCACGGCCACGGCCCATGTCGGTTTTGATGACGGCCTGGCCGACGAACGCGCGGTGTTCCAGCGCTTGCGCGTCTCGCGCGAGGCGTTCGCGTTGCGGCACCAGTTCTTTGCCGAACGCGACAGCGCCAAGCATCCGTCCCTGGACGGCGCCGTGCCACGCGCCGTGGAACTCGTGGCGGTGATCGGCGCGGGCACCATGGGTTCGGGCATCGCCATCTCGGCCTTGGACGCGGGCTACCGCGTGCTGCTGCTGGAACAGGACGCCGCGGCGCTGGAGCGGGGGGCTGCGCGCATCCACGCGCACTACGCTGGCCGGGTGCAGATGGGCAAGCTGAATGCGAGTGGCGCCGCCGTGCTGGAGGCGCGGCTGCAGACCAGCCTGGACTGGGCCGAACTGGCCAGTGCCGATCTGGTCATCGAAGCCGTGTTCGAAGACCTCGGGGTGAAGCAGCAGGTGTTCCGGCGCATCGACGCGGTGGCGCGACCGGGCGCGGTGCTGGCGTCCAATACCTCGTACCTCGATCTGGACGCCATCGCCGCGGCCACGTCAAGGCCTCAGGACGTGATCGGCCTGCACTTCTTCAGTCCGGCCCACGTCATGAAGCTGATGGAAGTGGTGCGCGGCCAGGCGTCAGCGCCCGACGCGCTGGTCACGGGCCTGGCGCTGGGCAAGCGGCTGAAGAAGCTGCCGGTGCTGACCGGCAACGCCTTTGGCTTCATCGGCAACCGCCTGTACGCGGCCTACCGATGCCAGTGTGAGTTCATGGTGGAAGAGGGCGCCTGGCCCGAACAGGTCGACGCCGCGCTGCAGGCCTTCGGCTTTGCCATGGGGCCGTTCGCCGTGGCCGATCTGTCGGGGCTGGACATCGCCTGGCGCATGCGCCAGGCCCAGGCCGCCACGCGCGACCCGCGTGCACGCTATGTGCACATCCCCGACCGCCTGTGCGAAGCCGGTCGCCTGGGCCGCAAGACCGGTGCGGGCTACTACCGCTACCCCGAAGGCGGCAAGGGCCCGCAGGTGGACGAAGCGGTGCATCAACTCATCGCGCAGGCCCGCGCGGACAAGGGTCTGCAGCCCCGCGAGCTCGGCGACGACGAGATCGTGCGCCGCGCGCTGCTGGCCATCGTCAACGAGGCCGCGTTGCTGCTGGCCGAGGGGGTGGCCGAGCGCGCCACCGACGTGGATGTGGTGCTGGTCAACGGCTATGGGTTCCCGCGCTGGGAGGGTGGCCCGGTGTTCTGGGCGCACGAGCGCGGTGTCGATGCGCTGCAGGACGACCTGCGGTGGCTGGCCGGGCTCAGCGGACCAGGCTTTGTGGCCGGCGACCTGCGCCACCTGCTCACCACGGAGAACTGAACATGCACGCCGTTGAAACCTTCGCACGCTTTGCCACTGGCTTTGCCCGCACACCGTTGCCCGCCGAGGTGGCGCACCACGCCCAGCGCGCGGTGATCGACTGGTACGCCTCGATCTACCCGGGCCTCGACACCCCGGCGGTGCAGGTGCTGATGCAGACCATGGCCGACGACCTGGACCGGGGCGCGGCCCGGCTGGTGCAGGGGCGACCAGCCACCACGCGTGCCGCCGCCTTGATCCAGGGCACCGCCGCGCACGCCGCAGAGGTGGACGACAGCTTCCGCGATGCGATGTACCACCCCGGTGCTGCCACCATCGCCGCCGCGCTGGCCCTGGCCCAGACGGTGGGAGCGAGCGGCCCCGAGTTCCTGCGAGCCGTGGTGCTGGGCTACGAAATCTCCACCCGCATCGGCGTGGTGATGGGCCGCCCGCACTACAGGTACTGGCACAACACCGGCACCATGGGCAGCTTTGGCGCCGCGGCGGCGGCGGCGAGCCTGCTGAAGCTGGACGAATCGGCCTTTGCCCATGCGCTGGCCATCGCCGCCACCATGACAGCGGGTCTGCAGCAGGCCTTCCGCCTGGAGGCCATGGCCAAACCGCTGCACGCCGGGCGCGCGGCCGAGGCCGGCGTGCTGGCGGCGCAGTTGGCCGCGGGCGGCATGCGCAGCTCGCTCGACGTGCTCGAAGGCGAATCAGGACTGGGCCAGGCCATGAGCGAAGGGCCGGACTGGTCCGCCGTCGGCGCCACGCTGGGCAGCGACTTCCACATCACCCGCCTGACCTTCAAGAACCACATCGGCTGCGGCCACACCTTCGCGGCCATCGACGGCGCGCTGGAACTGCAGCGCCAGCACGGCTTCCGCCACGCGGACATCGAGCGCGTGGCGCTCGGCGTCTACCAGCCCACGCTGGACATCGCCCCCCACGTGGATCCGCAGAACGCCGACCAGGCCCGCTTCAGCCTGCATTACATGGTGGCCACCGCGCTGGTGCACGGCAGCGTGCGCCTTTCGGCCTTCGAGCCGGACCGGCTGAACGACCCGGCCACGCGGGCGCTGATGCAGCGCATTCACAAGGCGCTGGACCTCGCCGTGGACGCCGCCTTCCCGGCCCGGCGCGGTGCGCACGTGACCATCACCCTGCGCGATGGCCGCCAGCTCACGTTGCTGCAGCCCGACCGCAAGGGCGACCCGGAACTGCCGCTTTCCGACGCCGACCTCGAAGGCAAGCTGATGGAGCTGGCCACGCCGGTGATCGGCGAGACCCCGGCGCGCGCGCTGCTCGCCCGCATCTGGCAACTGCACCAGAGCGCCCAACTTCCCTGAACGGAGACAACATGACCCACGCCTTCATCTGCGACGCCGTGCGCACCCCCTTTGGCCGCTACGGCGGTGCTCTCTCCGGCGTGCGCGCCGACGACCTCGGCGCGGTCCCGCTGCGGGCCCTGATGGAGCGCCATGCGAACCTGGACTGGGATGCGGTGGCCGATGTGGTCTACGGCTGCGCCAACCAGGCCGGCGAAGACAACCGCAACGTGGCGCGCATGAGCGCGCTGCTGGCGGGCCTGCCGGTCTCGACGCCGGGCTCCACGGTCAACCGCCTGTGCGGTTCGGGCCTGGACGCGCTGGGCACCGCGGCGCGCGCCATCAAAAGCGGCGAGGCCGAGCTGATGATCGCGGGCGGTGTGGAGAGCATGAGCCGCGCGCCGTTCGTGATGCCCAAGGCCACCAGCGCCTTCTCGCGCGCCAACAGCGTGGAGGACACCACCATCGGCTGGCGCTTCGTCAACAAGCTGATGAAGGCGCAGTACGGCGTGGACAGCATGCCCGAGACGGCCGAGAACGTCGCGATGGAGTTCAACATCTCGCGCGCCGACCAGGACCGCATGGCCGTGGCCTCGCAGACCAAGGCCCTGGCGGCGCAGCAGGCGGGCGTGTTCGATGCCGAGATCGTGCCGGTCCATGTGCCACAGAAGAAGGGCGATGCCCTGGTGGTGAACCGCGACGAACACCCGCGCGCCACCTCGCTCGAAGCGCTCGCCAAGCTCAAGGGCGTGGTGCGCCCCGACGGCAGCGTGACCGCCGGCAACGCCTCTGGCGTGAACGACGGCGCTGCCGCGTCGCTGCTGGCCAGCGAAGCCGCCGCTGCGCGACATGGCCTTACGCCGCGCGCCCGGGTGGTGGGCATGGCCACCGCCGGTGTGCCGCCGCGCATCATGGGCATGGGCCCGGCACCCGCCACGCGCAAGGTGCTGGCGCTCACCGGGCTATCGCTGGCGCAGATGGACGTGATCGAACTCAACGAGGCCTTTGCCGCCCAGGGCCTGGCCGTGCTGCGCGACCTCGGCCTGGCCGACGACGACGCGCGCGTCAACCCCAACGGTGGCGCCATCGCCCTGGGCCATCCCCTGGGCGCGAGTGGCGCCCGCCTGGCCACCACCGCCGTCAACCAGCTGCACCGCAGCGGTGGCCGCTATGCGCTGTGCACCATGTGCATCGGGGTGGGGCAGGGCATTGCGGTGGTGCTGGAGCGGGTGTGACCTGACCCATTTTGTTTCGTGGGTTACCGTGGGACCAGGAAGGTGGATGGCTCGTCCACTTCTGCCTGGCCTGCCCGTTCGGGCGAAGCCACCACGAAGCGGATGGGCACCACTTCGCCGGCGTGCTGCGCGGCCTCGACGCTGGGCATGCGGACGGTGGCCGTGATGGTGGTGGCCTGTGCCGGCCCCAGCTCTGCGGTGACGGGTTGGTGAAGGCTCACCAGATGAGGCGGCTCCACGGCCACCACCACCGTGCGGGTGTGGTCCGACGCGTTCATCAGCTGCAGCGTGTAGACGTTCTCCACCGCCCCCTGTTCCACCTGGCGCGCCATGACCGTGCGGTCGCGGATGACGTTCATGCGCACGTCCGGTCGGTTGGCGAATGCCGCCACGGTGGCCGCGATGACCAGGGCCAGAAGACCGCCATAGACCCAGACCCGGGTGCGCCACACGCGCTGCAGGAAGGGGCGCTGGCTGCTGGCGGCACCACCCAGTTCGTGCAGGGAGGCCATGCGGATCAGGCCCTTGGGGGCGTGCACCTTGCCCATCACGTCGTCGCAGGCGTCGATGCACAGGCCGCAGCCGATGCATGCGGCCTGCAGGCCGTTGCGGATGTCGATGCCCGTGGGGCAGACCTGCACACACAGGGTGCAGTCGATGCAGTGACCCTGGTTCACAGGTCGGTCGTCGTCTTCGAGATGGCCGCGCCGGGGTTCACCCCGCCGATGGTCGTAGGCCACGTTGAGGGTGCGCTCGTCCATCAGCGAGCCCTGGAAGCGTCCGTAGGGGCACATGTGCAGGCAGACCTTCTCGCGCACCAGGCCGGCGTTGAGGTAGGTGAACAGGCCGTAGAACAGGACCCAGAAACTGGTCCAGGGCCCCACGGACAGTGTCAGGGTGTCGGCCGCCAGCGGCCGGATGGCGGTGAAATAACCCACGAAGGTGAAGCCCGTCCACAGGCCAAACGCCGCCCAGGCCAGGTGCTTGCCGCCCCGGCGCAGCAGCTTCTCCGGGCCCCAGCCCGCCTGGTCCAGGCGCTTGCGGTTCTGCGGGCTGCCTTCAAACCGGTGTTCGATCCACATGAAGAGGGACGTGTAGACGGTCTGGGGACAGGCGAAGCCACACCAGACCCGCCCGACCACCGCGGTGGCAAAGAACAGCAGCAGGGCGCTGATGACCAGCAGGGCCGCGAGGTAGATGAGGTCCTGAGGAAAGAGCACGGCACCGAACAGGTAGAAGCGCTTGGCTTCGAGGTCGAACAGCACGGCCTGCCGCGCGTTCCAGGTCAGCCATGGCACGCCGTAAAAGAAAGCCTGCGTCAGCCACACGAAGGTCCAGCGCCAGCGGTTGAAGAGGCCCTGGGTGGAGCGGGCGTGGATCTTGTCAACGGGTGTCCAGGCTTCAACGGGCTGGATCGGGATGACTTTGGGCATGGGGTGCCTCGTGGGTGTTTACGGGTGTGGAAGGTGGTGCAAGCCGGCGCGCAGCATCTGATGGGTCTGGACCAGCGATGACCACAGCGGCTGGTCGCCCAGCCATTCGTCGGCGCGCAGAAAAGTCTGTTGGAACTGCACGTCGCCGCAGGCGGCCGACGACCACAGGTCCGGGTTCTCGCCAGGGTGCACGGTGAGTCCGTTCTCCTCGGAGCGGACGAGCAGCATGCCTTCGATCTGGCCTGCGGTCTGCACTGGCAGCAACAACGAGAAACCATCCCATTGCAGGTTGGGCACCCCGCGCAGCAGCCCATGAAACTGCCAGCCCAGTCCCATGGTCCTGGCCTCCAGGGGTGGCGACTCCAGCGCCGAAGCGCCTGCTGTCGCGCCGCCGAGCAGGTCGGGCAGGTGCAGTTCCCTCAGGCCGATGTTGTCGGTCCTGACCAGGGCCTCGACCACCAGGCGCTGGGACAGGAATACCAGCCGGTCCGCGGGATGCAGGCCCTGCAGCCAGTGGCGGGCACCCGGGTCGCGGAACAGGTCTTCCAGTTGGCCGCCCTGTCCACCCAGGCGGCGGGGCACGCCCACGCCGAGGCATCCGCTGGCGGCCATGTCGGCCAGTCGCACCTGGGCACAAGGCAGGGCCGCGCGCGGCTGAACGCGGGGGAGGGCGGTGTGTGCAGACATGCGCCCATGGTGCCGCCGGGGGCTCTGATGCGCAGGATTCAGATGGATTGAAAACCGACCGTATCAGCCGTGCTCTGCTCCCCATGGATATGCCTGCTTCTGATACGACCCTTCTTCAGGAAAAGGTCGGACACTGCGGCAGATGAGCCGCGTGCCTTCGACCGCCCTACCATCGAGCCTTCCCCTGGAGGTCCTCGAAGACATGTCGTCCGGCACCTTGACGCGTTACCAGCAACTCGCCGATGAACTGGCGGGCAGCATCCGTGCGGGGGTGCTGCGCCCGGGCGACCGCCTGCCCTCGGTGCGCGAGCTGCGCCGCCAGCGGGGCATCAGTCCTTCCACCATCTTCCAGGCCTATGCACAGCTGGAATCCGACGGGCTGGTCGAGGCGCGGTTGCGGTCCGGCTACTTCGTGCGCGCACGGCGACCGCTCACCGGCCAGCCGCCGGAAGCGGCCCAACCCAGCGGGCGGATCACCCCGGTGGCGATCAGCGAACTGGTGTTCGAGTTGCTGGGTTCCACGCGCGATGTGGACGTGGTGCCGCTGGGCTCGGCCTTCCCGGCGCCCGAGCTGTTCCCGTTCGAGGCTTTGGCGCGAGGCGGGGCGCGGGCCATGCGGCGCCTGGGCCCGGCGCAGATTTCGGGCGCGCTGACCGCGGGCGACGAAACCCTGCGGGCCCAGGTCGGGCGGCGCTACGCGCTCAACGGCGTGTCCCTGCTGCCCGACGAACTCATCGTGACCAACGGCGCCATGGAAGCGCTCAACCTGTGCCTGCAGGCGGTGACGCAGCCGGGGGATGTGGTGGTGGTCGAGTCGCCCACCTTCTACGCGGCGCTGCAGGCACTGGAGCGCCTGCACCTGAAGGCGGTGGAGGTCGAGACCGACCCGGCCGAGGGTGTGCGGCTGGACGCGCTCGAAACCCTGCTCCAGCGCCAGAAGGTGGCCGCCTGCTGGTTCATGCCGACCTTCCAGAACCCGCTGGGTGCGCTGATGTCCAACGCCAAAAAACAGGCCCTGGTGCAGCTGCTGGCGCGCCACGGGGTGCCCCTCATCGAGGACGACGTGTACGCCGAGCTGCACTTCGGCGCGCGCCGGCCCCTGCCCGCCAAGGCCTTCGACCAGGAAGGTCTGGTGCTGCACTGCTCGTCGTTCTCCAAATCGCTGGCACCGGGTTACCGGGTCGGCTGGGCCGCCGCCGGGCGTTACGCCAGGCACGTCGAGCGCCTGAAGATGATGACCTCGCTGGCCTCGCCCATACCGCCGCAACTGGCCGTGGCCGAATACCTGGTGCAGGGCGGTTTCGAGCGCCACCTGCGCCATCTGCGCGAAGCCCTCAAAACCCAGCACACGGCCGCCCGGTCGCTGATCGAGCGCTGTTTTCCGAAGGGCACCCGCATGACCGAGCCGCAGGGTGGCTACTTCGTGTGGCTGGAACTGCCGCCGGGCGTGGACGCCCTGGCCCTGCACCACCAGGCCATGGCGCAGTCCATCAGCACGGCGCCCGGGGTGCTGTTCTCGGCCGACCGGCGCTTCACGCGGCACCTGCGCCTGAACGTCGGGCACCCGGTCGGCCCGCCGGTCAGGGCCGCCCTGAAGCGGCTGGGCAGCATGGCCAGAGAGCAGATCGCTGCGGCCGGCGGTTGACCGGCGATGTCAGGGCAAGTGAAGTCGCCCCGGAGATCGTGGAAATCCCTGATCCGGGCGGACTTTCATTTCCATTCCGTGGAATTGAAGTGATGTGCTGAAGGGCCTGGGCGCCTAGAGTCCTCCCAGCTTCCCCGGTTCGTCTGTGGCCGACCCGGTGGGGCTTGACAGACATCGCTTTGCACAACGCCGGAGACATTCATGCAACCTTCCTTCACCCGGGGCTTCAAGGCCTTTGCCAAGGCCGCGACAGGCTTCACCGTCGCACTGGTCGTGGGCCTGTCCAGTGCCCACGCCTTCCCCGACAAACCCATCAAGCTGGTGGTGCCCTTTGCTCCCGCCGGGGGCACCGACCTGATCGCCCGCACGCTGGCGGTGGAGATGGCCAAGGAGCTGGGGCAACCCGTCGTGGTGGACAACAAGCCGGGCGCCAGCACCATTATCGGAACCGACCTGGTGGCCAAGAGTGCACCCGATGGCTACACGCTGGTGGTCTCGTCGATCGCGCACGCGGTCAACCCCAGCCTGATGGCGAAGATGCCCTACTCGACCGAGAAGGACTTCACGCCCGTGTCCATGATCGTGCGCTCGCCCAACGTGCTGGTGGTGCGCGCCGACAGCCCGTTCAAGTCGGTCAAGGACATCGTCGCCGCCGCGAAAGCCGATCCGGACAAGCTGACCTACGCCTCGCCCGGCAACGGCACCTCGTCCCACCTGGCCGGTGCGCTGTTCGCCGACATGGCCAAGGTCCAGATCAAGCACGTGGCCTACAAGGGTTCGGGCCCCGCGCTCACCGACCTGCTGGGCGGTCAGACCGACATGATCTTTGCCACTTCCGGCTCGGTCGGCGGCTTCATCGACAGCGGCAAGCTGCGCGCACTGGCCATCACCTCGGCCGAGCGCTCCACGGCCTATCCCGGTGTGCCGACCGTGGCCGAGGCCGGTGTGCCCGGCTACGCCACCGAAGGCTGGTATGGCTTCTACGCGCCGGCTGGCACGCCCGCGGCCGTGATTGACAAGCTCAACGCCGCGACGCGCAAGGCCGCCGCGAGCGAGATCTTCAGGTCCAAGGTGGTGAGCGAGGGCATGGTCGTGCAGACCGGCACGCCGGCCGAGTTCGACGCCTTCGTGCGCGCCGAAATCCTGCGCTGGTCCAAGATCGTCAAGGCCGATGTGCTCGCCAAGTGAGGCGGCTGCCATGAAGCCCGTTCTCCACGGTGTCCGGGTGCTCGACCTGACCCATGTGCTGGCCGGCCCGTTCGCGGGCTACCAGCTGGCGGTGATGGGCGCCGAGGTCATCAAGATCGAGTCGCCCGAGGAACCCGACCAGGCCCGCTACCAGGGCTCGGACGCCGCGCTCAACGACGCCGGCATGGGCACGGCCTTCCTGTCGCAGGCGTCGAACAAGAAGGCCCTGGCGCTCAACCTCAAGACCGAGGCGGGGCGCCAGGTGCTGCGGCAACTGGTGATGACCGCCGACGTGCTGATCGAGAACTACCGCCCCGGCGCCTTCGAGGCATTGGGCCTGGGCTATGCGGACCTGTCGGCCATCAACCCGCGGCTGGTCTACTGCTCCATCTCGGCTTTCGGCAGCTCCGGCCCCAAGCGCGAGCTGACCGCCTACGACGGCGTGGTGCAGGCCTACTCCGGGATGATGGCCATGACCGGCGAGCCGGGCACGGCGCCTGTGAAATGCGGTGCGCCCGTGGTGGACTACGCCACGGGCACCACCGCCGCCATGGCCATCCTGGCGGCGCTGCTGCAGCGCAGCCAGGGCGACGGCCTGGGCCAGTTTGTCGAGGTGGCGATGTCGGACGTGGCCATGATCCTCGCCAGCTCGCACCTGACTGGCTACCTCTGGAACGGCGCGCACCCGGAGCAGAAGGGCAACCGCTACCCGTTTGCCACCATCGGTTGTTACCAGGCCAGCGATGGCCCCCTGATGGTGTCCGCGTCCAACCTGCGGCAGCAGCGGCGGCTCTGGGAAGCGCTGGGGCGCACCGACCTGGTCAAACACAACAACCGGGACCGGATCAAGGGCAATGCCGAAGAGGCCCAGGCACTGACCGAGATCCTGGTCACCGCTTCGCTTGACCACTGGGAGACGCTGCTGCGCGAACACCGCGTGCCGGTCTCCCGGGTGCAGCGCATGGAAGCCATGCTGGCGGACGAACACGTGCAAGGCCGCCAGGTGCTGCACCGGTTCGCGGATGAGGCTGGGGTGCTGGCGGGGCTGACCGTTCCGGTGGCGGGTTTCCAGCTCTCGCGCAGCCCGGTGGCGGTCACATCCCCGCCGCAGCCTGTGGGTGCCCAGAGCGAGGACCTGCTGTCGGCGCTGGGGTACGCCTCCGCCGACATCGAAGCGATGCGCGCCCAGGACGTGATTGCCTGAGTTGGCGGTCCTCACAACTTGAATTCCGAAACCCCCATGAACCCACTCTCACAAACCGCCTCCTTGCGGCGCCGCGAACTGGTCCTGGCCGCGGGCCTGGCCTGCGCATCCGTGCCCGCGCTGGCACAAACGACGCCCAGCTTCCCGGCCAGACCGGTGCGCCTGGTGGTGCCGTTTCCCGCTGGCGGCGGTACCGACAACATGGCCCGGGCCCTGGCCGACAGCCTGTCGAAGATGTGGGGGCAGACCGTCGTCGTGGACAACAAGGCTGGCGCCGGCACCGTGGTGGGCAACGACTTCGTGTCCAAGAGCGTGCCCGACGGCCTGACCTTGCTGCTCAACACCAGCGCAGTCGCCATCGTGCCCGGCCTGAACCCCAGGCTGCCGTACCCCGCCGAGACCGGGCTGAGCGCGGTGACCACGCTCGGCCATGCGCCCAACGTGGCGGTGGTGCGGCCCGACAGCCCGATCCGCTCGGCCTCCGACTTTCTCGCGCAGGTGCGCGCGAAGCCTGGTCGCTTCACCTACGGTTCGGCCGGCAACGGCACCTCCACCCACCTGGCCGCCGAGCTGCTCAAGACCACGGCCAAGGTGTTCATGGTCCACGTGCCCTACCGCGGCGCCACCCCGGCCATGACCGACCTCATGGGCGGGCAGATCGACGTGGCCTTCGGCACCTTGCCCAGCGTCGCGCCCTACCTGGCCAACGGCAAGCTGCGGGCGCTGGCCGTCACCAGTGCCACGCGCTCGGCCCTGCTGCCCGATGTGCCCACCTTCGCCGAATCGGGGCTCGCCGGCTATGCCGCGCCGGTCTGGTACGGCATCTTCGTGGCCGGTGGCACGCCGGCGCCCCTGGTGCAGCAGCTGTACCAGTCGATCCAGCGCGCGGCCGACAGCGAAGAGTTCCGCAAGCGCATCCGGGCCGAGGGGCTGACACTGACGCTGGACCCGCCGGCCGTGGCCGACGCGCTCTACCGCGCCGACATCGCCAAGTGGAAGCAGGTGATCCAGGTCCAGTCCATCAAGGCGGACTGAGCGTGACGGGGTGTGTGTCGGGCCGGGCCGCCGCCCGCGAGCAGATCGAGGCGCTGGAATCGGCCTGCGAGCGCATTGCGCAGCCGGTGCTCGGGCAGCACCTGGTCTGGCGCAGGGTGGGCAGTGGCCCGCCTCTGGTGCTGCTGCACGGGGGCCATGGCAGCTGGCTCCATTGGGCCCGCGTGATACCTGCGCTTTCCGCAAGCTTCTCTCTGTGGATGCCCGACATGCCGGGCTACGGCGACTCGACATTGACGCCCACGCAGGGGCTCGACGAGCTCGTCGCCCAGTTGCGCCAGGGGCTGGATGCTTTGTTGGGTGCGCGCACCCCGATCCTGCTGGGTGGGTTTTCTTTCGGAGGCCTGGTCAGCGCCCAGCTGGCCGCACAGCGTGACCATGTGCAGCGCCTGGTGCTGATCGGTCCGGCCGGACACGGCGGTCCCCGCCGGCAGACCGTGACACCCTTGCCCTGGCGGAACCTGGACCCCGATGCCGACCCCGTGGGCTGGGCGAGCCGCATGCGGCACAACCTGCTCGCGCAGATGCTCCACAGCGAGACCGCCGTGGACGCGCTGGCCCTGGAGATCCAGTGGCGCGGCTGCCTGAACACCCGGTTTCGCAGCAAGCCGTTCTCCCGCTCGGCGGCGCTCGCGCCGGCGCTGAGCCGCTACCCGGGGGAAGTGCTGACCATCTGGGGCGAGCACGATGTCACCGCTGTGCCGCGCGACAAGGCCGATGGCGTGGCACCGCAGGGCGCCCTGCGCAGGCCGCGGGTGGTGGGCGGCGCGGGACACTGGCTCATGCACGAACGTCCCGCCGCCACCGCCCTGCTGATGCGACAGGGCCTGGCCGCAGCATGAGGCGTGCACGCCGCGCGCGGATCAGGCTGCGACAGCTTCCGCTTGGCGGCGCCTGGACAGCATCCGCATGCCCGCCGGCACCACCAGCATCAGCACCGCCGCGGTCCACAGGCCGATGGTGATCGGGCTGCCCACCAGGATGCCCGCATCGCCGTTGCTGATGGACAGGGCGCGGCGCAGGTTCTGTTCCATCATGTCGCCCAGCACGAAGCCCAGGATCAGCGGGGCCATGGGCACGCCCTGCTTGCGCAGCAGGTAGGCGGCAAAGCCGAGCGCGGTCATCAGCACCAGGTCGAAGGTGGTGGCGTGCACCGCGTACACACCCACGCTGCTGACGGCCACGATGCCGGGCACCAGCAGCCAGTTGGGCACGCTCAGCACCTTGGTGAACACGCCCACCAGCGGGATGTTGAGCACCAGCAGGATGACGTTGGCCAGGAACAGCGAGGCGATCAGGCCCCACACCAGGTCGGGCTGCTGGGTGAACAGCGCCGGGCCGGGCGTGATGTTGTAGAGCGAGAGCGCACCCACCATCACCGCCGTGGTGCCCGAGCCCGGCACGCCCAGCGTGAGCATGGGCACAAAGGAGCCGGTGGCGGCCGAGTTGTTCGCCGCCTCGGGCGCGGCCACGCCGCGGATGTCGCCCTTGCCGAACGTGCCTTCCTTGTCGGTCAGGCGCTTTTCCATGGAGTAGGTCATGGCGCTGGCGATGGTTGCGCCGGCCCCCGGCAGCACGCCGACCACGAAGCCCACCACGCTGGAGCGCACGGTGCCCCACCAGGTGTGGGCCAGCTCTTTCAGGTTGAACAGCATGCGGCCGGTCTGCGTGACCAGGCCGGTGCTGCTGTGGTGCTCCTGCAGCATCAGCAGCAGCTCGCTGATGGAGAACACGCCGATGACCACCACCACGAACTGGATGCCGTCCGAGAGGTGGATGTCGCCGCCGGTGAAGCGGTAGACGCCCGAGTTCGAATCGAGCCCGACGCAGGACATGGACAGGCCGATGATGGCGGCCAGCCCGGCCTTCACCGGCGCGTCGCCCATCAGGCCCGCGATGCAGGCGAAGGCGAAGCACATGAGCGCGAAGTATTCGGCCGGGCCGAAGGACAGCGCCCAGCTGGCCAGCAGCGGCGCGAACAGCACGATGCCGATGGTCGCAATCAGCGAACCGATGAAGGAACTCCAGGCCGAGATGGACAGCGCCACGCCGCCCAGGCCTTTGCGCGCCATCGGGTAGCCGTCGAGCGCGGTCATGATGGCGCCCGCATCGCCCGGCACGTTGAGCAGGATGGACGAGATGCGCCCGCCGTACTCGCAGCCGATGTAGACCGCGGCCAGCAGGATCAGCGAGGTCTCGGCCGGCAGCTTCATGGCGAAGGCCAGCGGCATGAGGATGGCCACGCCGTTGATGGGACCCAGGCCGGGCAGCAGACCGACGATGGTGCCGATGAAGCAGCCGATGGCGGCGATCAGCAGGTTGGTGGGGCTCAGCGCCACGCCGAAGCCCGCCACCAGGTGTTGCAGGATGTCCATGTCAGCTCCCTCCGAGCAAGGTGGCCAGCGGGCCGGCGGGCAGCACCACGTCCAGTACTTTGTCGAACAGCAGGTAGAGCACCCCGCCCAGCGCGGCGCCGCCGATGAGCGACTGCTTCCAGCTGCCGCCGAAGGACATGCCCACGGGCACGGCCATCAGCGCCGTGGCCAGCGGAAAGCCCAGCCACTGGAACAGCAGTGCATAGGCGAGCACGGCGGCCGCGCACAGCGCGGTCGGGCCCCAGGGCACGCCGCGGAAGGCCTCGGCGCCGGCGCTGGGCCGCAGCACCAGCCACAGGCCCGAGAGGCCCAGACCACAGGCCAGCAGCAGCGGAAATGCGCGCGGGCCGACGGGTTCGTAGGAGATGGCGGCGGCGTAGTCTTGCGCGGCCCAGGCCATGGCGGCGGACGCGACAACACACACCGCGCCGAGGACGCGGTCACTCATGGCGGGGCTCCGGGCTTACTTGGCGGGGACGACGTTCAGGCCGAACTCTTCGGCCAGCTTGCGGTAGCCGGCCACCTGCTTCTTGACGTAGGCGTCCAGCGGCGCGCCGGTCAGGGCCATGGGGAACAGGCCGCGCTCGTTGCGCAGCTTGTCGTAGGCGGGCGTGGCCATCAGCTTGGTGAAGGTGTCGGCCCAGACCTTGTAGTCGGCGTCGCTGACCTTGGGGCCGAGGTAGAAGCCGCGCACGATGGGCCAGTCCACGTCGTAGCCCTGTTCGGTGGCGGTCGGGATGTTGGCCATGTCGCCGGGCAGGCGCTTGTCGTTCATCACGGCCAGGATGCGCACCTTGGCGCCGGCCTTGATCTGCTGCTGTGCCTCGGCCGCGTCGCCGGTGAAGACGTGGATGTGACCGCCCTGCAGCGCGGTCAGCGCCTCGCCGCCGCCTTCAAACGCCACGTAGCGCATGGTCTTGGGGTTCACGCCGCCGGCACGCGCGGTCAGTGCGGCCTTCATCCAGTCCTGGCTGCCCACGGTGCCGCCCGCACCCAGCACCACCTTGGTCGGGTCGGCCTTCATGGCCGCCATCACGTCCTTCAGGGTCTTGTAAGGCGAGTTCTCGGCCACCACCACTGCGCCGTAGTCGGTACCGATGGCGGCGAGCCAGCGCACGTCGTTCTCGGTGTAGCGGCCGAACTTGCCCTGCGCCAGGTTCAGCAGCGAGCCCCCGGAGAAGGCGACGATGGCGTTGGCCGCGTCGGGCTTCTGCGCGATGACGGTGTTGTAGGCCACGGCACCAATGCCGCCGGGCATGTAGGTCACGCGCATCGGGTCGGTGATGAACTTGCCTTCCTGCAGCGCGCTCTGCACCAGCTTGCAGGTCAGGTCGAAGCCGCCGCCGGGCTTGGCCGGGGCGATGCACTCGGTCTTGTCGAGCGGGTTGGCGAAGGCGGTGAGGGCGGAGGCAGCAAGGGCGGTGGCTGCGAGCTTGAAGGCGAAGTTCATGAAGGTGTCTCCTCGATGGGGTGGAAGCCACGCAGCACAGGCGCTGCGGTGAGGGCACTGTAGAAACCGGGCACTTTCAACGTGCTTTCAGAAAACCGGCCCAAAACCCCGGGTTAACCCGAGGTGATTTCGGACGCCCGCGCTGCGGGCAGCGTGAGCGTGACGGCCAGCCCGCGGCCCTCGGGCCCGGTGCTCACCGCCATCTGCCCGCCGTGCCGCTGCGACACGGTGCGCACGATGGCCAGGCCCAGTCCGGAGCCGGGCAGGGCGCCGCCTCGGCCGCGGAAGAAGCGTTCGCCAGCGCGGGCCAGTTCGTCGGCCGGCAGGCCCGGACCGTTGTCCACCACCGCCAGCTGCACCGAGCCGTCTGTTTCTGCGCGCACCACCAGCGTCACGTGGCTGCCCGCGCCGCCGTGGCGGATGGCGTTGTGCAGCAGGTTGGCCAGGGCCTCGCGCAGCAGGTCGGGCTCGCCGCTGAGCGGCAGCGGGCCGTCGGGTGCGTCCAGGCCCAGGTCCACGCCCTGTTCGCGTGCCGGCCCCCACCACTGGCGCACCAGGGCCTCGGCCAGGGTCACGGCGTCGAAGGGCTGGCGCTGCGGCGGCGCGCTGTCGGCGCGCGCCAGCGACAGCATCTGGTTGGTCTGGCGGATGGTTTCGTCCAGCTGCTCGCGGATGGTCTCCAGCACCTGGCGCAGCGCGGCCGGGTCGGTCTCGCGCTGGGCGTAGGCCACCTGTGTGGCCAGCGTGGTCAGCGGTGTGCGCAGCTGGTGCGAGGCGTCGTCGATGAAGCGGCGGCGCGCCTCGGTCTGTTCGCGGTGGCGGTCGATGTGGTGGTTGATGGCCTGCACCAGCGGCCGCACCTCGGCCGGTGCGCCGGTGTCGTCCATCGGCGTCAGGTCCTGCGGGTCGCGCGCGTCCACCTCCTGGCGCAGCCGGTCCAGCGGCCGCATGGCCCAGGCGATGGCCAGCGCCAGCAGGCCGGTGGCGGCCAGCATCAGCAGCACGTCGCGCGCCAGCGACTGCAGCACCAGCGCACGGCGAAAGTCATTGCGCGCTTCCAGCGTTTCGGCCACCTGGATCACCACGCGCTGCGGCCCCGCGTGCCCGGCCAGTGGCGGGCTCAGCTCACGCGCGTAGCTGCCCACGCGCACCGCCTGCCCGAGGTACTCGCCCTCGTGGAACTGCGGCTGGCCGGTCTTCAGCGGCCGGGGCGGTGCGGGCAGGCCGGCGCTGCCGATCTCCACCAGGCCGTCCTCGGTGGCCACGCGGTAGAACACCTGGCCCTGCGCGGTCAGCTCGAAGAATTCGAGCATGCGGTAGGGCAGCTCCACACCGATGCCGCCGCTGGCGGTGGAGATGCTCGAATCGATGGACTTGACCGCGCCCAGCAGCGAACGGTCGTAGGCCGCATCGGCGGCGTCGCTGGCGGTGCGCCAGCCCAGCCAGAGTTCGCCCGCGATCACCGCACCCAGGCCCGGCAGCAGCAGCACCAGCAGGAAGCGGCGCACGCTGGCGCGGGCCCAGCCCAGCGCCGTCACGGTGTGCTTTCGAGCTGGTAGCCCAGCCCGCGCAGGGTGGCGATGCGCACCGGCGAGGTCTCCAGCCGCTTGCGCAGGCGGTGGATCAGCACCTCGATGGCCTCGGGGTTCACGTCCTGCTCGTCGGAGAACACGCGCTCCAGCAACTCGCGCTTGGACAGCGGCTCCCCTGGGTGCTGGATGAGGGCGCGCAGCACCGCGTGTTCACGCGGCGTGAGGCTCAGCACCTCGTGCTGCAGGCGGAACTGCTTGGCCACGCTGTCGTAGCTCAGCGGCCCGCAGGCAAAGCGCGGGTGCTCCTGCCCGCGCGAGCGGCGGATCAGCGCGACCAGCCGCGCCTCCAGCTCCGCCACGTCGAAGGGTTTGGCGAGGAAGTCGTCGGCGCCGCCGTGCAGGCAGTTGACCCGCTCCATCAGCGAATCGCGCGCGGTGAGGATCAGCACCGGCAGACGCTCGTCGGCCTCGCGCAGGTCGGTCAGCACATCGTGCCCGCCCAGGCCGGGCAGGCCCAGGTCGAGGATGAGCGCGTCGTACTTCGTGGCCTTGAGGCTGCGGCGCACCAGGCGGCCGTCGTTCACCCAGTCGACCTGGAAGTCGTTCTGGCCCAGGGCCTTGACCAGCCAGGTGCCCAGTTCGGTTTCGTCTTCGGCAAGCAGGATGCGCATGGCGCGAGTCTCGCTGCGGATCAGGCGTAGAGCAAGGCGCCGGCCTTGCGCACGCTGGCGGCGCGGGCCTCGCCCAGCGCCTGCACCACGGGGTGCCAGACGCTGTCGTAGGGCGGCAGGGCGTCGGGGGCGAACGCGGTGTGCGGCCAGTCGGACCCCCAGACCAGGCGCTCGCCCAGGGTCTGCGCCACGCGGCGGATGTGGTCATCCAGTGCGTCGTAGGGCGCCTGCGCCTGCAGCCGGTACCAGCCCGAGAGCTTGACCCAGGCGCCCTGGTCGGCCAGTTGCTGCAGTGCCATCCACGCGGGGTCGTCTTCAGCGACGCCGGCGTGCAGGCCGGCCAGATGGTCGAGCACGGCGGTGAGGCCGCTGCCGGCGTGCAGGTCGGCGATGGTGGCGAGCTGGTCGTGCCGCGCGTACCACTGCACGTGCCAGCCGCGCGCCTTCAGCCGCGGAGCGAGCGCGCGAAAGGCCTCGGGCCCGTTGCCGACCGGCGAGACCAGGTTGAAGCGCACGCCGCGCACGCCGAGTGCGTGCATGGTGTCGAGCTCGGCGTCGGTCACGGTGGTGTCCACCACGGCCACGCCGCGGTGGCGGCCCGGCTCGCGGGCCAGCGCGCGCAGGATCAGCGCGTTGTCGGTGCCGTAGACGCTGGGCTGCACCAGCACGAGGTGCCCTACGCCCAGCGGGGCCGCGGCCTGTTCGATCTCGGGCAGGTCGCGCAGCACCGGCCGGTAATGGCCGGCCTGTGCCGGGTGCGCGGGGTCGAACACGTGCACATGGCCGTCCCAGCCCGTTGGGATGTGGTTCGTGTGTGCGCTCATCCGGTGGTGATGTTGCGGTCCTTGATCACCTTGGCCCACAGCGCCTGCTGGGCCGCAATGAACTGACCGGCGCTCTGCTGGCTGGCGTCGGCGAACACGTCGCCGCCCAGCTGGCGGATGCGGCCCAGCACCTCGGCGTCGTCCAGCGCCTTGCGGATGCCGGCCACGAGCGTGGCCTTGGCGTCGGCCGGCAGACCGGCGGGCGCCAGGATGGGGTTCCACTCCAGCACCTCGTAGCCGCTGACGCCGGCCTCGGCCATGGTCGGCACATCGGGCAGCGAGCGGGCGCGCAGCCGGCTGGTGACGGCCAGCGGGCGCAGCTTGCCGGCCTTGATGTGGCCGAGCGACGAGGCCACGTTGGCGAAGAACAGCGGCACCTGGCCGCCCATCACGTCGTTCATGGCCGGGCCGCCGCCGCGGTAAGCCACGTGGGTCAGGTCCACGCCCGCACGCTGCTCGAACAGGGCGCCGGCCAGGTGTTGGGCCGAACCGTTGCCGGAGGAGGCGTAGTTCAGCGGCTTGGCCTTGGCCAGGCGGATCACGTCCTTCACGTCTTTCGCCTCGAAGCTCGGCGTGCACACCAGCACGTTGGGGAAGGTAGCCAGCACGGCCAGCGGCGTGAAGGCGGTGGCCGTGTCATAGGGCAGCCTGGGAAACAGCGAGGGGTTCACCGCAAACGACGACGCGTCCAGCAGCAGCACGCTGCCATCGGCCGCGGCGCGGGCCACGTGACCGGCCGCGAGCTGGCCGCTGGCGCCGGCCTTGTTCTCCACCACCACGGTCTGGCCCAGCGCGGCTTCCAGCTTGGGTGCGATGGTGCGGGCCATGAGGTCGGCACCGCCGCCGGGAGGGTAGGACACGACCAGCGTGATCGGCTTGCCGCCGGCGATCCTGCCTTGGGCCTGGGCGCCGATCCAGGGCGCGGCCAGAGCAGCGCCGGCCGAGGCGATGAGGTGGCGGCGCGAGGGCATCCAGCCTTGAGCGGGCGGGTTCGGGTGGACCATGGTGTCTCCTTCAGGTGATGTTGACGGTGTAGTGGAAGGCGTGCGCGTCGCCGCGCGTGATGCGCAGCTCCACACAGCGGCCCGAGAGGTCGTAGGCCGAGCGCTGCACCTGCGCGCAGGGGTGGCCGGCGGGCAGGCCCAGGTGGCGGGCCTGCGCAGCACTGAGCTGGCCGAAGCCGATGTCGTCCAGCGCGCGGTGGATGTGCACCTGCAGCTTGCGCGCGAACATGGGATAGAGCAGGTCGTCCCAGGACGCCAGGTCGTCGTCGGCCAGCGGCGCGAACAGGTCCAGCGGCAGCCAGAGTTCCTCGAACAGGCGCGGCTGCTCGGCCATCAGGCGCAGGCGGTGCACGCGCAGCACCGGCTCGCCGGCGCCGATGCCCAGCGCGCGCGAGACGGCCGCCGGGGCGCTGACCCGGCTGCGCTGCAGGATGCGGGAGACGGGCACCTCGCCGGTGCCGCTGTCGAAACGGAAGAAGCGCAGCATGGACGCCCCGGCCAGCCCCTGGCGGACGAAGGTGCCGCGGCCGTGGATGCGCTCGATGAAGCCCTGTTCCACCAGCAGTTCCAGCGCGCGGCGCATGGTGCCCAGGGCCACGCCGTGTTCTTTGGCCAGCTGGCTTTCGGCGGGCAGGGCGGAGCCGGGCGACCACTCGCCCGCCACCACGCGGGCCCGCAGCGCCTGTGCCAGCGTGGCGTAGCGGCTGACGCCGGGTTCCGGGGATGTCACCAGTCGGAGGGAAGAGTTCATGGGTATGAACTCTAGTCCTCTATAGGACTTGGCGATAAAGGGAAAACCCTGATCAGGGTGGTGTGCGGGTGCCCGGGCCGTTGCCCGGCCACCCGCGGGGGACGGTCAGCGGATCACGGCGAGCTTCTCGCGCTGGCCTGCCTTGAAGGTGTAGAGGGTGAGTGCGGCGTTCTGGCGGTCGCCCTTGTCGTCGAACACCACCTTGCCGGACGCGCCCTGGTACTGGATGGCCTTGAGCGCGGGTAGGTACTGCTTCGGGTCGGCCGAACCGGCGGCCTGCATGGCGCTGGCCAGCAGCTTCACGCCGTCGTAGGCGTAGCCGGCGTAGGCCTGCACGTCCACACCGTACTTGGCCTTGAAGTCGGCGCGGAACTTGTCGTTGGCTGCGACTTCATCCCCGTCCACGCCACCGGCCTCCACGCAGTACACCTGACCGTCGCCCAGGGCCTCGGCCGAGAGGGTGATCATCTCGGCGGTGCACAGGCCGTCGCCGCCCACCAGCTTGGAGGTGTAGCCCAGCGTCTTCATCTGGCGCAGCATCGGGCCGCCCACGGCGTCCATGCCACCGAAGAAGATGACGTCCGGCTTCTTGTCCTTGAGCGAGGTGAGGATGGCGTTGAAGTCGGTGGCCTTGTCGTTGGTGTATTCGCGGCCCACCACCTCGGCGCCGGCGGCCTTGGCGGCCTTCTCGAACTCGTCGGCCAGGCCCTGGCCATAGGCGGTGCGGTCATCGATGACGGCCACGGTCTTGGCTTTCAGGCCCTGCACCGTGTAGCGACCCATGGCACCGCCTTGCTGGGTGTCGTCGGCCACCAGACGGAACGCACCGGGGAAGCCCTGGCGGGTGAACTTGGGGTTGGTGGACGAGGGGGTGATCTGCGGAATGCCGGCCTCGTGATAGATGAGCGAGGCCGGCAGCGTGGCGCCGGAGGTCAGGTGACCGACCACGCCGTTGACGTTGGTGTCGACCAGCTTCTGCGCGGCCGCGGTGGCCTGCTTGGGATCGGCGGCGTCGTCTTCGGCCAGCAGCTCGAAGCGGGCGGTCTGGTTGCCGATCTTCACGCCCGCGGCGTTGAGTTCTTCGATGGCCAGGCGGGCGCCATTTTCGTTGTCCTTGCCCAGATGGGCCACCGCGCCACTGGTGGCGCCCACGTGGCCGATCCGGACCACCAGCTCGCCCGCAGCGGGTGCGGTGGCTTCAGCGGCTGGGGCAGCGGCCTCTTCTTTCTTGCCACAGGCGGCCAGCGCAACAGCGGCGGCCAACACGGCCAGTTTCAGTTCGGTGTTCATGGACAGGACTTCCTTTGGATGGGCAACAAAAAAGCACACATATGGTGTGTATCATATTATTTTATCAGTCTTCGGGTTTTCACTGATTGGCGAGGTGTGTTTTTGCGGAAAGCGTGGCACCACGTGGCGGCCAGTCGAAGGCCACAGAAGGTCTGGGGGCGCTGGCGGATGTGAGGCCGGACATCGGCCGTGGGCCGATCTTGGTGATGGTGTGGTGGAGACGAGGAGGATCGAACTCCCGACCTTCGCATTGCGAACGCGACGCTCTCCCAGCTGAGCTACGTCCCCGGCGGCCTGGATTTTACCAAAGCACCCCTGTCGCGGTGCGTGAAAACAAAAAACCTGCTGAACAAATACATGGAGGAGGAATACGCCACCGCTCCCAGCACCTGACCCGCCGCCGGATGCTGTGGAACAAAGGACAGAAACACGTGCAGCGTGGCGACGTTGATTCCGTAAGCGACGCCGAAGGCGGTCAGGTAGCGCGCCGTCTCCTGGCCCACCGGTCCTCGGCTCTGGAAGGTATAGAAGCGGGATGCCACGTAGCCCGTGATCAGGCCCACAACATAGCCGATGGCATTCGCCAGAAACGGGTTCAGGCCGAGCCAGGTCAGGCCTACGATGACCGCGACACCTACCAGGGTATTGACGGCACCACTTCCGATGTAGCGGCGCAGCAGCCTGAGCTCACCGACCCATTTGTACATAGTACTGGGCTCCGAGAGGCAGCCTGCCCATGAAACGTTCGAGCGGGCGCAGCACCTTCAGGGGCCTGGGAAAAAACAGGGTATATGCCCGGTGAAGGATATGCAGACCGCTGTTGGTGGCGAGTTGGGTGGTCTGGCGCATCGTCAGCATTTCCGCATGAACGTCGAACGGGCAGTTCTCGAACACGTGGCGGGTGACCGGGTTGTACGGGTTGTGCTCGAACACGTACAGGCAACCGCCGGGGGCCAGCACGTCGCGGCAGTCGCTCAGGGCCGCTTCACGCGCGTCCAGCGGGATGTGATGAAAAACGTTGGCAGCGATGATCAGGTCGAAGTGCGTGGCCGTGATCTCCCGCCAGTCGGCCGAGACTCTCGCGTCCGGTACCCGTTGGGATGCCATCGAGATCGACTGCTCGGAAACATCGAAACCCCAGAGTTGTGCGTCTGGATACCGGTCGCGCAGGTAGGGAAGACTCCGCCCCTCGCCGCAGCCGTAGTCCAGAATCCGGTGGACCGTGTTGCGGGGGTGCCGGCTGGCGACCAGGTCGATCTTGTAGCTGGCGAAATAGGCATCTTCGTTGAGACCTTCCGGCATCGAGCCCGCCAGCAACTCGTCATAGCGTCCTGCAAACTCGTCAAATTCGGGGCGACTCATGGGGCTTGCACCGGTTGGTCAGTGACTTCGGCAATGGAGTACTGGGGCTTGCCATTGATCTTCAGATAGGTCCTGCCGAGGTACTCGCCGATCAGCCCGATGCAGAAGGTCTGTATGCCTCCGATCAGCAGGATGGCGGCCATCAACGAGGCCCACCCTGGCGCGAAATCCGGATGGGTCAGGCGGGAAACCACCACAAAGAGAATCATCAGCACGCTGATGCCCGACAGCAGGAAGCCCAGATAGGTCGCCAGCCGAAGAGGGGCGACGGAAAAGCTGGTGGCCATTTTCAGCCAGAGGGAGATCAGTTTCCGGACCGTGTAATTGCTGGCTCCTTCGAGCCGGCTTCGATGCTCGATGTCCACGCTCGTGATCGAGCCAGTGACACCCAGGATCAGGCCATCGAGGTAGGTGAAGGGGCCGTCGTACTTGATGACCTCGTCCACCACCGGGCGGCGCATGGCCTTGAACGATGACAGGTACAGGTTCCTGGGTTTGTCGAGCAAGAGGCTCGCGACGGCATCGTTGAATCGGCTTCCGAGGCGTTTCCACGTCGCATGCTGGCGGTTGCGATACCGCGTGTAGCAGACGTCGAACCCTTTGGACAGGGCGTCGATCATGGCGCCGATGGCCTGGGGCGGGTGCTGCAGATCATCATCCATCAGGACGACCAGTTCTCCGCGGGACTGGCGCAGGCCTGCCATCAGCGCGTTGTGCTGGCCGACATTTTTGCGCAGCCGCAGGCCACGCACGAACGAGTGTTGGGCGGCGATCGTGCGGATGGTCTCCCAGCTGTTGTCCGGGCTTGCATCGTTCACGAAAACGATCTCGAAGCGGTTTTCAAGCCCCAGTGACTGCATGGCCTGGCGGGTTTCTTCCACCAGCGTGGGAAGGATCTGGGCGCTGCGGTAGACCGGAACAACGATGGAGACAGCTGGCGAACCGGATGTCAGGGAGTTGACGGCGTTGTTGGGCATGACTTCGGACGGGTGTAAATCGTGAGGGGATATGGAAACTCCAGCAACAGCGACTTTTCGAATTCACTGTCAAGAAGCTCCTGGCTGGCCGGGTGCATGTTGCGGAACAGCAGGCGATCAAGCTGGTCGATGGTCGATTCGGTCGCCACAACCGCCAGTTTCACCTCTCCCATGGCACGCAGGTGCCGCTCCTGCATGGGCTGAGGCCGGTTGTGAAGATAGTAGCTTTCCCAGGCGGGCGCCTGGATGCCGAGAAACGCGTAGAGGCCCGGGAAGTGGGGGGCGGCCAGGAATTGGCGGTCGCTCACGTGGCACTGGAGGGCCATGCGCTGCACCGTGGTCAGCAGCCTCGCCTGGTACTGCTCGATTCGATAGCTCGTTCCGTCCATGTCGAACTGCGCGGTTGATCCCGGGGCCTGTCGCTCCATCAGCGACATGCGCACGTGGGGGACATACGGGAGCCATAGGAGCACGAGCAGACCCAGCGCAAGAATGCCGCAACCGCGGCCTGCAGCCTGCAGCCAGCGCCCCGACGCCGCGGCCGCTGCCACGCAGACAAACAGTGCAAAGGCAGGAAGGACGCCCTGAACGAAGTGGTCGAAGTCGGCCCGATCAAATGCCTGATGCAGGTAGGGGATACCAGCCAGGGACATCGCGGCCATCGAAAGCATCAATGGAGAGGCCGTGCCTCGCCGTGCCCGGACTGCAGTCCAGGCCAGGGCGACCAGGTAACTGCCAGGTATGGCCAGACACATCCACGAGAACACGCGCAAGTGCAGCGCCCGGAGGGCAGGCAGGCCTTCGGTGCTGACGCGCCATGGAAACGCGACCGGCAGCTTGAGCTGCCATTGGCTGGTCAGCAGGATCGATTCCCAGAACGCAGGCCCGAAGCCCGGTTCGACCACGCAGAGGGCCAGGACGGGCAGGTATCCGATGGCGGTGCCCAGCGCGTACGCTGCAACGGTGGTGCCCAGCCGCACCGCTGCGCCGGTCCACAGAAGGTAGCCCCCGGTGAGCATGGCGCCAGCCACAAAGAACACGCCGTGGTTGCGGCCCATGCAGGCGGCTAGGCCTGTCAGTACCCCGAACAGGAACCAGTATCTACCCGACCGGGGCCTGGCGAGCACGAGCAGAATCGCGCTGGCCAGCAGCAGCGACAGCGACTGGTCAAAGACCTTGTGGCGGGGATATGCGAAGGCCACGGTGATGGCGAGTGCCAGCACGATTCGCCAAGGGCGGGCCAGTCCGGACTTTCCAAGCGAAATCAGAAGGGCCGTCAGCGCCACCCACGAAAAACTTGTGGCAGCGAACAGGGTGGCTCGCAAGCTCTGGTCGCCCACCAGCCTGTAGAACGCGGCGGTCCAGTAGTAGCGCCCCGGATCGTATGAATAGAAGTCGCGCACGGGAGCGTTGCCTGCGTGCACCTGCTGGCTGCCATACCAGAGCAAGCCCTCGTCGGCCCATGAAAGGCTCTGGTTGGCGTTCAGCCAGAACGCAAGGGCGGTGAACACAAGTGCGATCACCAGCGATTCGATGGCCAGGGAAGATGTCGGCGGCGCCGCGTGAATGGGTCCGGGCGTCGTTGTGGGAACTGACATGCGGGAGGAGGGTCCAGAAACAAGGACGACGTGTCTGCTGGACCCGAGGGTAGCCGAGTTTTCAGCCCTTCCGTGTTGGCGGTCCGGTCATCTGGGAGTCCCGAGGTCCGACGGTATCCGCTCCATCGTCAGCTCCACGCGCCGGTTGTGCACCCGGTCGACCGGGTTGTCGCGCGAGCCCAGCGGGCGCGTGTCGGCGAAGCCGCTGGCTTGCACACGCTGCGGTGCCACGCCCCGTTCGATCAGGTAGCGCGCCACAGCGGCGGCGCGTCCTGTGGACAGCTCCCAGTTGGAGGGGAAGCGCTCGGTCTGGATCGGGACACTGTCGGTGTGGCCTTCGACCACCAGGCGGAGGTTCGGATCGCTGTTGAGCAGGGGAATCAGCCGGTCCAGCACGGGCTGGCCTTCTGCGGCCAGGTGGGCCGCGCCCGACTCGAACAGGATCTCGCTGCTGATGCGGAAGCGCACCGCGTCGTCCGTCATGATGATCTCCACGTCCGCACCCAGCTGGTCCAGCGGCAGGCCGTTGAGCGTCTTGGGCAGGGGAGGGGCGGCTGGCACGGCCAGTGGCTCGGGCGAGGTCGGCGGCACCGCGGGCGGCACGATGCTGCCGCTGGGGTAGGGTGCGCCGGGCACCGGTCCGCTGGCCTGTGTGGGCGCACTGTCTGCCTTGACCTGCTGGCCGTCCTTGCCTTTGCCCGGGCCCGCGAAGGCGAGCAGCACCACCATCAGCACCAGGATCAGCGTGATCACGTCCAGGTAGGTGATGAGCCAGCCCTCTTCTTCCACCTCCACGCGGGAATCGACGTGCCAGCGCCGGTAGCGGCCGACCGCGGTCGACACGCGGAGCTGCCGTGCAGGGGACGGGCCTGTCTGTGGAACGACGGCCATGGCTCAGCGGGTGGCCGGGCGTGCGGGGCGCCGGCGGTCATCGATTTCGTCGTCGTACTGGGCGACAAAGGCCTTGAGCGTCTCGCGCATCAGCGAGGGGCTGCGGCCCACACACATCATCGAGATGCCTTCGAGCACCATGTTCATCAGCACCAGGCGCTGCTCGGTGCGGCGCTCCAGCTTCACAGCGATGGGCTTGAACACGAGGTTGGCCAGCAGCACGCCGTAGAAGGTGGTGACCAGGGCGATGGCCAGCTGGGAGCCGATGGCGCCCATGTCGCCGCTGCCGACCAGGTCCATCAGGTTGATCAGGCCCAGCAGCGTGCCCAGCATGCCGAAGGCCGGCGCGTAGCTGGCCATGACGCGGAACAGCTGCGCCTCCGCCGCCTCGCGCTGGCGCAGGTGGGCGATGCGCCACTGCAGCAGGTCGATGATCTCTTCCTCGGGCGTGCGGTCGATCACCAGCTGCACGCCGGTGCGCAGGAAGGGGTTGGTCACGTGGGTCAGCGCCTTCTCCACCGCCTGCAGGTCGCCCTGCACCCAGAGCTTGGACAGGCCCACCAGCTCCTCGATGTCCTGTTTGGTGTTGAGCTTTTCCTCGCGCATCACCTGCGAGACCAGGTGGAACACGCGCAGCACCTCGCGCAGCGGGTAGCTCAGGAAGGTGGCCGCCAGCGTGCCGCCGAGCACGATGGCGATGCTGGGGGCGTCGATAAAGTTGCCCGGCTTGTCGGAGCCGAACAGCAGGATGACGGCCATCAGCGCCACGCTGGCCACCATGCCGATCAGGGTGGACGGGTTCACGCCAGGGGCTCCTTGGGATTGCGGTGCATACCCTGGAGATTCTCGGCAGGCCAGCGCCTGCGGACCGGGAGATAAGGGGGGGATTTCCCCTCCTGATTCAGTTCATCCCGTTGCGGCTGGCCAGTTCCATGAACAGGGCCGAGTGGTCCAGATCGGCCAGGCCGTGCTCGGCGGCCTGGGCGAACAACTGCTCGAACAGGCCGGTGATCGGTGCATCGAACCCGACTTCGCTGGCGGTGGTGAGCGCATTGCGCATGTCCTTGAGCTGCACCGTGATGGCGGCTCGTTTGGCGAAGTCGCGCTCGACCATGCGCTGGCCGTGCACCTGCAGGATGCGGCTGTCGGCAAAGCCGCCGCTGATGGCCTGCTTCACCTTGCCCATGTCGGCGCCGCCCTTCTCGCACAGCAGCAGGGCTTCGGCCACAGCGCCGATGGTGATGCCCACGATCATCTGGTTCGCCAGTTTGGCCAGTTGTCCCGAGCCGTGCGGGCCCACATGGGTGGCACGACCGAGCGTGGCAAAGACGGGCAGGGCGCGCTCGAAATCGGCTGGCTTGCCGCCCGCCATGATGGCCAGCGTGCCAGCCTCGGCGCCGACGGTGCCGCCCGAGACCGGCGCATCGAGGTGGTGCACGCCCAACGCGGCGAGCCGCGCAGCGTGGTCGCGTGCCTGGCGCGGCTGGATGGACGACATGTCGATCACCAGGCTGCCGGGGCGCAGGCCATCGGTCGTGCCCAAGCCGAACAGCACGTCTTCGACCACGTGGCCGTCTTCGAGCAAGCAGACCACAAGGTCGGCCTGGGCCACGGCGTCGGCCGGGCGGTCGAACACCTGGGCGCCGACAGGCAGCAGGCGCTCGGCCTTGGCGCGCGAGCGGTTCCAGGCGCTGACGCGGTGGCCGGCCTCGCACAGGCGGCGGGCCATGGGAAAGCCCATCATGCCGATGCCCAGCACGGCAATGGACAGGGGCGCGGTGGCGGATGCGGAGGTCATGAATCCGGGGGAATAAAAAAAAAGCGGTTTCCGGGAGTGTCCCGGAAACCGCTTGAAGTGGTTCAACGAACCACGGAGTTGTCGGGGCTGGGCGCGCTGGCAGCGGGGGCTGCCTGGGCACCCAGGTACAGGCTGGCCTGAAGGCTGTGCTCGCGCATCAGGGCTTCGGCATGCTCCGCATCGCCCTGCGCCACGGCCTGTGCGATGGCGGTGTGTTCGTCCCAGACCGGGTCGCGCAGGCCATCGTGCTGCAGGGCCTCGCCCATGGCGCGGCGGATGTGGTGCCAATGCAGCAGGGCACTCTGTTCGATCAGCGGGTTGGCCGAGGCCTGGTAGAGCGCGCGGTGAAAGGCCAGATCGGCGTCGATCATGGCCTTGATGTCGCCGGCTTCCACGGCCTGGCGGCCTTGTTCGATCAGCGCCGGATCGAGGTGCGCACGGCGCTCGGCGGCCAGCCGGGCGGCCAGGGTGTCCAGCGCGCCGCGCACCTCATACACCTGCGCGATCCAGGCCGGGTCCAGCGGCGTCACCTGCAGGCCACGGCAGCGGCCGGCGTTGCCCGCCAGCGGCGCGTCCTGCACGAAACCGTCGCGCTTGAGCAGGCGCAGCGCCTGCATCACCGGCTGGCGCGAGACCGCCAGGCGCTCTGCCAGCTCTTCCTGCGTGATCCGTTGCCCGGGCGCCAGCGCGCCCGCGCTGATGGCATCCAGCAGGGCGCGGTAGACCTGGTCGACCAGGTCGGGCGCGGTTTCGAGTTGCAGCAACTGGGCGGTCATGATGTGTATTCTGTACTCTGTATACAGAATACGTCAACTCGGTCGCCAGCAGGCTGTCAATGGCCTGACGCTTCCCCGTGACACAATTTCCAGCCATGAACACGCCCCTCCCACCCGACCCGGCCTGGCTCGACGCCCAGTACAACAACCGCGCCCTGGTACCCGACCATGCGCAGTACTTCGAGCGCTGGGCGCGTGATTCGAAGGCAGCGCGCGAACATCTGGTCTGCCTGCCCGACCTGGCCTACGGGCACGGACCGGGTGAGACGCTGGACCTGTTCCCCGCTCAGCGCCGCGACAGCGACCCGCTGGCGCCAGTGCTGGTGTTCATTCACGGCGGCTACTGGCGCAGCCTGGACAAGTCGGACCACAGCTTCCTGGCTCCGGCCTTCGTGAAGCAGGGCGCCTGCGTGGTGATTCCGAACTACGCGCTGTGCCCGGCGGTCACGATTTCAGACATCACGATGCAGATGGTGCAGGCCCTGGTCTGGACCTACCGCCACATCGCGGTGCACGGCGGCGACCCGCGCCGCATTTCCGTCGTCGGCCACTCGGCGGGCGGGCACCTGGCGGCGATGCTGCTGGCCTGCGAATGGTCGCGCTTTGCGCCCGATCTGCCCGAGGACCTGGTCTACAACGCGCTGTCGATCTCCGGCGTGTTCGACCTGGAGCCGCTGCGCCACACACCCTTCCTCAAGGACTCGCTGCGCCTGACGCCCGAACAGGTGCGCATGGCGAGCCCGGCCTGGCTGCCCAAGGCGCAGCCCGACACCGAGGAGGAGCGGGGGGTGCTGCTGAGCGTGGCCGGCGGCGACGAGAGCGCCGAGTTCCAGCGCCAGGCCCGCCTGATCCGCGAGACCTGGGGCGAGGCCGTGGTGCCGATCTGTGAGACCCTGCCGGGCCTCAACCATTTCAGCGTGCTGGACGCGCTGGTGCAGCCGCGCCACCGGCTGAACCACCTGGCGCGCCAGCTGCTGGACCTCACATGAACAGGTGCTCGCCGGCGTTCTCGCCGCCGAGGATCACGTAGTTCACTTTCTTCAGGTCGCTCAGCTGCGTGCCACCCGCGTAGCTGATCGAGCTCTGCACGTCTTCCTGCATCTCGCGCAGCGTGTCGGCCAGCCGGCCCTTGATGGGCTCGAGGATGCGCTTGCCTTCGACGTGCTTGTATTCGCCCTTGTTGAAGTCGCTGGCCGAGCCGTAGTACTCCTTGTAGAGCTTGCCGTCGACCTCGACCGTCTGGCCGGGCGATTCCTCGTGGCCGGCGAACAGCGAGCCGATCATCACCATGGTGGCGCCAAAGCGCACGCTCTTGGCGATGTCACCGTGGTGGCGGATGCCGCCGTCCGCGATGATGGGCTTGGTCGCCACGCGTGCGCACCACTTGAGCGCCGAGAGCTGCCAGCCGCCGGTGCCGAAGCCGGTCTTGAGCTTGGTGATGCAGACCTTGCCTGGGCCGACGCCCACTTTGGTCGCGTCCGCGCCCCAGTTCTCCAGGTCGATCACGGCTTCGGGTGTGGCCACGTTGCCGGCGATCACGAAGGCGTTCGGCAGTTTTTTCTTGATGTGCTCGATCATCAGGCGCACGCTTTCGGCGTGGCCGTGCGCGATGTCGATGGTGATGTAGTCGGCGCCCACGCCATCGGCGGCCAGGCGGTCGATCACCTCGTAGTCCGGTGCCTTCACGCCCGAGCTGATCGAGACGAACAGGCCCTTCTCGCGCATGCGCTTCGCATAGGCCACGTTGTCCAGGTCGAAGCGGTGCATCACGTAGAAGTAGCCGTTGGCGGCCAGCCATTCGCTGATGGACTCGTCCAGCACCGTCTTCATGTTGGCAGGCACCACCGGCAGCTTGAAGCGCCGGCCGCCGAACTCGATGGAGGGGTCGCATTCGCTGCGGCTTTCCACGCGGCATTTGCGCGGCAGCAGCAGGATGTTGTCGTAGTCGAAGATTTCCATGTGGGCCTTTCAGTCACCCCGCGGTCGGGGGTGGGTTGGTGAAAAGGCGCTTGGAACTGGCCGGTTCGCGTCTTCCGGACGCCGGAAAACAAAAACCGGGCGCAATTGCTTGGGCCCGGTGATTGATTCTAGGCCGATGCCACCCGGCGTGGGTGGCGCCGTGCGCATATGAGGGCTATACGAAGGGCTGTATGGCGGGCCGCTTCCTACAATCCCCGGATGCTGTTTGAAGATCCCACCCCGCTGGTCGCGGGCCTGAACCCCGAGCAGGCCGCGGCCGTCACCCTGCCGCCCGAACACGCCCTCATCCTGGCCGGTGCCGGCTCGGGCAAGACCCGGGTGCTCACCACCCGCATCGCCTGGCTGCTGCAGAGCGGTCAGGCGGGGCCGGGCGGCATCATGGCAGTGACCTTCACCAACAAGGCGGCCAAGGAAATGATGACCCGCCTGACCGCCATGCTGCCGGTGAACGTGCGCGGCATGTGGATCGGCACCTTCCACGGCCTGTGCAACCGCTTCCTGCGCGCGCACCACCAGGCGGCCGGCCTGCCGCAGACCTTCCAGATCCTGGACACGCAGGACCAGCTCTCGGCCATCAAGCGCCTGTGCAAGCAGCACAACGTGGACGATGAGCGCTTCCCGCCCAAGCAACTGCAGTGGTTCATCAGCGGCTGCAAGGAAGATGGCCAGCGCCCGCGCGACGTGGTGGTGCGCGACGACGAGACGCGGCGCAAGGTCGAGATCTACCAGCTCTACGAAGAGCAGTGCCAGCGCGAAGGCGTGGTGGACTTTGGCGAGCTGATGCTGCGCAGCTACGAGGTGCTGCGCGACAACGACCCGATCCGCGTGCACTACCAGCGGCGTTTCAAGCACATCCTGATCGACGAGTTCCAGGACACCAACCGCCTGCAGTACGCCTGGATCAAGATGTTCTCCTCGCCGCCGCTCGAAGGCCTGCCGGCCTCGGGCAACGCCGTGTTCGCCGTGGGCGACGACGACCAGAGCATCTACGCCTTCCGCGGCGCGCGCGTGGGCAACATGGCCGATTTCGTGCGCGAGTTCCAGGTGAAGCACCAGATCAAGCTGGAGCAGAACTACCGCAGCGCCAGCAATATCCTCAACACCGCCAACGAGCTCATCAGCCACAACAGCCGCCGCCTGGGCAAGAACCTGCGCACCGACGCGGGCGCGGGCGAACCGGTGCGCGTCTACGAATCGGTGAGCGACTTCGCCGAGGCGCAGTGGATGGTGGACGAGATGAAGCAGCTCGAACGCGAGGGCACGCCGCGCAGCGAGATGGCGGTGCTCTACCGCAGCAACGCGCAGAGCCGCGTGGTCGAGACCGCGCTGTTCAACGCCGCCATTCCTTACCGCGTGTATGGTGGCCTGCGCTTCTTCGAGCGCGCCGAGATCAAGCACGCGCTGGCCTACCTGCGGCTGCTGGAGAACCCGCACGACGACACCAGCTTTCTGCGCGTGGTGAATTTTCCGCCGCGCGGCATCGGCGCGCGCAGCGTGGAGCAGCTGCAGGACGTGGCGCGTGCCAGCGGCTGCTCGCTGCACGACGCGGTGAGCGGCGTGACCGGGCGCGCCGGCACCGCCATTGCCAACTTCGTCGCGCTGCTGGATGTGATGCGCGAGAAGACGGAGGCCATGACCCTCAAGGAGATCATCGAGCTGGTGCTCGACAAGAGCGGCCTGATCGAACACTTCCGCAACGAGCGCGAAGGCGAGGACCGGGTGGAGAACCTGGAGGAACTGGTCAACGCCGCCGAGAGCTTCGTGATGCAGGAGGGCTTCGGCCGCGACGCGGTGGCGCTGCCGGTCGATGAACACGGCACGAGCCTGTCGCAAAGCCCGGTCAGCCAGGGCCTGGACCCGGACGCGCCTTTGCTGAACGAATCGCTGGCCCCCGACGCCGAAACCGGCGAAACCCTCAGCCCCCTGGCCGCCTTCCTCACGCACGCCGCGCTGGAGTCCGGCGACAACCAGGCCCAGGCCGGGCAGGACGCGGTGCAGCTGATGACGGTGCACGCCGCCAAGGGCCTGGAGTTCGACTGCGTGTTCATCACCGGTCTGGAAGAAGGACTGTTCCCGCACGAGAACTCGATGAGCGACCGCGACGGGCTGGAGGAAGAGCGCCGCCTGATGTACGTGGCCATCACCCGCGCGCGCAAGCGCCTGTACCTGAGCCATTCGCAGACGCGCATGCTGCACGGCCAGACGCGCTACAACATGAAGAGCCGCTTTTTCGACGAGCTGCCCGAGGCCTGCCTGAAGTGGCTCACGCCGCCACAACCGGCCTGGGCCGCCGCGGCGCCGTCGGTGGGCGGGTGGCAGGGCGGGCGCCGGGGTCTGTACGCCACCGGCGGATCACCGGCCGCGAACCCGGCCTGGTCGCCGGGTTTCCTGTCCACCGGCAGCGGCACGCCGCCGCCCAAGGCCAGCGAACCCGACCGCGGTGTGGACATCCGCACCGGCCAGAAGGTGTTCCACAACAAGTTCGGTGAAGGCAAGGTGCTGGCGCTCGAAGGCGCCGGCGCCGATGCCCGGGCGCAGGTGAACTTCAGCCGCCACGGTGTCAAGTGGCTGGCGCTGTCGGTGGCCAAGCTCACCCCGGTCGACGAATGAAAAAAGCCACCGGCGTGTGACCGCCGGTGGCATCAAAATGTTGCGCAGACTCTGATTGCGGATTCGGAAGTTCCCCCTGCGCAACTTCCCCGGAAAGGGTGCTCAGAAGTCGTGGCGCAGGCCCACGGCGAACAGGCGGGTGTCGGCCGTCTTGGTGCCGGCGCCGTCCTTCACGTTGTGCGAACGGAAGCCGCCGTACACCTTGGTGCGCTTGGACAGGGCGTAGGTGGCGCCGACGCCGAAGCCCGAGGACTTGGCGGCGGTGGAACCACCGATTTCGGTCTTGCTGGTGGCGAAGCCGAACGACAGGTTGACGTTGCCCATCGGCACGTTCAGGCCCACGGTCAGCTCGTTGTCGTCGCCCTTTTCGTCGTTGCCGCGGCGGGTGTTGTAGCCACCCGAGAGGCTCACGGCGCCCAGGTCGTAGGCGGCGGCGATCAGCATGTAGTCGTTGTCCTTGCCCTTTTCCTGCTGCAGGCCCAGGGCCACGTCCAGCGGGCCGGCCTTGTAGCCGATCTTGGCACCCAGCATGTTGGCGTCCACCGTGGCGTCTTCGTCGAGTGCGTACTCGATGCCGCCGTACACGCCGCCCAGCTTGGGCAGGGCGTAGGTGATCTTGTTGTTGAACCGGCTGCTGTAGTCGCCACCCGAGCCCCAGACGCCGTTGGAGGCGGGGGTGAAGGCGGAGTCGAACACGTTGGAGCTGAGCGCCAGGCCACGCACTTCGTCGTAGATGGTGGAGCTGCGGCCCAGCTTGACTTCACCGAAGCCACCGGCCAGGCTCACGGTCGACTCGCCCTTCCAGAACGGGTCCTGCGAGGTGCCGTCGTCGGCGTTCAGGCGGTGCTCCAGCTTGAAGTTGGCCTTGAGGCCTCCACCCAGGTCTTCGGACCCGCGGAAGCCCAGACGCGAGGTCGTCAGACCGCCGTCACCGCCGTTGAACAGCTTGGTCTGGCTGCCCTTGTCGAGCTCCTTGAGGCTGCCGACCGACAGGTCGACGCGGCCGTACACGGTGACGGAGGATTGGGCCATGGCGGCGCCGGAAGCGGCCAGCACGGCCAGAGCGATCAGGCTCTTCTTCATGATGTTTCCTTGTTGGATTCGTTGGAACGTGTGGGGCGGATGCCCACCTGATGCAAAAGACATTCAGGTGGTGCCATTGCAACCGGCGGGTATAAAAACTTCGTGACAGTGTGTCGCTGTTGCTACAAAACACGCAGCAGACAACGCTGTCACAGGGCTTTCATCAAGGCTTGCCCGCGTTGAGCAGGCGGGTCCAGCCGGCGCCGTCGTTGTCGTTCACGACCCAGAGGCCGCCCTGGAAGACCACCATGCCTTCGGCCTTCTCGTGCAGCCAGTGGAAGTCCTGGCGCAGGTCCTTCACCAAGGTCTTTTTCAGCACCGCGCCCTCGACCACATCGGCCGCGTCGACGCTGTAGACCCGCTTGACCTCGGCGTGGATGGCGCGGCCTTCGCCACCGCCCTTGTCGCGTTCGAGCAGCAGCAGGCGGTCGTCCTGACTGCCGGGGCCGCCTTCCATGAGCTGGATTTCCGACAGCCCCATCCAGTAGGTCTTGGCGTCCTTGCTGTGCTGCTCCAGCGGGTAGAACGCGCTGGTCCAGGCCATGGTGGGCAGGTGCAGCTTGAGGATGGCCGCCTGCGGCCTGGACAGGTCGTAGCCGCGCTGGACGGCCATGTAGAGCGTCTGTCCGTCGGCGCTGGCGGCCACGCCCTCGTAGCCGGTGCTGGTCTTCGCATTCGCGAACTTCGCCTGCACGCTGGCGGGCAGCTTGATGCGCTGCTGCACCGCGCCGGCCGCGTTCACCTTGATCAGCTCGTTGCCGTCGACGGTGGCGCCTTCGGAGGCGATCCAGAAGCCATCGGCCACGCGGGCGATGCCTTCGGGGTCCACCTTCAGCGGCTGGCCCTGCTCGGTCAGCGGTACCACCTGGTCGATCACCACGCGGCCCCGCGCGGCCTCGGCCATGTTCAGGCGCCAGATGCGCGACTGTCCGAACGCGTTGTCCGGCACGGTGTAGAGGTGGCTGCCGTCGGTGGTGAGGCCCGAGAGCGCGCCCCAGGGCATGGAGCCATCGCGCGCGACGATCTGCGGTTCGCCCGCTGGCGCGCCCTGGGCGTGGAAGCGGTAGAGGTTGATCGAGCCGTCGCCTTCGTTGGCCGTCACAGCGAGCTGCTGGCCGTCGGCGCGGCGCGTGATGGTGGTGATGCCCTCGGGCGACATTCCGGTGGGCAGCAGCTGCACGAAGCGCGGCTGCTGCGGGTCGCTGACCTCGTGCACCTCCAGGAAGGCGCCGCGCTCCGAGCCCACCAGCAGGTACGGCCGGCCGCCGAAGCGGGCGCTGGTGATGCCCTCGATCTCCACACCCTTGGCGGCCGAGCGGCTGTCGGGGTAGTGGCCGTGCAGCACCGCCTGCTGCTCGGTGCGCTCGCCGGTTTCGTACACCACGGCGCCGCGGGTGTTCATGAGGGTGAAGCCGCGGCCACCGGGCAGGCTGCCGTCCGCGCCCTTCTTGCCGTCGCCCTCGTTGGCCAGGGCGAACACGTCGTTGGACACCCAGGTGACGGCGTCGGGTTCGCGCCGGCCGCTGAAGCTGTCCTTGAAGCCGATCTCCTTGTCGCGCTGCAGGTCGGCGTTGCCCTTGCGTTCCACCGTGCCGGCGGAGAGCACCCGCAGCAGACGGGCCTGGCGCGGGTGGCGCAGGTCGAGCAGGGCCACGGCGTTGTTCTCCTGCAGCGTCACGGCGGCGGTGCGGCCGTCCGGCGAGATGGACACGAACTCCGGCTGTGGGTCTTGCGGGTAGATCGCGCCGGGCAGGGACTTCAGCGCTTCCACCAGCTCGATGCTCTGCAGGCCGCTGGAGGTGGCCACGTACAGGTCCTGCAGGCCCACCACGTCGATGCGGCCGGGGCGCTTGCCGTCCAGCGTGGCGTCGCCCTTGGCGTCGGTCTCTTCGTCCTCGATGGCAACGATGGCACGCAGGGTCTTGCCGCTGCCGGCCAGGGCCAGCGAGTCGGGGCCGACGCCCACGGTGATGTCTTTCACATGCCGGACCGCTTGCGGGTCGCGCACGTCGTAGATGCGCAGGAAGCCGCGGCGCGCGTTGGCCACGTCGTCGTCCATGCGCATGGCCACCACGGCGTAGCGCCCGTCGGGGCTGACCGCCACCGAGGTGGGCTCACCCACGCCGCCCAGGCGCACGTCCACGCGCGGCAGGTGGGCCGGGCGGGCCGGATCGCGGATGTCCACCAGGCCCAGGGCGCCAGCATCGGCGCTGGTGTAGAGCAGGGTCCGGCCGTCGGGGGTGGCGGTGATGATCTCGGCCACGCCGTCCACCGGCAGGTGGTGGACCATGGCGAAGCGGCCCGTGGGCGGGGCGGCGAGGGCGGGTGTGGTGGTGGCGAATGCGACGACGAAAGTGAGCGCGGATGCAAAGGCCGGCGCGGTCAGGCGGAACAGGGGCATGGTGGCGATGGAAGGGATGGACACAAAGCGCCGCAGCCTAGGCGCCTCGTGTGTCATGGCCGTGACGACCGCCGCTCCACCCAGTCGCGCACCTGTTCGATCACCCACCCAGGGTCGTCCAGCGGCAAGTCGTGCCCCGCGCCGGGGTGCCGCGCCAGCGGGCTGCCCCAGGCCCGCGCGAGCGCTTCCGAGCAACTGGTGTGGACCAGCCGGTCTCCTCGGCTGGTCAGCACCAGCACTGGCCGCTGCGGCGCCTGGGCGGGGGCCCGGAAGCGGGCCGCCGCCAGCAGCTGCCGCAGCGCGTTGGCCGCCTGCACCGGGCGCTGCCGCCGCGCAGCGACCCAGGTGGCCATAACCGCCTCGTCCACCCCGGTCTGCGCGCTGGTCATGCGCCAGATCAGCCGCTCGGCCGCGTCGGGCGAGGGGCGGCCAAACACCAGCCGCAGCAGCGTCGGCAGGTTGTGCGGCCGCAGCCGCCGGTGCATCGGGCTGAAGGGCCGCATGCTGGTGTTGACCAGCACCGCCGACGCGATGTCCTGGGGCGCGCTGTGCAGCCACTCTGTGGCCACCATCCCACCCAGCGACAGGGCCAGCAGGTGCACCGGGCCGGTGAGGCCCAGGCGCTGGCACTGCGCCCGGCCGTCGGCCACCATGGCGGCCACCGCGGCCGGGCTGCGCTCGTGGCAGCGCAGGCCGTTGCCGGCCAGATCGATCAGGTGCACGCGGGCGCCGGGCAGAGCAGCTGCGAAGCGCTGCGGGAAATCTCCCCAGTGCGCCGATTCGCGGGTCAGTCCGCGCAGGAACACCCAGTTGCTCATGGCTGCCATCCTTTCAGAACCAGTCGGCCAGCGCCTGGGCGTGGCCATCGGCGCGCTCGTGCGGCGCGGGTGTCCACTGCGCATGGCTGCCGGCGGCGCGCGCCAGGAAGTCCAGCAGCGCCAGGTGGCGCCGCAGCACACGCTGCTGCCGGTGGCCGATGAGCGGGTTGAAGATGCCCTTGCGCGAGAACAGCTGGCGCGGGTTCTTCTTGACCCACAGCCACGATCCCATCTCCAGCGTCAGCGGCAGGAAGGTGCGCGCCGGGTCGGTGCAGGCCTGCAGGTAGAGGTGGTCCCAGAGGTCGCCGTGGGTCAGGTACTGGGCGCTCTGCGGTTCGATGATGTAGGGATGGTGGTGGTGCGCCTGCTCGAAGATGGTCCTGAGCGCCCGCACCTCGGCCAGGTGGGGGATGGGCTTGCGCGTGTGGGCGAAGGGGAACCACAGCCGGTCGCTGATGCCGAAGCCCGAGTGGCAGTCCAGCGCCAGCGAGAACGGGCGCGCCAGCAGCTCGGCCTGCACCACCTCGCACAGCGCCGCGCTCTCGGTTTCCAGCGGATCGCCCAGGCGGCCGCGGTACCAGGGCAGGCCGGCGCTCAGGCGCTGGCCGCCCATCAGCCAGGGCACCTTCTCGCGCGCCTCCACCGGAGCGTTGCGCATCAGATCCACACCGCGCGGGTTGGCGCGGGTCGCGGCCCACATGCCGCCGGGGTTGACGATGGGCATGAACACCAGCCGCACATCTTCCAGCAAGCGGTGCAGCGAACGGTCCCAGCCCAGCCGGGTGACGATGTTCTGCAGAAAGGCGATCACCACCTCCGCGCCGATGCGCTCCAGCCCGTGCACGCCGCCGAAGTAGCCGACGCCGGGGCAGTGCGGATCGGGGCTGCCCAGGGTGATGGCCCAGACTGGAAAGCCCGGACCGCCGGGGATTGAGACATGGCGCACCGGCCGCGCCTGCAGGTGCTGGCCGCCCAGCTCGATCAGCCGTTCGAGCGTCTGCAACTCGGGCAGCGGGTGGGCGGTGCTCATGGGCGGGGTGACACAGGGTTGTCACAGACCGGCCCTACCGTGGGGCTCCGACCTGTGCAATGAAGAGAACATGACCGCCAGCTTCAGCGATCCTTCCCGCCGCCCCGCGCGGCCAACCCTGTTGTGCCGGTGCGTGCAGGCGGGGGTGGTGGTGTGTGGTCTGGCGGGTGGGCTGGTGGAGTTCCTGGCCTTGCAGCGCTGGCGCGTGCAGTTGCGCCAGCGCGGGGCGTTGCCGCCCTGGTGGCGCTAGCCCGGGCCGGTTCAGTCCGCCTTGGCCGTCGCCTCCCGGGCGGCCGGGGCGGCTGCGGCCTTCTCCATGTCGCCGAGCTGCACCGACAGGTCCAGCAGGCGCACCTTGCTCATGTAGTAGCGGTCCAGGCGCCATTCCTTGAGCAGGTCGAGCGCGAGTTCGAAGTTGTCGAAGTTGAGCTTGTAGAGGTCGTTGACCGGGTAGGCCGCCTCCGACTCGAGGGCGACGACCAGGGCCGACAGGATGCGCGCTTCACTGGACTCGGGCGCGTTTTCGATCAGCTTGCGGGCTTTCTTCAGGGCTTTCACATGAGGCCTTTCTTCCAACGTTGGTGGTTCGGTGCGGACGTGGTGTCAGACAACCGTTCAACCGAGCTTACCGGCCGGCCAGCGGCTTTTGATGACGGTTTTGTGAAAGAAAGCTGACGTCAGCTTGAACGCCGCCTGTCCTCGCGCACCAGCAACGGCTGCCCCATGCGCAGCGTCTGCCCGGTGGCCAGCCCCGGCGCCAGCACGTGCCCTGGCGGTGCAAACACCAGGATGGTCGAACCGTGCTCGAACCAGCCCAGCTCCTGGCCCTTGGTGCAGGGCGCGTCGCAGGGCAGCTCGTTGGGGCCGCGGTAGCGCAGGTTCAGCGGCACGTCCAGCGCGTGCAGGCGCATGCTCGCCACCAGGATCGCCGCCACCGGCACCAGCAGCAGGCGCGCGCCATCGGGCTGGCGCAGGTGCAGCACCGCGCGCTCGTTGCGGCAGAACAGGCGCTCCACGCGCTGCAGCGCGATCGGGTTCACGTTCCAGGTGTCCCCGCTGATGTAGGTGACGTGTTCGAGCCGCGCGTCGCAGGGTGCGTGGAAGCGGTGGTACATGCTGGACGTGAGCCGCAGGGTCACATAGCTGCCGCCCTGCAGTTCGCGACACAGCGCGGCGGTGTGGGCCGAGTCGCCCAGCAGCTCGGCCAGCTTGTACGGAAAGCCCTTGGCCTGGAACACCTGGGGCTCGCCGTCCACGGCCTCGATGCGGCCGCAGGCGCCGACGATGCCGTCGCTGGGGCTGGTGATGACGCCGGTGCGTGGGTCCACTGGTCTGGCGCCGGGGCGCAGCTCGCGGATGAAGCAGTCGTGCAGGCTGGCGAAGCGCTGCTGTTTCGCGTCGCTCAGGTCCAGGTCGCTGAAGGCCTTCCAGACCGCCAGCGAGAGGTCGCGCACCCAGGGGTGGCGGATGCGGCTCCACCAGCCGATGGCGTGGGTGAGGGCGATGCGGGGCACGCGGTTGGTCAGCAGGAAGTTGAGGTCTTCGTGCTGCGCGATGCGGCGCAGGGTGGCAACGGGATTCATGGAGATGACACGCGCTTGAAATAGAAACAGGGCCGACATCCCCTCTGGAGCCCGAACCCATGTCCTTGTTGGAAATTGCCCTGCCGGCGGGCGCGCTCGCCCTCGCAGCGCCGATGATCAAACGCCGGATCGACCTCTCGCGCGCCAAGCACCGTTCCCTGGCCGGGCACTCGCGCATGGCCAAGCGGCTGGCGCGCTGGCTGCCGGGCTACGCCTACGACGAGACCGAGTTCTTCGCCTGCGACGGTGCAGCGCCGGAGGTGGTGGCCCGGCGCCGCGCGGCCTTCGAGGCGCTCGCCGCCGGCCTCGCCAGCCGCCATCCGAAGACGCTGGCGATGACGGCGCAGGCCCGCGAAGGCCTGGCCGATCTGCAGTTCACCGGCCGCTACCGCGTGCCCTTCCAGTTCAGCCCCATCGTGAGCGAGCGGCTCAAGGTCGGCGCCTTCGTGCAGTCGGCCGACGGCGTGACGCTGACCGACCTGGACGGCTACCGCTTTCACGACCTCACCGGCTCCTACGGCGTCAACGTGTTCGGCGTGGACTTCTACAAGGCCTGCATGGCCGAAGGTGCGGCCCGCGTGCAGGACCTCGGGCTGGTGCTCGGCGCCTACCACCCCTGCGTGGCGGGCAACGTCCAGCGCCTGCGCGAGATCTCGGGCATGGACGAGGTCTCGTTCCACATGTCCGGCACCGAGGCCGTGATGCAGGCGGTTCGGCTGGCGCGCTTCCACACCCGCAAGCGCCACCTGGTGCGCTTCCCCGGCGCCTATCACGGTTGGTGGGAGGACGTGCAGCCCGGCCCCGGCAACCCGCTGCCACCGCGCGAGACCTACACCCTGGCCGACATGAGCGAACGCAGCCTGCGGGTGCTGCGCACGCGCCGCGACATCGCCTGCGTGCTGGTCAACCCGCTGCAGGCGCTGCACACCAACCGCGTGCCGCCCGCCGACTCCGCCCTGGTCGACAGTGGCCGGCAGGCCCACTTCGACCGCGCCGCCTACACCGCCTGGCTGCAGCGCCTGCGCGAGGTCTGCACCGAGCGCGGCATCGTGCTGATCTTCGACGAGGTGTTCCTCGGCTTCCGGCTCGCGCCGGGCGGCGCGCAGGAGTACTTCGGCGTTAAGGCCGACATGGTCACCTACGGCAAGACGCTGGCCGGAGGCTACCCGGTGGGCGTGGTCTGCGGCCGCCACGCGCTGATGCAGCGCTTCCGCGCCGACCGGCCGGCCGACCTCTGCCTGGCGCGCGGCACCTTCAACGCGCACCCGCAGGTGATGGGCGGCATGTCGGTGTTCCTGGAGCGCCTGCAGACGCCCGAGGTGCAGGCGGTGTACGAAGGGCAGGACGAGCGCTGGAACGCACGGGCCCGGCGCTTCAACGAGACCATGGAACGCGAGGGCCTGCCCATGCGCGCGACCAACCTGCACAGCATCTGGACCATCAACTACACCGAGCCCTCGCGCTACAACTGGATGCTGCAGTACCTGCTGCGCTGGCACGGTGTGGCGCTGAGCTGGGTGGGCACGGGCCGGCTGATCTTCAGCCTGAACGTCAGCGACGCCGACTTCGACGCCGTGCTGGAAAAGTTCGTGCGCGCCGGGCGCGACATGCGCGAGCAGGGCTGGTGGGCACCGGTGGCGGGGCAGAGCAACCGGGGCATCCGCCGCGGCATCCTGCGCGAGGTGATCGCCACCGCCCTGGGGCGCCGACCGGGCGCATGACGAGGAGGACCGCACGCCCTTGAACGGCGTCAGGCGCGGCCGTGCGCGGGGTCGTACAGCTCGCCGCGCAGCAGCTGCAGCGGGGCCCGGTGGTAGAGCTTGATGTCGTGGAACGGGTCGGTGAGGATCTTGGTCATCCACACCAGGCCGGTCTGCACGTCGCGGAGGAAGAACAGGTGCACGGTGCGGAACAGCAGCCCGGCCACGCCGAGCGCCAGCCAGGCGGCACCGACGTCGCGCACGTAGCCCGTCCAGTCGGTGTGCGGCTCGATCAGGCCCATCAGGTCGGGGCTGGCCAGCAGCGCCAGCGGCACCGCGGCCCAGATGGCGATCAGCACCACCTTGCGGCGCAGGTTGTAGCCCACCTTGATCTCCTCCTTGTATTCGTTGGTGACCTGGTTCACATGGTCGTAGCCCAGGGGTTCGAAGAAGAAGTGGCCGGACTGTCGCGTCGTCATCGACACCAGCCAGCCGATCAGCGCCGAGACCACCGGGTCGATGACCAGCCACCCGTAGGCCACCACGAAACTGACCGCGCTGATGAAGTGCAGCGTCTGGTTGATGCGGTTGTGGTGGTAGTAGCGGTGGTCGTCCCAGCGCTGGGTCTTCAGGGCGTCGAAAAACGCGGTCATGCGGGCTCCTGCAAGGGGTTGGGGGTGTGCGCATCGTGTCGCGATTGCGTGAAATCGCGGTGACAACACCGGGGCTTCACGGTTCGGTCTTCAGGCGGTCACATCGGCGGGTGCGCTGTCACAAATCTGTTGCGCCCCGGGCGGACCATCGGGGCATGACGACACCCGACTCCCAAGACATCGTGCTGCAGGACTTTCCTGCCGCGCGCCCCTCGCTGCGTCTGGCGGTGGTCACGGAAACCTGGCCACCCGAGGTCAATGGTGTGGCGCTGACGCTGTCCCGGTTGGTGCAGGGCCTGTGCGAGCGCAACCACCAGGTGCAGCTGGTGCGGCCCCGGCAGACCACGGGCGATCGCGGCGCGCGGGACATCGGGTTCGAAGAAAAGCTGATGCGCGGCATGCCGATCCCGCGCTATCCCCAGCTCAAGCTCGGGCTGCCGGGCCGCAAGGCGCTGATGGCCTCGTGGTCGCTGCAGCGCCCCGACCTGGTCCACATCGCCACCGAAGGGCCGCTGGGCTGGTCGGCGCTGAAGGCGGCGCGGCAGCTGCGCATCCCGGTCACGTCCGACTTCCGCACCAATTTCCACAGCTACAGCCAGCACTACGGCCTGGGCTGGCTGCGGCGGCCAATTGCGGCCTACCTGCGCAAGTTCCACAACCAGACCCTGTGCACCATGGTGCCCACCCGCGCCCTGTGCGCCGAGCTGCTGTCACAGGGCTTCGAGCGCTTGCAGGTGGTGGCGCGCGGCGTCGACACCCGGCTGTTCGACCCCGGCCTTCACGACAACACGCTGCGGGCGCACTGGGGCGCTGGCCCCGGCGACCTGGTGCTGCTGGTGGTCGGGCGCCTGGCGCCCGAGAAGAACCTCGACCTGGTGCTGGAGACTTTCGAAGCCATGCAGGCGGTCCACGAGGGCGTGCGCCTGGTGTTCGTGGGCGACGGGCCGATGCGCGATGCGCTGGAGCGGCGCTGCCCGCAGGCGCGGTTCATGGGTTCGCAGACCCAGGCCGAGCTGGCGCGCAGCTACGCCTCGGCCGACCTGCTGCTGTTTCCCAGCCTCTCCGAGACTTTTGGCAACGTGACCCTGGAGGCACTGGCCAGCGGGCTGCCGGTGCTGGCCTACGCTTGCGCCGCAGCAGCCGAGTGGGTGCAGTCCGACCACAACGGCTGGACAGTGCCGGCCGGTGATGAGCGGGCCTTTGTGCAGGCGGCGGTGGCGCTGGCGCGGGAGCCGGGACGGGTGGCTCGGGCCGCCGGGCAGGCCCGCGCCTCGGTGGAGCCGCTGGACTGGCCGCAGATCACCTTGCAGGTGGAAGCGCTGTTCCTGCGGGCGATGGAGTTGCACCGCAACGGCCGCCGGGGCCTGGAGGCCGCTCAGTGGGGCGCGAAGTCGTCCGTCGCCACCACCCCTGCGGGCTCGCTGTCGTCGAAGCTGTCGCGGAACGTGAACCAGATCGATGTGAAGAACATCGAGGCCATGAAGAGCACCGCCGGGTAGACGATCAGGCCCGCGGCCTGCGCGCCACCGAGCAGGGCGCTGAGCAGGCTGAGGGACACGCTGAAGGCCACGAACAGCCCGGTCCAGCCCAGCAGAAACACCAGCAGCGCGCCCTTGTTGGCCCAGCAGGCCATCAGGCTGAAGAACAGGCTCTTGACCGGCGGCACGCCGTGCCAGAAGAGCAGGGCGGGCGCGTGCCAGAACAGCATCTGCAGCGGCATCATGGCAACCAGCCCGAACCAGAGGGCAGGGCTGGTGACCATGCTGCGCATGGCCTCTTCGGCGGTCATGGTGGCGGCGCCCTCGGGGTTGCCTTCCAGCAGGCCCACCAGCAGCAGGATCACCAGCAGCCCCAGGCCATACAGACCGCCCAGGGTGAGCATGCCCCGGGTTTTGGCGGGGCCGCCACGGAAGGCGGTGACCAGCTGCTTGGGCATCGGGAACCGCCCGGCCTCGGCCTCGCGCGAGGCCGACATCAGGCCCAGGTTGACCGCCGGGGTCAGCAGGGTGGCCAGGGCGGTGCCAAGAAACGGCACCAGGGCCAGCACCGACACCACCGCCATGAACATGAAGAACAGGCCCGACATGGCCAGGGGTTGCCGCAGAAAGGTCTTTACGCCCAGCCGGACCCATTGCAGGCCGGTGGATGCGGGCACGGTGCGCAGCTTCATGGCACGGCCCTCAGGCGGGCACGCCGCCGGCGTCGCGCAGCGAGTCCGCCAGGTCGCGGGCCTGGCGCACGCGCTCGCGCAGCACACGCTCGAAATGGCCCGGGTCGTGCGGCTTGAGCATGGCCGCCTCGCGCGGCAGGTGCCAGTCCCACAGGCGCGAGAGCCAGAAGCGCAGCGCGCCGGCGCGCAGCATGGCGGGCAGCAGCTGGCGCTCGGCCGCCGTCAGCGGTCGCACCGACTGGTAGGACGCCAGCATGGCGTGCGCGCGGCGCTCGTCGTGCAGGCCGTCGGCCGCCTCGTCGCCGTGGAAGATGCACCAGTCGTTGAGGGTGACAGCCAGGTCGAACAGCCAGCTGTCGTTGCCGGCGAAGTAGAAGTCGAAGAAGCCGCAGAGGCGGTCGCCGTCGAACATCACGTTGTCGCGGAACAGGTCGGCGTGCACCGGGCCATGGGGCAGCGCCTTGAAGGCGGACTGCGCGGCCACGTGGTTCTGGTAGGCCAGTTCGCTGCGGATCAGGGTGGCCTGGTTGTCGCTCAGGTGCGGCAGCACCACCGGCACGGTTTCGTTCCACCAGGCCAGGCCGCGCAGGTTGGGCTGTTGCATGGCGAAGTCCTGGCCGGCCAGGTGCATGCGTGCGAGCATGGCGCCCACGGCCTCGCAGTGCACCACAGAGGGCCGCAGTTCGCTGTGCCCGGCCAGCTTGTTGACCACGGCCGCGGGCTTGCCCTGCAGCCGGTGCAGGATCTCGCCTTTGGTGTTGGCAGCAGGCTCGGGCACCGGGATGCCCTTTTGGGCCAGATGCTTCATCAGGCGCAGGTAGTACGGCAGCTGTTCGAAGCCCAGGCGCTCGAACACCGTGAGCACGTGCTCGGTCTCGGCGCCGTCCAGCACCGTGGTGGCGAAGTAGTTGGTGTTTTCAATGCCTCCCTGGATGCCGCGCAAGGCGGTGAGCTCACCCAGTTGGAGTTCGCGCAGCAGCGCAGCGGCTTCGTCCTGCGGGACTTCGGTGTAAACGGCCATGGAAACGGGAAAGGGTCAGAAGCTCAGAAGGCGCCAGCGGCTGCGGCCGCTGCTGCCCTGGCCTTCGGTGGGCAGATCCGCGCCACTCTGGGGGGCAATTTCATAGGCCGGGGCGCCGTTCTTGGGCTGCACGTCGATGCTGCGGGTCTGGCCGCCGATGCGCACCTCGTCGATGCGGGAGCCAGCGTCTTCGTGCGTGATGCGTTCGATCACCTTGGCCTCGCCCGCCGGCAGCCGGGGCTGTTCGACCGGGGTGGGCGCCGGGGTGCCGGTCTGTGCCAGCACGGGCAGGGACGCGGCAATGGCGAGGGCCAGCGGGAGGGATCGGAGCAGGGTTGGGGCGCGCATGCCGCATTGTAGGCATGGAGCGCCTGCGCCGCACCCTGGCATCCCCGACAATCGCCCCCATGTCCGAACAATCCACCCCGCGCCTGCTGCTGGTCGACGGCTCCAGCTACCTCTACCGCGCCTTCTTCGCTGGCGGCGACGCCATGAGCACCACCCTGCCCGACGGCACAGTGCAGAAGACCGGCGCCATCCGCATCATGATCAACATGATGCAGAAGCTGCTCAAGGACCACCCGTCCACCTGGGCCGCCTGCGTGTTCGACGCCTCGGGCCCGACCTTCCGCGACGCGCTCTACCCCGAGTACAAGCAGCACCGCAGCCCCATGCCCGACGACCTGCGCAGCCAGATCGCACCGATCCACGAGGTGGTGCGCCTCTCGGGTTGGCCGGTGCTGGACGTGCCGGGTGTCGAGGCCGACGACGTGATCGGCACCCTGGCGGTCGCGGCGGCCAGTCAGGGCATCGAGGTGCTGATCAGCAGCGGCGACAAGGACCTGGCGCAGCTGGTGAACGAGCACATCACCATCATCGACACCATGAGCGGCAAGGTGCGCGACCTGGCCGGGGTGGAGGCGGAGTTTGGAGTGCCCGCGCGCCTGATGCTGGACTACCAGATGCTGGTGGGCGACTCCATCGACAACGTGCCCGGGGTGAACAAGGTCGGCCCCAAGACGGCCGTGAAGCTGCTGCAGGAGTACGGCTCCATCGACAACCTGATCGCGCAGGCGGACCAAGTGAAAGGCGCCGTGGGCGAGAACCTCCGCCAGGCGCTGGACTGGCTGCCCACCGGCCGCCAGCTGCTGACTATCAAAACCGACTGCGACCTCAACGGCTGGGTGCCCGGCCTGCCGGCGCTGGATGCGGTGCGCATGGGCGAACCGCAGAAGGAGCCGCTGCGCGCGTTCTACGAGACCTATGGCTTCAAGGGCCTGGCCAAGGCGCTGGGGGGCGGCGAGGCGGCTGTGCCCGCGGCTGCGTCCGCCCCTGTGCCCGGCTCCACCAACGACCTGTTCAGCGATCCGGCGTCCGACATTCCGAGGGCGTCGAACCTCGCCTACGACACCATCCTCACCTGGGAGGCCTTCGACGCCTGGCTGAACAAGCTGGAGGCCGCCGAGCTGACCGCCATCGACTCCGAAACCACCTCGCTGGATGAAATGGTCGCGCAGATCGTGGGCATCAGCTTCAGCGTGAGGCCGGGCGAAGCCGCCTACATCCCGCTCAGGCACGAAGGCCCGGACGCGCCCGAGCAGCTGCCACTGGACGAGGTGCTGGCCCGGCTCAAGCCCTGGCTGGAAAACCCGGCCAGGCAAAAGCTCGGCCAGCACATCAAGTACGACCGCCACGTCTTCGCCAACCACGGCATCGAGGTGCAGGGCTACGCGCACGACACCATGCTGCAGAGCTACGTGCTCGAAGTGCACAAGCCGCACGGTCTGTCGAGCTTGGCCGAGCGCCACCTGGGCCGCGGCGGCATCAGCTACGAAGACCTGTGTGGCAAAGGCGCGCACCAGATCCCGTTTGCCCGGGTGGACGTGGCGAAAGCCGCCGAATACTCGTGCGAGGACAGCGACCAGACCCTGGACGTGCACCGAGTGCTGTGGCCGCAGATCGAAGCCGACGCGAAGCTGAAGTTCATCTACGAGCTGGAGATCGCCAGCAGCGAAACGCTCTACCGCATCGAACGCAACGGCGTGCTGATCGACGCGCCCACGCTGGCCAAACAGAGCCATGAGCTGGGCCAGCGCATCTTCGCGCTGGAGCAGGAGGCGTATGAAATCGCGGGCCAGCCCTTCAACCTCAGCAGCCCCAAGCAGCTGGGCGAGATCTTCTTCGACAAGCTGGGCCTGCCGGTCATCAAGAAGACCGCCACCGGCGCGCGCAGCACCGACGAGGAGGTGCTGGAGAAGCTGGCCGAGGACTACCCGCTGCCGGCCAAGATCCTGGAACACCGCAGCCTCATCAAGCTCAAGGGCACCTACACCGACAAGCTGGCCCAGCTGGCGCTGCCGCGCACCGGCCGCGTGCACACCCACTACGCGCAGGCCGTGGCGGTGACCGGGCGCCTGTCCAGCAACGACCCCAACCTGCAGAACATCCCCATCCGCACCGCCGAAGGCCGCAAGGTGCGCGAGGCCTTCGTGGCCGCGCCGGGCCATGTGATCGCCAGCGCCGACTACTCGCAGATCGAGCTGCGCATCATGGCCCACCTGAGCGACGATGCGGCCCTGCTGCGCGCCTTCCACGAGGGGCACGACGTGCACCGCGCCACCGCGGCCGAGGTGTTCGGCATCAAGCCCGAGGAGGTCAGCAGCGAGCAGCGCCGCTACGCCAAGACCATCAACTTCGGCCTGATCTACGGCATGGGCACCTTCGGCCTGGCCAAGTCGCTGGGTATCGAGAACGCGGCCGCCAAGACCTACATCGACCGCTACTTCGCGCGCTTTGCCGGCGTCAAGCAGTACATGGACGACACGCGCGCGCTCGCCAAGGAACAGGGCTATGTGGAGACCGTGTTCGGCCGCAAGCTGGTGCTGCCGGACATCAAGAACGCCAAGGGCGCCAAGCTGGCCGCGCTGGAGCGCCAGGCCATCAACGCGCCCATGCAGGGCACGGCGGCCGACCTGATCAAGCTGGCCATGGTGGCGGTGCAGAAGGCGCTGGACGAGCAGGGCAAGGGCACGAAGATGATCATGCAGGTGCACGACGAACTGGTGTTCGAGGTGCCCGAAGCCGAACTGGACTGGCTGCGCACCGAGATCCCGCGCCTGATGGCGGGCGTGGCGCAGCTGAAGGTGCCGCTGCTGGCCGAGGTGGGCGTGGGGGCGAACTGGGACCAGGCGCACTGAGCGCCCGCGGTCTCAACCCACCGGCAGCACCACCTTCGTGTACGGGTGGTCGACGCCTTCTGCCCACCAGTTCGCCCACAGCCGGTTCGCGCCGCCCGGCGCGTCGGCCTGCAGGGTCATGAAATTGCGGCAGCCGATCAGCCGCCGCCGGGCGGTCGGGAATTCCACCATCTGGCCGGTGAGCCCCGGCTCCAGGGTCTCGGTCTGCTTGCAGGCCTCTTCGAGGAAGTAGCGCGCCACGCCGGCCGGCGGCGGGTGGGTCACGCCGCTGCTGGTGAGCTGGGTCAGGCTGCGCGCCTCGGGCGAAAGGTCGCTGCGGTCCGATTCGATCACGCCGATGGCGGCCACGTGCACGTCGCCTGAGAGCACGGTCACCCGCAGGCCGCGCGCACTGGCGTCCAGCAGGCGGCGCACCAGGCGCAGGCGCTCGGCCTGGTGGGGGTGGCTGGTCCAGTGGTCGCGCAGGTCGTCCTCCAGTTCCTCGATGGCCGGCAGGGCGCCGAGCATCGTCTCCAGCTGCTCGAAGCTGGGGTGCATCACCGGGATGCTGCTCATCACCAGCAGGTGCCGCAGGTCGCCGGCGGCCAGCTGGGCGTCGAGCCAGGCGTAGACGGCGCTCCAGCTGGCCGGGCTCATCACCTGGTCGGCGAGCACGGTCCTGCGTCCGGCGGCGTCGGTGGTTACGCTGCGCGGCCGGCGCTCGCTGCGCAGGTCGAGCACCAGCAGGCCGGTGCTGCCGAAGCGGTAGGCGCTGTTGTGCGCGGTCTGGGCGTTCAGGGTGGCGGGCGGCGGTGCGCCCAGCATCTGGCGCTGGAACAGTTCGAACGCAGAGCGGGCGACCTCGAACAGGCCCTGGAACACGGGGCTGCCGTGCAACTCGCACGGGTGTGAGCCCCAGCCGTCGATGATGTCGTGGTCGTCCCACATCATCACGCTGGGCACCGAGGCCAGCAGCGCGGCAGTCTCGGGCTGGTTCCAGCGTTCCAGGTAGAACCCGGCGAAACGGGTCTGCAGCGCGGCGCGCAGGCTGTCGCTCAAGGGCATGTGGGTGCGGGTGAACCACTCGACCTCGGTCCATGCCCGCAGCTCGGGCACGGTGGCCCAGATGTCGTCGCTGTAGATCTGGTCGCCGCCCATGAGCAGCAGCTCCAGCGGCCCGACCGGAATGCCGTCGACGCGCTCCTGCTGTTCGTGCAGGCGGCCCATGCGGGCCCACATCGCGTTGGGTGACTTCATGGTCTTGCGGGTGCGCGCGTCGGAAAAGCCGTTGCATGAGACGTAGGCCATGCTTGGCGTGGCGCCCAGGGCCGGCACCTGGAAGCTGTGGCTGCGGCCGGCCAGCCGGTAGCCGATGCGCTGGGGCATCGCCGTCTGGCGCACCGCGATGTCGAAGCGCCAGGCGGTGGCGTCCAGGCCGGGCACCGGTCCGCTGGCGCCGTTGACCAGCTCGGCCGGCACATTCAGGCGCAGCGCCGGCTGCGGATCGGTGGCGTCGCAGACGATCATCAGGCTCAAACCCCAGACGCCACCCTGGCATCCGAGAAACTGCAGAATGGGTCCGGTCAGGGTCATGGCGCTGTCCTCCGATGCGCGCCATTGTGTGCCCGACCCGTGCGCGCCGCATCCCCTTTTCAACCACCCACAAGGAGACACCGATGCTCAACACCGACCTGATCACCGACAGCCAGGCCCTGCTCGACGCGAAGGCTTCGCACGGCCATGCCACCCGCCGCACCGCACTCAAGGCCGCCCTGGGAGTGGGCTACGCCGCCTCGGTGCTGCCGGTGATGGCGCAGACGGCGATCAAGACGTCCACCGACGGGCTGACCGCGGGCGAGGTGATGATCGATGTCAACGGCTTCAAGATGCCCGCCTACCGCGCGGCGCCGGCCGGCAAGACCGGGCTGCCGGTGGTGCTGGTGTTGTCGGAGATCTTTGGCGTGCACGAGTACATCGCCGACACCGCGCGCCGGTTTGCCAAGGCAGGCTACCTGGCCATCGCACCCGAGCTGTTCGTGCGCCAGGGCGATGCGCAGAGCTATGGCGAGATGGCCAAGCTGATCGCCGAGGTGATCTCCAAGGTGCCGGATGCCCAGGTGATGGCCGATCTGGACGCCACGGTGAAGTGGGCCGCGGCCAACGGCGGCGATGCCAAGAAGCTGGGCGTGACCGGCTTCTGCTGGGGCGGGCGCCAGGTCTGGCTGTATGCGGCGCACAACCCGGCGGTGAAGGCCGGTGTGGCCTGGTACGGCCGGCTGGTCGGTCAGACCAGCGACCTCAATCCGAAGCACCCGGTGGATGTGGCGGCCGGCCTGCACGGTCCGGTGCTGGGTCTTTACGGCGCGGCCGACACCGGCATTCCGCTTGACACGGTTGATAAGATGAAAGCCGCTTTGGCGGCCGGCAATGCGGCGGCCAAGGTGTCGAGCTTTGTGGTGTACCCGGACGCGCCGCACGCATTCCACGCCGACTACCGGCCGAGCTTCCGCAAGGAGCCGGCCGAAGACGGCTGGAAGCGGGCACAGGCCTGGTTCCAGCAGCACGGCGTCGCCTGACGCTGCCCTGCAGACCCCACCCCCGGGCCGCCTGTGCGGCCCTTTCTTTTGGTTGACGACATTTCATGACCCTGATTGCGATCCTGTTGGGCACCGTGGCGGCGGGGGTGGGCAGCGTGTGGCTGGCCGCGGCGCTGGGCATGGGGGTGCTGGCGCGGTTCACGCAGCACATGCTGAGCCTGGCTGCCGGGGCGCTGCTGGCCACCGCCTTCATGCACCTGCTGCCCGAGGCGTTCGAGAGCCAGGCGGGCGCGCACGAACTCTTCTCCCTGCTGCTGGGTGGTCTGGTGTTCTTCTTCCTGCTGGACAAGGCCGAGCTGTGGCACCACGGCCATGAACACCACCACGGCGGTGGGCACCATGGACACGGGCATGCGCACGCCCACGGTCATGACCATGCGCACGGTCACAACCACGACCACGGGCATGGCGCCCGTTCCGGCGGCTGGACGGTGCTGGCCGGCGACAGCGTGCATGCGTTCGGCGACGGCATCCTGATCGCTTCGGCGTTTGTGGCCGACCTGCGGCTGGGTGCGGTGACCGCGCTGGCGGTGCTGGCCCACGAGGTGCCCCACCACATGGGCGATCTGGTCGTTCTGCAGCAGACCTCGGGCACGCGCCGCGCGGCCCTGGTGAAGGTGTCGCTGGCGGGCACGGTGACGGCCCTGGGCGGGCTGGTGGGCTACCTGCTGCTGGGCCAGCTCGAAGACTGGCTGCCGTACTTCCTGGTCGCGGCCTCCAGCAGCTTCGTCTATGTGGCGCTGGCCGACCTGATTCCCCAGTTGCAGAAGCGGCTCGGCCTTCGCGCGACGGTCGCCCAGATTGCCTGGCTGCTGGCGGGCATTGCCCTGGTGACCCTGGTCAGCGGGATGGCGCACGCCCACTGAGCCCGCCAGCGGCCTCAGCCGGTCGCCTCGCTGCCGAAACAGAACTCGAAACGGGCGCCCTGGCCCACGGCGCCTTCGCCCCAGATGTGGCCACCGTGGCGCTCCAGGATGCGCCGCACCGTGGCCAGCCCGATGCCGGAGCCCTCGAACTCGCTGCTGGTGTGCAGCCGGTTGAAGGCCTTGAACAGGCGTTCGGCCCGCGCCATGTCGAAGCCCGCTCCGTTGTCGCGGATGCAGAACACCGGCGCACCACCCGGAGCCGTTGGCTCGGCGCGGTTGAAGCTGATGCGGGCGTTGGCGGTCTGGCGGGTGTATTTCCAGGCGTTGCCCAGCAGGTTCTCCAGCACGATCTGCGCCATGCGCGGGTCGCAGTCGGCATACAGCCCTTCTTCGATCGCCACCTCGACCTCGCGCGTCGGATCACGGTGGCGCTCCTGGCGGATCACGTCGTGCGCCAGCTCGCTGAGGTTGGTGTTCATGCGCTGCAGGGTGCCCTGGCTCACGCGCGCCAGCGCCAGCAGATCGGTGATCAGGCTGTTCATGCGATGGACCGAAGCCTCGATGCGCTCGAACAGGTCGATGTCCTCCGCGGTCATGCGCCCGGCCATCTGCTCGCGCAGCAGGTGGCTGAAGCCGTCGATGGAGCGCAGCGGCGACTTGAGGTCGTGCGAGACGGAGTAGGCGAAAGAGTCCAGCTCGCGGTTGAGGTACTGCAGCTGGGCGGTGCGCGCCGCCACACGGTGCTCCAGCGTGTCGTGCAGCTTGTGGATTTCACGGTCGCGGCGCAGCCGCTGCAGCTCGGCGTTGCAGCGGCTGGCGAAGATGGTCAGCAGGGCGTCCAGCTGGGCGTTCGGTGGCGGCCGCTGGCGCCAGACGGCGATGAGCAGGCCCACCACCGAGCCGTCCCCATCGCGCAGCGGCAGGCCCAGCACGGACTGGAGCGGGGCTTCCGAAAACGGCGGCACCAGGTTCAGGTGGGCAGGGCGGGGACTCTCGAAGCGCAGCAGTGCAGGCTGCAGCAGGGCCTGTTCGCAAAGGGTCCGGTGCAGCGGGTGGGTGCTGTTGGGGAGCAACCGGCCGTCCCACACCAGGGCCAGGGTGTTCATCTGTTTCAGAGGATCCACCTCGCCCACCACGACGCCGTCGGCGCCGATGGCGTCGGCTAGGTGCTCGACCAGCGAGCGGAAGAAGGCCTCGCCCGTGTCGCCAGAGACGCCCTCGGCCACGTTCAGCAGCATGGCTTCGCGCCGCTTCTCTTCGTCCACATTCAGGGTGAAGGAGAGGGCGCAAGGCTCGTTGTCGATCTCGATGATCTCCGCCCACACCCTCACGGGAACGATGGCACCCGCCTTGGTCCGCATCCGGGTCTCGTATCCCTGCAGCCGGCCGTCGCGCCGAAGGGTGGCCACATAGTGGTTGCGGTCGGTCTCGGAAACCCAGACGCCCACCTCCATCGACGTCTTGCCTTCGAATTCCGCCTGTGTCCATCCCAGCACCCGCTCGTTGGCGGGGTTGACCTCGACGAAGCGGCCGTCGCTCAGGCGGGTGATGGTCATGCCCAGCGGGCTGAAGTTGAACGCCTTCGAGAAGCGCTCGCGCGAGATCTCCAGTTCGCGGCGCGAGGCCACATCGGCCGACAGGTCGAACACCACCGCGATCAGCAGCCGTTCGGTGGCGCTCTGCGTGACCTCGGCATGCACCATGGCCGGGAACGCACACCCGTCCTTGCGCTGGGCCAGTCCCCGGAGGCCGCCAACCCGCCCCTGGGTGTCGATGAGCCGGCGGAACTCGGTCTGTTCCTCGTCGCGGGCCCACACCCTGGGTGGAGGATGACCCACCAGCTCCTCGTTCGTGTATCCGAACAGCGACTGGAAGGCCTGGTTGGCGTCGAGCACGTCCTGCGTGTCCAGCGACTGCACCAGGCAGGCGGCCGGCGTGCTGCGGAACAGGGCCTGGAAACGGTCCTGGCTCTGGCGCAGCAGGCGCTCGACCTCGCGGCTGTGCTCCAGTGCCAGGTTCTGGCTGCGGTAGGCGTCCAGCAGCCGCCGCCGGCCCAGGTTGACCGTGATCATCAGGCTGATGAGGATGGTGGTCTGCACAATCCACACGGTCCAGCCGGTGCGCGTCTCGGGCGTCGGCATCAGCTGCAGGTTCTCGGCGATGTTGAGCACCCCGAGGATGGCGATGCCCAGCGCGCCGCTGACCAGCATGTTCCTGCGTGAGAGAAAAACACCCGCAGCGACCACCGCCGCGATCATGACCAGCGCGGCCATGCTGCGCACCGTGCCATGGGCCACGATGGCCGCACCCGACGTGAAGATCAGCGTGTACACCAGCAGCGGCGCCACCAGCGGGCGCAGGCGCGTGGCGTACAGGACCAGCAGCAGGTAGTCGGTGAGCGAGAAAGCGAGGGCCACCCAGGTCAGCGCCACCAGGCCGTCCCTCAGATGGACGCCGAACGCCACCAGCGGACCGGCGATTCCGATGCACAGCAGCAATGCCAGCAGGGATCGCTCCTGGTAGCGCTGCAGACTGGGCGGCTGGCCGGTCGCCTCAGCGGCGGGGAGGGGGGCTGGCGCGTTCATCGGGATGTTGGCGCGGGTGTCAGGGAGAAGCGGAACTCGGCGCCTTCCCCGGGCTTGCCGACACCCTGGATCTGGCCACCGTGCCGGTCCACGATACGGCGCACCGTGGCCAGGCCGATGCCCGTGCCTTCGAACTCGCTCGGTCCGTGCAGGCGCTGGAATGGCTTGAACAGCTTGTCGGCATAGGCCATATTGAAGCCTACGCCGTTGTCCCGCACGAAAAAGCTCGCGCGGCCCGGGCCACCGTCCTTGCAGCGCCCCATCTCGATCAGCGGCTGTGGCTGGTCCCGGGTGTACTTGATGGCGTTGCCCAGCAGGTTCTCCAGCGCGATGCGCGCCAGCCGGGCGTCGCAGACGCTGACCAGGTCCGGCTCGATGCGCCACGCGAGAGGTCTGCCCGGGTGCTTGGCCTGTTCCGCGCGCATCACCTGTTCGGCGATCTCGCTCAGATTGGTCGGGCTCAGCGCCATCTTGCCCTGGCTCACGCGGGCCAGTGCCAGCATGTCGGCGATCAGGGTGCTCATGCGGTGGGTCGACGCCAGCACGCGCTGCAGCAGCTGCTCCTCATCGGCGGTCAGCCGTCCCTGCAACTGTTCGCTCAGCAGGCTCGTGAAGCCGTCGATCGCACGCAATGGCGACTTCAGGTCGTGCGACACCGAGTAGGCGAACGAGTCGAGTTCCGCGTTGAGCTTCTGCAATTCGGCGGTGCGCGACTGCACCCGTTGCTCCAGCGTCGCGTTGAGTTGCTGGATTTCGCGCTCGCGCCGCAGCCGCATCAGTTCGGCCGTGGCCCGGCTCGCAAAGATCGACATCAGCGCGCGCATCTCGGCGGTGAGCGTGATGGGCTGGCGCCACATGGCCGAGAGCAAGCCAATGGCGGTGCCGTCCTGGTCGCGCAGGCTCTGGCCGATGTAGGCGCTGGCCTGCATCCCGGTCATCGACGATAGCGATGGGTAGGTGTGGGCGAGGCCTTGCTCGTGGACGCACAGGTCGCTGCGCGAAAGGGCCTCGCCGCAGGGGGTGCCCTCGGGGGCATAGACGATGTTGGGTACCAGGGCGCCGTCCATGGACATCGCCAGTGTCTGCACCTCCTGGTCGGGCATCAGCTCGCTGACCATCACCACGTCGGCCTTCAGGGCGGGGGCTGCGTGGCGGGCCAGCGCGGTGAAAAAGGCCGTGCCCGTTTCGCCCGTCATGCCCTGCGCCACGCTCAGCAGCAAGGCCTCGCGCCGCTTCTCTTCCGAAACGTTCACTGTGGACGACAGAATGCACTCTTCGCCTTCGATGTCGATCAGCACCGCCCACAGCCTCACGTCGACCGGCTTGCCGTCCCTGCCGCGCATCTGGCTCTCGTAGGCCAGCACCCGCCCGTCGCGCTTGAGCTGGTCGACGTAGGCCTGCCGGTGGGCTGGTGTGAGCCAGGCGCCGGTTTCCAGAGTGGTCCAGCCGCGCAGGCCGTCCGCGCCGACGTTGTCGTGGATGAGCCCCGCCCGGTTGACCTCCAGGATCCGGCCGTCGGACAGGCGCGTGATCGCGAGGTTCATCGGACTGAAGTTGAAGGCCTTGGCGAAGCGCTCCTCCGAGCGCCGCAGGCGTTCGATGGTGGCGTTCTGCTCGGTGATGTCGGTGACCGTGGTGATGATCAGCCGGTCCTGCGGATCGTCACCCATCTCGCTGCTGATCAGCGCCTCGAAGCGGCTGCCGTCGGCCCGCAGTCCCTGGACATGGACCTGGTCTGCGCGGCGCAGGGCGAACAGTTGTTCCAGGTAGAGGGCGCGCTGCTCCGGTTCGGCCCAGAGCATGGCGTCGGTGCAGCCGAGCACGTCCTCGCGGGTGTGTCCGTAGCAGCGCTCGAAGGCCGGGTTGACGTCCAGGATCAGGCCGCTGCGGGCCGACTGCGCAATCATCGGGCTGGGGCTGTTGCGGAAGATCCGGGTGAACCGCTCCAGGCTCTGGTCCCGTTCCTGCTCGCTGCGGATGCGCCGCTCCAGCTCGCGGCGCTGAAGATCCAGCGCCTGCTGGGCCCGGCTGCGGCTGTGGTAGACCATGATCGCCACCACGACCATGGTCATGGACTGGGTCAGCCACACCGTGAACCCGACCTTGAAGTTGGCCGGTTTGAACCAGCCACTCCACTCCATCCAGGTGAGGACGCCCAGGACCACCACGCTCAGGGTCACGGTGACGAACAGCGCGCGCCGGGGCAGGAAGATGCCGGCACCGGCCACCACTGCCACGAACAGGAAGCCCGCGGCGGTGCGCACCGAGCCGAAAGCCACGATGGCGATCACCGTCGAGATCAGGACCGCGGTCACCAGCAGCGGTGCTACGAGTCGCTGGAATCCCTTGCTCAGCAACAGCAGGACCGTCCAGGCCGACAGCGCGATCAGCGCGGGCGCGATCACCTCCGACAGGTTGGATGTGCTCAGATACACCAGGGGTGCCTGGACGGTGGCAGCAATGGCCACCAGCAGACCGATGGCCCGCAGTGGACTGGAAGAGGGTTCGGAGGACGGGCTGGACACGCGGGACAGGGCTTCAGGCATCGGTTGGCGCATGGGCGCGTGTCTGACCTATCGTCCCGTCAGCCGGGAACTTGACTCCGGGCACAGGGCAGGCCTGGCGTGTTGCACCATTCGCTCCAGCTGCCTGGAAAGAGGGCTGTGCGTCCGAAGCCGGCGATTTCCATGGCCAGCAGGTTGGGGATGGCGCTCACGCCACTGCCGCAGTGGTGCACCACCGCAGCCGGGTCGCGCGACCCCAGCAGGCGCTCGAAGTCGGCCCGCAGTTCGGAGGCCGGCTTGAAGCGGCCGTCCGGTCCGATGTTCTCGGTGAACGGCCGGTTGAGCGCCCCCGGGATGTGGCCCGCTACCGGGTCCAGTGGTTCGACCTCGCCGCGGAAGCGGGCCGCGGCGCGTGCGTCGACCAGTGTGAGGTCGGGCTGGCCCAGCCGGCGTGCGATGTCGGGCGCGGCCAGGGTCTCGGCGCGGGCGGGCTGCAGTTCGAACCGGCCGTTGGCGGGCGGCGGCGACGGACCTTCGGCGACCGCACCGCCCGCGGCCTCCCAGGCGGCCAGTCCGCCGTCGAGCACCGCCACGGCCTCGTGGCCGCACCACTTGAGCATCCACCAGAGCCGGCCACAGTAGTTCGCGCCCTGCCGGTCCATCGCCACCACCTGCTGGCCCGGGTTCAGACCCAGCGCCTGCAGACGCATGGCAAATGTTTCGCGGGAGGGCAGGGGATGCCTTCCGCCACTGGCGCGGTCGGGCCCGGTCTTGTCGCTCAGGTGCTCGTCCAGGTCCACATGCACCGCGCCGGGGATGTGGGCGGCTTCGAACTGCTGGCGCCCGGCGGCGGGGTTCATCAGGTCGAAGCTGCAGTCCATCACCAGCACCGGCTGGCGGTCGTCCAGGAGTTGCCGCAGCTGCGCGGCGGAAATGAGGGTGGTGTACATGCGACTGATTTTCCTGCACAGAGGGACCACTGACCATCACACCAAAGTCCTAAAGACCCACCCGCCGCGTGCAGGCGCGCACGGATTCAGTGCTCTTCTGCCGGCGCGTGGGGCACGGTTCGCGTGCGCAGCACGGTCGCCGCAATGCCGCTGACGATGATCAGGCCCATGCCGGCCCAGCCGATCAGGGGCAGCCGGTCGCCGAACACGGTCAGTCCGAAGATGCCGGCGAACACGATGCCCGAATACTGCAGGTTGGCCACGACCATGGTGGCACCGCTGGCGTAGGCACGGGTCATGCACAGCTGGCCGCCCAGCGCCAGCAGCCCGATGGGCAGCAGCCAGAGCGCGGAAGGCCAGCTCCATGGCGTGGCACCGACGAACAGCATGCCGATCAGGCCGGCGACCACAGCCCCGATGGAGAAATAGAACACCGTGCGGCTCTCGGGCTCACCCGCCCGGCTCAGCGCCGACACCTGCAGGTAGGCAAAGGCCGCGAAGATGCCGGACATCAGGCCAACCAGTGCGCCCAGCATCTGGTCGGGAGCCAGGGTGGGGCGCAGCATCATCGCCACGCCGCCGAAGCCCGCCAGCACGGTCAGGAACAGGGGAGCCTGTTGCCGGACCGGCGCATTGCGGCCCTGGGTCAGCAGGGCACCGCCGAGCAGGAAGGTGGCGATCCAGACGCTGCTCATGTAGTTGAGCGTCATCGCCGTCGCCAGCGGGAGGATGGCAATGGCGTAGAACCAGGCGGTCAGCGAGATGGTGCCCACCACGCTGCGCCAGACATGCATCATGGGCACCGTGGTGCGCAGCGAGACGCCGCTGAACCGGGTGAACCCGTAGAGAAACACCACCCCCACCAGACCGCGGTAGGTGACGATCTCGAAGCTGTTGAAGTGCGCGGATGCGAACTTGATGCAGACCCCCATGCTGGCGAAAAACAGGGACGCCAGCAGCATCCAGAGGGCCTGCATGGGGTCTCAGCCTTTCAGCGCGTCGCCGAGGCGGCCGCGGTACCACTCGTGGAAGTGCTGCATGCCGTCTTCCATCGGGCTCTGGTAGGGACCGACCTCGTTGTCGCCGCGCTCGTACAGGGCCTTGCGGCCCGCGTCCATGCGCTCGGCGATCTCGTCGTCCTCGATGCAGGTCTCCATGTAGGCGGCGCGCTGCGCCTCCATGAAACCGGGTTCGAAGGCGGCGATCTCCTCGGGGTAGTAGAACTCCACCATGTTGAGTGTCTTGTCGACCCCCAGCGGGTGCAGGGTCGAGACCGTCAGCACGTGCGGGTACCACTCCACCATGATGTGCGGGTAGTAGGTCAGCCACACCGCGCCCTGTGCGGGCAGCTCGCCGTTGCGGTACTGCATCAGCACCTCGTGCCACTTCTGGTACGTGGCGCTGCCGGACTTGAGCAGGTTCTGGATGCCCACGGTCTGCACCGAGTACTCGGGCTTGAACTCCCACTGCAGGTCGTCGCAGGTGACGAAGTTGCCCAGTCCGGGGTGGAAGGGCACGACGTGGTAGTCCTCCAGATAGACCTCGATGAAGGTCTTCCAGTTGTAGTTGCAGGTGTGCAGTTCGACGTGGCCCAGCACCATGCCCTCGAAGCTCAGCGTGGACGCCGGACCCATGTTCGCCAGATCGGCGGCGATGTCGCGGCCGTTGTCTTCGAACAGCAGGCCGTTCCATTCGCGCAGCGAATAGCGCTTGAGATCGGCGCAGGGGTCGTGCGAGAAATGCGGGGCGCCCAGCAGGTTGCCCAGCTTGCTGTTGGCCGACTGGCCACCGCTGTAGGTCCAGCGGTGCAGGGGGCAGACGATGTGGCCACCGCTGTGACCCTTGGCGTTCTGGTTCAGGTTGCCGCGGCCCTTGAGCATCACGGCCTGTCGGTGGCGGCAGATGTTGGAGACGAGTTCGACGCCGTTGGCGGTGCGAACCAGCGCGCGTCCTTCACCCTCCTGTGGCAGGGCGAAGTAGTCGCCCAGCTCGGGAACCGCGTTCACGTGCCCCACGTAGCGGGGCCCGTGCTGAAAGATCGTTTCAAGTTCCCTGCGGAACAATGCCTCGTCGAAGTAGCTGGAAACCGGCAATTGGCTTGCGGCCTGCTGCAATTGAAGACTCAAATCAGACATGGTGGTCTTGACCTAAAGACTCCCCCTATGAAGGGGCAGGGTGAAGCGCTCGAGCGAGTGAACGATCTGCGCGGGATGGGTGAAGTGCTGCGTCCCTCCGGGCGTGCGAGGCCCGTCAGTTGAACAAAAAAGAGGCGGGATTGTACCCCGCCCCTTCCAGGCCCCTGCGGTGGCTGGAGATTGAGCGGACCGGGGGATAAAATCGCGCGCTGGCCCTGCCGTCCGCAGGGTGTCCGTCGGGTGTTTGCCACCCGCAATCGACTTCAGCGAATGACCTCTCCGACCCCCACAAAGTCCACCCGATCAAGCCGCTCGGCCGAAGCGTCTGCCACCCCGGCCAGCTACGAGGCCGCGCTGGAGGAGCTGGAGCAGCTGGTCGCCCAGCTGGATGCGGGGCAGTTGCCGCTGGACCAGCTGCTGGGTCGCTACCAGCGCGGCGCCGAGCTGCTGGCCTACTGCCGCACCCGGCTGGAGGCGGTGGAGCAGCAGATCAAGGTGCTCGAAAACGGCGAGCCCAAACCCTGGGACGGCCAATGAGCGCGGGCCTGTCGGACAACACCGCGTTCGTGGCCTGGCGGGTGCGCCAGCAGGAGCACGTGGAGCAGGCCCTGTCGAACTGGGTGCTGGCCGATGCGCCGGCGGGTCTGGGGCTGGTCATGCGCTATGCGGTACTGGACGGCGGCAAGCGCCTGCGCCCGCTGCTGGCGCTGGCAGCTTGCGAGGCCGTGCAGGGCGACCCTGCAGTGGCCATGCGGGCGGCCTGTGCGGTGGAGCTCATCCATGCGTATTCCTTGGTCCACGACGACATGCCTTGCATGGACAACGATGTGTTGCGGCGGGGCAAGCCCACAGTGCATGTGAAGTACGGCGAGGCGCAGGCGCTGCTGGCCGGCGACGCCCTGCAGGCCCTGGCGTTCGAGTTGCTGGTGCCCGACGACGGTTCGGTGCCTGCGGCGCTGTCGGCCCGCCTGTGCCGCCAGCTGGCCGTGGCGGCCGGTGCATCCGGCATGGCCGGGGGGCAAGCCGTCGACCTCGCCAGCGTCGGCGTGGCGCTGGACCAGAAGGCCCTGGAGGGCATGCACCGTCTCAAGACCGGTGCGCTGCTGCAGGCCAGCGTCATGATGGGCGCGTCCACCGCCGCCCTGGACGCGGCCGTGCTGCGGCAGTTGTCCACCTACGGCGCCTGCATCGGCCTGGCCTTCCAGGTGGTCGACGACATCCTGGACGTCACCACCGACTCCGCGACGCTGGGCAAGACCGCGGGCAAGGACGCCGCCGCCGACAAGCCCACCTTTGTGTCGCTCATGGGCCTGGAGTCGGCCCAGGCCTACGCCGACGAGGTGCTGGACCAGGCGCACCAGGCGTTGTCCGCCAGTGCCTTGCCCCACACCGACACCCTGCATGCGCTGGCCGACTGGGTTGGCCGCCGCGCGTCCTGAACCCGGAAAGCCGCCCTCAAGCGAAATACCTGCCCCATGAGCAACCTGCTGTCCACCATCGAATCCCCGGCCGACCTGCGGCGCCTGTCCCGCACGCAGCTGCGCCCCCTGGCCGACGAACTGCGCGACCATGTGCTGCAGAGCGTCTCGAAAACCGGCGGGCACCTCAGCTCCAACCTCGGCACGGTGGAGCTCACGGTGGCGCTGCACTATGTCTTCAACACGCCCGAAGACCGGCTGGTCTGGGACGTGGGCCACCAGACCTACCCGCACAAGATCCTGACCGGCCGCCGCGACCGCATGTCCACGCTGCGCCAGCTCGGTGGCATCAGCGGTTTTCCGCGCCGCGACGAGAGCGAGTACGACACCTTTGGCACCGCCCACTCGTCCACCAGCATCTCGGCGGCGCTGGGCATGGCACTGGCCGCCAAGATGAAAGGCGAGAGCCGCCACGCGGTGGCCATCATCGGTGACGGCGCCATGACCGCGGGCATGGCCTTCGAGGCGCTGAACAACGCCGGTGTCGAACACGGCCGCCTGCTGGTGATCCTCAACGACAACGACATGTCGATCTCGCCCCCGGTGGGCGCGCTCAACCGCTACCTGGCCCAGCTCATGAGCGGCCAGTTCTACGCCGCCGCCAAGAACGTCGGCAAGACTGTGCTCAAGGGCGCGCCGCCGCTGTTCGAACTGGCCAAGCGGCTGGAAGAGCACGCCAAAGGCATGGTGGTGCCGGCCACGCTGTTCGAGAAGTTCGGCTTCAACTACGTCGGCCCCATCGACGGGCACGACCTCGACTCGCTCATCCCCACGCTGGAGAACGTGCGCCACCTGCTGGACAACGGTGCGGGGCCGCAGTTCCTCCACGTGGTCACGAAGAAGGGGCAGGGCTACAAGCTGGCCGAGGCGGACCCCGTGGCCTACCACGGCCCCGGCAAGTTCGATCCCGCCGTGGGCCTGGTCAAACCGGCCACGCCCCCCAAACCCACGTTCACGCAGGTGTTCGGACAGTGGTTGTGCGACATGGCTGCCGCCGACCCCAAGCTGGTGGGCATCACGCCCGCCATGCGCGAAGGCTCGGGCATGGTGGAGTTCCACCAGAGGTTCCCGGGCCGTTATTTCGACGTCGGCATCGCCGAACAGCATGCGGTGACCTTTGCCGCCGGGCTGGCTTGCGAAGGCATGAAGCCGGTGGTCGCGATCTACTCCACCTTCCTGCAGCGGGGCTACGACCAGCTGATCCACGATGTGGCGCTGCAGAAGCTGCCCATGGTGTTCGCACTGGACCGCGCGGGCCTGGTGGGTGCCGATGGCGCGACCCACGCCGGTGCCTACGACATCGCCTACCTGCGCTGCATCCCCAACATGTCGATCGCCTGTCCGTCGGACGAAGCGGAAACGCGCCAGTTGCTGTCGACGGCCCACCACCAGGACCACCCGGTGGCGGTGCGCTATCCGCGCGGTGCCGGTGTGGGCGCGGCGGTGCCGGCCAGTCTGGATGGGCTGCCGTTCGGCAAGGGCGAGGTGCGGCGGCGTGGTCATGGCGTGGCCATCCTGGCCTTTGGAACCCTGCTGCATCCGGCGCTGGCGGCCGCCGAGGCGCTCGGTGCCAGCGTCGCCAACATGCGCTGGGCCAAACCGCTTGACATGGACCTGCTGCGCGAGATGGCGCACAGCCACCAGGCGCTCGTCACGGTGGAAGAGGGCTGCGTCATGGGTGGCGCCGGCAGTGCCGTGCTGGAGGCCCTGCAGGCCGAGGGTCTGTCGATGCCCGTGCTGCAGCTCGGGTTGCCCGACGAGTTCATCGAGCACGGTGATCCCGCCAGGCTGCTGGCCAATGTGGGGCTGGATGCCAGCGGCATCGAGTCGTCCATCAGGCAGCGTTTTGCCGACGTGCTGGGTGGCTCCGGTGGTCTCAAGGCGGCCGCCTGAACGACCGCGTTGAAGAAATTTCACGGCCTGTTTGAGGCGTTTCGAAAGCCTGCACGGTTTGAGTGCAGCAAGCTTGCAAAAGCCTGAAAGCGTTCACGATCTTGCTCTGATTTCGAGGGAAAACCCCCACGGAAGGGGGGGGGGGCGTTCCTACAATGGCCCGGACTGCAGAAGTCCCCGACCCTTCCGGGCGGGCATGAAATACCAACCACGGAGTCATACAACATGGATCGTCGTTCCATCCTCAAGCACGCCGGCATCGCCGGTGTGCTGGCCGCAGGAGCAGCCCCCGCTGTGCATGCACAGGCCGCCATCCGCTGGCGCCTGGCCTCCAGCTTCCCCAAGGCGCTGGACACCATCTACGGTGCCGCCGAAGTGTTCGCGGAAAAAGTCAATGCGATGTCCGGCGGCAAGTTCGTCGTCTCCGTGCACCCCGCCGGTGAACTGATGCCCGCGTTCGGCATCGTGGACGGTGTGCAGCAAGGCACCGTCGAAGCTGGTCACACCGCCCCCTACTACTACTTCGGCAAGGACGACACCTTCGCCATGGGTACGGCCATTCCTTTCGGCCTGAACAGCCGCCAGCTGACCGCCTGGTACTTCGACGGCAACGGCATGAAGCTGTTCCGCGAGTTCTACGACAAGTACAACATCATCAACTTCCCTGGCGGCAACACCGGGTCCCAGATGGGCGGCTGGTACCGAAAGGAAGTCAAGACCGTGGCCGACATCAAGGGCCTGAAGATGCGCATTGGCGGTTTTGCCGGCAAGGTGCTGACCCGCATGGGTGGTGTGCCGCAGAACATTCCTGGCGGCGAGATCTACCAGGCGCTGGAAAAGGGCACCATCGACGCGACCGAATGGGTCGGTCCGTACGACGATGAGAAGCTGGGCTTCTTCAAGGTTGCCAAGAACTACTACTACCCTGGATGGTGGGAAGGCGGTGCCCAACTCGACTTCTACATCAACAAGGCCGCCTTCAACGCCCTGTCGAAGGAATACCAGGCCATTGTTGAAGCTGCAACGGCCTACGCCCACACCGAGATGCAGGCCCGCTACGACGCCCGCAATCCGCAGGCGATCAAGCGCCTGGTGGCCAACGGCGCCAAGGTGCTGCCGTTCCCCAAGGCCGTCATGGACGAGGCCTTCAAGCAATCGATGGCCCTCTACACCGAGCTGAACGACACCAACCCAGCCTGGAAGAAGATCTACACCGACTACTCGGCCTTCCGCAAGGACGCCAACGTCTGGTTCCGCTTCACCGAAGCCAACTTCGACAACTTCATGCAGCGCCAGAAGCTGTAAGCTTCACGGCCTTCCGCAAAAAGAACCCCGTCCCCACGGGGTTTTTTTGCGTGGAAGGTACCCTGACATTTTTCTGAATCCCTCGCGCCTGCACCCTTCAACACAAGGGGACCTTCATGTCATTCCTCCTCACGCTCTCCCGCCTGATCGACGCGCTGACCGAGCGCATCGGCAAGCTCGCCATGTGGTTCATCCTGGCGACCACCATGATCAGTGCCGGCAACGCCATCGTGCGCAAGCTCTTCGACACCAGCTCCAACGCCTTCCTGGAAATCCAGTGGTACCTGTTCGCGGCGGTGTTCATGCTGGGCAGCGGCTACGCCTTCCTGCGCAATGCCCATGTGCGCATCGACTTCATCTCGTCGAAGTTCAGCGCGCGCGGCCGCAACTGGGTGGACGTGATCGGCATCATCGTCTTCGTGTTTCCGCTGTGCTACATGATGGCCACGCTGGGCTGGCCGCTGTTCGTGAACGCCTACGAATCCGGCGAAATGTCGTCCAACGCGGGCGGCCTGATCCGCTGGCCGGTGTATGCGCTGATTCCCGCCGGTTTTGCGCTGCTCGCGCTGCAGAGCCTGAGCGAGCTCATCAAGCGCATCGCCTTCCTGACCGGCAACGGTCCGGACGTGCTGGCCCATGAAGGTCCGAGCGAAGAAGAACTCCTGGCCCAGCAACTGCTGGAAGAAGAGCAGCAGCGCCTCAAGGCCGCGCAATAAGAGGCGAGAGAACCATCATGGAATTCATTGCATCCAATTTCGTGCCCATCATGTTCACCGGCTTGCTGGTGTTCCTGCTCATGGGCTTCCCGGTTGCGTTTTCTCTGGCCGCCACTGGCCTCTTTTTCGGTTTCATCGGCATGGAGGTCGGGCTGTTTCCGTCCAACCTGTTCCAGGCCCTGCCGCTGCGGGTGTTCGGCATCATGCAGAACGACACCCTGCTGGCCATTCCGTTCTTCACCTTCATGGGCATCATCCTGGAGCGAAGCCGGATGGCCGAGGACCTGCTGGAGACTGTGGCCCAGGTGTTCGGCCCCGTGCGCGGTGGCCTGGCCGTGGCCGTGATCCTGGTGGGCGCGCTGCTGGCCGCCACCACCGGCGTGGTCGCTGCGGCCGTGATCTCAATGGGCCTGATCTCGCTGCCCATCATGCTGCGCTACGGCTACAACCGGACGATCGCCACCGGCACCATCACCGCATCGGGCACGCTGGCGCAGGCGATTCCGCCGTCGCTGGTGCTGATCGTGCTGGCCGACCAGCTCGGCCGTTCGGTGGGCGACATGTACGCCGGTGGCCTGCTGCCCGGCCTGATGCTGGTGGGCCTGTATCTGGCCTTCATCGCGGCCGTGGCCATCTTCAAGCCCGACTGGGTGCCGGCGCTGCCCCAGGAGGCGCGCATCTACCGCGAACCCAACGGCGCGAGCGGCCACCGTTCATTGCTGGTGCTGCTGGCGATCTGCGGCGTGGCTGGCTACATCTGGGCCCAGAACCACAACGCCATCATCAACCCGATGATCGGGCGCGAAATGGAGGCCGCAGGCGACGAGGTGGTCATCATGTCCATCACCGTGGCCTCGCTGCTGGCTCTGGCCCTGGCCATCGTCAACCGCATCACCCGCATGGGCCTGCTGTCCCGCCTGGCCGAGCAGGTCACCTTCGTGCTGATCCCGCCGCTGGTCCTGATCTTCCTGGTGCTGGGCACCATCTTCCTGGGCATTGCAACGCCCACCGAAGGCGGCGCCATGGGCGCCCTGGGCGCGCTGATCATGGCGGCCTCGCGCAAGCGCCTGAGCCTCGACCTGATGAGGCAGGCCGGCGAGAACACGACCAAGCTGGCCATCTTCGTGCTGTCGATCCTGATCGGCTCCACCGTGTTCAGCTTTACTTTCAACGCAGCCGACGGTCACATCTGGGTCGAGCACCTGTTCGACAAGCTGCCGGGCGGTGCGCTGGGCTTCCTGATCATTGTGAACCTGCTGGTCTTCGTGCTGGGCATGTTCATCGACTTCTTCGAGATCGCCTTCATCGTGGTGCCGATGCTCGCGCCAGTGGCGGCCAAGGTGCTGCCGGAGCTGCTGCCTGAAGGCGCGCCGCCGGAGATGGCTCTGATCTGGTTCGGCATCATCCTTGCGATGAACCTGCAGACCTCGTTCCTCACACCACCCTTCGGCTTCGCTCTGTTCTACCTGCGCTCGGTGGCTGCCCGCAACGACTACACCGACCAGGTGACCAAGCAGCGCATCCCTGCGGTGACCACGGCGCAGATCTACAAGGGCTCCATCGCCTTCATCATCCTGCAGCTGATCATGGTGTCCGTCGTCATTGCCTACCCGAAGCTGGTGATCGGCAATATCGAGGCCGCCGCCAAGGTGGACGACGCCACTGTGACCGACATGCTCAACAACATGCCGGGCCTCGAACAGGAAGAGGAGCAGGACCCGACCCAGGGCATGGAGGGGGCCGAGCAGCCCGCCGAAGGCGATGCGGCCGAACCCGCTGATGAAGAGGAGGTCGATCCTGCCAAGGCGCTGGAAGACGAACTCAAGAGCGAGAAGACGGGGCAGTGAGCCCCTTCTGCGGAACCCGAAACATGCAGATTGATGTCAAGGTGCTGGATCCGCGCATGGCGGGCCAGCTTCCCTCCTACGCGACGGCCGGCAGCGCGGGCCTGGATCTGCGTGCCTGCCTGGACGCGCCGCTGACCCTGGCGCCCAACGCCTGGCAACTGGTGCCGACCGGGCTGGCGATCCACCTCGCCGACCCGGGCTACGCCGCCATGATCCTGCCCCGGTCGGGGCTGGGCCACAAGCACGGCATCGTGCTGGGCAACCTGGTCGGTCTGATCGACAGCGACTACCAGGGCCAGCTGATGGTGAGCGCCTGGAATCGCAGCGATGTGGCCTTCACCATCGAACCCATGGAGCGCATTGCGCAGATGGTCATCGTGCCCGTGGTGCAGGCCCGCTTCAATGTGGTGAGTGATTTCGCCCAGGCCAGCGAACGCGGCGCGGGCGGTTACGGATCGACCGGGCGCGGCTGACCGGCGCAGCCCGCGCGCTGCGTCAGTGCAGGGTGGGAGCCTGAGGCGGTTCGTCGCCGGGACCTGAGGGGTCCACCTGCATCCGGAAAAAGCCGGTGCCCAGCGTGCCCCGGCCGATTTCGCTGACCTCGGCCTCGCGCACGTCGTGCACTTTCAGCCGGATGCGCAGCGCGATGCCCGCCAGCGGGTGGTTGCCGTCCATGACCACGTGGTCCGGGTAGATGTCGCTGACGAAGAACAGACGGTCCTTGGGGGCAGCGGCGCTGCAACCCTCCGGCAGTCCCTCGAAGCCCATGCCTTCTTCCAGGTGCTCGGGAAACAGGTGGCGCGGCTCCAGGAACAGCAGCCGGTCGTCGTAGTCACCGAAGGCGTCGTGCGGCTCCAGCTGCAGTTCCAGCGAATCGCCGGCCTCGTGGCCCTGGAGCGCCTTCTCCAGGCTGGCCAGCAGATCATTGCCACCCACCAGGAACTCGACGGGCTCGTCCAGTGCATCGAGTTCTTCGCCCAGCGTGTCCTTGAGTGTCCAGGTCAGCGCGACCACACATTGTTCGGTGATTTTCATCCGACAATTGTCCCATGACACCACACACCGATTCCATCGCAGGCGCTCCTTCTGTGGACCTGCCGGCGCAGATGCTGGGCGGCATGTCGCCGGCCCGGTTCATGCAGCGCTACTGGCAGAAAAAGCCCCTGCTGATCCGCAATGCCTTCCCCGGTTTCCAGCCCCTGCTCACACGTCCCGAGCTGTTTGCGCTGGCCGCGCAGGAATCGGTCGAGTCCCGCCTGATCGTGCACAAGCCGGCCGGGTGGCAGCTCCGGCACGGTCCCTTTGCCCGCACGGCCTTTCCGCCCCTGAAACAGAAGCGCTGGACCCTGCTGGTGCAGGGGGTGGACCTTCACCTGGACGCGGCGCACGATCTGCTGGGCCGGTTCCGTTTTGTGCCCGACGCGCGCCTGGACGACCTGATGATTTCCTGGGCCAGCGATGGCGGTGGTGTAGGGCCCCATTTCGACAGTTACGACGTATTCCTGCTGCAGGCCAGCGGCCAGCGTCTGTGGCGCATCGGGCGGCAAAAGGACCTCTCGCTGGAGCCTGATGTTCCGCTCAAGATACTGAGCAACTTCGAGCCCGAGCAGGAGCACCTGCTCAACCCCGGGGACATGCTGTACCTGCCGCCGCGCTGGGCACACGACGGCATTGCCGTCGGCGACGACTGCATGACCTACTCGGCGGGATTCCGCGTGCCCCAGCGCGGAGGGCTCGCCGGCGAACTGCTCCAACGCATGGCCGACGAGTTCGAGGACAGCACGCTGTACCGCGACCCCGGGCAGGAGGCCACCGACCACCCGGCCGCGATGCCGGCCTCACTGGAGGCATTCGCGGCCGATGCCCTGCAGCGCATGCTCGCCGAGCGCACTTCGCTGGCCTGCGCCCTCGGCGAAGTGATGACCGAGCCCAAGCCCCGTGTGTGGTTCGAAGAGCCTGTGGGCCCATGGCAGCCTGGGACGGCGTTGCGCCTGGACCGGCGCACCCGAATGATGTACGACGCAAGGCACCTGTTCATCAACGGAGAGAGTTTTCGGGCCGGCGGAGCCGACGCTCGCCTCATGCGCGTCCTGGCAGATCAACGTCGCCTGGGTGCGGCGCAGGTGCGCCGTGCCAGCGCCGACGCTCAGGCCCTGTTGAAGGACTGGTTCGAGGCCGGCTGGCTCCATGCGGAGTCCACGGCGGGTGGTGAAAAGGACTGAGAGATGACGCAACAGCCGATACCGGACGATCTCCCGGCATTGCCGGAAGGGCGTATTCAGGGGCGCCGCGAGTTTGCGGATCTGGTGCGGCTGGCATTGCAAACCGCCGCCCGCGATGGCTGGACCCAGATTGTGCTCAGTGATCCTGATTTCGCCGACTGGCCTCTGGGCGAGAGGTCCGTCATTGACGCCCTCAATGACTGGGCCTGTCGCGGCAGAAAGATCCAGTTCATGGCCATGGACTTTGACCGGCTGCGCGAGTTGCATCCCAGGCTCGTGCAGTGGCGCACGACCTGGTCGCACATCGTCGAAGCCCACGCATGCCGCGCGGTGGCGGGGGGTGAACTGCCCAGTGCCATCTGGTCACCCGACTGGACCATGGAGCGGCTGGACATCGGCCGTTGTCTGATGGTCGCCAGTCGCCGACCCGAGCGCCGAACGCTGCTCCAGGAACGGTTGCAGGCCTGCTGGCAGCAGGGCTGCCCTTCGTTTCCTGCGACGGTCCTCGGTTTGTGACAAGAATCCTAACGGCGTGTGTTTTTGCAACGCCAACTGTCAACAAAAGAAAAAGTTGACAAGGGTAAATACGGATTTGCAGTTCCGGCGTATGATTTCGTTCCAGATCGCAATCGTTAATAGCGGTAAGCGACTGGGTCAACCAAGCCCGGATCATCGATTCGGGTTTTTTTGTGGTTGATTCATTTTTTTGTTTTCATCCACATCCTGAGGAATCACCATGAAAAAGACCGTTCTGCTGGCCAGCCTGCTCGCCGCCATCGCCCTGACCGCTTGTGGCAAGAAGGAGGAAGCTGCTGCTCCCGCTGCAGCCCCCGCCGTTGAAGCTGCCAAGGACGCCGCTGGCGCCGCTGTCGATGCCGCCAAGGATGCTGGCGCTGCCGCTGCCAACGCTGGTGCCGCCGCTGGCGCCGCTGCCGGTGCGGCTGCTGCCGACGCCGCTGGCGCTGCTGCCGATGCCGCCAAGGACGCCGCTGGTGCCGCCGCCGACGCCGCCAAGGCTGGCGCCGACGCTGCCAAGGAAGCTGCAGACAAGGCCGCCGAAGCTGCCAAGGCTGCCGCCAAGCCCGCTCAGTAATTGCCCAGCCGGTTCGGGCCCAGGTCCGAATCGTCCGGCCAAAAGAAATGCCGCCCTCGGGCGGCATTTCTTTTGCCTGCGTGGCCCTTACTTCAGATCAGCGGCCAGCAACTCGACGATGCGCTGGCCGTCGGCCGTGGTGTCGGGTTGTCCCTGGGCGTTCAGCACGGACACCGTGGTGCTCGTGCCGCTGCTGCGCACGGCAATCCGGTATTGCACCGGCTTGGCCTGGGCGGGCGAACTGCTGAAAAGACGGCTGAAGAAGCCGGGCTTGGCCGACTCGGCGGTGGCGTCTGCGGGCACGTAGCGAACGAAATACACGCCTTGGCTGCGATCACGGTCTTCGACGGTGAAACCGGTGCGGTCCAGCGACAGGCCGACCCTGCGCCAGGCACGATCAAAGTCGTCCTCCAGCTGCACGGTGGGCTGGTTGTTGACGGTGACCACACGGGTCGCAGAAGGAGCCGGCGCCGATGCGGTGACCGCTTTGGCCTGGGCCTCGGTCACGCCGAGCTTGACCATCAGCCGGCGCATGAACTCCGTTTCAAGCTCGGGGTCGGCTGCGCGTGGCTGCCAGACGGTCTGGTCCTTGCGGGCATCGGTGTAGACCTCGATCATGCCGCGGTGGCTGATGTAGATCTCGGTAGCGCCCGACGGGTTGCGCTCCAGCCGGGTGCGGAACTTGTCCTTCTCCCCCGTTGAATAGAGGCTGTCGAACACTTTGCCCAGTGTGGATCGGATGACGTCCTGCGGCAGCTTGGCGCGGTTCTCGGCCCAGTCGGTCTCCATCACCCCCAGGGTTTCCTGGTCCAGGGTGAGCACAAAGCCGTTCTCCTGCCAGAAGTCCTTGACGGGGCCCCACACCTTGTCGGCAGGGCGGTCCACCACCAGCCAGCGCTGGCTGCCCGCGCGCTCGATGCGGACATCGCCGATCTTGCTGGCGGCGGTGTCGGAGGAGCCCGCAACTGGCTGGGCCGTCTGGTAGCCGCTGGCCGTCACGGTGGCGCCAGGCACCTGGTAGCGCGACTCGCGGCTGAGCTGGGTCAGGTCCGGCGGCACTTCGAGGGAGTTGACCTGGCGGGCGCTGCGGTAGTCGATCTTGTCTTCCTCGAGCACGGAGCAGCCCGTGGCGAGAAAGGCTGCCATGGCCACGGCGCCCCAGCGGAGCGACACGGTGGGGCGGATGCGCGAAGACAGAGAGCGTGAGGTGATGGACATGGGCAGCTTGGATGACGTCTTGGTGGGACCTGGCAGCGGCGTGATCAGATCAGGCCGCTCTCTTTGAGTGCCGCCTCGACCACCGGTTCCAACGGGGAGCTCATGGGCGTGAGGGGCAGGCGCATGGTGCCACCACACAGGCCCATGCGTTCCATCGCCCACTTCAAGGGGATCGGATTGGCTTCGACAAAGAGGTTCTTGTGCACGGGCATCAGGCGGCGCTGGATCTCCATCGCCTTGCGGGCGTCACCGGCGATGGCGGCCATACACATTTCGTGCATCAGTCGGGGCGCGATGTTGGCGGTCACGCTGACATTGCCCTGGCCACCACACAGCATCAGGGCGACCGCCGTCGGGTCGTCGCCCGAGTAGATGGCAAAGCCTTCCGGCGCCTCGCGGATCAGCCACTGGGCGCGCTCGATGTTGCCGGTGGCTTCCTTGATCCCGACGATGCCGGGCACCGCCGCCAGGCGCAGTGCGGTGTCCACGCTCATATCGGCGACGGAACGGCCGGGCACGTTGTACAGGACGATGGGCAGGTCGCCGGTGGCTTCGGCAATCGCCTTGAAGTGCTGGTACTGGCCTTCTTGCGTCGGTTTGTTGTAGTAGGGCACGACCTGCAGCTGGCAGTCGGCACCGACGCCACGGGCAAATTTCGCCAGCTCGATGGCTTCGGCGGTGGAGTTGGCGCCGCAGCCGGCCATGATCGGCACGCGCTTGGCGGCCTGTTCGACGGAGACGCGGATGATCTCGCAGTGCTCTTCGACGCTCACCGTGGGCGACTCGCCCGTGGTGCCGACGACGCCGATGCAGTCGGTGCCTTCGGCGATGTGCCAGTCGATCAGCTTGCGCAGGGTGGGGTAGTCGACGCTGCCGTCGGGGTGGAACGGGGTGACGAGGGCAACGATGCTGCCGGTGATGGTCTTCATGTTCTCGGGCTCAAGTCAGAGGCGCCGGCCTGTGCGCCGGACACGTTGAGGAAATCGATCCGGCGGCTCGCGCGCGAATCGTGCATTCTACCCAGCGCAGTCGCTCAGTCAGGGAGCAGGTGGCGCGCCGGCACGGAGGCGTCTGACGGACGTTTTCGCAGGGCGGTGATGCGCTGCACGAAGCGCTCCGGGTGGTCGCAGAAGCCGTTTTCATAGGCGACCACGTGCAGGCCGGCGCAGGCCTGCAGCAGCTCGCCGGGCTGCAGCAGGAAGTCGGGCCGGGACGGTCTGCCGACCGATTCGTTACCGGTTGCAAAGGTCTCGTAGATCAGCACGCCACCCTCGGCCACGCTGTCCACGATCACGGGCAGCAGCGCGCGCCAGAGGTAGTTGGTCACCACCACGGCGTCGAAGCGTTGTCCTTCGAAGGGCCAGGGGCCGTTCTCGATGTCGGCCTGCACCACCCGCCCGGCGCTGGCCGCTGCTGCCACAGCGGTGGGGTCCCGGTCCACGCCGGTCACCGCATGACCGCGGCCGGCGAACCAGCGCAGGTGCCGTCCCTGTCCGCAGGCCACGTCCAGTACGGTGCCGCCGACCGGCACCAGGTGCGACCAGCGTTGCACCCAGGGGGAGGGCGACTCCGTGCCGTGCATCAGAAACAGCTCCAGAGCTGGTCGGCCAGATTCACCAGGAAGTCCGGGCGCTGGTAGAGCATCAGCGTGCCCAGCAGGGCCAGGGCCACGGCGGCCCAGACCAGCGCCCTGACGGTCAGCGGCCTCACGCGGCGGCCCCCACACGCTGCGGGCCGCGTTCGATGGCCGACTCGCGGACCGGCAAGTTCACCAGGGCCGCGAACACGCCCAGGGCGATCGAGATGTACCAGACAACGTCGTAGCTGCCGGTCCGGTCGTAGAGCACGCCGCCCAGCCAGACGCCCATGAAACTGCCGATCTGGTGGCTGAAGAACACGAAGCCGCCCAGCATGGACATGTGGGCCACGCCGAAAATCTGGGCCAGCATCGCGTTGGTCGGTGGCACCGTCGAGAGCCAGAGCACGCCCATCACGGCGGAGAAGACATAGACGCTTGTGGGCGTGAGCGGTGCCCAGAGGAAGACCACGATGGCGACCGAGCGCGCCAGGTAGATGAAGGCCAGGATGTGGCGCTTGGCCAGGCGCTGTCCCAGCGCGCCGGCGGCGTAGGTGCCGATCACGTTGAACAGGCCGATGATGGCCAGCGCGTAGCTGGCCACCTGCGGCGAGAGGCCGTGGTCCTTGAGGTAGCTGGGCATGTGCACGCCGATGAACACCACCTGGAAGCCGCACACGAAGTAGCCCGCCATCAGCAGCTGGAAGCTGCGGTAGCCGAAGGCCTCGCGCAGGGCCTGCCCGATGGTCTGTTCGCGCTTTGGTGCTGCCCCGCCCGTGAAACCCGGCTCGCGCAGGAACAGTGCCAGCGGCATGATCAGCAGCACCGCTGCCCCGAGGATGAGCAGCGCCTGCTGCCAGCCAAAGCCCGAGATCAGCCAGCCTTCCACAGGCACCATCAGGAACTGGCCGAAGGAGCCGGCCGCCGCCGCCACGCCCATGGCCCAGGAGCGGCGCTCCGCAGGGATCTGGCGACCGATCACGCCATAGACCACGGCATAGGTGGTGCCGGCCTGGGCCGCGCCGATCAGCAGGCCGGCGGTCAGCATGAACACGAACGGCGTGGGCGAGAGCGCCATGCCTGCGAGGCCTGCCGCGTACAGCACCGCTCCGCCGACCAGCACCCGGAAGGCGCCGAAGCGGTCGGCCGCCATGCCGGCGAAGATGCCGAACAGGCCCCAGGCCAGGTTCTGGATGGCCAGCGCGAAGGAAAAATTTTCCCGGGTCCAGCCCATGTCCTGGGTGATCGGCTGCAGCCAGAGCCCGAAACCGTGGCGCACCCCCATGGAAAGGGTGACGATGGCGGCGCCGCAGAGCAGCACCTGTGCGGCGGACAGGCGCGCTGGTGATACGGAGATGGGAGAAGCTGAAGACATCCCGGCACTGTAGCGAATCCGGCTTTCCCGAAGGCGTCGCAGGGTGGACGCGCGGTGGTGAAATTTCTCGCGCAGATTGATGAGCGCCTGGCATTGCTGGACAGGCGGCGGTCGGCATCTGTGTTTGCATACAGGCTTTTGAAGGGCCTCACCTTACAATTTCCCGATGGCAACCCAATCGAACGAGTATTCCGAAGGCTCCATCCGCGTCCTCAAGGGACTGGAGCCGGTCAAGCAGCGGCCGGGCATGTACACCCGCACCGACAACCCGCTGCACATCATTCAAGAGGTGCTGGACAACGCGGCCGACGAGGCGCTCGCTGGGTTCGGCAAGAAGATCAAGGTCACGCTGCACACCGACGGGTCGGTGAGCGTGGAAGACGACGGCCGCGGCATTCCCTTCGGCCTGCACCCCGAAGAAAAGGCACCCGTGGTCGAGCTGGTGTTCACCCGCCTGCACGCCGGCGGCAAGTTCGACAAGGGCAAGGGTGGTGCTTACAGCTTCTCCGGCGGTCTGCACGGGGTGGGCGTGAGCGTGACCAACGCGCTCTCGACCCGTCTGGAAGTCACCTGCTTCCGCGACGGTCAGGTGGCGAAACTGGCCTTCGGTGCCGGCGACGTGATCGAGCCGCTGGTGGTGACGCCCAAGGGGGAGGGCGACCGCAAGCAGGGCACCACGGTGCGCGCCTGGCCCGACGCCAGGTACTTCGACTCGCCCGCGCTGCCGCTGGGCGAACTGACCCACCTGCTGCGCAGCAAAGCGGTGCTGATGCCCGGCGTGCAGGTCACGCTGGTGAACGAGAAAAGCAGGGATACGCAGACCTGGCAATACAAGGGCGGTTTGCGCGACTACCTGCAGCAGACCCTGACCACCGACCCGGTGATCCCGCTGTTCGAGGGCGAGGGCTACGCCGACGCCAGGGACGACAGCTTCGCCGATGGCGAAGGTGCGGCCTGGGCCGTGGCCTTCACCGAAGACGGCGCGCCAGTGCGTGAGAGCTACGTCAACCTGATTCCCACCAGCGCCGGCGGCACGCACGACAGCGGCCTGCGAGACGGTCTGTTTCAGGCGGTCAAGAGCTTCATCGAGCTGCATGCGCTGCTGCCCAAGGGCGTCAAGCTGCTGCCCGAAGATGTGTTCGCGCGCGCCAGTTATGTGCTGAGTGCCAAGGTGCTGGACCCGCAGTTCCAGGGCCAGGTGAAGGAGCGTCTGAACTCGCGCGACGCCGTTCGCCTAGTCGGCGGTTTCGTGCGCCCGGCGCTGGAGCTCTGGCTCAACCAGCACGTGGACTATGGCAAGAAGCTGGCCGAGCTGGCGATCAAGGCCGCGCAGAGCCGCCAGAAGGCTGGCCAGAAGGTCGAGAAGCGCAAGGGCTCAGGCGTGGCTGTGCTGCCCGGCAAGCTGACCGATTGCGAGAGCCGCGACACCGCGCACAACGAACTCTTCCTGGTGGAGGGCGACTCGGCCGGCGGCAGCGCCAAGATGGGTCGAGACAAGGAGTGCCAGGCCGTGCTCCCGCTGCGCGGCAAGGTGCTCAACACCTGGGAGGTCGAGCGCGACCGCCTGTTCGCCAACACCGAGATCCACGACATCTCGGTTGCCATCGGTGTCGATCCGCACGGGCCGAACGACACGCCCGACCTGAGTGGCCTGCGCTACGGCAAGGTCTGCATCCTGTCGGACGCCGATGTGGACGGTTCGCACATCCAGGTGCTGCTGCTCACCCTGTTCTTCCGCCACTTCCCCAAGCTGATCGAGGCTGGTCATGTGTACGTGGCGCGCCCGCCGCTGTTCCGTGTGGACGTGCCGGCGCGTGGCAAGAAGCCCGCGGCCAAGCAGTACGCGCTGGACGAGGGCGAGCTGCACGCCATCCTGGACAAGGCCGAGAAAGACGGCGTGAACCGCGAGAAGTGCCAGATCAGCCGCTTCAAGGGCCTGGGCGAGATGAACGCCGAGCAGCTCTGGGACACCACGCTCAACCCCGACACCCGCCGCCTGCTGCAGGTGACGCTGGGTTCGATGGACTTTGCCGCCACCGAGGCCCTGATCACGCGGCTGATGGGCAAGGGCGAAGCGGCCGCGCGCCGTGAACTCATGGAACTCCACGGCGACTCCGTGGAGGTGGATGTGTGATGCCCCGTCTGGCCCCGATATTCGGCGGTGTCCTGCTGGCGGTGGCGCTGGCGGGGACTGCGCATGCCGAAGTCTGGGCGTACCGCGACAAGAACGGCGTCACCCACTATGCCGACCGCCCGCTCCACGCCCGCTATGAGCTGCTCTACCCCGGTTCCGGCAACGCCAGGACGGGCGGTGGCAGCCGCCCCACCAGGTCCTCGGCGTCGGCCGTGACGCGCATGGAGCTGTCGACGCGATTCAAGGCGGTGCGGCATCTGATCCGCGAGGCGGCGAGCCAGCACGGGCTGGAGTTCGAACTGCTGCAGGCGGTGATCGCCACCGAGTCGGGCTTCGATCCCGGTGCTGTCAGCCCCAAGGGCGCAGTGGGCCTCATGCAGGTGATTCCCGACACCGCGGAGCGTTTCGGTGTCCGCGCCACCGGGCGGCAGAGTGTGAGCGAGCGCCTGACCGACCCGCGCACCAACATCCAGACCGGCGCGCGCTACCTGGCCTGGCTGATCAACTACTTCAACGGCGATGTGCGGCTGGCGGTGGCGGCGTACAACGCGGGCGAGGGTGCCGTGCTCAAGGCCGGTCGCCGCATTCCCAACTACCCTGAGACCATCAACTACGTGCGCAAGGTCACCGACCTGCACCACAGCCTCAAACCTCCGCGCACCGTCAGCGAGGCGCGGGCCGAGGCGATTCCCGCGGCCACACCCATGCCGCTGCGCCCGCCCGGCCGCGGCTGACCACGCCGGCGCAGGTGTGCCGTGATGGCACCCGTTCTTCCAGTTTGTGACCCCATGACCCAAGACCTGATCACTCCCGAACCTGTGGCCGAACCCGGCGACGACAACCTGGCCGCCTACGCGCAACGTGCCTACCTCGAGTACGCCCTCTCGGTCGTCAAGGGCCGTGCCCTGCCCGACGTGTCCGACGGCCAGAAGCCGGTGCAGCGGCGCATCCTCTACGCCATGGACCGCATGGGGCTGGGCTTTTCCGGCAACACGGCGGCCAAGCCGGTCAAGAGCGCCCGCGTGGTGGGCGACGTGCTGGGCAAATACCACCCGCACGGTGACAGCGCGGCGTATGACGCGCTGGTGCGCATGGCGCAGGACTTTTCCCAGCGCTACCCGCTGATCGACGGCCAGGGCAATTTCGGCAGCCGCGACGGCGATGGCGCCGCCGCCATGCGCTACACCGAAGCGCGTCTGGCCAAGATTTCCGGCCTGCTGCTCGACGAAATCGACCAGGGCACGGTGGACTTCATCCCCACCTACGACGGCTCGTTCGAGGAGCCCAAGCAGCTGCCCGCACGCCTGCCGTTCAACCTGCTCAACGGCGCCAGCGGCATTGCTGTGGGCCTGGCGACCGAAATCCCCAGCCACAACCTGCGCGAGGTGGCCGACGCCTGCGTGGCCCTGGTCAAGAACCCCAAGCTGAGCGACGAGGAGCTGCTGACCATCCTGCCCGGCCCGGACTACCCCGGTGGCGGCCAGATCATCAGCCCGGCGGGCGACATCGCCGACGCCTACCGCACCGGCCGCGGCAGCCTGAAGGTGCGCGCGCGCTGGAAGATCGAAGACCTGGCGCGCGGCCAGTGGCAGCTGGTGGTGAACGAACTGCCGCCCGGCGTGAGCAGCCAGAAGGTGCTGGAAGAGATCGAGGAAATCACCAACCCCAAGGTCAAGGCCGGCAAGAAGGCGCTGACGCAGGACCAGACCCAGCTCAAGGCCAGCATGCTGATGGTGCTGGACGCGGTGCGCGACGAGTCGAGCAAGGACGCGCCGGTGCGCCTGGTGTTCGAGCCCAAGAGCAGCCGCATCGAACAGCAGGAACTCATCACCGCGCTGCTGGCCCACACCAGCCTGGAGACCTCGGCGCCGATCAACCTGACCATGATCGGCCTGGACGGCCGGCCGACGCAGAAAAGCCTGCGCCTGATGCTGGAAGAGTGGATCGCCTTCCGCCAGACCACGATCACGCGCCGCAGCCAGCACCGCCTGAACAAGGTGCTGGACCGCATCCACATCCTCGAAGGCCGGCAGCTGGTGCTGCTGAACATCGACGAGGTGATCCGCATCATCCGCCACAGCGATGAGCCCAAGGCCGCGCTGATCGAGGCCTTCAGGCTCAGCGAGCGCCAGGCCGAGGACATCCTGGAAATCCGCCTGCGCCAGCTGGCCAAACTCGAAGCGATCAAGATCGAGCAGGAACTCAAGGAGCTGCGCGAGGAGCAGGGCAAGCTCGAAGACATCCTGGCCAACCCGGCGAGCTTGAAGCGCCTGATGGTCAAGGAGATCGAAGCCGACGCGAAGACCTTCGCCGACCCTCGCCGCACGCTGATCCAGGCTGAGAAGAAGGCCGTCGCCGAAATCAAGGTGGTGGACGAGCCGGTCACGGTGGTCATCTCCAGCAAGGGCTGGGTGCGCGCCCGCACCGGCCACGGCCACGAGGCCGCCAGCTTCGCCTTCAAGGCCGGGGACGGCCTGTACGGCACGTTTGAATGCCGCACGGTGGACACGCTGATCGTGTTCGGCAACAACGGCCGCGTCTACAGCGTACCGGTGGCCAGCCTGCCTGGGGCGCGCGGCGACGGTCAGCCCATCACCACACTGATCGAGCTGGAAAGTGGCACGCAGCCGCTGCACTACTTCGCCGGTCCGGCCAATGCCACGCTGCTGCTGTCCGGCACGGGCGGCTACGGCTTCCTGGCCACGGTCGAGAACCTCGTCTCGCGCCAGAAGGCGGGCAAGGCCTTCATCAGCGTGGGCGAGGGCGAAGCCATCTGCGCGCCCTCGCACGTGGCCAACACGTCCGGCGGCCAGCCACTGGCCGCTGCCACGCACGTGGCCTGCGCGTCGACCGGCGGGCGCATCCTCACCTTCGAGATCGGCGAACTCAAGTCGATGGAGAAGGGCGGTCGCGGCTTGATGCTGATCGACCTGGAAGACAAGGACACGTTGGCGGGCGCCTGCGCCTACACGCGCAGCATCAAGATCGAAGGCATCGGCCGCGGTGGCAAGGAGCGCGACGAGACGCTGGAGATCCGCAGCCTCAACAACGCCCGGGCCGCGCGCGGTCGCAAGGGCAAGGCGGCCGACCTGGGCTTCAAGCCCAACCGCATCACCCGGGTGGAATGATGAGCACCGACGGTATCGGCCTGTTCCTGATGCTGGCGAGCTTCGCGCTCACCTTCTTTTTTGCGCGCATGCTGGGCAAGCGTCTGAAAGCCAGGCGCGAGGCCGAGCGTGCGAAGCAGGCCGAGCGCGACCTGGCCCGGCAGAGCCGCCAGGTGCGGCGTGCGGCGCAGCGCAAGAAAAAATCCTGACGGGCAATCACCCGGGACTTCGCGGGGCGGCGCGCCGTCGCCAGAATGGCGTTTCTTGGAAAGGATGGCCATGAAGTCGATGGGCAAACGGGCCGAAGGCCTGCGGTTGGAGCGCATGCAGGCCTCGTCCCAGTGGCGCGGTCAGGGTTTCCACAACGTCTACCCGGTGGCGCCGGGGCTGCGCGACCCGAACGCTCCGTTTCCCAGTCTGAAGGACTTTCTCTGGGGTGGCGAACGTCGCGTGCCGACCGCGCCGCTGCCCGCGACCGATCCGCGCGAGGGCTGGCGCCAGGGGCCGCAGAGCGGCCTGCGCGCCACCTGGCTGGGCCACTCGACGGTGCTGATCGAGATTGGCGGAAAGCGCCTGCTGACCGACCCGGTCTGGGGGCCGCGCGCGTCGCCGTCCACCCTGGTCGGCCCCAGGCGCTTCCAGCCGGTGCCGCTCAAGGTCAAGGAACTGCCGGAGGTGGACGCGGCCCTGGTTTCTCACGACCACTACGACCATCTGGACTACCCCACGGTGCGTGAGCTCAACAAGCGCGGCGTGCCCTTCGTCACCTCGCTGGGCGTGGGCGCGCACCTGCAGGCCTGGGGCGTACCGGCCGAACGCATCACCGAACTGGACTGGTGGGAAACGCACCGACTGCCGGGCAGCGAAGTCACCGTCACCGCGACGCCCTCGCAGCACTTTTCGGGCCGCGGCCTGAAAGACCGCAACGCCACGCTCTGGTCGTCGCTGGTGATCCGGTCGGAGAAGCACGGTGTGTTTTTCAGCGGCGACACCGGTCTGACCGATGCGTACACCGAGGTCCGCGAACGCCTCGGGCCGTTCGATCTGGTGATGCTGGAGATCGGCGCCTTCCATCCGGCCTGGGGCGACATCCACCTGGGGCCCGAGAACGCCATGAAGGCGCACCAACTGCTGGGTGGTGGCGTGCTGCTGCCAGTGCACTGGGGCACGTTCAGCCTGGCCATGCACGCCTGGGACCAGCCGGCCGAGGTGTTGCATGCGCTGGCCGAGAAGAACGGCACCCCGCTGCTGATGCCTCAGCTGGGGCAGGCGGTGGAACCCGCCCATGTGGCGCGCACCGATCCGTGGTGGCGGCGTGTTGAGACCAGGGCCGGCCCGACGCCCGTGGTCGAACCCGACCTGCCACCCAAGAACCTGCCCAAGGCCCTGCAGTGGCCACTGGACTGAACTACCCATGACAACGTCTGACGCCGTCTTCGGCCACCATCTCAAAGGCTTCCCCACGGGCGGCGCACCGCTCACGCGGGCGCAGATCCCGTCACAAGGCTGGAACCTGTTGCGAGGCGATCTGGCGCTGCCGCAGGCCGTGCTCAAACAGTCGGCCCTGCAGCACAACCTGCACTGGATGCGCGACTTCTGCGCGCAGCGCGGCCTGCACCTCGCGCCACACGGCAAGACCAGCATGTCGCCCGAACTGTGGCAACTGCAGTTGGACGCCGGGGCCTGGGGCATCAGCTTCGCCACCGTGTTCCAGGCGGCCGTCGGCGCGCGCCACGGCGTGCCGGTGCTGCTGATTGCCAACCAGGTGATCCAGCGCGCCGAGCTGGACGCGCTCGCGCTGCTGCACGCCGAGCGCCCGGGCCTGCGTTCGATGTTCCTGGTCGACTCGGTCGGGCAGGTGGACGCCATCGAGGCCTGGGCCCAAGACCGTTCGTTCCAGGGGCGCTTCGAGGTGCTGCTGGAACTGGGCCTCGCCGGTCAACGCACCGGCACCCGCACGGCCGGAGAGGCGCGGCAGACCGCCATACGCATTGCCGCCAGCCCGGTGCTGCAGCTCGTGGGCATCGAGTGCTACGAGGGCACGACCGCCTATTGCGACCACGTGAAAGACCGGGCGACGGTGCAGGGCCTGATGGACCGCGTGGACGCCATCGCGCGCGAAGCCATCGCTCAGGGCTGGTTCGCGCACGAGGAAATCATCCTCACGGCCGGCGGCTCGGCCATCTTCGACCTGGTCGCCGAGCGGCTGCTGCCCGATCTGGGCCGTCCGGTGCGCGGCGTGTTGCGCTCGGGGTGTTACCTGACGCACGACCACCAGCGCTACACGCGCTACCTGTGCTGCGTGGGCGAGCGCCTGAACCTGCGCGAGACCTTGAAGCCCGCGCTGGAAGTGCTGGCCTGTGTGCAGAGCCAGCCCGAGCCGGGCCTGGCGCTGCTGTCGATGGGCAAGCGCGACGTGGCCTACGACCTCGACCTGCCAGTGCCGGTTTGGCGCTCGCATCCTCAGGCCCTGGGGCAGGGCGGTGCGCTGCAAGCGGTGCCAGCCCACTGGCGCATCGACGCGCTCAACGACCAGCACGCCTACCTGCGCTTTGACGCCTCCGCTCCCCCGGACGAGTGGCCCAGCCTGGGCGAGACAGTCGGCAGCGGCATCTCCCACCCCTGCACCACCTTTGACAAGTGGCGCTGGCTGCCGGTGGTGGACGAGGCCTACGGTGTCGTGGACGCCGTCACCACCTGGTTCTGACGGCCCGCAGCCATCGGCTGGCCGCCGGTTTTGGCATGTCTCCCTATTTTTGCTGCAATGCAGCAAAAATGCTTGCCAGTCCAAGGTTTTCACATAGAATTGCGTCATGCTGCACTGCAACATTTGTCAACCCGATGAATGTTTTCCCGGCGGCTGTTTCAACCCTTCATCTCAAGGAACCGACATGAACAACGCTGCAGAACAGATCATCTCCGCCAACAAAGCCAACCTGGAAGCCCTTGAAGGCGCCACCACCAAGGCCTTCGCCGGCGTGGAAAAGCTGGTTGAACTCAACCTGGCCGCTTCCAAGGCCGCGCTGGGCGAGTCCTTCGGCTACGCCCAGGCCGTTCTGGCCGTCAAGAGCCCCCAGGAATTCGTGACCGTGCAGACCGGCTTCTTCCAGCCTTTGGCCGAGAAGTCCGCCGCCTACTTCCAGCACGTGCAGAGCATCGCCACCGAAGGCAGTGCCGAGTTCGTCAAGCAGTTCGAAGCCAACCTGGCCGAAGCCCAGAAGGCCGTTGGCGCCTCGGTGGACCAGCTGGTGAAGAACGCACCGGCCGGTTCCGAAGCCGCTGTGGCCGCTTTCCAGAGCGCCCTGAGCAACGGCCAAAAGGCGGTTGAACAGACCCAGGCCGCGATCAAGAAGGCCACGACCCAGGCCCAGGCCAACTTCGCTGCCGCGTCCAAGCAGGCCACCGACCTGGCCAAGAAGGCCGCCAAGGTCTGACCGGACCCTGATCGGAACGGCCTTGGGCCGCGGTCATGAAGCAGAAAGAGGCTCCTTGGTGAGCCTCTTTTTCATGGCGCCTGCGGGTCGGGGCTCAGGTTCTTGCCAGCACCACAATGCCGGCAGCGATCAGCAAGGTGCCCGCCATGCGCATGGGGGTGACGGCTTCGCCCAGGAAGGCCCAGGCCAACACCATCGTCACCACAAACCCCAAGCCTACAAACGGGTATGCCAGGCTCACATCGACCCTGGACAGGACCAGGAGCCAGACCAGGGCCGCACCCGCATAAAGGCCCAGCCCTACAACCACCCAGGGATGGAACAGCACCGTCACCAGGGCCGGCAGACGGATGCCTCCGGCCAGCGCACGGGCCACTTCGGGCGCACTCATGCCGGTCTTGAGCACAATTTGCGCCAGGGAGGTCATGGCCACGTTGGCCACAATGAGCAGCAGCGTTGAACGGTTCACGGAGGAGTCATCCTGCTGTGGAATAACCAAAAAGAATCAAGAATCGCCGAATATACTCCCGCCATGACGCTCAATCCGGCAGGTACGTCGGTCGCTCATCCCCTGTGTGTCGACCTGGATGGAACGCTGATTCGTACGGATCTGACGTTCGAATCGCTGCTGGCCGCACTGAAGCGGCAGCCCTTGCTGATCTTCTGCCTCCCCCTCTGGTTGCTGCGGGGTCGGAGCTACCTGAAACACCGCCTCGTGCAGGCGGGGCAGCTTGATGTGACGGTGCTGCCCTACCACGCCGATGTGCTCGATCTGATCGACAAGGCCAGACGGCAAGGAAGGCCTGTGGTGCTGGTGACGGGTAGTCACGAGTCACTGGCCAGTCAGGTGGCTGAGCATCTTTCCTTGTTTGATTCGGTGCTGGCGACCTCCGAGACTGTCAATCTGATCGGTGCGAACAAGGCGGCGGTGCTGGAGGATCGGTTCGGTCCGGGCCGGTTTGAATACGTCGCCAACGGGAGGGTGGACCTGGCCGTCTGGCAAAAATCAGGTGCGGCGGTCACTGTCAATGCCCCCCGTTCGATCGTGCGTCAAGTGGCCGGCATGGGCATCCCGCACCGGGACATTCCGAACACCTCAGGCCGATGGAGGACCTGGCTGCGGGCCATCCGCCTGCAGCAATGGCTCAAGAACCTGTTGCTGCTGGTGCCCATCATCACTGCCCACGAGGTGCTGAACACGCAGGCGCTGGGGGCCGCGACGCTCGCGTTCCTCTGCTTTGGTGCCTGTGCATCGGCAACCTACCTCATCAACGACCTGCTGGACCTGGAGGCCGACCGGTACCACCAAAAGAAGAAGAACCGGCCCTTTGCCGCGGGAACCCTGGATGTGCGTGCCGGTCTGGTCGCCGTCGTCGTCCTGATGGCATCCGGCCTGGGGCTGGCGTGGCTGCTCCCCGTGGGTTTCCAGCTGGCCCTGGGCACCTACCTGGTGACCACCCTGCTGTATTCCCTGTGGCTCAAGCGGGTGGCCAGCCTGGATGTGATCGTGCTCGCAGGCCTGTACACCCTGCGGATCATCGCGGGCGCCCTGGCGACCGGCATCAGCCTGTCTTTCTGGTTGCTCGCATTCTCGATGTTCATCTTTCTCTCCCTGGCGCTGGTCAAGCGGGTGGCGGAGCTGGTGGAAGTGCGAAAGAAGGAGATCGCCTCCGGCGTGACCCAGGGAAAGCTGCGTGGCAGGGAGTATGCGACGGAAGATGTGGTCGTGCTGCAGAGCCTGGGCGCAGCCAGCGGCTACCTGGCGGTGCTGGTGCTGGCCCTGTACATCCACAGCACCGAGGTGTCGCAGCTGTACCGCTCCCCCGAGATCCTGTGGCTGATCGCGCCCCTGATGCTGCTGTGGGTCACCCGCCTGTGGGTGGTCACGGCCCGCGGATACATGGACGAAGACCCCATCTTCTTCGCCGCCACCGATCCGGAGACCTGGGCCACCGGCGCCGTGGTGGCCTTGATTCTGACGGGCGCCACGCTGTTGCAGCTCTGAGCCCGACCCACCTCGGTTCATCGAACCTTCCTTTGCTTCACCTCAACATGAACAACCGTCCAACCGATGCCGGGCCCGCAGAGCTGCAATGGACGATGTCTCTGTGGCTTGTGACCTTTCTGGCGTTGTCGCTGCGCCTGATCTGGGCCTGGTGGGTGCCGGTCATTCCCAACTCGGATGGCGAGGCGTACGACGCGTTTGCCCGCACCCTGGTGCAGCACGGCACCTTCGGCTGGGAGCCTGACCACCCCACGTCGTTCTGGCCGCCGGGCACCACGTTCCTGCATGCCTCGCTGTTTGCGCTGTTTGGCATCCGCTATGAACCCATCGTTGCCATGAACATTGCGCTGTCCCTGGGCATCGTCTGGGTGACGGCGAGACTGGCCGCACGTTTCTGGGGGCAGAACGTGGCCGTGCTGAGCGCGCTGGTGCTGGCCGCCTGGCCGACGCTGGTCATGTACCCGACCATTCTGGCGAGCGAGCTGCCCTTCCTGTTCCTGACTTTGCTCGCGCTGGACCTGTGGACCGCTCCGTGGGCAGGACGGACCGCCAGGGCGCTGCTGGCCGGACTGGTGCTGGGCTTTGCCGCACTCGTCCGTCCGCAGGCGCTTCTGCTGCCGCTGGTGTATGGCGGCGGACTGGCGCTGATGAATCGTGGAGGGCGGGGTGTGCTCCTTGAGCAGATCCGATCCGTGGTTCTGGCCGGCCTCGCCATGGCCGTGGTGGTGGCGCCCTGGACTTGGCGCAACTACCAGCTCTATGGGGAAACCGTGCTCATCTCCAGCAATGGCGGTATCACGCTCTGGATGGGCAACACACCGGGCACCGACGGTCGCTACATGGTGACGCCAAAGAAGTACAGCCACCTGCCTGAAAACGAGCGGGCGCAGGTGCTCGGACAGGAGGCCAAGGCCTACATCCTTCAGGACCCGACGGCCTTTGCGGAACGAGCGGTCAAGAAGCTGCTGATCCTCTACACCAACGAGTCGGTGGGTGTGGGCTGGAACTCGCCAGGTGTCCGCGAAGCATTCGGTGAGGCGTGGGAGCCTCGGCTCAAGCGCCTCACGCAGGCGACTTGGGGGCTGATCTGTCTGCTGGTGGTGGTGGGCCTGTGGTCGTCGCTGCGCAGAGCCGGTTTCGTGTCGACCCTGTTCTCACCGATCACGCTGAGCATTCTGTATTTCACCGCCATCCACATGGTCGTGGTCTCCCAGGAGCGATATCACCTGGCGTTTGCCGGGCAGTGGGCCATTCTGGCCGCCTTGGGTCTTCTGCAACTGGCCGCCTGGCGACAGGGATGGGCAGCAACCGCGACCCGCCCGTCTCCCCAGTGACCCGCGCGAGCATCCGACCCATGTCCATCCAGAACACCCTGACCCCCACAGCCATCCAGCGGCTGGCCGCCCCTCTGTATGCGGGCGTGCCCAGCGCCAAGGTGCGTTTGATGCAGGAGTACCGCTCGCACATCTGTCCCTTGCACGAGGTGATCCACGAAGTTCCGCCCCAGTCTGCGGTGCTGGATGTGGGGTGCGGAAACGGACTGCTGCTGAACCTGATGGCCAGCCTTGGCCGGATTCGCCAGGGGCATGGGTTCGATGTGGCAGGGCCGGCCGTGGCCGTGGCCAATCAGGTCGCCAACGATCACGAGCTTTCCTCGGTCGTCGCTTTCGAGCACCGCTCCATCGAACAGGGAATCCCGCAACTGGGGCACGAGGTGGTGACGGTCGTCGATGTGCTTCACCATGTGCCGGACCAGCACAAGGCAGCGTTTGTGGCCGCCCTGTGTGCGGTGGTGCCGGCGGGAGGGCGTCTGATCGTCAAGGACATGGTGGTCCGGCCGCGCTGGCGGGCTGCCGCCAACCAGATGCACGACCTCGTGATGGCGCGCCAGTGGGTCGAGCACGTCGACTCTGACCAGGTGGAAGCCTGGGCTGCGCGCAGCGGCATGCAGGTGAGCCGGCGCGACCGCTTCAACACGCTTTGGTACGGGCACTGGCTCCTGGTGCTGGACAAGCACTGAGTCCGCATCCCGCGTAAGCACGGCGCCGCCGGGCAGGCGACGCGGCGTGCGGTGTTTTAAGCCAGCTCGGCGATCAGCTCGATCTCGACACAGGCACCCAGAGGGATCTGGGCGACGCCGAACGCGCTGCGTGCGTGCGCGCCCACCTGGGGGCCGAAGACCTCGCCCAGCAGCTCGCTGCAGCCGTTGGTGACCAGGTGCTGTTCGGTGAAGCTGCCGGTGCTGTTGACCAGACTCATGACCTTGACGATGCGCTTGACGTCGTCCAGCGTCTTGCCGGCGGCCAGACAGGCCGCGGCGAGGGTGCCCATGAGGTCGACGGCGATGGCGCGTGCGGCCGCCTTGCCTTCCTCGGTGGTCATGGTCAGGCCCAGCTGACCCACCCAGGGCTTGCCGTCCTTCTTGGCAATGTGGCCGCTGAGAAAGACCAGGTTGCCGGTCTGCACGAACGGCACATAGGCGGCTGCAGGGATGGCCACGGGGGGGAGTGTGATGGCGAGCTGGTTCAGCTTGTCGTAGACGCTCATTGAAGGCTCCGGAAGGTGTTGTCGGGAGGTAGCAGGGCATTCTATCGAGGGGGTGTCAGGCGTTCTTCAGGCGCACAGGAAATAATCGAGGGCTACGAGGAGACAAACACCATGAAATTCCGAACCGCGCGTTGGGGCGCTGCTGTCCTGTCACTGTTGCCTTCGCTGGCCCTGGCGGCCGATATGGACGGCGCTCAGCTGTCGGTGCTGTGGGGTGTGCCGTTTGCGGGCATCCTGCTGTCGATTGCCATCATTCCACTGGTGGCGCCCATCTTCTGGCACCACCATTTCGGCAAGGTCTCGGCGGCCTGGGCGCTGGCGTTCCTGCTGCCGTTCGCCCTGGTGTTTGGCCCCGGCGCAGCAGGCGCGGGCGTGGTGCATGCGCTGCTGGCCGAGTACATCCCCTTCATCATCCTGCTGACCGCGCTGTTCACCGTGGCCGGCGGCATCTACATCAAGGGCAACCTGCGTGGCAGCCCGGCGCTCAACACCGGCATCCTCGCCATCGGTGCGGTGCTGGCCAGCTTCATGGGCACCACGGGCGCGTCGATGCTGCTGATCCGTCCGCTGATCCGTGCCAACGACAACCGCAAGCATGTGGTGCACGTGGTGGTGTTCTTCATTTTCATCGTCTCCAACGCCGGTGGTTCGCTCACGCCGCTGGGCGATCCGCCGCTGTTCCTCGGCTTCCTCAAGGGCGTCGAGTTCAGCTGGACCCTGACCCACATCTTTCCGGAAACGCTGTTCCTCGTCGGCACCCTGCTGGTGCTGTTCTACGCGCTGGACTGGTGGTACTACCACAAGCGGGAGGAGATCCGTCCCGCCGACCCTACGCCCGATGACCGCCAGTTCGGCTTCGACGGCGGCGTCAACTTCCTGCTGCTGGCCGGCGTGGTCGGCCTGGTGCTGATGAGCGGCCTGTGGAAGTCCGACGTGGTGTTCGACATCGCCGGCACCGAGGTCGGCCTGCCCGGCATCGTGCGCGACCTGGGACTGATCGCGATCACCGTGGCCTCGCTGCAGCTCACGCCCGGCAGCGTGCACGCCGACAACCAGTTCAGCTGGGGTCCGATGCAGGAGGTGGCCAAGCTGTTCGCCGGCATCTTCCTGACCATCATCCCGGTGATCGCCATGCTCAAGGCGGGCGTGGACGGGCCTTTCGGCGCCATCGTGCGGGCGGTGACCAACCCCGACGGCTCGCCGAACCCGGCCATGTACTTCTGGGCCACGGGCATCCTGAGTTCCTTCCTCGACAACGCACCGACCTACCTGGTGTTCTTCAACACCGCCGGCGGCGATGCGCAGGTGCTGATGACCACGCTGGCGCCGACGCTGGTGGCGATCTCGGCGGGCGCGGTGTTCATGGGCGCCAACAGCTACATCGGCAACGCGCCCAACCTGATGGTCAAGGCCATCGCCGAGGACCGTGGCGTGAAGATGCCCAGCTTCTTCGGCTACATGGCCTGGTCGTTCGGCATCCTGGTGCCGCTGTTCGCACTGATGACCTGGCTGTTCTTCGCCTGAGCGACGGTACGATGCGCGGATGACCGATGGACTGCTGATCTGGATCGTGGTGGCGCTGGGCGTGCTCAACGCCCTGTGTCTGTTGTGGTTGCTGTTGCGCCGTCCGCCGGCCAACGCCGATGAGGCGGCGCAGCGCGCGCAGCTGCTGGCCGTGCTGCAGCAGCAGGGCCAGGCCACCGAACAGCGCATCGACCGGGTCGAGGGCGAGCTGCGCCGCGAGGTGGGCGACAGCGCCCGCACCGGCCGGCTGGAGATCCAACAAACCCTGGCCACCTTCCAGGACACGCTGGTGCGCCAGGGCGCGGAAACCACCCGCACGCAGAACGCGCAGATTGACGCCTTCGCGCAGCAGCTGGTGCAACTGCGCGGCACCCTGGGCGACACGCTGACGCGCCAGCTGCAGGACCTGAGTGAAGCCAACGCGCGCCGCCTGGCCGAGGTGCGCGCCACGCTGGAAACCCAGCTGGCCCAGCTGCAGACCAGCAACGCCGCCAAGCTCGACGAGATGCGCGCCACGGTGGACGAAAAGCTGCACGCCACGCTGGAGCAGCGCCTGGGCGAGAGCTTCAAGCAGGTGGCCGAGCGGCTGGAGCAGGTGCACAAGGGTCTGGGCGAGATGCAGACCCTGGCGCAGGGCGTGGGCGACCTCAAGCATTTGCTGAGTAATGTGAAGACCCGCGGGATGTTCGGCGAGGCCCAGCTGGGCGCGCTGCTGGAGCAGGTGTTTTCCCCCGAGCAGTACGCGGCACAGGTGGCGACGCGGCCGGGCAGCCGCAACATGGTGGACTTTGCGATCCGCCTGCCGGGGCGGGGCGATGACGGTGCGCCCTGCTGGCTGCCGATCGACGCCAAGTTCCCGAACGAGGACTACGAACGCCTGCTGGACGCGCAGCAGCGCGCCGACGCCGAGGGCGCCGAACTGGCCGCGCGCGGGCTGGAGCAGCGCATCCGGCTGGAAGCCAAATCCATGGCCGAGAAGTACCTGGAGCCGCCGCACACCACCGACTTCGCCATCCTGTTCCTGCCCACCGAAGGCCTGTACGCCGAGGTGCTGCGCCGACCGGGCCTGATGGAGGCCCTGCAGCGCGATCACCGCGTCACGCTCACCGGGCCGACCACGCTGATGGCCATGCTCAACGCGCTGCAGATGGGCTTCCGCACGCTGGCGCTGGAGAAGCGCAGCAGCGAGGTCTGGCAGGTGCTGGGGGCGGTCAAGACCGAGTTCGGCAAGTTCGGCGACGTGCTCGCCAAGGTCAAAAACCAGACCCAGACCGTGCTCAACACCCTGGATGCGGCCGAGGTGCGCAGCCGCGCCATGGGCCGCGCGCTCAAGACCGTCGAGGCCTTGCCGCAGGACCGTGCGCAGTCGCTGCTGCCGCTGGACGCCGCCGACGGCGATCCGGCTTGAGACCCGGCACCCGCACCGCCCTGGTCCGCCTGATCGGCGCGCAGATCTGCGTGCACGCCTGCATGACCGGTTTTCGCATGGCTGCGCCGCTGATGGCGCTGCGCGAAGGTCACAGCGCCGTCGCGGTCGGCGTGCTGCTGGCCCTGTTCGCGCTGGCCCAGGTGGTCCTGGCCTTGCCCGCTGGCCGGTACGCCGAGCGCCATGGTCTGCAGCGCCCGTTCGTGCTGGCCAGCGTGGTGGCGACGGCCGGGGGGCTGTGCTCGGTCGCATGGCCGCAGTTTGGTGTGCTGTGCCTGACGGCGATCACCAGCGGCGCCGCCGTCTGCCTGGCCATGATCGCGCTGCAGCGCCACGTGGGCCACATGGCGAGCGACGCCACCGAACTGCGCCAGGTGTTCAGCTGGGTCGCCGTCGGGCCGTCCATTTCAAACTTCCTCGGACCGTTTCTGGCGGGCCTGCTGATCGACGCCAGCGGCTTTCGTGCCGCCTACTTGCTGATGGCCTTGTTGCCTTCGCTGGCCTGGTGGTGGGTGCGGCGTGTGCCCGACCATCCCGCGCCCGACACGGGCGAAGCGCCGCGCCGGCAGTCGTCCTGGGATCTGCTGCGGGACAAACCGTTCCGCAACCTGATGCTGATGAACTGGTTGCTGGCCTCGTGCTGGGACGTGCACACCTTCCTCGTGCCGGTGCTGGGTCACGAGCGCGGGCTCTCGGCCACGGTGATCGGCGCCATCCTTGGCTCCTTCGCGCTGGCGGCCACGGCCATCCGGCTGATCATGCCCTGGCTGGCCTCGCGGCTGCACGAAGGCACGGTGATCGGCACCGCCATGGTCAGCACGGCCGCACTGTTCGCGCTCTACCCGCTGGTGCACACGGCCTGGCTGATGGGGCTGCTGTCGGTGCTGCTGGGACTGGCCCTGGGCTCGGTGCAGCCCATGGTGATGAGCACCCTGCACCAGATCACACCGAAACACCGGCACGGCGAAGCACTGGGCCTGCGCTCCATGGCCATCAACGGTTCCAGCGTGGTGATGCCGTTGCTGTTCGGGTCGGCCGGGGTGCTGGTGGGCGTGAGCGGCGTGTTCTGGACAGTGGGCTTCGCGGTGGGGACCGGGTCCCGGCTGGCCTGGCGCATGCGCGGGTCCGCCCCCCCACCGCAGCGGCTCGACTGATTCCGGTTAAGCCCCCGGGAACTCGCGGGGTGGGTGGTGCTCCCTAGAATGCCCGCTCACCCGAAGGAAGCACCTTGCTCTTGTTGATTGTCTTGCTGCCTCTGCTGCTCGGGACCGTGGCCACCGCCTGCCTCGGTTCAAAGTCCCGCCCTCTCACCGCCCTGGCCGCCGGCCTGGTCACCGCGTCGGCGCTCGCGCTGCTGCTGGCGCAGGCACCGGCTGTGTTCGCCGGCCAGACGGTGATCAACGCCTGGCCCTGGGTGCCCGAGATCGGCCTGCAGCTGAGCTTCCGGCTCGATGGCCTTTCGCTCATGTTCGCCGGGCTGATCCTGTTCATCGGCCTGCTGATCGTGCTGTACGCGGCTTACTACCTGGCGCCCGAGGACTCGGCCGGCAAGTTCTACAGCTTCATGATGCTGTTCATGGCCGCCATGCTGGGCGTGGTGCTGTCGGACAACCTGCTGCTGCTGGTGGTGTTCTGGGAGCTGACCAGCATCTCGTCCTTCCTGCTGATCGGCTTCTGGAGCCACCGTGCCGACGCGCGCGCCGGTGCGCGGCAGGCCCTGGCCGTCACGGGCGGCGGCGGCCTGGCCATGCTGGGCGGTTTCGTGCTACTGGGCCAGATCGCGGGCACATACGAACTCAGCGCCCTGGCGGCCCAGGTCGCCACCATCCAGGCCGACCCGCGCTTTGTGCCCGCGCTGCTGCTGATCCTGCTGGGCGCCTTCACCAAGAGCGCGCAGTTCCCGTTTCATTTCTGGCTGCCCGACGCCATGGCCGCGCCCACACCGGTCTCGGCCTACCTGCACTCGGCCACCATGGTCAAGGCCGGCGTGTTCCTGCTGATGCGCATGCACCCAGTGCTCGCCGGCACCGGGCATTTCGAGGCCATCGTCAGCGCGGCCGGACTGGCCACGGTGTTGTTCGCGGCCTTCATCGCGATCTTCAAACACGACCTCAAGGGCTTGCTCGCGTATTCCACCGTCAGCCACCTGGGGCTGATCGTGTTCCTGATCGGTCTGGGCTCGCCGCTGGCGGCCGTGGCCGCCGTGTTCCACGTGCTCAACCACGCGGCGTTCAAGGCCTCGCTGTTCATGATCGCCGGCATCGTGGACCACGAGACCCATTCGCGCGACATGCGCCAGCTCGGTGGGCTGTGGAAGTTCATGCCCTGGACGGCCACCTTGTCCATGGTGGCGGCCGCGTCCATGGCCGGCGTGCCGCTGACCAACGGTTTCCTGTCCAAGGAAATGTTCTTCACCGAAGCCGTGGTCGGCACCAGCGGCATCTATGCCTGGCTGGTGCCCGCGCTGGTGACCCTCGCCGGCGTCTTCAGCGTGGCCTACTCGCTGCGCTTCGTGCACGACACCTACTTCAACGGCGAGTTGGGCGATGTGCCGAACGATCACCCGCACGAGCCCCCGCTGGGCATGAAGCTGCCTGCGATGCTGCTGGTGATCATCTGCATCGCGGTCGGCCTGGCGCCCGCGCTCACCTTCGGGCCGCTGGTGCACGTGGCCGCGACCGCGCTGTTGGGCCAGGCACTGCCCGAGTACCACCTGGCGATCTGGCACGGCTTCAACCTGCCGCTGCTGATGAGCGCCATTGCGCTGGCGGTGGGCGTGGGCTTGTACCTGTGGCTTGCGAAGGGCCGACGCCTGCACCACATCGCGTCGGAAAACTGGTTCGGTGTGGCCACGGGCCGCAGCATTTTCGAATGGCTGATCGACCGCCTGTTCGGCCTCTCGGGCCGGCTGACGGCGCGGCTGGAAACCGGTTCGCTGCAACGCTACGTGGGCTGGCTGCTGCTGACCGCGCTGGTGCTGGGTGCGCTGCCGTTTCTGGGCAGCGGCATCGGCACCGGGACCCGGCCCCAGATGCCGGCAACGCCGCTGGCCTGGGCCATGTGGGCTCTGCTGCTGCTGACCTGCATCGCCATCGCGCGCACGCACCACCAGCGCTTCCAGACCGTGGTGCTGGTGGGTGTGGTCGGTGTGGCGGCCTCGCTCACCTTCCTGGGCTTCTCGGCGCCCGACCTGGCGCTGACGCAGCTGTCGGTGGACATCGTCTCCACCGTGCTGCTGCTGATGGGCCTGGCTCTGCTGCCTCAGACCAGCCCGAAAGAAACCCCGGCGCTGCGCAAGGGCCTGCACGCGCTGCTGGCGCTGGGTGGCGGCGCGGCCATGTCGGTCATCACCTGGCTGGTGCTCACGCGCGACCACGAATCCATCTCGTGGTATTTCCTGCAGGAGTCGCTGCCCAAGGGCGGCGGCACCAACGTGGTCAACGTGATCCTGGTGGACTTCCGCGGCTACGACACCATGGGCGAGATCACCGTGCTGGGCATCGCCGCCGTCGGCGTGCTGGCGCTCATGGACGGCCTGCGCACGCGCCGCCCGGGCATGGACCCCGAGGGCCGCGCCTGGACCTTCGCACAACAGCCGTTGCTGCTGCGTGTGGCCGCGTCGGTGGTGCTGCCGCTGGCCCTGGTGTTCAGCCTCTACATCTTCATGCGCGGCCACAACCTGCCCGGTGGTGGTTTCATCGCCGGGCTGATCACGGCCGTGGCGCTGGTGCTGCAGTTCATGTCGCTGGGTCAGGCGCGGGCCGAGCAGTTCCTGCGCGCGGGCGGCGGGCGCCGCTTCGTGCGCTGGGTCGGCAGCGGCCTGGGCATTGCCGGTCTGACCGGCGTGGGCGCGTTCGCGCTCGGCCGTCCGTTTCTGACCAGTGCCCACGGCCACCCGCATGTGCCGATGCTGGGCGAACTGCCGCTGGCCACCGCTGCCATTTTTGACCTGGGCGTCTACCTCACTGTGGTGGGCAGCACGCTGCTGACGATCTCGGTGCTGGGTCAGGCCTCGCGCGAGTTGCCCGCCACCGCCACCCCCACCCCAAGGAGTGCCGCATGAGCATGGAATTTCTTCTCGCCACCGGCGTGGGCATGGTCACCGCCACCGGCATCTACCTCATGCTGCGCGGTCGCAGCTTCCCGGTGGTGCTGGGGCTGTCGCTGTTCGGGTATGCGGTCAACGTGTTCATCTTCCTGATGGGCCGGTTGTGGAGCAACGCCGCGCCGGTGCTGGTGGGCGAGGGTCCGGTGGCCGACCCTCTGCCGCAGGCGCTGGTGCTCACCGCCATCGTGATCGGCTTTGCGACCACCGGCTTCGTGGTGGAACTGGCGCTGCGCAGCCGCCATGAAAGCGGCAACGACCACGTGGATGGCCACGAGCGCGGAGGGCCGCGCGCATGACGGGTTCGTTGTTCGGTTTCTGGCTGCAGCACGCCCCGGTGCTGTCGGTGGTGCTGCCCATGTTGACGGCGGCGGTGCTGCTACTCATCGGCGATGCCGGCGGCATGGCCGGGCAGGGCGGGGCGCACGACGACGCGCCGCTGCGCTGGCGCCGCCGCATCGCGCTGCTGTCCACGGCACTCGGCCTGTTCATGGCGGTGGGGCTGGTGCGGCACGCGGCCGGCGGCGAGCTGCTGGTCTACCGCCTGGGCGAATGGCCGGCGCCGTTCGGCATCGTCATGGTGGTCGACCGGCTCTCGGCGCTGATGGTGCTGCTGACCTACCTGGTCGCGCTGCCGGTGCTCTGGTATGCCGCCAGTGGCTGGGACGGGCGTGGCCGCTACTTCCACGCCATCTTCCAGTTCCAGCTCATGGGCCTGTGCGGCGCTTTCCTCACTGGCGACCTGTTCAACCTCTTCGTGTTTTTCGAGGTGCTGCTGATCGCGTCCTACGTGCTGCTGGTGCACGGCCAGGGGCGCGAGCGCTTTCGCATGGGCGTGCACTACGTGGTGCTCAACCTGGTGGCCTCGGGCCTGTTTCTGATCGGCCTGTCGCTGGTCTACGCCGCCACCGGCACGCTGAACATGGCCGATGTGGGCCGGCGCCTGGCGCTGCTGCAGGGCGACACCCTGCTGTTCGCGCAGGCCGCCGCGCTGGTGCTGCTGGTGGTGTTTGGCCTCAAGGCCGCCATGCTGCCGCTGTACTTCTGGCTGCCCGGCACCTACGCCGCGGCCAGCGCGCCGGTGGCGGCGCTGTTCGCCATCATGACCAAGGTGGGCGTCTACAGCATCGTGCGGGTGCACTGGCAGATTTTCGGTGCTGAGGCCGGTGGCGCCGCGCTGGCGGTGGCCGACTGGCTGCTGCCGCTGGCCCTGGCCACCAGTGCGCTGGGTGTGCTGGGCGCGCTGGCGGCGCATGGCCTGGGCCGGCTGGTGGGCTACCTCACCGTGTCCTCGGTGGGCACCATCCTCGCCGCGGTGGGGCTGTTCAGTCCGGCGACGCTGTCGGCCGCGCTGTACTACACGCTGCACAGCACCATCGTGGTGGCGGGCCTGTTCCTGCTGGTGGAGCTGATCGCGGCGCAGCGCGGCGAGACCATGGACCGGCTGCAGCCGGCGCACGCGGTGCGCGAGCCGGTGCTGCTGGGCGTGATGCTGCTGTTCGGCGCCGCCTCGGCAGCGGGCCTGCCGCCGCTGCCGGGCTTCCTGGGCAAGCTCATGGTGTTGCAGGCCAGCAGCGGTCTGGTGGCGCAGGCCTGGGTCTGGAGTGTGGTGCTGGGGGTGGGCTTCCTCACCATCATCGGCCTGGCGCGTGCCGGCGTGATCGTGTTCTGGCATGTGCAGCCCGCGGTGGATCAGGGCGCTCCCGGCAGCAGTGCCCACCTGCAGGCCCCTGTGTGGGCTTTCATGGCGTTGACGGTGGCGCTGGCCGTGCTGGCCGCGCCGGTCAAACGCTACACCGACGCCGCCGCGGCGCAGCTCTCGGTCAACGCCGACTACGTGCGCGCCGTGCTCGGGCCGGACGCACCGCCCAGCATGCGCCCCTACGACGGCCAGCGCGCCGCCCCCGCCCAGGAGAAGCAACCATGAAATCCGACACCCTCGACCGCCGCGGTGGCTGGTTCGACCACCCGGTGCTGTCCCTGCTGCTGGCGGCCAGCTGGCTGGCGCTCTCGCGCAGCCTGGAGCCGGTGCACCTGCTCTCGGCCGCGCTGCTCGGCCTGATCGTCCCTCGGTTGCTGCGTGGCCTGCTGCACGCGGGCAGCCCGATCCGCTGGGGAGCCGCGTTCCGTCTGACCTTCGTGGTGCTGTGGGACATCGTGCTGTCCAACATCACCGTGGCCCGGCTGGTGCTCGGCCCCATGAGCCGTCCGCAGCCGGCCTGGCTGCGCGTGCCGCTGGCCTGCGAACACCACCGGGTCAACGCGCTGTTCGCCAGCATCATCACCATGACGCCAGGGACGGTCTCGGCCGTGGTGGACGAGGTGGCACCCTGCATCTGGGTGCACGCGCTCAATTGCGACGACGCGCCCGGCATGGTGGCCGAGATGAAGGCGCGCTATGAGGCACCGCTGATGGCCATCTTCCGGCTCGACGGGGAGGGCGCCACATGAACGTGCTGGATATCGCGCTGACCCTGGGCATCGGCGCCGTCACCCTGACCCTGCTGCTCTGCGGCTGGCGCCTGCTGCGTGGCCCGACCATCGCCGACCGCGTGCTGGCGCTGGACACGCTCTACCTGAGTCTGGTGGCGCTGGTGGTGCTGCTCGGTCTGCGCTGGCAGACCCCGCTGCTGTTCGAGGCTGCGCTGATCGTGGCGCTGCTGGGCTTTGTCGGCACGGTGGCGCTGGCGCGCTACCTCAGCCGCGGCGATGTGGTGGAGTGAAACGATGGAACTGAACCCGGTGATCGAATGGGCGGCCGCGATCCTGATCGTGGTCGGGGCCTTCTTCCTGCTGGTGGGTGCCATCGGCATGGTGCGCCTGCCCGACTTCTACATGCGACTGCACGCGCCCACCAAGTCGTCCACCCTGGGCGTGGGTGGGGTGCTGCTGGCTTCGCTGCTGCTGGGCTGGGCGCAGGGGCGGCCCGGCCTTGCCGAGTTGCTGATCACGCTGTTCGTTTTCGTGACCGCGCCGGTGTCGGCGAACCTGCTGGCGCAGGCGGCACTGCATCTGCGGCTGCCTTCGCGCGCACCGCAGCCCGAGGCGCTGCCGCCTTCGGCGCCTCCGGGGCGCTGAAGCCCAGCCCCGCCAGGTAGCTGTCCATCACCTGGGCGCCAACCTGGACCAGGTCGAAGTCGCTGGTGTCGAGCAGCCAGTTGTCGAGCACGCCGGTGAGGATGGCCTTGAGGCCCAATGCCGCGCTGCGGGTAGGGATGGACAGGCGGATGCCCGCGTCGGCGGCTGCGGCCTCGAACTGCTGGGTGAGATAGAGCAGGTACTCGTCGCGCCAGCGCAGCTTGCGTTCGCGAACGGCCAGCATCTCGCCGTTGTACTCGACCTGCTGGGTGGCGATTTCGAACACGCGGCGCGCCTGTTCGTCGGTGGCGGTCTTGTGCAGGGCCGTCAGCACCGACATGCGCATCTGCTGCAGCGGCGTTTCCTCGGCCTGCGCGGCATAGGTCGACTGTTCCAGAGGCAGTGTCACCCGGTCCATCATGGCGTTGAAAAGATCGGCCTTGTCCTTGAAGTGCCAGTAGATCGCTCCGCGCGTGGTGCCTGCCGCGCTCGCGATGTCCTGCAGCGAGGTGCGTGAGACCCCGTTGGCCTGGAACAGCTGTTCGGCGGCGTCGAGCAGGGCGGTGCGTGTGGCTTCGGCGTCGGCCTTGGTGCGTCGGACCATGGTGATCTGTTGGTATAAAAAACAACCCTGCGAATATACATACATTCGTGTCTGTATGTATACTGCGACCCCTTCGGTAACGCTGGCATGCGCTTTGCGCAGGATGGCGTGTCCGTCCAGGTTCCGTCTTCATCCGTCGCCCATGAGGTTCTTCATGCCCGCTTCATCCCCCGTTTCCCCGACGCCGCCCGCGGCGCGCACATCCTCTGGCGCTCGTCTGCGCCAGACCTTCCTGCTGCTGCCCCTGGTGGCGGCGCTGGCCGCCTGCGGCAAGGCCGATGCACCGCCTGCCGGTGGCGGCGCACCGGGTGGGGGCATGCCCGCGCCGGAAGTGGGCGTGGTGACCGTGCAGCCGGGCGATGTCGGTCTGCAGACCGAACTGCCGGGCCGGCTGGAGGCCTCTCGCGTGGCACAGGTGCGGGCCCGCGCGGCCGGCATCCTGCAGCAGCGCCTGTTCAAGGAAGGCAGCGATGTGAAGGCCGGTCAGGCGCTGTTCCGCATCGACGCCGCGCCCTACCAGGCCACGTTGCAGAGTGCCCAGGCCAGCCTGGCCCGTGCCCAGGCGAACCTGGCCAGCACCACCGCGGTGGCCGAGCGCTACAAGCCGCTGGTGGCCGAGAACGCGATCAGCCAGCAGGAGTACACCAACGCGGTGGCAGCCCAGAAGGCTGCCGAGGCGGATGTGGCCGCCGCCAAGGCCGCTGTGCAAACCGCGGGCATCAATCTGAACTATGCCAGCGTGACCGCACCCATCTCGGGCCGCATCGGCCGGGCGCTGGTGACCGAGGGCGCGCTGGTCGGGCAGGGCGAGGCGACCGCGCTGGCCGTGATCCAGCAGGTCGACCCGCTGTATGTCAACTTCACCCAGTCGGCCACCGAGGCCATGCGCCTGAAGCGCGCGATGGAGGCCGGCCAGCTCAAGGGCGCCGGCGACGGCGCTGCCGCGGTCCGCGTGGTGCTCGACGATGGCAGCGAACACGCCAAGCCGGGCAAGCTGCTGTTCTCCGATCTGACGGTCGACGCCACCACCGGCCAGGTGACGCTGCGCGCCGAGGTGCCCAATCCGGGCGGCATGCTGCTGCCGGGGCTGTACGTGCGCGTGCGGCTGGAGCAGGCCGTGGCGAGCAACGCCATCACGCTGCCGCAGCAGGCGGTGACGCGCACGGCCCAGGGCGACACGGTGTCGGTGGTGGGCGCGGACGGCAAGATCGAACAACGCCCGGTCAAGGTGGGCGGGCAGCAGGGCGGCCGCTGGGTCGTGCTCGATGGCCTGAAGGCCGGCGAACAGGTGATGGTCGACGGCTTCCAGAAGCTGCAGATGATGCCCCCGGGCACCCCGGTCAAGGCCGTGCCCTGGGCGCCACCGGGCAGCCAGCCCGCAGCTCCGGCCGCTGCCGCGGCGGACGCCAAGCCCGCCGATGCTGCCAAGCCGGCTGCCGAAGCCAAACCCGCTGCGGAAGCCGCCAAGTAAGGAGCGCCCGACATGGCGAAATTCTTCATCGAGCGCCCCATCTTCGCGTGGGTGATCGCGCTCTTCATCATGGTGGCGGGCGCGGTGTCCATCACCCAGCTGCCGATCGCGCAGTACCCGCCGGTGGCGCCGCCTTCCATCATCATCAACGCCACCTACCCGGGGGCGTCGGCCAAGACGCTGGAAGACAGCGTGCTGTCCGTCATCGAACAGGAGATGAACGGCTCGCCGGGCCTGATCTACATGGAAGCCGTGGCCCAGGCCAACGGCACCGGCAGCATCACGCTGAGCTTCGAGCCCGGCACCAACGCCGACCTGGCGCAGGTGGATGTGCAGAACCGGCTCGCGCGCGCCACGCCCCGCCTGCCCGCGGCCGTGACGCAGCAGGGCGTGCGCGTCGACAAGTCGCGCAACAACTTCCTGCTGTTCGCGATCCTGACCAGCGACGACCCCGCCCTGGACCCGGTGGCCCTGGGCGACTACGCCTCGCGCAGCGTCGTGCCTGAAATCCAGCGCCTGCCCGGCGTGGGCCAGGCCCAGCTGTTCGGCACCGAGCGTGCGATGCGCATCTGGATCGATCCGGCCAAGCTGCTGGGCTTCAACCTCAGCGCGGCCGACGTCACCAACGCGATCCGCGCGCAGAACGCCCAGGTCTCGGCCGGTGAAATCGGTGCACTGCCCAACGTGGCAGGGCAGAGCATCTCGGCCACCGTGGTGGTCAATGGCCAGCTCGCCAGCGTCGAGCAGTTCGGCAACATCGTGCTGCGCGCCAGCAGCGACGGCGCCACCGTGCGCCTGAAGGACGTGGCCCGCATCGAACTCGGTGCCCAGGGCTACGCCACCTCGGCGCGCCTGAACGGCAAGCCCTCCACCGGCATCGGCGTGCAGCTGGCGCCCAGCGGCAACGCGCTGGCCACCGCGGAAGCGGTGCGTGCCCGCATGACCGAGCTGGAGAAGTTCTTCCCCGAGGGCATGAGCTGGACGATCCCCTACGACAGCTCCAAGTTCGTGAAGATCTCGATCCAGGAAGTGGCCAAGACCCTGGCCGAAGCCGTGGCCCTGGTGTTCCTGGTGATGCTGCTGTTCCTGCAGAACTGGCGCTACACGCTGATTCCCACGGTGGTGGTGCCGGTGGCGCTGCTGGGCACCTTCGCCGCGCTGCTGACCATGGGCTTCTCGATCAACGTGCTGACCATGTTCGGCATGGTGCTGGTGATCGGCATCGTGGTGGACGACGCCATCGTGGTGGTGGAGAACGTCGAGCGCATCATGAGCGAGGAAGGCCTGCCGCCGCTGGAGGCCACGCGCAAGGCCATGGGCCAGATCTCGGGCGCCATCATCGGCGTGACCGTGGTGCTGATCTCGGTGTTCGTGCCGCTGGCCTTCTTCAGTGGCTCGGTGGGCAACATCTACCGCCAGTTCGCGGCGGTGATGGGCGTGTCCATCGCCTTCTCGGCCTTCATGGCGCTGTCGCTCACGCCCGCCTTGTGCGCCACGCTGCTCAAACCGGTCGAGGCCGGGCACCACCACGAGAAGAAGGGCTTCTTCGGCTGGTTCAACCGCACCTTCTCTCGCACCGCCAAGCGCTACGAGGCAGGCGTGTCGCGCCTGCTGCCGCGCGCGGGCCGCACCATGCTGATCTATGTCGCCATCGTGGTGGCCGTGGCACTGGTCTACCAGCGCCTGCCCGGTTCCTTCCTGCCCAATGAAGACCAGGGCACGATGCTGGTGAACGTGCAGCTGCCGCCGGGTGCGACCCAGGAACGCACGCTGGACGTGATGAAGCAGGTCGAAGGCTTCGTGCTGCAGCAACCGGAAGTGCAAAGCATGGTCAGCGTGCTGGGCTTCAGCTTCTCGGGCCAGGGCCAGAACGCGGCGCTCGCCTTCGTGACGCTCAAGGACTGGGCCGAGCGCACGGCGCCGGGCAGCGACGCGCAGTCCATCGCCGGCCGGGCCTTCGGTGCGCTGTCGGGCATCCGGGATGCCTTCATCTTCCCGCTGAGCCCACCCCCCATCCCTGAACTGGGTGCGTCGTCTGGCTTCAGCTTCCGCCTGCAGGACCGCGCCGGTCTGGGCCGCGACGCGCTGGTGGCCGCGCGCAACCAGATGCTGGGCATGGCCTCGCAGAGCAAGCTGCTGACCCAGGTGCGGCCGGATGGTTTGGAAGACGCGCCGCAGCTGCAGATCGACATCGACCGCGACCGCGCCAACGCGCTGGGCGTGGGCTTCGACAGCATCAGCGCCGCTATCGGCACCGCGCTGGGCTCCAGCTACGTCAACGACTTCCCCAACGCCGGGCGCCTGCAGCGCGTGGTGGTGCAGGCCGATGCCACGGCCCGCATGCAGCCCGAAGACCTGCTGCGCATCAACGTGCTCAACAACAAGGGGCAGGCGGTGCCGCTGTCGGCCTTTGCCAGCACCCACTGGATCACCGGCCCGATGCAGACCGTGCGCTACAACGGCTACCCGGCCATGCGCATCAGCGGCAGCGCCGCGCCGGGCGTGAGCACCGGCCAGGCCATGGCCGAGATGGAGGCGCTGGCGGCCAAGCTGCCGCAGGGCTTCGGCTTCGAATGGACCGGCCAGTCGCGCGAGGAAAAACTCGCCGGCTCGCAGGCCATGATCCTCTACGCCTTCGCCATCCTGGCCGTGTTCCTCTGCCTGGCCGCGCTGTACGAAAGCTGGTCGATCCCGATGGCCGTGATCCTGGTGGTGCCGCTGGGCGTGCTCGGCGTGCTGCTGGCGACGCTGCTGCGCGGCTACGCCAACGACGTCTACTTCCAGGTGGGTCTGATCACCATCATTGGCCTGTCGGCCAAGAACGCGATCCTGATCATCGAGTTCGCCAAGGACATGCAGGCCCAGGGCCACAACGTGATCCAGGCCGCGCTGGCGGCGGCGCACATGCGCTTCCGTCCGATCGTGATGACCTCGATGGCCTTCACCCTGGGCGTGCTGCCGCTGTTCCTGGCCAGCGGGGCCGGCTCGGCCAGCCAGCGCGCCATCGGCACCGGCGTGATCGGCGGCATGCTGACCGGCACCGTGCTGGCGGTGGTCTTCGTTCCGATCTTCTTCGTCCTCGTGCGCACATTCTTCAAGGACAGCGAGCGCCAGCAGCGCCTGCACGAGTCCGAGGCCCAACACCATGGGGTACACCATGCCTGACACCCGTTTCTTCTCTCTTGGCGCGCTGGCGGCAGCGGCCCTGATCGCCGGCTGCTCGATGACGCCCACGCTGGAGCGTCCCGCGGCCCCCGTGCCGGCCACTTTCCCAGGGCAGCCGGCCTCGGTCACGGCCAGCGGCCCGGTGCAGGCGTGGGAGAGCTTCATCACCGACGCCCGCCTGCGCGAGCTGGTGGCGCTGGCGCTGAAGAACAACCGCGACCTGCGCGTGGCGACACTCAACATCGAACAGGTGCGCGCGCAGTACCAGGTGCGCCGCGCCGACCAGGTGCCGACCGTCAACGCCACGGTGGCCGGCAACCGCCAGCCCACCCCCAGCGGCGACATCAGCAGCACCTACACGGCGGGTCTGGCCATGGCCAGCTGGGAGCTGGATTTCTTCGGCCGCGTGGCCAGCCTCAAGGACGCCGCGCTGGCCCAGTTCCTCGCCAGCGAGGAAGCGCAGCGCGCGGTGCAGACCAGCCTGGTCGCCTCGGTGGCCAGCAGCTGGCTCAGCCTGCAGACCGACGAGGCGCTGCTGGCGCTGACCCAGCGCACCCTGGCCACGCGCGAGGATTCGCTGCGGCTGACCAAGCTGCGCTTTGACAACGGTGCCGCGTCCGCGCTGGACCTGCGCCAGGCGGAGTCCCTGACCGCGGCGGCGCGCGCCACGCTGGCGCAACAGCGCCGGACCATCGCGCTCGACCTCAATGCCCTGACCTTGCTGGTGGGGCAGGAGGTGCCGGCGAACCTGCTGCCCGGCGCGGGCGACGTGGCGCCGTTCCAGCCGGTGCCCGAAGGTCTGCCGTCGGAACTGCTGACCCGCCGCGCCGACATCCGGCAGGCCGAACAGCAGATGGTCGCGGCCAACGCCAACATTGGTGCCGCGCGGGCCGCGTTCTTCCCGCGCATCTCGCTGACCGCTGGTATCGGCACCGTCAGCACCGAGCTCTCGGGCCTGTTCAAGGACGGGTCCTGGGGCTTCACGCTGGCGCCGCAGGCCCTGCTGCCGATCTTCGACATGGGGCGCAACCAGGCCAACCTGGACGCGGCCAAGGCTGCGCGCGACATCGCCATGGCCCAGTACGAAAAGGCCATCCAGGTCGCGTTCCGCGAGGTGGCCGACGCGCTCGCCGGGCGCGCCACACTGGGCGAACAGCTCGCGGCCCAGGAAGCGCAGGCCCAGGCAGAGACCGATCGCTTCCGCCTGGCCGAACTGCGCTACCGCAACGGCGTGGCAAGCTACCTCGATGTGCTGGACGCGCAGCGCTCGCTGTTCGCCACCCAGCAGGCGCTGGCACAGACCCGGCTGGCGCAGCAGCAGAACCAGGTGGCTTTGTACAAAGCCCTCGGCGGAGGGTATTAAGTCCTCAAGTCGTAGAAGCGCACGATGTGGTCCCAGGCCGACTGCGGGTCGTCGACCAGCTTGAACAGGCTCAGGTCCTCGGGCGATATCGTGCCTTCCTCGACCAGCACCTCCAGGTTCAGCAGGCGCTTCCAGTAGTGGCTGCCGAACAGCACGATGGGCACCGGCTTGGCCTTCTTGCACTGCACCAGGGTGATCACTTCGAACAGCTCGTCGAGCGTGCCAAAGCCGCCCGGAAAGGCCACCAGCGCCTTCGCGCGCATCATGAAATGCATCTTGCGCAGTGCGAAGTAGTGGAACTTGAAGCTCAGCTCGGGCGAGATGAAGCGGTTGCCCGACTGCTCGTGCGGCAGTGAGATGTTCAGGCCGACGTTGAGTGCGCCCTCGTCGTGTGCCCCGCGGTTGGCCGCTTCCATGATGCCCGGGCCGCCGCCGGTGCAGATGAACAGCTGGTCGTGCCGCGGGCAGCCGCGGCTGTAGCGCGCCACGATGCGGGCGAACTCCCGCGCCTCGTCGTAGTAGTGGGCGTTGCGCAGCAGCGCCTCGGCCTTGCGGATGGTTTCGGCGTCACCGCCCTGGATGGCCTTCTCCAGGTTGGCTCTGGCCTCGTCTGGCTCACGGAAGCGCGCACTGCCGAAGACCACGATGGTGTTCTCGATGCCCAGCTGCTGCTGCGCGAGGTCGGGTTTGAGCATTTCCAGCTGGAAACGGATGCCGCGGGTCTCGCGTCGCAGCAGGAACTCGGGGTCGGCAAAGGCCAGCCGGTAGGCATCCGCCTGCAGGGCGTTGCCGCTGTTGGAATGGGCCTGCAGGTCGGCCCAGGCGTCGGCGATGCGCTGTTCGCTCAGGTGTTGGGTGGTTTCCATGCGAAATCCTCGGTGACAGACAAAAACGGATCAGAGCCCGATGGCCAGGGCCAGCGGCACGAAGACCACTGCCAGGGCGTTGCCCAGCATGATCATGGCGGCGACCTTGTCGGGCTCCTGGTGGTAGCGCTCGGCCAGCATGAACTGCATCACGGCCGGGGGCAGGGCGGCAAACAGCAGCAGCTGTCCGCGCGCCGCGCCCTCCAGTCCCAGGGCCCAAGCAAGAGGGATGCCGATGGCCAGGCCGAGCAGGGGTCTGGCCAGTGCACCCAGCAGACCCAGTGCCAGACCGGAACGGGTGAGCGAGGTCAGTCGCACGCCCAGGGCGAACAGCATCATGGGCAGCATCGCATCGCCCAGCAGCTTCAGGCCCCCCAGCAGCACGTCGGGCGGACGGAGGTCGGTGAGCGCGCTGGCGAACCCGAGCACGGTGGCGATCATCAGCGGGCTGGTCAGCAGGTCGCGCGTGCGGGCCGAGGCGCTGGTGATGCGCGCGCCGATCGAAAAGTGGAACAGGTTGCTGACCGAGAACAGCGCGACCGCCGCACCGAAGTGCGCCGGGCCAAAGGCCAGCAGGGCCAGCGGCAGGCCCATGTTGCCGCAGTTGTTGAACATCACCACCGGCACCAGGGTGCGCGGCTGTGCACCGAACCAGCGCGCCAGCGGCCAGGCCAGCAGGCCGCTGCCCAGGATCAGCACCGTGCCGCCGATCAGCAGCGGCACATGATCGGCCAGGTGGAAGTCCTTGGCCGCCAGAGCCGAATACACCAGCACCGGCGCCAACACGTCCAGCGCGATGCGGTTGAAGGTGGACAGGTCCGGCACCTTGCGGCGCGCGTAGCCGTAGCCGATGGCCACGATCAGGAAGACCGGGATGATGACGTCGGCGATGCGGGAGAGAAGGTCCATGGTGCAAGGGTAGCAACAACAAAAAAGGCTCCCTTGCGGGAGCCTTTCTGTGGAGCGGAGACCGGATCAGACACGCTTGCGGTATTCGCCGGTGCGGGTGTCGATTTCGATCTTGTCGCCCTGTTCCACGAACAGCGGTACGGCCACTTCGAAACCGGTGGCGATCTTGGCGGGCTTGAGCACCTTGCCGGACGTATCGCCCTTGACGGCGGGTTCGGTCCAGGTGATCTCGCGCACGATGCTGGTGGGCAGTTCGACGGAGATGGCCTTGCCTTCGTAGAACACCACTTCAACGGCCATGCCGTCTTCCAGGTAGTTCAGGGCGTCGCCCATGTTCTCGGCTTCCACTTCGTACTGGTTGTACTCGGTGTCCATGCAGACGTACATCGGGTCGGCGAAGTAGGAGTAGGTGCACTCCTTCTTGTCCAGGATGATCTGGTCCATCTTGTCGTCGGCCTTGAAGACGACTTCGGTGCCGATGTTGCCCAGCAGGCCCTTGAGCTTCATGCGGACGGTGGCGGCGCCGCGGCCGCCGCGGGCGTACTCGGTGCGCAGGACGATCATGGGGTCCTTGCCGTGCATGATCACGTTGCCGGCGCGGATTTCTTGGGCGATTTTCATAGGGGTTCCAACAGTTGGGCCGCGGTTCCTTGTGCGGCGACGCTTCTAGCAAAGCCTTGAATTTTAACGCTTTCCAGTGACGAACCCGATCAGCTGGCCGATCAGGTCGGGCTGGGCCTGCAGGCGCTGCCGCGCCGACAGCGCACAGGGCTGCCAGGTGTTCACCACGTCCCAGCCCGGCCAGACGGTGCCGGGGCGCGTGACGCCGTTCCAGGCGCGGTGGAAATCGCGCAGCGAGGGTGGTGCCGCCAGCCAGTCCAGGAAAGCCTCCAGCTTGGCGTGGTGGGCGTTGTCGTGCTGCGGGTAGATGTGCCAGACGAAGGGCTTGCCTGCCCACAGCGCGCGCACCAGCGAATCCTCGCCGCGCACGAAATTCAGGTCGCAGGACCAGAGCAGGTGGTCGTAGTCGTGCTGGGTCAGGCGGGGCACGGTGTGCAGCCGGGCCAGACCGGTGTCCAGACCCCGGCCGCGCTCGGCTGCCACGGCGTCGGCGGCGCGGCCGGTGGTGACCAGCCAGTCGCTGGGCGCCTGCGCACCCGCCTCTTGGAGCACGGCGCGCAGGGCAGGGGGCTCGTAGCAGAACAGGCTGGCCCTGGGGAGCCCGCCGACCGGCAGCGACTGCGACGCCAGCCAGGCGGGCGCGTCGAAGGCCGACTGCCGCGCAGGCAGGTCCGTTTCGCGCAGCAGCCCCCCCGTCCGGGGGGTGAAGCCCGGGTAGAAGAACCACTTGGTCAGGCCCTGCAGCGGCCCGGTCATGATGGGCGAGGGCAGGCGGTGGCAGCGCTCGACATAGGCCTCGGCGCTCATGTATTCCAGGTTCAGCCAGACCGGTGCCGCAGCGCCCTGTCGCACGCGCAAGGCCAGCTCATCCAGGCATTCCTGCGCCGGATCGCAGCCGAAGGCCTCGATCCAGACGTCGGCGGCGGGGCCGGCGTGGGCAACCTTCAGCGGCTCCGTCCAGTGGATCACTTCGACCCCGGGGATGTGACCCTCCCGGGCTCCGGGCACCATCCAGTCCAGATCGTCGGGCACGTCGATCCACAGACGCACACGCTGCTGGCGCGCCGCCAGTCCCGCGCACAACCGCCAGCACACACCGATGTCGCCCAGGTTGTCGATGACCCGGCAGAAGATGTCCCATTGCATGCGCCGATTGTCCATGGCGGCGGATTCACAATACGGCCCCATGTCCAGTCCCGCACCCGACGCACCGCACTCCGAACAACTGCTGGCCGAAGTGGCGGCCCTGCCTGGCCTGCCGGGGGTGTACCGGTATTTCGATGCCCAGGACCAGCTGCTCTATGTGGGCAAGGCGCGCAACCTGAAGAAGCGCGTCAGCAGTTACTTCCAGAAGAACCACGACGGCACCCGCATCGGCCACATGGTCAGCCGCATCGTGCGCATGGAGACCACGGTGGTGCGCACCGAGGCGGAGGCGCTGCTGCTGGAAAACAACCTGATCAAGACGCTGAACCCCAAGTTCAACATCCTGTTCCGGGACGACAAGAGCTACCCCTACCTCAAGATCACCGGCACGCGTGAGACCTTCCGGACCGCCGGGACCAAACCCCTGCCGATGCTCGCGTTCCCGCGCATGGCCTACTACCGCGGCGTGGTCGACCGGCGGCACAGCTACTACGGCCCGTACCCCAGCGCCTGGGCGGTCAAGGAAACCATCACCCTGCTGCAGAAGGTGTTCCGCCTGCGCACCTGCGAGGACACGGTGTTCGCCAACCGCACACGCCCCTGCCTGCTCTACCAGATCAAGCGCTGCACCGGCCCCTGCGTGGACCTGATCGACACCGAAGCCTACGGGCGGGACGTGGCCGACGCCGAGCGCTTCCTGCGCGGTGAGACCCAGGAGGTGCTCGACGCGCTGCAGGCGCGCATGATGGCCCACGCCGAGAAGCTGGAGTTCGAGCAGGCGGCCGAGATCCGCAACCAGATGAGCGCACTGTCCCGCGTGCTGCAGCAGCAGGCGATGGACAACCTCTCGGACAAGGACGTCGACGTGCTGGCGGTGAAGGTGCTGGGCGGACGGGCCTGCGTGAACCTGGCCATGGTGCGCGGTGGCCGGCACCTCGGCGACCGGCCGTACTTTCCGGCCCATGTGGAGGACGCGACCCAGATCGACGAGGCGCTGGAATCCGAAGCCGAGTCATCGCCGGCCACCGACCCGATGGAACGGGTGCACGTGCGGGTGCTGGAGGCCTTCATCGCGCAGCACTACCTCGGGGCGGCGCTGCCGCACACCCTGGTGACCAGCCATCCCGTGAGCCGGACGCTGATGGAGGCCCTCACCGAGCAGAACGGGGCCAAGGTGCACACGGTGCACCAGCCGCGCGAACACCGGCGCGCCTGGCTGGACATGGCGCAGAAGAACGCCGAGATCGCGCTGGCGCGCCTGCTGGCCGAAGAAGGCTCTCAGCAGGCGCGCACGCGCGCCCTGGCCGAGGCGCTGGGGTTGCCCGACGACAACCTGGACGAGTTGCGCATCGAGTGCTTCGACATCTCGCACACGGCGGGTGAATCGACCCAGGCGTCTTGCGTGGTGTTCGAGGCGCACAAGATGCAGAACAGCCAGTACCGCCGCTACAACATCGACGGCATCACGCCCGGCGACGACTTCGCGGCCATGCGCCAGGTGCTGCTGCGGCGCTACGGCAAGATCGCCGAGGCGCTGCGGGCCGAGCAGGGTGTGGCGCCTGATGCACAGGCCGGGGCGGTGGAAGCGCAGACGCTTGCGGCGGACACGCCGGAACCCGCGGCCGAGGTGGCGGGCGAGGCGCCAAAGGGCCCGCGCATGCCCGACCTGGTGCTGGTCGATGGCGGCAAGGGCCAGGTCGGCATGGCGCGCGAGGTGTTCCAGCAACTGGGGCTGGACCTGTCGCTGATCGTCGGCGTCGAGAAGGGCGAGGGCCGCAAGGTCGGGCTGGAGGAGCTGGTGTTCGCCGACGGGCGCGAGAAAGTCTACCTGGGCCACGATTCGGCCGCGCTGATGCTGGTGGCGCAGATCCGCGACGAGGCGCACCGCTTCGCGATCACCGGCATGCGGGCGCAGCGCGCCAAGGTGCGCACCGGGGGCAGCAAGCTGGAGGACATCCCGGGCGTCGGACCCAAGAAGCGGGCGCGCCTGCTGCAACGCTTCGGCGGCGTGCGCGGCGTGGCGGCCGCCAGCGTGGAGGACCTGAGCACCGTCGAGGGCATTTCGGCCGAACTGGCCGACGCCATCTACCGGGCGCTGCACTGAGGGGCGGAGCTGGCCTACTTGCTGGTGAAGAGAAAGCTGCCGTCCCATTCCGCCAGCGGTGGGTGGTCCAGGTAGCGGCGGCAGCGGCTCAGCAGCACCCGCGACGGCGGGTCGTCGGGGTGGCGCTCCAGCAGGGCCATCGCCGTGCCGAAGTCGCGCTGCTGGTAGTGGGCAAACGCGGTCTCGTAATCGGCCACTACCGCCAGCAGCTCCGGCGCCACCGCGCCCTGGCGACCCAGCAGCTCGTACACCCTGATCGGCCGGCTCTTGCCGTACGCCACGAGCTGGTCCACCAAGCGGGTCACGAACTGCGCCTGCACCCGCTGCCGCGTGTGTTCGGACAGCAGGATCGAGGTGCCATAGAACTTGTTGGTCGCTTCCAGCCGGCTGACCAGGTTCACCTCGTCGCCGATCACGGTGTAGCTCATGCGGTCGTTGGAGCCGATGTTGCCGACGATGGCCTCTCCGGTGTTGATCCCGATCCGCGTCCTGAACGCCACGCGGCGGCCCTGCGCCTCCCAGGCGAGATTGAGCTGGGCAACAGCCTCCTGCACCGCCAGGGCCGCGTCGCATGCGCGTTGCGGATGGTCGGCCGCGGGTTCGGGCGCGTTCCAGAAGGCCAGCACCGCGTCACCGATGTACTGGTCGACGGTGGCACCGGCACCCAGCAGGCGGCCGGAGACCGCGGTCAGGTACTCGCCGAGGTGGTGCACCAGCTCGTCCGGCGCAAGCCGCTCGCTGAGCGTTGTGAAGCCCTCGACGTCGGACATGAAGAAGGTCATCTCCTGCTGCGTGCCGCCCAGCTCGGCATCCACCCCCCGCGCGACGAGCCGCCGCACGAGCTCGGCCGGCACGTATTTCTGGAACGACCGCAGGCCCGAACGCATGCTCTCCAGTTGCTCCACCATGCGGTTGATCTCGATCACCCGTGAGTGGATGGGTGGCGTGCTTTCCAGGTCGAACTGGCGCACCTTGCGCATGTCACCCTCGAGCCGCGACAGCGGGCGTCGGATGCGGTGGGCCATCCAGTAGGCCAGCGGCATCATCAGCAGCGCGAGCAGGGCGCAGGCGCCCCAGAGGGTGTACTGGTATTGCCGCTCCTGCTGGAGGATGCGGTCCGCCGACATGTCCAGCACGAGCACCGCGTCAAGGCGACCGTCGGGCAGGTACAGCGGCGCGTAGGCCGACATCCAGGTGCCCCAATCATCGGTGTAGAAGCGCTGCGTGACAAAGGCCTTGGCGGTGCCCCGGGGCGCCGACAGGGCGACCCGCAGTTCAGGGCTCACGTCGGCGTAGACGTCGCCGAGTGCGCTGAAATCTTCCGGTTTCTCCTCGGCGTCCACCACGAAGACCACCTGGCCGTCCTGTCGCAGGCGGGTGGTGTAGATGAAGCGGATGTGGGTGCCGTGGTCCCTGATTTCCCGCAGGTGGTCGCGCAGGGCACGGTAGTCCGGGCTGTCCTGGTCCTTCGGTGTCTGCAGGCGGTGGTGGGCCTGCACATTGATCTGCGTGGCAGCGACGGCCACCAGGTCCGACATGCGCAGGCGGAATTCGTCGCGCATGAAGTCGCCCACCAGGGTGGCGGTGGCCAGCCCGATGACCAGGCTGACCAGCAGCGTGATGCCGGTGAACGCCGCCACGAGCGTGAACCGCAAGGTGAAGGTGCCCAAGCTCCGAGGCGCCGCGGGGAGAGGGGGAGGGGGCGACATGGAGGGCCAGTGTACAAAACCACCCCCATAATCTCGTCCATGTTCTTCAACCTTCCCACCCTGCTGACCTGGGCGCGCATCGTCGCCATTCCCCTGATCATCGGCGTGTTCTACCTGGAAGGTGTGAGCCCGGCGCAGCAGAACCTGATCGCCACGGTGATGTTCATCGTGTTCGCCGCCACCGACTGGGCCGACGGTTACCTGGCCCGCAAGCTCAACCAGACATCTGCCTTCGGTGCCTTCCTCGATCCGGTGGCCGACAAGTTCCTGGTCTGTGCCTGCCTGCTGGTTCTGGTGCACCTGGAACGGGCCGATGTGTTCGTGGCGCTGATCATCATCGGCCGCGAAATCGCCATCTCGTCGCTGCGTGAGTGGATGGCCATCATCGGTGCCACCAAGAGCGTTGCGGTGCACATGATCGGCAAGGTCAAGACCTCGGTGCAGATGATCGCGATCCCGTTCCTGCTGTTCCACGGCACGCTGTTCGGCGTGATCGACACCCATGTCTGGGGCACCTGGCTGATCTGGATTTCCGCGGTGCTGACCGTGTGGTCCATGGTGTATTACCTGCAGAAGGCGCTGCCCGAGATCCGCGCCCGCTCGCGCTGATGGGCACCAGCGACAACGCGTGGCTCAGGGCCATGCCCTGGGTGTTCGTGCTGATCTGGAGCACCGGTTTCATCGTCGCGCGCTACGGCATGCCGCATGCACCGCCGATGTCCTTTCTGGCGGTGCGCTATGCGCTGTCCATCCTCTGTTTCCTGCCCTGGATCGTGCTGGCCGGGGTGAAGTGGCCGTCCGACCGCCGGCAGGCCCTCCACCTGGCCGTCACCGGCGTGCTCATGCATGCGGGCTACCTGGGCGGCGTCTGGGCCGCGGTCAAGGCCGGCATGGGCTCCGGCCTGTCCTCGCTGATCGTCGGCATCCAGCCGGTGCTCACCGCGATCTGGCTCACGAGTGTGGGCGGGCACCATGTGTCGCGCCGCCAGTGGCTGGGCCTGCTGCTGGGTTTTGCCGGTCTGGTGCTGGTGGTCTCGCGCAAGTTCGGCGCCGGTGGCCCGGGCGATTCGGCCAACTGGCTGAACCTGTCGTTTGCGGTGATGGCCCTGTTCGCGATCACCGCCGGCACGCTGTATCAGAAGCGCTTCGTCCAGCCTTGTGACGTGCGCACCGCGAACACCGTCCAGCTGGCGGCGGCGCTGGTGGTGACGCTGCCGCTGGCGCTGCTGGAGGCCGAAACCATGCACTGGAACGCCGAACTGGTGGGTGCCATGGCGTGGTCCGTGCTCGGGCTGACGCTGGGGGGCAGTTCGCTGCTGTACATGCTGATCCAGCGAGGTGCGGCGGCGTCGGTGACCAGCCTGATGTACCTGGTGCCACCCTGCACCGCGCTGATCGCCTGGGTGCTGTTCGCCGAACCGATTACGGCGACCACGATCGCCGGCACCGCGCTCACCGCTTTCGGCGTGAGCCTGGTGGTGCGTCCTTCGCGCTGACCGGGCTGGCGGCCTGCTGGCGCCAGGGCTCGTCCCGGAAGCGTTCGGCCAGGAAGTCCACCAGCAGCCGGATGCGGCGCGGCACCTGCGCCCGGTAGGGTGCGATCCAGTGAACGTCCGCGTCGGGCATGCTCCATTCGTTCAGCACACGCACCAGATCGCCGCGCTCCAGCAGCGGCGCCACGTCCCACAGGCTGCGCAGCATGATGCCGTGGCCCGCCAGGCACCAGTCGCGCACCAGCTCGCCCGAGTTGCTCGACAGCGGACCCCGCACCGGCGTATGGACCCACTGGCGTTCGCCGATTCGCTGAAGGCGCCAGTGGTCGAAGCGCAGGTCGGGGCTGCCACCGTTCTCGCGAACCACCAGGCAGTCGTGCTGTGACAGCTCGTCCAGCGAACGGGGTTCTCCGCGCCGGCGCAGGTAGGCTGGCGCGGCGACCAGCACACGCTGGTTGGTGGCCAGTCGCCGTTCGGTCCATTCACCCGCGCGCTGTGCCGGTGCGTTCCACAACCAGATCGCCCCATCCATGCCCTCGACGGTGAGGTCGGGCAACTGTTCCGTCAGCTGAACCTGGACATTCACCTTGGGGTACAGCGACTGGAACGACGCGAGCGCCGGTCCCAGCCACATGCGGCCGAAGCCGAAGGTGGCTGCCAGCCGGACCGGCCCGGACGGCTCGGCCTGGCGTTCCCGCAGTTCCGCCTCGGCGGACTCGAAGGCACGCAGCAACTCTTGCGCACGCTCGCACAGCGTGTCGCCATCCGCGGTCGGGCTCACGCGGCGGGTGGTGCGCTGGAACAGCCGGGTGCCCAGCCGGGCTTCCAGTGCCGCCAGTCGTTTGGTCACCACCGACGGTGCCACCTTCAGTGCGCGTGCTGCGGTGACGAGGCTGCCGTGGCGCCGGACGGCCAGCACAAGCTCCAGATCAGGACGGTCCAATTCTTTCTCTGTTGGAAATAATTAATGGACGAATTATTGTTCAAAGGAGCCGTAAGCTCAGCGCACATCCCAACCACAGGAGCGTCCCATGCCATCACCCCATCGCATCGCAGTCATCGCCGGAGACGGCATCGGTACCGAAGTCATGCCTGAGGGCCTGCGCGTCCTCGAAGCGGCCGCAACCAGGTTCGGCATCGACCTGCAGTTCGACCATTTCGATTTCTCCAGTTGCGACTACTACGGGCGCCACGGCAAGATGCTGCCGGACGACTGGAAGGAGCAGATCGGAGGACATGACGCGATCTATTTCGGTGCGGTCGGCTGGCCCGACAAGGTGCCCGACCACATCTCGCTCTGGGGCTCGTTGCTGATGTTCCGTCGCGAGTTCGACCAGTACGTCAATGTGCGTCCGGCCAGGCTGATGCCCGGCGTGCGGGCGCCGGTGGTGCGGCGTGATGGCAGCCCGCGCGAACCGGGTGAGATCGACATGGTGATCGTGCGCGAGAACACCGAGGGCGAGTACAGCAGCATCGGTGGCCGCATGTACGCCGGCACCGAGCGCGAGATCGTGGTGCAGGAGACGGTGATGTCCCGCATCGGCGTGGACCGCGTGCTGCGCCACGCCTTCGAAGTCGCGCGTTCACGCCCGAAGAAGCATCTAACCAGCGCCACCAAGTCCAACGGCATTGCGATCACCATGCCGTACTGGGACGAGCGCGTGGAAGCGATGGCCAAGGAGTATCCGGACGTGAAGGTCGACAAGTTCCACATCGACATCCTCACCGCGCACTTCGTGCAGCGGCCCGACTTCTTCGACGTGGTGGTGGGCAGCAACCTGTTCGGAGACATCCTCTCCGACCTGGGACCGGCCTGCACCGGCACCATCGGCATCGCGCCGAGCGCCAACCTCAACCCCACGCGCCGGCATCCTTCCCTGTTCGAGCCCGTCCATGGTTCGGCGCCGGACATCGCGGGGCAGGGCATTGCCAACCCGATCGGGCAGATCTGGTGCGGGGCGATGATGCTGGATTTCCTGGGGCATCGCGAGGCCCACGACGCCATCATGCGGGCCATAGAAACCTGTCTGGCCCCCGGTAGTGATGCGCCACGCACCCGCGACCTTGGGGGGCAGGCCAGCACCAGCGATCTCGGCAAGGCGATCGCGGCCAGCGTGCAGGCGTGGTGATCCGGCACGCGGCATGGTGTTCGTCGCGCGTGTGTCGCAGGGAGCCCATGCAAACCGCATAGAATCTCGCGGTTCTGGCGTTCGTCGGGGGTTTCGATGGCCTCTGTATTGACAGTGCAGCAGCCCCGTGGGTCTAATGAAGTCGCGCGTGGGCGGTGGCTTTTCCGCACCGGTGCGACCTGTGACCCAACCAGAAACTGCAGGCGGTGACGGCCGGTGCTTCACCATCACGCACTCGCCTGATGAGACGAACTTTTATTTCTTATAGAGGGGCTATTTGTGAACAAAACAGAACTCGTCGAGCACATCGCCAAGCACGCCGACATCTCCAAGGCTGCGGCCACCCGCGCACTGGACTCCACCATCACCGCCATCCGCACCACCCTGAAGAAGGGTGGCACGGTGTCCCTGGTGGGTTTCGGTTCGTTCGCAGTGACCAAACGTCCCGCTCGCAAGGGTCGCAATCCCCGCACCGGCGCTGAGATTAAAATCAAGGCCGCCAAGGTTCCGAAGTTCCGTCCGGGCAAGGCCCTCAAGGATGCTCTGAACTGAGCAAACCCAGGTACCCGGTGGGGTGCTTAGCTCAGTCGGTAGAGCGGCGCCCTTACAAGGCGTAGGTCGGCGGTTCGACCCCGTCAGCACCCACCACCATCAAGAAGGCGAACTCGGGTTCGCCTTTTTTGTTGTCGACATTCCGATGTCGGCGTTTGTTTGAAGTAGCAGGATTCCAGGCATGTTCGACTCCATCCGCAATCACAAGAAGTACCTCATGGGCTTCCTGCTGATACTGATCATTCCGTCTTTCGTGCTGTTCGGTGTCCAGGGCTTCACCGACTTCAACCAGCGCGGTGAAGCCGTGGCGACGGTGGACGGTCACGACATCCGCAAGAGCGAATGGGACGAGGCGCACCGCAACGAGGCGCAGCGCCTGCGGGAGCAGATGCCCAACCTCGATGCCAAACTGCTCGACAGCGACGCCGCGCGCTACGCGACGCTGGAACGGCTGGTGCGCGACCGCGTGCTGGCCGCCGCCGTGCAGAAGGACCACCTCTATACCAGCGACCAGCGCCTGGCGCGCGCGTTGCAGGAAGACCCCGGCATCGCCGCGCTGCGCAAGCCCGACGGCTCACTGGATGTCGAACGCTATGCGCAGATGGTGGCGCGTCAGGGATTGACGCCCGAGGGCTTCGAAGCCCGCATCCGCTCCGACCTGTCCATGCGCCAAGTGCTCGGTGGTGTGCAAGGCACCGGGTTCGCGCCATCGGCCGTGGCCCAGGTGTCGCTCAACGCATTTTTCGAACGACGTGAAGTGCGCGTGCTGACGCTGGCCGCCAAGGACTTTGCGGCCAAAGTGGCGCCGACCGATGCCGAGATCGAGCAGTTCTACAAGGACAGCCAGGCCCTGTTCCAGGCGCCCGAACAGATCGACGTCGAATACCTCGTGCTCGATGCCGCGGAGATCGCCAAGGGCCTGACGCTCAACGAAGAGGACCTGCGTGCCTACTACAAGGAGAACGTCGCCAAGCTCTCCGGTGACGAGGAGAGGCGTGCCAGCCACATCCTGCTCAATGCCGCGGCCGGCGCGCCCGCCGAGGAGCGCGAAAAGGTCAAGGCCAAGGCGCAGGCCCTGCTGGCTCAGGTGCGCAAGGCGCCCGAAACCTTCGCCGCCGTGGCCAAGGCCAACTCGCAGGACGCCGGGTCTGCCGCCAAGGGTGGCGACCTGGAGTTCTTCGGACGTGGTGCGATGGTCAAGCCGTTCGAAGACGTGGTCTTCTCGCTCAAGAAGGGTGAGATTTCTGATCTGGTGGAAACCGAGTTCGGTTACCACATCATCCAGCTCACCGACATCAAGGCTCCCAAACAGAAGACGTTCGAGGAAATGCGTCCGCAGATCGAGGCCGATCTGAAGAAGCAGCAGGCGCAGAAGCGCTTCGCAGAGAGCGCGGACGGTTTCGGCAATACGGTCTACGAGCAGGCGGAAAGCCTCAAGCCCGCGGCAGACCAGTTCAAGCTCGAGATCAAGACCGCGAAGGGCCTGACACGCCAGCCGGTACCGGGCTCCGGTGTGCTGGCCAATGAGCGCCTTCTCTCCGCCCTGTTCGCGCCCGACTCCGTCCAGAACAAGCGCAACACCGAGGCGATCGAAACGGCCTCGGGCCAGTTGACGGCGGCGCGCGTCGTGAACCACGCGCCAGCCCGCACGCTGCCGCTGGCCGAAGTCCGCGACAGTGTGCGCGCTCGCCTGATCGCCCAGCGGTCCGCCCAGATGGCCAAGGAAGAGGGTGCCCGCAAGCTGGAGGCACTCAAGTCGGGCAGCGACACCACTGCGCTGCCTGCATCTGTGGTCGTTTCTCGCGACAACCCGCAAGGTGTGTCCGGACAGGTCCTGAGGGCGGCGCTCAGCACCGACCCCAAGCAGTTGCCATCCTGGGCCGGAGTGGACCTGGGCGAGCAGGGCTATGCAATCGTGAAGGTGGAGAAGGTGCTGCCGCGCGCCACGCCCTCGGCCCAGAACCAGGAAGTGCAGCAATATGCCCAGTGGTGGAACGCCGCCGAGGCGCAGGCGCACTACGAGCTGCTCAAGCAACGGTTCAAGGTGAAGATCCTGGTGCCAGAGCCAAAACAGTAAAGGTTCACGCTATAATGGCAGGCTTGCGGTGGCTGTAGCTCAGTTGGTAGAGTCCAGGATTGTGATTCCTGTTGTCGTGGGTTCGAGTCCCATCAGCCACCCCAGATAAATCAAGGAAACCCCGCTATCTAGTTGATAGCGGGGTTTTTCGCTTTTGCTGTCGTGTAGCCACTGTGTAGCCGCCGGTACAGGGTTTTGCACGTATAGCCAGTGCTTACAGATGAGCCCCACATACCCCGCAATGTGCATCGGCCATGTGGACAGGCAGCTGCGTTTCAACCTGCATGTCATGGCAGTCACTGCAGGCATTCAGAGTTCTTGTCCACCACCTGGTCGGCACGTCGGTAATAGCTTTCGCTGCAATGTGGTACTTCGTGAGCCGTATGTACCGCAAGTGAGATCGCTAAGGACGGCAGCGCCTACGATGCTACAAACGTACATCCAGATGCGTGCGGCTAAGAAACGGCGCACATCCTTGGCCAGTTTTCAGGGCCTGAGTGGGTGACAGGTGATCAAGCACTCGCTCCGGAATGCGATGGTTGTACATGTCCGGGTAGTGCTTGAGCGTCGTCGACAACTCCTCAGCGACTTGAAGCTCGTTCGACCGTTGAATTAGCTCATCCGATCATTGAAGCGTTCAACCATGCCGTTGGTCTTTAGGTAACGGGGCAGGCACAGACGGTGCTCAATAGACAGTGAGCGCCTTGCGCCGACGGCTATCTGCCAATGGCTGACAGGTACGCTGATCCGGTTGCCAAACGTCTTGAAGCCGCGAAGGCGCCACCGCACCGGGACAAGCAACGACACTTCGACCGCATGGGGATTTGGTAGTCTGGAGCGTGGCCAAAGCCAAGTCGGCTTCTGCAGGCTGTGGAATGCTAAGCGCGTCCTCGGCGATGCGACACAGTTTTGCGCACTGCGGTCGAAACATGCGTCAGCGGCTTCGGCTTGGGGGCTGCAGAGGCTGCGACAAGTTGATTGATGGCTGCTGGATCTCTCAACAGCGCCTCAAAATACTTGGCCTCGATGGAGTTGGCCAAGCCCGTCCTCTCCTGCAAGGTATCGAGCAGAAACTTCAACCGGTCAACCACTTCCTCGCGGTTCACGCTTTTGCCGGCTATGTACTTCTCAAACGCCATGTGCAGGCGTCTGACGATGCCGCGTGACCGGTCTTTTACCTTCATCTTCCCCACGTGAAAAAGCACCAGAGCGCGCTGCGCATCGGTCAGGTGCCGCTTCCACAAGAACCGTCCGATTTCAGGTCGACCACCAGACCATACCAAGCCGACGTCGAACACGCCGTCGTGCAGGAATTCGTCGAGGTAAGGATGGATGAACCGTCGAGTTTCTTGAACTCCCAGCACCTTGTTGGGCCGTAGTGGAGTTGCTTCGAAAACACGCAGCGAAGGGGCCGGAGGCGTTTTTGCCCGTCGAGCCTTCTTTATGCTTGCCTTCTCTTTCTCGCAGAGTCGCAGGCGCCCCATGCTCCTGTATGCTTTCGCCGGCATAGCCGGCTTGTATGGGTAGAAACTACCCTTTGAGCCTTGGCAGTCACTGCAGGCCGGCACCAGGTTCAACGACAGGAATGACAGGTGTGGAAATGCCTTATGATTCCTCGGCAAATAGTGGTCGACGGTGATGTTCTTCGGCAACCCACAGTATGGGCACGCGCCGAACCTCTCGTAGTTGCGTAGCTCGGCGATGTAGCGAAATGGTTCAGCCTTGGAGTCGTACAGGTCGTGAAGGAGGCTGGCGATGCCACGCAGCCTTGCCTGCAATAGCCATCGCGGCTTCTCGAATAAGCGCGAGTAGTTGAGGAAAACCCGCTCGAGGTGCTTGGACGCTGTCGTCACCTGCTGGACGCGCGCTTTCCAATCTTTGCCTCTGTATGTGCTTGCATATTGGTGGAGAGCATCGAGGTCCTGCTCGGCCCTTCTTTTGCATAGGAGCGCGCTAGGCATTTGACGCCCCGTCCGCTTCGGCTTGCGCCTTCTCGATCAGGTAGCTCAAACCATCTTCACCGAGATCAGCAGCGAGACCCTGCAATTGCGTTGAACCCCCACGGCTGTGTTGGGCTCGAATAGCGCGGTCGATGCTGTTCTGGAAGCCCTTGCGAATCGCCTCATCTTCGAAGACGTAATCCGAGATCATGGACACGTCCGCACCAAACGTCTGGAGCGACGGCCTGAAGATTTCTGGCACACCTTCCGGCGAGGTCTTCATGACCTTGACGGTGGATTTCTCGAACTCACGGACGACGAACGGCGAATGAGTGACGACCAGCGCGCGCGACCCGGTTGCTTGCAACGTGCGAGCAAGTGTTTGGATCATCAACGTGATGAAGTAAGGGTGCAGATGGTTTTCAGGTTCGTCTACCAACACTAGAGCGCCTCCAATCGAAGCAGTCATCAGCCGCGTGCAAAACAGGACGAGGCTGCGCTGTCCGGAGCTAAGGGAATACGTGCGGCCCTCGTAGTCGCGCATGAATGGCGGGCTACTACGGTCTAGGCGCGCAACCACAGCGTTGTAGCGCTTGAGTGGTAGATCGGTCAGGTGCGAGAGCGAAACTTCACTTTCAAGGACATCGGAATCGTCCCATTGCGAATACTGATCGACCGGCCTCGACGGATGCAGCGGCAACCACAGATCTGCAACAGTCAGAAAGCCCGAGAGGATTTCCTTGAGCAGGCTCAGGTCGCTGAGCCCTCGCTCCATCTCATCCCCTGATGTGACGATCTGATGTATCAAATGAGTCAACTGCCGCCAGTCGCTGGAACGGACGCCCTGCTCGTAGACCGCGACACCTTTGCGACGAAGCGATGCCCACATGCTGCGCTCGTAGGTGAACACTGAGACCCGCAACGGAGGATAGCCTTCGGACTGTCGGTGAACGTTGGGGCTAGGAGACGGCAAGTCTACGGTTCCCAACTTCGCATCGCGGCCGACAACTGCCTTCGCCAGACCCAGCAACAGAGTTGTTTTGCCCGAACCATTCGGACCGATAACGACATTCAGGAGTTGTTGCTGGCCCAACACGTAGGGGAAATCTAGTCGCAGCGGCAGCAAGAACTTCCCACCCCACAAAGGGACCTCTGCTTCCAGCCAATCGACATGGTCGAGGCCCGTCCCGTCTCTTTCCACCGCAAGCATGCTTCGGCGGAAATCTACAAGCGCAAATCGCTCCTCGTCCTCACGGAAGAACTGCGCCCACAGGTTCTGCTCAGACCCACGGATCTGCCGCAAGATTCGCGCGCTTGGGCGCAGCTCATTCAAAACGACGAGTTCGTTGACAAGCAGCAGAAGGCGCTTCGCGAGCTCCGGCCTCAGGACTCGAAATATCTCTTGGTATGCACGCCGATTTCCAATTGACACGACGAACTGACCGAATCTCGACTTGAAGTCAGGTAGTGGCATCCACGCCCGCTCTTTCACCTCCCTGTCCTCTGGTTGAGTATCTAGATAGGGACCATCGGGCTTATCAAGTAGTGTGATCTTCGCCTCGATTTGGAGCTGCTGATGCGGTGCCACGACCCATACCGTACAAGGGAGCACGGCGTTCCGCTCCCACATATGAGAAGGGAGATCCTTCCATGCATCGATATGGACGATCAGCCCATGGGCATTACGATAATCGCTCGGCAGAGAGCTGTGCCTCCACCAAGCCAGCCACACGCCAGGGCGTGATCCATCTATGCGCGGCGTCTCCATTTAGAGCGCCGCGGTTAGAGAACTGCAGGCGGATTCCCCGAATGCGGCCCAGCGCCGAAGCTGCCAACCAAATTCTTCAGCTCGCCGGACCAAAGTGGACCTAAAGAGCTCGCCAATCGGCTGTGCCATCGCGTGTCGTATATCGCTATGTCCTGTCGCCATCTGTTTTTCTCTTCCTGCAGATCTCGATATTGTCAGGTACTAGACCGGTCACTCGACCCCTGCTGCTCACGACTTGGCCTCTACGGCGCCAAATAGAGGGGCCGACAGAATTATGGGTACGGCTGACCTCGGACGGACAACGTCGGGTTGCGGAGTCCGTCATCCTGTCTTCGTTCCTTACCGACGGCACCCAGCCTGGTGCTGCCGGTCAGATTTCGCTGTCGAATGTCGGCGCCGACAACAAGCTGACTTTCAGTCGCGGCGCTTGGATGACCGATCCGCACACTGAGGTAGCGGGCAGGCGAACCGGCATCTTTCTGGTCGGTGTCGTTTAGGGCCTCCAGATGGCCCGAAGGGTCGAGTGCGGAACTTTCTAGAGGAAGTTGCTTGCTTGTTGATTTTATTTGACTACAATGTAGGCGTCGAAAATCAACATCGTCGATCCATGCTGCAGCCCAAGCCCGTAGTTATCAACGAAGACTTCCAGGTTCGCCAGGAATTGCGCGCCCTCGGACTGACGATCGACATCGTCACGTCCATCGCCCGCAAAGCGGCGGCTGCCAAAGCCGAAGCTCTGGAGATTGACCCTTCTAGCACACCTGGGACTCTCGCCTACATCATGGGCGTTCGAGCCATCCGCATGGAGTTGATGCCCAAGGGCTGGCGTCTCAGCCGCGCTGGCAATGTGGAATCGACGGTCAATGACGAGCTGGGGATTCAGCTATGCTTCCAGAACGTGGACGTCGCCTGCACGGAGCAGCTACCCCAAGCCATCTCCGGCAAGGGCGCGGGCGCGCGCAAACTCATCCAAGACGGCCAGGCCGAGCTATTCGATCGCGAGGCGCCAGACGCCGTAAACGCCTTCGGAAGCACGCCGACGGTGTGGACGGTGTGCGTGAGCACGGATGGCAAGAAGTTGCGCGCCGAGGTCTCGTGCCCGGAAGCCTTCGAGGGCAACCAGTTCGAGGGGTTCCGCAGGCGCATCTGGGTCGTGGACGAAGACATGGACCCCACTCCGGGCCACATCAGCCAGCCTGACGGTGGCGGCGGCACCCTGGAACACGAGGTCAGAATTGCGAAGAAGTGACGATGAACGAAGCAGCGTATGTTTAACGGGAGCAGACTCACGCTTGCTCGAAAGCGCAGACAGCTCACGAAGAAGGAACTTGCAGAGAAGGCGGGTCTGACCGCCCTGACGCTGACGCGCTTAGAGGCAGGCGATACACCAGAACCGGGCAGTGACACCATGCGTGCATTGGCCCAGGCATTGAACTACCCGACGGAGTTCTTCTATCTCAACGACACCGAGGCACTGGGCACAGAAGCCGTGAGTTTCCGCAGCCTCTCATCGCTGACGGCGCGCCAACGCGACGCGGCCTTGGCGGCAGGGGAGTTGGCGTTCGAGTTGCATGCCTGGGTGGCCGACCGGTTCGAGCTTCCCGCGGTGCAGTTGCTCGACCTGCGCGACGAGGATCCGATCGCGGCCGCCGAGGCCTTGCGCAGCCATTGGGGCATCGGGGCCAAGCCGATCTCGCACATGATCAAGCTGCTTGAGTCCAAGGGCGTCCGGGTGTTCTCGCTGGCCGAGCAGCACAAGCATGTTGATGCCTTCTCCTGCTGGCGGGGCAACGTGCCCTACATCTTCCTTAACACCTTCAAGTCAGCGGAACGTAGTCGTTTTGACGCGGCGCACGAACTCGCCCATCTGGTGCTGCACATCCATGGAGTGACGAACGGCGGACGAGACGTGGAGCGTGAGGCGGACATGTTCGCGTCGGCGTTCCTGATCAATCGCGGCGACCTAATTGGCCATCTGAGCCGTATCAACTCGCTGTCGCAGCTTGTCTCAGCCAAGAAGCGCTGGGGTATCTCGGTGGCCGCGCTGGCGCGTACAGCTTTCGATGCCGGGCTGATCTCGGATTGGCATTACCGCGACCTGTGCAAACAGATGAGCCACCTGGGGTATCGCACGAGCGAGCCGCAAGGTCTCGAGCGTGAGAAGTCTGTGTTGTGGAAGATGGTCTTCGACGAGCTCTGGAAGGATGGCATCACCAAGGATCGCATCGCGGCCGAGCTGCACATACCGCTTGACGAGATCGAGTCGCTGGTTGGTGAGCTGGTCACCCAAGCGCCGCCGCCCATGCCGGGCAACAAGAGGCCCGTGCTGAAGATCGTGTCATAGCCGCGCTTAGAGCGGCCAGCCGCAGAAGCGGCTGGCGTTTGATGTAGGGAGAAACAGAAGATGGCATTCAAAAAACCCACGGCCGCTGTCACCGTGCCGGATAGCCCGGATCGGCTTTTCCTCGATCTGCCCAAGCGGCGCCACCCAAGCCTGTTCGATCACCAGGGGCAGATGCTGCGCAACTACGCTGTCCAGGCCCTGAAAGCCAAGGACGTGGCGCTGCAGTTGCCAACTGGCAGCGGCAAGACCCTAGTGGGACTGCTGCTTGCCGAGTGGCGCCGTCGCAAGTACGGCGAGAAGGTCGTCTACCTGTGCCCGACGGTCCAATTGGTGAACCAGGTGGCCGAGGAGGCCACGACCAAGTACGGTCTGTCCGTCCAGCCCTTCTCCGGCAGGATCAAGGAGTACCTGCCTTCCGCCAAGGCTGCGTACACGGACGGTGACCGCGTCGCCGTCACGACCTACAGCAGCCTGTTCAACACCAACCCTTTCTTCGAGGATCCGGACATTGTCATCGTCGACGATGCGCATGCGGCCGAGAACTACATCGCCTCGCAGTGGACCTTGTCGATGTCCCGGCTGGACAAGAATTCCGCGGTTGTGGCGCTGCATGCCGCCGTGGCCAGCGTACTCAAGCAGGCCGTCTCGGGCACCACGTACTCACGAGTCATGGGCATCACGCGCGACGTCGATGACGCGTCCTGGGTGGACATGCTGCCCGCCTATGTCCTTGCGGAACTGGCCGACGAGCTGAAAACCGCAATCAGCGGCCATATCGAGGGCTTGCGCGAACGCCACCCCTGGAAGAGCCTGGCAGGGCATCTTCACGCCTGCCAGCTCTACATGTCGGCGACCGAGATCATGATCCGTCCGTTGATCCCGCCGACCTGGTCGCACGCGCCGTTCGCGGGCGCGACGCAGCGCATCTTCATGTCGGCAACGCTTGGAGCCGGGGGCGACCTCGAGCGCCTAACGGGTCGGCCCAAGATCCTCCGCTTGCCGATTCCTGATGGCTGGGACGTCCAGGGCATCGGCCGCCGCTTCTTCGTCTTCCCCGAGAAGTCATTGAATGAGGACGATACGCTGGCCCTGCGCCATTCCCTGATGCGGGCGGCCGGTCGCAGCCTGGTGCTCACGCCGCGGATTGACAGCGCCGAGGTGATCAAGGACGACGTCGAAGAGAACCTGGAATTCCCCGTTTTCAATGCAGACGACTTGGAGAAGACCAAGGCCCCCTTCGTGGCCGAGAAGAAGGCCGTTGCCGTTATCGCCAATCGCTACGATGGCATAGACTTCCCGGGCAACGACTGCCGGCTGCTCTTCGTCGAGGGGCTGCCCAAGGCCACCAACCTGCAGGAACGCTTTCTGATGACGCGGATGGGCGCCAACCTGCTCTTTAACGAGCGCGTCCAGACCCGTGTCATGCAGGCGATGGGGCGATGCACGCGCGGCCTCAATGATTACTCTGCGGTGGTGGTGACGGGCCAAGATTTGCCGGCTTATCTGACCGACCGCAAGCGCCGGGCCCACTTCCACCCCGAGTTGCAGGCGGAGATTGAGTTCGGCGTCTTGCAGTCCACCGACACCAAAGCCAAGGACATTGTCGACAACTTCAAGATCTTCCTCGAGCACGACGACGAGTGGCAAGACGCCAATGACACCATCCTGGATCTGCGCAGCACGAAGATCCAGGAAGGCTTCCCCGCCATGGACGAGCTTGCGGCGTCCGTCGCCAACGAAATTGAATGGCAAACCGCTATCTGGAACGAGGATTACGTTCGCGCGCATGACGCGGCGCGGGACGTGCTTGCCGGTCTCAATGGGACTGGGCTTCGAGGCTACCGCGCCCTGTGGTTCTACCTGGCCGGTGCCGCGGCGGAGCGCGCATCGGCTCAAGGTGTACCCGGATTCGAAGCCAAAGCGCGCCAAGCCTACGGCAAGGCCAAAGAATCAGCGCAGGGCATCCCCTGGCTAGTGGCATTGGCGCGTGGCGACGCATTCGGCTCCGGCGATGCTGCCGCAGTTGCTGATGCCGACCTGATGCTGCAGGTCGAGCGGCTGGAGGTGTACCTGGCGGGTCTCGGTACGCTGCACAACCGTGATTTCGCCACGCGTGAGAGCGAGATCCGCAACGGCCTAGCCCTGGCAAAGACCTTCGAGCAGGCGCAAGTGAAGCTAGGTGAGCATCTTGGCTACTCGGCCGGCAAGGAGGAGTCCGATGCATCGCCGGACCCCTGGTGGCGGATCGGCGACAAAGTGATCGTCTTCGAGGATCACGCGGGCGCGAAGGAGGACGTTGTCCTGGATGCCACCAAGGCTCGGCAAGCGGCATCGCATCCGGAATGGATTCGGGCCAAGGTGCTGGGCACCGAGTCGGCCACCATTGTGTCGGTCCTAGTGACGCCCGCGAGGGTGGCCGCCTTGGGAGCCATGCCGTCGCTGGGGAAGGTCAGCTACTGGCCGCTGGACGAGTTCCGAACCTGGGCCGAGGCTGCGCTCGTGGCCATCCGCGAACTGCGCCGCACGTTCACTGAGCCGGGCGATCTCGCCTGGCGTGCCACGGCTGCAGAAGCCTTGGAAGAAGCGCGCTTGGACGCTCCTGGTCTGACCAAATGGCTCTCAAAGCGCGTGGCCAGCGACTTGTTGAAGCCCATGTAGTCCTGAGGCTTCCCAATCTCGCGGCAGTCGGGCAAGACTATCAGTGTCGTGTGCCAACTTACGCTGTGGTGCCTCTCGGCTGAAGGGGGTGCTTGCATTGGGGTGCCAACGCGACGTTTCCCAGCAGCCTGCGCTTAGCCGCATCTTGCGTAGCCTGAGTGTGGTTGGCTTGGTAGCCCGCCAGCCTGACGGCGGGCCTGGTGCCAGCGTAAGTCGCGATTTGGTTGCGGGATCGCTGACCGCGTGCACCTGACCGGCGGCAGTGGGTGGGCGCGACTCTGCTTCGGCGGTGGGGAACGGTCGTTCACGCCGCGACACCGCTGCTTGGCAACACGAACAGTCGACATCTGACTGTACGGTGACGCTGAGCGGGGCGCCCGTCGCCGTGGCGAACGTCGGTTTGATGACGGACAGCGTGAATCTGGACGTTTGGTTCGACTGACTGCACACGCTGCAAACTTGCCGGTGCACCGGCGAGCATCCGCTGGAAGCAGGGGACGCGCTTTAAGTTTGAAGAAGATGCTTTGGTGAGGCACCACACCCGGCATTCACCGAGCGAGGGCGCATGCGACCACTCGACGATCCAAAGCGTTCTCAGCTATCGGCCGGCGTTGTCCGGCAGCCTTGGCACTGAGCCGGTGTCTGTCCACGCGAAGTCGACAAGTCGTCACCGACACGCGCGTGCACTATGGCTACCGCCGGGTTCACGTGATGCTGCGTCGGAGGGGCCATGTATACAACGTCAAGCGGGTTTATCGCCTGTACCGCGAGGAAGGCCTGTCACTGCGACTGAAGCGCCCCAGGCGCAACAAGGCTGCACAGCGCAGGCAGCCCAAACAGCTTCCGCATGCCATCAATGAAATATGGAGCATGGACTTCGTCGCTGATGCGCTGTTCGATGGGCGCAAGTTGCGCATGCTGACGGTGGTCGATCTGTTCACGCGCGAGTGCTTGGTCATCGATGTAGGGCAAAGCCTCAGATGCGAGGACGTCGTGCGCGTGCTCACGGCCATCACCTACGAGCGCGGCGTGCCGCGTACCATCAAGTCAGACAACGGATGCGAGTTCATCTCCAAGGTGATGGACAAGTGGGCTTACGAGCGGGGTGTCGAGCTCGACTTCAGCCGCCCGGGCAAGCCGACCGACAACGCGAATGTGGAGAGTTTCAATGGGCGCCTGCGCCTGGAGTTCTCAATGGCGAATGACGTATGTGTAGTTGGAAATTGAGTTCAGGCAAGCCAGTCGTGTTGGAAAGAGCTCCCACCGGCTGGTGTTGCCTCCACCCAAGTCCTTTGTGATCCATACAGAGCCGTCATCTCGCACGGTTTTGACTGCTCGGGCACCGGGCTCGTCGAGTTCGCGAACCCACTCGTCAGGCGTCCCTGTCGAGAAGCAGTCAGAACTGTTCACATTGACGACAGACCACTGAAGCGGTTGGGGAACGACGTGCTTCTTCTCCGTTTTGTTGCTGTCGATGCCTGATCTAGCCGCGATCACGAGGACCAAGATGATTGCGATGATTATGGTCAAGGAAGTCTTTTCAGAGAACATGGTGCGTTGGTCAAGAAGGTGGTTGCTGGCCACCCGCATTGCTTTCGATTCGCTGTCGCGAGCAAGGCGAATGTTGATTGCCGACATTTGCGATGTTGCTGTTTTGTACCATATAAGCGGGTGCATAAGTGGTTCTATCCAGAGAGATTCTCTGGATGAAAAGCACTCAGAACTTGGAACTAATGAAGGCTTTTGCAGCAGAGCTTAAGGCTCGTCGCAGTGACCTTGGGATTTCGCAAGAGGAACTGGCATATCGCAGCGACGTAAACCGAACGTTTGTCGCCAAGCTGGAGTTGGCCCAGAACCAACCGACGTTGACCGTTCTGTTCAAGCTGGCTGGGGGACTGGGGGCGGAGCTGCCGGAGCTTTTGCAGACCACGCTCAAGCGCTACAAGACAGAGGCCCGCATGTCGAGGAAGTGATGTTCTGACGCTCTGTGCCCAAAGCGCGCCGCTGAATTCAAGATTCGGTGTTTTTGCTATGGCCTGCGGAGCGCCTGCCACACGCACGGAGTACACCGACGTTACTCACTGTGGCTGCTGTGTGCACTCGCCAGCGACGCCAAGCTCCCCGGTGCCACCCGAGCGAGCAATGGATTCTCCGAATCGGCCTCGTATCTCCAAGGCCGCCTCAATCGCGAACGACTTCAATACTGAGAAAGCAATCAGACAGATGGCGTCATTTCAGCGGAATCAAACCCTCACGGGTGCGGCCTCATGGATTCAGCCCGGGCTCCGGGCTTGTGCGGAAGGACTTTGATCGCACCGTTCAAGCACCGCAATCCGGATTTGTGGCGCAGGACGTGCGGGTGGTCCTTGGACCAGGAGCATTGACACGGATGCGCGCTATGAGTGACGACGGCAGCGCGTCAAATGCGACAGCTGTTCCAGCTCAGAAGGGCGCACGCGAGCGCAGCACCTCGACCGGTCCGGCTCCTGCGTAGACCGTCTCGCCATCCGTCAACCGGGTGACCATCCACCAACCATGGTGCTGCTGCACCAGGTAGTCGGCTGGCGTTCCTTCCAGTGGGACTTCCTGCAGACGGACCACGCCGCTCAAGTCGGGCACGCGCAGCAAAGTGGGGTGGATCGATTCCATGCTCATGCCCTCGCCACGGGCACGTCGGCCAGGCAGGTGGTGTAGG
>NZ_BCWQ01000014.1 GCF_001592285.1 Hydrogenophaga pseudoflava NBRC 102511 | reverse complement strand
ACAGCGGCCTTTTTGGCCGGGGCTTTTTTCGCAGTTGCCATTGTTTTCTCCTTGATCAAGTTGCAAAGAGCACTTCGCGCGGCAAATCTCCGCGGAAGTGATTCAGGGACCTGGCGCCGTGGATGCATCCACGAAAGGCGCCAAGGCCTTGAATCTTGTGACAAAGCCCTGCCCCGGACGCTGGAACGTCTGGGGCAGGGCTTTGTGGTTCGGTGAGCATGGGATGAGGCATCAGTCCCAGGACAGCGCTCCGCCGGACTGGTATTCGATGACGCGGGTCTCGAAGAAATTGCGTTCCTTCTTGAGATCGATCATCTCGCTCATCCAGGGGAACGGGTTCTCTTCGTTCGGGAACAGCGGCTCCAGGCCGATCTGCGTGGCACGGCGGTTGGCGATGTAGCGAAGGTAGCCCTTGAACATGGAGGCGTTGAGCCCGAGCACGCCGCGCGGCATGGTGTCTTCGGCGTACTGGTATTCCAGGTCCACGGCCTTGAGGAACAGCTCCTTGATCTCGGCCTTGAACTGCGGTGTCCACAGCATCGGGTTCTCGAGCTTGATCGCGTTGATCAGGTCGATGCCGAAGTTGCAGTGCATGGACTCGTCGCGCAGGATGTACTGGTACTGCTCGGCGGCGCCGGTCATCTTGTTCTGGCGGCCCAGTGCGAGGATCTGCGTGAAGCCGACGTAGAAGAACAGGCCTTCCATCAGGCACGCAAACACGATCAGCGACTTCAGCAGTGTCTGGTCGGCTTCGGGCGTGCCGGTCTTGAAGGCCGGGTCCATGATCGCGTCGATGAACGGGATCAGGAACTCGTCCTTGTTGCGGATGGACGAGACCTCGTGGTACGCGTTGAAGATCTCACCTTCGTCCAGGCCCAGGCTCTCCACGATGTACTGGTAGGCGTGGGTGTGGATGGCTTCTTCAAACGCCTGGCGCAGCAGGAACTGGCGGCACTCGGGCGCCGTGATGTGGCGGTAGGTGCCCAGCGTGATGTTGTTGGCGGCCAGCGAGTCGGCGGTGACGAAGAAGCCGAGGTTGCGCTTGACGATGCGGCGCTCGTCTTCGGTCAGGCCGTTCGGATCTTTCCAGAGCGCGATGTCGCGGCTCATGTTCACTTCCTGCGGCATCCAATGGTTGGCGCAGGTGGCGAGGTACTTTTCCCAGGCCCACTTGTACTTGAACGGCACCAGCTGGTTGACGTCGGTCTGGCCGTTGATGATGCGTTTGTCGGCCACGTTCACGCGGCGTTGCTCGCTGCTGTGTACGGCGGAGGAAGAAGCGGGGGAGGACACTGCAGCTTGCGCACCCGATGAGGTGGGTGGCAATGTTTGAAGAGCGGGCTTCGAGGAGGGAGTGACTTGTTCGTCCCAGGTCAGCATGGTGGTGTCCAATTCAGCGGATTATCGAAGTGTCGGCATGAAATGCAAAGGACTCATGCGCGCGATGAATGTTTTGTGTTGCGGTGTCGCATCGAAAAAGCACACGGTGCGACACCTTCATCACGCGCATGAGCGCAGGCATCACTGGCAGGCTTCGCAGCCCGGGTCGTCGATCGCGCAGAACTTGATGTCGGTAGCGGGCTCGGAGGCCATTGCAGCCGCAGGTGCCGCGCTCATCGCAGGCTCGCCACCATGGGCCGACACCGCGTTGAGCTGGCCGGTGCGACCGGTGGATTTTTCAGCGTGCGTGGCCGAGGTGGTGCGCAGGTAGTAGGTGGTCTTGAGACCGCGCAGCCAGGCGAGCTTGTAGGTCTCGTCGAGCTTCTTGCCCGAGGCGCCGGCCATGTAGATGTTCAGGCTCTGCGCCTGGTCGATCCACTTCTGGCGGCGTGCGGCGGCTTCCACCAGCCACGTTGGCTCCACCTCGAACGCGGTGGCGTAGAGCGCCTTCACGTCCTGCGGCACACGGTCGATGGGGCGCAGCGAACCGTCGAAGTGCTTGAGGTCCATGACCATCACGTCGTCCCACAGGCCCAGGCGCTTGAGGTCCTTGACCAGGTAGCTGTTGATGACGGTGAACTCGCCCGACAGGTTGGACTTGACCGACAGGTTGCCGAAGCAGGGCTCGATGGACGCGTCCACGCCGATGATGTTGGAGATGGTGGCGGTCGGCGCGATGGCCACGCAGTTGGAGTTGCGCATGCCGTCCTGCGCGATCTTCTTGCGCAGCGCGTCCCAGTCCAGGCTGGCCGAGCGGTCCACGTCCACATAGCCGCCGCGCTCGCGCGCCAGCAGGTCCAGCGTGTCGGGCGGCAGGATGCCCTGGTCCCACAGCGAGCCGCGGTAGCTGCTGTAGCGGCCGCGCTCGCGGGCCAGCTCGGTCGAGGCCCAGTAGGCGTAGTAGCAGATCGCTTCCATCGAGCGGTCGGCGAACTCGACCGCCTCGTTGGAGGCGTAGGGAATGCGCAGTTCGTACAGCGCGTCCTGGAAGCCCATCAGGCCCAGGCCGACCGGGCGGTGGCGCAGGTTGGAGTCGCGCGCCTTCTTGACCGCGTAGTAGTTGATGTCGATCACGTTGTCGAGCATGCGCATCGCCGTGTTGATCGTCTTCTGCAGCTTGGCGTGGTCGAGCTGGCCGTTGCTGAGGTGGCGGTGCAGGTTGACCGAGCCGAGGTTGCAGACGGCGGTCTCGGTGTCGCTGGTGTTGAGCGTGATCTCGGTGCAGAGGTTGGAGCTGTGCACCACGCCGGCGTGCTGCTGCGGGCTGCGCACGTTGCAGGCGTCCTTGTAGGTGATCCAGGGATGGCCGGTCTCGAACAGCATTGACAGCATCTTGCGCCACAGGTCGGTGGCCGAGACCTTCTTGTAGGGCTTGATCTCGCCGCGGGCAGCCTTCTCCTCGTAGGCCAGGTAGGCTTTCTCGAAGTCGGCGCCGAACAGGTCGTGCAGGTCGGGCACGTTGTTGGGCGAGAACAGGCTCCACTCGCCCTTTTCCATCACGCGCTTCATGAACAGGTCGGGAATCCAGTTCGCCGTGTTCATGTCGTGGGTGCGGCGGCGGTCGTCGCCGGTGTTCTTGCGCAGCTCCAGGAATTCTTCAATGTCCAGGTGCCAGGTTTCCAGGTAGGTGCAGACCGCGCCCTTGCGCTTGCCGCCCTGGTTCACCGCGACGGCGGTGTCGTTGACCACCTTCAGGAAGGGCACCACGCCCTGCGATTCACCGTTCGTGCCCTTGATGTGGGCGCCCAGGGCGCGCACGCGGGTCCAGTCGTTGCCCAGGCCGCCGGCGAACTTGGACAGCAGCGCGTTTTCCTTGATCGACTCGTAGATGCCGTCCAGGTCGTCGGGCACGGTGGTCAGGTAGCAGCTGGAGAGCTGCGAACGCAGCGTGCCGGCGTTGAACAGGGTTGGCGTGGACGACATGAAGTCGAACGAGGACAGCACCTCGTAGAACTCGATGGCGCGCGCTTCGCGGTCGATCTCGTTGAGTGCCAGGCCCATGGCCACGCGCATGAAGAAGGTCTGCGGCAGCTCGATGCGGCTCTTGCGCACGTGCAGGAAGTAGCGGTCGTACAGGGTCTGCAGGCCCAGGTAGTCGAACTGCAGGTCGCGCTCGGGCTTGAGCGCGGCGCCCAGGCGGGCCAGGTCGAACTGCAGCAGCTTCTCGTCCAGCAGCTCGTTCTGCACGCCCTTCTTGATCGCCTGCGGGAAGTAGTCGGCGTAGCGCTCACCCATTTGTGCGGCCGGCACCTCTTCGCCCAGCACCTCCTTGACCACGGTGTGCAGCAGCAGGCGCGCGGTGGCGTAGGTGTAGTCCGGGTCCTTTTCAATCAGGGTGCGCGCAGCCAGGATGGCGGCCTTGTAGACCTCCTCGATCGGCACGCCGTCGTACAGGTTGCGCTTGGTCTCTGCCACGATGGGATCGGCCTTGACGTCCTGGCCCAGGTTGGCACAAGCGGCCTCGATCAGGCCCTGCAGGCGCGCGATGTCCAGCGGTACACGCTGACCGCCGTCCATCACATGCAGCGTGGCCTCGGCGGGTTTGGCGGCTTCGGCCTGGTGGGCGCGTTCCTGCGCGCGGCGCTCGCGGTACAGCACGTAGGCTCGGGCGACCTCGTGGTGGCCGCCGCGCATCAGGCCCAGTTCGACGTGGTCCTGCACGTCCTCGATGTGGAAGGTGCCGCCGCCGGGGCGCGAGCGCATCAGTGCGCGCACCACCGTCTGGGTCAGCGCGTCCACGGTCTCGCGCACGCTGGCCGACGCCGCGCCCTGGGTGCCGTGCACCGCCAGGAAGGCCTTCATCATGGCCACCGCGATCTTGCTCGGCTCGAACGGCACGACCGCACCATTGCGACGGATGATCTGGTACTGGGTCAGCACGGAGGCGCCTGCGGGCTCGGCGGAAGGGCCGGTGCTGCCGGTGGGCATGTGGGGGGCGTTCGGGGAGGCTGTGGGCGTGGCGGTCAGCATGGTTCCTCTTTCGTTTGTGTTGTGGCGCCGAAGGTTCGGCTGGTGCGGCGCACACTATATCTGGTGTCTGGTGGTGGTTCAAGCCACTACCGGTAGTGTTTTGATAAAAAGTGCATGCTGGTTTTCGTCTGGCAAAAAGCCATCGGAAAGGCGGTGCGTTCAGGCCTGGCGTGGTGCGGCGCCGGTGCGTGGCTTGGACTCAGGAACCGAGCGCCGACGCGCATTTCGTGCGGATTCCGCGCGGAAATCCGCGTCTTTGCTGGCAATGTGCGGAGCGACGTTGGCGCCGGTCAGGCGGTGGAGGCGTCCGGATCGAATGTGGCGATCACACACTCGGGAAAGCACCGATGGTCCCAGGCCAGGCAGCGCTGCAACCGTGCCCAGTCGAAACCGGGGCCGGGGTCGAGCTTGCGACCGGGGGCGATGTGCTCGTGGCCGGCGATGTGGGTGATCGGGTAGCGGTCGGCCAGTTGCCGGCACAGGTCGGCCAGCGCACGGTACTGCGCATCCTCGAAGGTCTGGCCTTCGAGGCCCTCCAGCTCGATGCCGATCGAGTCGTCGTTGCAGCGCTCGCGGCCGCGCCAGCACGACACCCCCGCGTGCCAGGCGCGCCGGTCCGCGTCCACGAACTGCACGACCTGCCCGTCGCGGCGCACGAAAAAGTGGGCCGAGACCTCCAGCCCCCGGATCTGCTCGAAGTAGGGGTGGGTCGACCAGTCGAGCCGGTTGGTGAACAGCTGCTCGACCTCCGGCCCGCCGTATTGCCCGGGCGGCAGACTGATCGAATGCAGGACGATGAGGTCGACCACGGCGCCCGCGGGGCGGTCGTTGGCGTTGGGCGAGAGCACCTGCTGCGCGGTGCGCAGCCAGCCCCCCGACCAGTCGCCGGTGTCAGGTGGTGCTGTCGTCATCGTCGGACGGCATGGTGATGCCCAGGCGCTGGATGCGGTAGCGGATCTGCCGCAGGTTGAGCCCCAGGCGGTTGGCCGCGGCCGTGCGGTTGTAGTCGCATTCCTTGAGCGCCATGAGCAGGACCTGTCGCTCCTGCTCGTCCAGGTAACTCTGCAGATCGTCGGGGATGGTGTCGGGCTGGGTGGTGGGCGCCTCGGTGGACTCCACCGGCTCGCTGGGCGGCCGGGTGGCCGTGAAGCCGGCGTCCACATCGCCCGGGTCCGCGAAGTCCTGCGCTTGCAACTGGCTGCCGGAGCTCAGCGCGAGCGCGCGCTGCAGCAGGTTCTCCAGCTCGCGGACGTTGCCCGGCAGCTCGCGCGCCTGCAGCCAGGCGAGGGCATCGGCGGTGAGTGTGGGCGTTGGCTGGCCGGTTTCGCTGCAGATGCGGTGCAGCAGGGCATCAACCAGCCCGGGCAGGTCTTCCCGCCGTTCCCGCAGCGGCGGCGTGCGCAGGCCGATCACGTTGAGCCGGTAGAACAGGTCCTGCCGGAAGTCACCGTCCCGGACCAGGGTGGCGAGGTCCTTGTGGGTGGCGCTGACCAGGCGGACGTCGACCGCCTCTTCCTGCACGCCACCCAGCGGGCGCACGCGCCGCTCCTGGATCACGCGCAGCAGCTTGGCCTGCATGCCCAGCGGCAGGTCGCCGATTTCGTCGAGGAACAGGGTGCCGCCGCGGGCCGCCTGGAAGTAGCCTTCCCGGTCGTGGCTGGCACCGGTGTAGGCGCCTTTGCGCGCGCCAAAGAACTCGGCCTCGATGAGGTTGTCCGGGATCGCCCCGCAGTTGACGGCCACGAACGGTCCGTCGGAGCGGTGGCTGCACTCGTGCACGGCCCGCGCCACCAGTTCCTTGCCGGTGCCCGATTCGCCCAGGATCAGCACCGGGGCCATGCTGGTCGCCACTTTTTCGATGCGCTGACGGATCTGCTGCATGGTCGCCGATGCGCCGACGATGCGCCGCAGCGCCTGCACGCCGGCCGGCGGCGGGGGAGCGCTGCGCGGGGGGTCGTTCACCGTGCCGCGGCGCGGCGCGCCGGCCGCCGGATGGCGCTGGCTGTGCAGGGCGGCCTGCACTGCGGCGCGCAGCTGCTTGAGGTCCACCGGCTTGGTCAGGTAGTCGAAAGCCCCGCTCTTGAGCGCCTCGACCGCGTTTTCGGCCGACCCGTAGGCCGTGATCACGATGGTCTTTTCGGTGCGCTGCTGCTCGCCCAGTTCGCGCAGCAGCTCCAGGCCCAGGCCGTCGGGCAGGCGCATGTCGGAGATCAGCACATCGAAGCGCCGCTGGCCCAGCCACTCCCGGGCCTGGGCGAGGTCGGGCGCCGACACGACCTCATGGCCTTCGCGCAACAGGGTGAGTTCGTACAGGGTGCGCAGGTCCGGTTCGTCGTCGACGACCAGCACACAGGCGGTGGAGGAGGCGGACATGGGCACTCAGAGCGTGGACAGGGACGGTGGTCCGTTGGTGGACGGGCGCGAGGGTGGGGGCACCGAGTCCCCCGGAGGATAGGTCAGGCTCTGCTGGACCGGGGCCCGCACGCCGCCCTGCAGGGTGGGGACCAGGATGTAGAACTCGTTGCCCTCCTTCTGGTCGAGCCGGCTGCGCTGGTAGGCGATCTGCGCGCCGTAGCGCTCGCACAGCTCCCGGCAGATGTACAGGCCCAGTCCGCTGGACCGGCTCTCGGAAGAAAAGAAGGGTTCGAACAGGTGCTTGAGCACGCCTGGCTCCAGCGGCGCGCTGTCGCTCCACACCGAGATGCGCACCCGGTCCGACCCGCTGGGCTGCGTGATCACCCGCACCGATGAGGGGCGCCGGCTGGCGTGGCGCAGGGCGTTGTCCAGCAGGTTGATCAGCAGGCGCCTCAGGTGCTCGGGGTCGAACGCGATGTGCGCGCCTGGCGCGTGCGGGTGCACGCCCAGAACGCCCTGGGCCTGCGCCCCGCGGTTCCACTCGTGGGTGATGTAGCGCACCGTCTGGTCCAGGGGCAGGGCCGGCGCCGTCTCGCCCTGGCTGGGCTGCGCACGGGCCACATTGAGGATGTCGTCCACGATCTTGGCCAGGCGCTGCGCGTTCTGGTCGATCATGCGCGTCAGGCGCTTCTGCCCGGCCTCGGTGACCTCTTCGTCCAGCAGCGCATTGGCCTGCGTGATCGCCGACAGCGGGTTGCGGATCTCGTGCGCCACCGCGGCCGACATGCGGCCCATGGAGGCGAGTTTTTCTGTTCGCACGCGCGCCTCGACCTCGCGCAGGTCTTCCAGGAACAGCACGCAGAGCTCGATGGGGCGGGCGCTCTGGGCGCTGGTCAGCCGCGTGCGCGCGAACAGGCGGTGGGTGGTGAGTTCGTCCAGGTCCACCCGGACCTCGGATTCGAGCTCCTGGCCCCGCAGGAAGGTCTGGTCCACCAGCCGCGCCAGCTCTTCCCAGCCGGAGCGCGCCGACAGCAGCAGCTTGGCGGCATGGGGGTAGGCCTCGCCCATGAGCATGCCCTGCGCCGCGGGATTGGCATTGCGCACCACACCATGGCGGTCGACCACCAGCACCCCTTCGCTCAGGCTCTCGATGATCAGTTCGTTGACCTGGGCCTGTGCGCGGGCCGCGGCTTGGCTGCTGCGGGCGCGGGCCTCCTCGCGTGCCAGCCGCTGCGCCAGCTGGCTGGCCAGGATGGCGACCAGGAAAAAGCCGGTGCCCGTCAATCCAGACTGCAGGAAGCGCGAAGTCGACACCTCGCTGAGCAGCGGGGCGCTGATCGCCGCTTCGCCCAGCAGGTACAGCGTCACCACGGCGGCGGTGGCCAGTGCCAGGGTCATGGAGCCCAGGATGGCCGCCATCAGCACGGGCAAGGCGAACAGCGGCGTGTAGTTGATGCCGGCCTGCTCGAAGTACTGCAGCACGCCGAAGGCGGCCAGGTCGACCCCGATGGTCAGCAGCCATTGAACACCCAAGGCCTGTCCCGGGGCCGGGGGGCGGGTAGAGAACAGCACGGCCAGCGCCGCACTCAGGTGCAGCGCGCACACCGCCACCAGCCACGATGGCCCGGCGCCCGGGCTGCTCAGCAGAAACACCTGCAGCGCCAGCAGCACGAAGGCGATGAGCACCCGGGCCCGCATGAAAGCGCGCCACAGGCGCACATAGGCCCGCACCTGGTGGTGGCGGTCCTGCGCGCTGTTGCCGGCTTCCAGCGTGGAAAACCAGGAAGGGGCGAACTGGGAGGACGGTTCCTTGGGCATGTCAGGGCGGTGGCCGCGTGTCGCGCATTACCGCACCGAGGCCTCGTGCTGGCGGCGGTGTTCTGCGCAGCAGTACCGGCCCCGGGTGCCCTGCACGACCTCTGCTTCGGGCACATGGGTGCCGCACTGGGTGCAGGCGATCATGGCCACCGGGCCGCGCGGTGCCCTGGGCTTGGGCGTGTCGTCGCGTTCTGCGGTCTGGCGGTTGTTGCGCCAGATCCAGAAGGCGAACAGCAGCACCAGCAGGACAAGCAGGTATTTCATCGGGTCACCCGGCGCGCTGCAGCACCACTTCGAGCACGAAACGCGAGCCGGCATAACCCAGCAGCAGGAATCCGGCCCCCAGGTAGAGCATGCGGATGGCCACCCGGCCGCGCCAGCCCAGCCGCCAGCGCCCGAGCAGCAGCACGCCCATGGTCAGCCAGGCCAGCGCCGAGAAGGCTGTTTTGTGGTTCCACACCCAGCGCTGGTTGAGCAGCTCGGAGAACCAGGCACCCACCAGCAGGGTCGCGGTGAGCAGCACGAAGCCCGCGGCCACGAAACGGAAGGTCAGCCGTTCCAGCGTCAGCAGCGGCATGGCGGTGTCGCCGGTGTCGCCCATGCGCATCGCCTTGTCGGCCCGCTGCATCAGCCAGGCGTGCACCACCGCGGCGGCGATGAGGCCATAGGACGCGATGCCCAGCGCCCAGTGCAGCGGCATCCAGCTCGAGGGCAGGGCGTGGTATTGAGAGCCGGGGAAAAACAGTGCCAGCAGCACGGCCAGGGTGCCCAGCACGGCCAGCGTCCAGCGGGCCTTGAGCTGGGGGTACATACGGCTCTCGATCAGGTAGACCGTGAGCACCAGCCAGGCCGTCACCGACAGCGCTGGGGCGAACCCGAACCGGGCCGGCGTTTCCATCAGTGCCGTGCCGAGCACGACCAGGTGCAGCACCCACGCTGTGGCGAGCACATTGCGGGTCTGCCGCTCGCTCAGCCGGGGATGCGCCCAGGCCAGAAAGGCATACGCCAGTGCCGCCACCGCCGACAGCAGCGCCGCGGGCGGGTTGGAGGTGAGGGCTGGCAGGAAGGTCATGGCGGGGGAATGGAGGCCGGTGGCCGGCGGGCGGGCGGCTAAAATCGCCACTGGAGTTTAAAGCGTCTTGGCCGTGCGAACCGCCGGTTCCGCCACGCGACCGGGCCCTGGCGTTCCGCCGCCACCACCCCCCACTTTCTCACCGCACCATGGCCTCAGCCCTTTCCGACCGCCTGTCACGCATCGTCAAGGAAATGCGGGGCCAGGCCCGTATCACCGAGAGCAACGTCACCGACATGCTGCGCGAGGTGCGCATGGCCCTGCTGGAGGCCGACGTGGCGCTGCCGGTGGTGCGCGACTTCATCGCCCGCGTGAAGGAAAAGGCGCTGGGCCAGGACGTGGTGGGTTCGCTCACACCCGGCCAGGTGCTGGTCAGCGTGGTCAACCGCGAGCTGGCGGCCACCATGGGCGACGGCGTGTCGGACATCAACCTGGCGGCCCAACCGCCCGCGGTGATCCTCATGGCCGGTCTGCAGGGCGCGGGTAAGACGACCACCACCGCCAAGCTGGCCAAGCACCTGATCGAGAAGCGCAAGAAGAAGGTGCTGACGGTCTCGGGCGACGTCTACCGCCCGGCCGCCATTGAACAGCTGAAGACGGTGACGGCGCAGGCCGGGGCCGAGTGGTTCCCGAGTTCACCCGACCAGAAGCCGCTGGACATCGCCCGCGCCGCGCTCGACTACGCGAAGAAGCACTATGTCGACGTGCTGCTGGTCGACACGGCCGGCCGCCTGGCCATCGACGAAGCGCTGATGCGCGAGATCCAGGAACTGCACGGCGCGCTCAACCCCGTCGAAACCCTGTTCGTGGTCGACGCCATGCAGGGCCAGGACGCGGTCAACACGGCCAAGGCCTTCAAGGACGCGCTGCCGCTGACCGGCATCATCCTGACCAAGATGGACGGCGACTCGCGCGGCGGCGCGGCGCTGTCGGTGCGTCAGGTCACGGGTGCGCCGATCAAGTTCGCCGGTGTGAGCGAGAAGATCGACGGCCTGGAGGTGTTCGACGCCGAGCGCCACGCCGGCCGCATCCTGGGCATGGGCGACATCGTGGCCCTGGTCGAGCAGGTCACCGCCGGCGTGGACATGGCGGCAGCGCAGAAGCTGGCGGCCAAGGTCAAGAGCGGTGGCGACTTCGACCTCAACGACTTTCTCGACCAGTTGCGGCAGATGAAGCAGATGGGTGGCCTGTCCAGCCTGATGGACAAGCTGCCCGGCAACCTGGCCGCCAAGGCCAGCGAGGCCGACCTGAGCCGCGCCGAGAAGGACATCAAGCGCAAGGAAGGCATCATCTGCAGCATGACGCCTAAGGAGCGCAGCAAGCCGGACCTCATCAAGGCCACGCGCAAGCGCCGCATCGCCGCCGGTGCCGGCGTGCACGTCCAGGAAGTCAACCGCCTGCTCAAGGAGTTCGAGCAGATGCAGGGCATGATGAAGAAGATGAAGGGCGGCGGTCTGATGAAGATGATGAAGCGCATGGGCGGCATGAAGGGCATGCCCAAGCTGCCCGGCATGGGTTGACCGAAGTCAAGCGGATCGCGCGCTCCCCCACCCATACTCGCCTCCCATGTGGACGGCCCTGAACCTGTCGATGGCGGTGCTTTGCGTGGCGGTGGCCCTGTGGCTGCGGCCCTGGCGCATGCTGCGCGGTCCGCTGTTCACGCCGGCGCTCGCGTCCCTGGTGCTGCTGCCCTGGTTGTGGCTGTTGCCGCAGAAGATGCCGCAGGGCCTGCAGGTGCAGCTCTCGGGCGCCTGCCTGCTGGTGCTGATGCTCGGCTGGCCGCTGGCGGTGCTGGTGCTGGCGGGCATCGCGGCCGTGGTCTGGGTTGTGGGCCAGGCTGAACCGGCAGCGGTGCTGCAGCAGTGGGTGTGGACCGGACTGGTGCCGGCCACGCTGGCGCTGGGCATCGGCGCTGTGATGCGGCGCTGGCTGCCGCCCAACCTGTTTGTGTACACCCTGGGCCGTGCGTTTCTGGGCACAGCCGCCGCGGTGTTTCTCTCCGGCCTGCTGTTGGAGGGCCTCCAGTGGCTGGCCGGCGAGCCCGCCCGTGACCTGTCCCTGGTCGCGCGCTGGCTGATGGCCTGGGGCGACGCCTTCCTGACCGGCATGTTCGGCGCCATCTTCGTGGCCTTCGTGCCGCAGTGGCTGGCGACCTGGTCGGACCAGCGCTACCTCCAGCCGCCCAAGCCATGAAAAAAGCCGCCCGGGTGGGGCGGCTTCGCGGTACTCGCAGGCGTGTGGTTTACGCGGCCTTCAGCGCCAGGCGGCTGGCGTGGCGCCAGGCGCGGCGCAGCACGGCGGGTGACCACGACTCTTCGGGGATCAGCAGCGCGCCGCGGTTGCGCACCCAGGTGCCCAGTCCCACGTGGCCGGTCAGCACCGTGACGGGCACCGACAGCAGCAGCGGCAGGGCCACCGGCAGCAGCCAGGGCAGGGCGTCGGGGTTGATCAGGCTGGCCAGCGCCAGCAGCGAGGCGACGGCCAGCGACACCGGTGCCAGACGCGCCAGCGCATCGCCCCAGGCCACGCCCACGGCTTCCCGGGGGGGCGACTTCCACTCCAGCTTGATGCCGGTGATGGCGACCACCACAAAGATGGAGTGGCCCACCATGCGGATGGGGGCCAGCAGCACGGCCATCACGCTTTCCAGCACGGCGCTGCCGAGCAGAAGGCCGGTGCCGCCATAGCTGCGCTGCTCGCCCTTGAGCAGCACCGCCAGCACACCCAGCACGCGCGGCAGGAACAGCAGGCACAGCGTCCAGGCCCAGAGGCCGCCGGCCTTGCCGGGGAGGGCCTGCCAGGCGTCGGGCAGGCTGGGGCCGGAGACCAGCATGGCCATGCCCAGCAGCAGGAAGGCCAGCCACATCGGGGCCGAGAGGTAGGACATGGTGCCGATGGCGAACATGGCGCGGTGCACGCGGTGCAGGCCGGGCTCGGCGATCAGGCGCGCGTTCTGCAGGTTGCCCTGGCACCAGCGGCGGTCGCGCTGCAGTTCGGACAGCAGGTCGGGCGGCTGCTGCTCGTAGCTGCCGGTGAGGTCGGAGACCAGCCAGACGTGGTAGCCGGCGCGGCGCATCAGGGCGGCCTCGACGAAGTCGTGGCTCATGATGCCGCCGGACATGCCGCCCGTGCCCTTGATGGGCGCCAGCGCGCAGTGCTCCATGAAGGGCTCGATGCGGATGATGGCGTTGTGGCCCCAGTAGTGCGACTCGCCGAGCTGCCAGAACTGCATGCCCAGGGTGAACAGGCGGCCAGTCACGCGGCTGGCGAACTGCTGGGCGCGGGCGTGCAGCGTCTGGTGGCCGATGGCCTGGGTGGCGGTCTGGATGATGCCGGCGTCGGGATGGGCTTCCATCAGCTTGACCAGCGAGGCCAGGCAGCTGCCGCTCATCACGCTGTCGGCGTCCAGCACCACCATGTAGCGGTAGTCCTTGCCCCAGCGGCGGCAGAAGTCGGCCACGTTGCCCGCCTTGCGGTGGGTGCGGCGTTTGCGCAGACGGTAGTAGACCTCCACGGCCGGCTGGCCGGGCTGCGACACCAGGGCGGCGCGCAGCTGCTCCCAGGCCTCGCGCTCTGCGGCGATGGTCGTGGCGTCGTTGCTGTCGGACAGCACGAAGACGTCGAACTGGCGCGCATGGCCGGTGGACGCCAGCGACTCGCAGGTGGCGCGCAAGCCGGCGAACACGGTGGCCACGTCCTCGTTGCAGATCGGCATGATGATGGCGGTGCGCGCCTCGGGGTTCATGGCGTGGTCGCGCACCGAGGCCGCCGAGATCGAGTGCCGGTCGCCGAACAGCATCACCCAGGCGCCCATCAGCGCGGTGACGAAACCGGTCACCACCCAGACGGAGAGCACGACGAACAGCACGGTGTACAGGCTCTGCAGCCAGGGCGAGCTGCCGGAGGGGTGTGCGGCGCTGAACAGCACCGCGGCCAGCACCGTGCTCACCACGGTGAGCAGCAGGAAGGCCAGGCGGCGGCGCTCGGCCGCGCGCTGCCATGCGGCCATGGGCACGACGCTGCGGGGCTCGCGGGGCGGCAGCAGGCGGCTGGCCGTGGCCAGCACGCCGGAACCCAGGCCGTTCCAGAAACCGCGCCAGGGGCGCGGCGCCATGGAGCCGCGGTTGAGCGGTGGCGCGGTCACCGCGTTGGGGTGGCGCTCTTCGCGCAACAGGCTGCGGGCGTGCAGGGGCGCGCTCACTCGGGCAAGACGGCGTGTGTCCATGTTTCGCTCAGGGTGTCGTTCTGGTGTTGGAGGAAGACGCGCAGCTCGACCGGACGGGCCGGGTCGAGCCGCTCGACGCGCAGGGTGACGCGCCAGCCGCGCTGGGTCGGGTTGGGGTAGGCCAGGGCTTCGACGATGCGGCCGTTGGCGTCGGCGCTGGCGACGGCGCGCACGGCGGCATCGGCCGGCAGGGCTTCCAGCGCCGGGCCGGCGAAGTCGAGCACGAACTGGGGCTGGCGCTGCTGTTCGCTGGCGCTCAGCTTGGTGTAGCCGTAGCCGCGGCGCGACTGCACCACCCAGGCCCCCGGCGGGGTCTGCTGGGCCTCGCCCTGCCAGGACAGCTCGTAGGCGAAGTCCAGCGGCTGGCCGGGCGCCGGCAGCGTGGCCGGCACCCAGTAGGCGACGATGTTGTCGTGGGTCTCGTCGGGTGTGCGCAGCTGCACCAGCTCGACCCGGCCTGCGCCCCAGTCGCCCAGCGGGCGCACCCAGGCGCTGGGCCGGCGCTCATAGCGGGCCTCGATGTCCTCGTAGCTGGCGAAGCGCCGGTCGCGCTGCATCAGGCCGAAGCCGCGCGGCTGGCGCATGGTGAAGCTGCTGACCGAGATCTGGGCGGGGTTCTGCAGCGGGCGCCACAGCCACTCGCCGTCGCCGGTGTGCATCATCAGGCCGTCGGAGTCGTGCACCTCGGGGCGGAAATCGTTGTCGTTGGGCTGGTTCTCGCCGTGCAGGAACATGCTGGTCAGCGGCGCCAGGCCCAGGGTGTTCACGGGGCCGGCGCCCACGCGCAGGAACAGCCGGGACGTGACGGTCATGGTGGTGCTGGCGCCGGGACGGATCACGAAGCGGTAGGCACCGCTGGCGCGCGGGGAATCGAGCAGGGCCAGCACGGTGACCTCGGTGGCGCCGGGCGCCGGGCGTTGCAGCCAGAAGTCGGTGAAGCGCGGGAACTCCTCACCCTGGCCGCCCACGGTGTCGATGGCCAGGCCGCGCGCCGACAGGCCGTACTGCTGGCCGGCGCCGAGCGCGCGGAAGTAGCTGGCGCCCAGGAACACCACCAGTTCGTCCTTGTAGGCCGGGTTGTTCAGTGGGTAGTGCAGGCGGAAGCCCGCGTGCCCGAGGTCGCCCCAGGCCGTCGGGTCGACGGTGTTGCGGCCCATGTTGTAGTCCGCGCTGCGGTAGGGCAGGTCGGTCACGCCCTCGGGCGCGAGCTCGTGCAGGCGCACCGCCCGCTTCTGGTAGAGGCCGAGGTGGAAGAACTGGGCCTCGAACGGCAGCGACTGGTCGCGCCAGAGCGAGCGCTCGGTGCGGAAGCGGATGTCCCGCATCTGGTCGTAGTCGAGCGCGGCCAGGTCCTCGGGCAGCTTGTCGCCAACCGGTTGAAACGGCGTCTGGGCGCGCTGGCGGGCGAGTTCGCCCAGGGCGTTCCAGTCCATCGCCTGAACCGCGCTCCAGCCCGCGGCCAGGCATGCAAACAGCAGCGCGCCCAGGCCTCGCCGGAGCGCGCGCGAAGAAGAATGACGGGAAGTGGTGGACCAAGGCATGCCCTTTAAGGGCAAACCCTATGCCAGGTCGAAAATTTCCAATCGAATCAACGGCTTGTGATGAAGGGCAGGAAAAACCACCGGTTTTGGCCGGGAAAAGGGGCGCGCACAGGCCCTTTTTGTCGCTGTTCGGCGACAGTGCCAGCCAGGGGAGAAAAAAAACCGTTGTGAATCAACGGTTTTGGCTTGTCACAAAGCAGCGACAGGGTCTGTGCCGTCGCCGCCGTCCGCGTCGCTCTTGAACAGCCCGGGGGTCAGGGCGTGCTTCTGCAGCAGGCGGTAGAACTCGGTGCGGTTGCGCTGCGCCAGCCGGGCCGCGTCGGCCACGTTGCCGTCGGTCATCTTCAGCAGGCCCACCAGGTACTCGCGCTCGAAGCGCTGGCGCGCCTCGGCGAAGCTCAGCACCTCCACCGAGGGCGTGCGCAGCGCGCGCTGCACCAGGGCCAGCGAGACCAGCGGCGTGGTGGAGAGCGCGCAGACCTGTTCGACCACGTTGTAGAGCTGGCGCACATTGCCCGGCCAGCTGGCCATGGTCAGCGCCTTGAGGGCTTCTGGCGCAAAGCCCGAGCTGCGCTTGCCGTACTTCGCGGCCAGCTGCGCCAGGAAGTGGTTGGCCAGCAGCGGGATGTCCTCACGCCGCTCGGCCAGGGTGGGCAGGTGCAGCGTCACGACGTTGAGGCGGTAGTAGAGGTCCTCGCGGAACTGGCCCTGGGCCATCGCCGTTTCCAGGTCGCGGTGGGTGGCCGAGATGATGCGCACGTCCACCGGGATCGACTGGCTGGAGCCGAGCGGACGCACCGCCTTCTCCTGCAGCACGCGCAGCAGCTTGACCTGCAGCGCCGGGGGCATGTCACCGATCTCGTCGAGCAGCAGGGTGCCGCCGTCGGCGGCCTGGAACAGGCCTTTGTGGTTGGCGTGGGCGTCGGTGAAGGCGCCCTTCATGTGGCCGAACAGTTCGGATTCGAGCAGGGCCTCGGGAATCGCGCCGCAGTTCACCGCCACGAAGGGCTTGCGCGCGCGCCGGCTGGCGCGGTGGATGGCGCGCGCCATCAGCTCCTTGCCGGTGCCGCTGTCGCCGCGCAGCAGCACGCTGGCATCGCCCTGCGCGACCAGGCGGGCTTCGGCCAGCAGGTCGGCCATGCGGCTGGAGCGGCTGACGATCTCGGCGCGCCAGGTTTCATCGGCCTGGCTGGCGGGCAGCGTGGGCGCGCTCAGGGCCAGGGCCTGCGCGATGCGCTCCAGCAGCTCCTTGGCCTCGTAGGGCTTGGTCAGATAGGTGAACACGCCGCGCCGCGTGGCCTCCACCGCGTCGGGGATGGTGCCGTGGGCGGTCAGCAGGATCACCGGCAGCGAGGGGTGGCGGTTGCGGATCTCGTCGAACAGCGCCAGCCCGTCCTTGCCCGGCAGGCGCACGTCGGACAGCACGAGCTGGGGGCGGTCGATGTCGAGCTGGCTGAGCGCCGCCTCGGCCGAGCCAACGGCGGTGACCTGGTAGCCCGCCGCGCCCAGCCGCATGGACAGCAGCCGCAGCATGTCGGCATCGTCGTCGACGACCAGCAGGCGGGCGCGGGCCGGGCTGGTGGTCATGGCAAAGGGCGTGCACCGGGCGCGGGCGCGCGCGGGGTCAGGCTGCGCTCGATGGCGCGCATGGCTTCGAGCCGGTCGTTGAGCACGTCGATGCGACGCTGCGATTCGCGCAGCTGCTGCGCCAGCCGGTCGGCCTGGTCTTCCAGCCGCCGCGCCTCGTGCAGCCGCCCGGCCAGCAACCGCGCCAGCGGGCGCAGCTCGATGGCCTCGGGCGCGTTGCTGGCCGCGACGCGTTGCAGCAGGCCGAGCGCGCGTGCGGTGTCGACGGGCACATGGGTCTGCGACAGCACCAGGGCCAGATGCATCTGCCGTTCGGCCGAGGCGCCGGGTTCCCCGATCTGGGCCTGTTCGGCCGCCAGTTCGCCGGGGCCCATGGTGCGCAGGCGGTCGGCGTAGAGCAGGGCCGCCGCGAGCGGCGAGGTGGCGACCGGCGGTGTGGCGGGCGTGGCAGGCGCGGTGCCGCGGGCGGTGGCCGGCGGCTCGGGCGGCGGCGGTGGCGGGATGAGCACTTGCGGACTCTGGTCGGGCCCCGGGGTGCCGGCCAACGGCGGTGGCGGGAGCAGGTCGACCGGTGCCCCGGGCGGGGTGGCGCAGGCGGCGAGCACCAGCGCCAGGCAGAGCACCGGCAAGGTCCGGAGGGATGTGGCGGTGCGGCGCAGGCGCGGTCGCCGGAGGTCAGGATGCATGGGGAAGTTCGATGCGGAAGTGGGCGCCGGGGCCGTCGGGCAGGAGTTCGATGCGGCCGCCGTGGGCCAGAATGTACTCGTGCACGATGGACAGGCCGATGCCCGTGCCCTTGACCGCGTCGGCGGGCTGCCGCTCGCCGCGGTAGAAAGGCTCGAAGATGCGGCCCCGGTCGTCGGGCGCCACCCCGGGGCCCTGGTCCTGCACGTCGATCTGCACACGACCGGCCGTTGTGGCCAGCGCCACGCGGATCTGGCCGCCGAAGGGCGAGAAGCGGATCGCGTTGGACAGCAGGTTGCCGATGGCCGAGGCCATTTTGTCGCGGTCGACCGGCAGCACCACGGCGGGTCCTTCGACCTGCACATCAAGCTGGTGCGACTGCCAGCGCAGGCGCTGCGCCTCGACCTGGCTTTCCACCAGCGCGCGCATGTCGGTGGACTCGCGGCGAAGCTGGCGCGCCTCGAAGGCGGCGGCGTTGAAGCGCAACAGCGCCTCGATCTGCTGCTGCAGCGCCTGGGTGTTGCCCTGCAGGATGCGCACCACCTCGGCCTGGTCGGGGTTGAGCGAGCCGGCCACGCCGTCGCCGAGCACGGCCACGCCTTCGTGCAGCGAGGCCAGCGGCGTCTTGAGTTCGTGCGAGATGTGGCGCAGGAAGCGCGCCTTGTCGGCGTCCAGCTCGGTCAGGCGCAGTCGCAGCCACTCCAGCTGCTGGCCCACGCTGCGGATGTCGGGCGGGCCCGGCACCTCGATCGGCACGTCCAGCCGGTTCTCGCCCAGGCCAACGATGGCCTTTTCCAGCCGGCGCAGCGGGCGCGCCAGCCAGATGCCGAAGCCGAAGGCCATCGCCACCGCGAGCGCGATCGAGCCGCCCACCTGCACCGCCAGCTGCTGGCGGTTGCGCTCGAAGCGCGTCTGCAGTGCGGCGTTGCGGCCGCCGATGATGGCCTGCACCTGCTGGGCGATGGCGGCGCTGTGGCCGTCCAGTTCGCGGAAGGCGCGGGCCACCTCGCGCTCGCGGTCCAGCGCGGTTTCGGGCTCGCCGTCCAGCAGGGTGGTGACGTCAGCGAGCTGCTGGCGCCAGCTGCGCACCAGGTCGGGCGAGACCTCGTTGTCCTGCAGCCGCACCAGGATGTCGCGCGCCTGGCCTGCGGCCTCCTCGAAGCGCTGACGCAGCTGCGCGTCGCGCAGCACCAGCGACTGGCGCGCCGAACGCTCCATGGCCACGCTGCGTTCGGACAGCGACTGCGCCGCGGTGCTCAGTTCGATGGCCTGCGTCGCACCGTCGCGGCTCTGCGCCATCAGGCTTTCCAGCGTGAACAGCGCGCGCAGCGCGCTGGTCCCCAGCAAGGCGCCGATGAGCAGGAACGCCAGCAGCAGCAGCTGCGGGAACGAGAAGCGCAGCCACTTCATGAGCTCAGGCAGGCTCGCGCAGCAGGACTTCACCGCGCAGGGAGTGCGGCAGCGCCTGCGTGATCTTCACGTCGATCATCTGGCCGATCAGGCGGGCGCTGTTCGGGCCGCCGTCGAAGTTGACGATGCGGTTGCACTCGGTGCGGCCCATGAGTTCGGCTGCGTTCTTGCGCGACGGGCCTTCGACCAGGATGCGCTGCACCGTGCCTTCGCGGCTGGCGCTGATGCGGCGCACGTTCTCTTCCAGCACCGCCTGCAGGTGCTGCAGGCGTTTGAGCTTGACCTCGTGCGGCGTGTCATCGGGCAGGTTGGCCGCCGGCGTGCCGGGGCGCGGGCTGAAGATGAACGAGAAGCTGCTGTCGTAGCCGACGTCGGTGATCAGCTTCATCATCTTCTGGAAGTCTTCTTCCGTCTCACCCGGGAAGCCGACGATGAAGTCGCTGCTCATGGACAGGTCGGGCCGGATCGCGCGCAGCTTGCGGATCGTGCTCTTGTATTCCATGGCGGTGTAGCCACGCTTCATGGCCATCAGGATGCGGTCGCTGCCGTGCTGCACCGGCAGGTGCAGGTGGCTCACCAGCTTCGGTACCTTGGCGTAGGTGTCGATCAGGCGCTGGGTGAACTCGTTGGGGTGGCTGGTGGTGTAGCGGATGCGTTCGATACCCGGAATCTCGGCCACGTACTCGATCAGCATGGCGAAGTCGGCGATCTCTTCCGTGTCGCCCATCTGGCCGCGGTAGGCGTTGACGTTCTGGCCCAGCAGCGTCACTTCCTTGACGCCCTGATCGGCCAGGCCGGCCACCTCGACCAGCACGTCCTCGAACGGGCGGCTGACCTCTTCACCGCGGGTGTAGGGCACCACGCAGTAGCTGCAGTACTTGCTGCAGCCTTCCATGATGGAAACGAAGGCCGAGGCACCCTCGACGCGCGCGGGCGGCAGGTGGTCGAACTTCTCGATCTCGGGGAAGCTGATGTCCACCTGCGGCTGGTTCAGCCGATCGCGTGCCTTGAGCATCTCGGGCAGGCGGTGCAGGGTCTGCGGGCCGAACACCACGTCCACGAAAGGCGCGCGCTTGATGATCTCGGCGCCCTCCTGGCTGGCCACGCAGCCGCCCACGCCGATCAGCACACCCTTCTTCTTGAGGTGCTTGACGCGGCCAAGGTCGCTGAACACCTTCTCCTGCGCCTTCTCGCGCACCGAGCAGGTGTTGAACAGGATCAGGTCCGCCTCTTCGGGGTCCTGGGTTTTTTCGAAGCCCTCGGCGGCGCCGAGCACGTCGGCCATCTTGTCCGAGTCGTACTCGTTCATCTGGCAGCCGAAGGTTTTGATGAAGACTTTTTTAGACATAGGAATCACCCCCTGCGCCGCTGGCGCGGCTTCCCCCTGGAAGGGGGACCACGCCTGTGGCCCGGCGAAGCCGGTTCCATGGCGTGTGCTGGACGGGGGCCCTGCAGTGGTTGGTTGGGGGTTACTGGCCGGCGCGTTTGCGCTTCTCGGCCGCTTCGGCTTCGGTCAGGATCCAGACGTCGTGGACCATGCCGTGGGGCTCGACGGTGTAGTTCACCAGCAGCTCTTTGCCGACGATGGCGCTGGAGAGGACGAGCAGGTTGTCGGGGCCCTTGATGCGGGCGCCCGGCGAGAGCTGGGCGGCCTTGCCGTCCATGCTGATGACCGGCGGCTGGGTCACGACCAGGGTTCCGCGCAGGGCGCTGGCGGGGAAATTGCGCGGGGCGTTCTGTGCCTGCGCCAGGGAGGTCAGCGCACACAGGCCGGCGCCGGCCAGGGCCAGGGCGGTGCGTCGTGTGGCGAGGGAAAGGCAGCGGTTCATGGTGTAGATCCAGAGGCTGAAGGGGGCACGGCGGCGGTCGCCGTCGCGGGCGCCGATTGTCTCACGCAGTGCGGTGGCCGGTCATTTCCAGCGCACGGGCTCGATGTGCACGCTGCCCAGGTGGCTCGACAGCGTGAGCGCGCCGTCCTGCACCGTGGCTTGCAGCTGCATGCTGCGTTCGGCCATGGCCGCCAGCGCGGGCGCCACTTCGGTTGGCAGGCGCCAGACCTGCAGCTTGTCCAGGCGGGTCAGCTTGTTCTCGATGCCCTTCCACCACACATCGGCCGCCGAGCTGAAGGCGTAGACGATGACCGCGTCGGCCTGGCTGCAGGCCTTGGACAGCGGCTTGTCTTCCGGCTGGCCGACCTCGATCCAGACTCGTTTGCGGCCGGTGAAGTCGGTGAGCGAGGCGTCCGGGTCGTCCGGGTCGGACAGGCCGGCGCCGAAGGCCAGGGTGCCGTCGCCGCCGCAGGTGTCCTGCAGCTCGTGCGCCTGCAGCGCCATTGCCACCAGGCGGACCATCATGCGCTCGTCGGTCTCGCTGGGGTGGCGGGCCAGGGTGAGCGCGTGGTCGGCGTAGTAGCCGTGGTCGATGTCGGCGATCTGCAGATTCGCCTTGAAGATGGTGGACTTGATGGCCATGGTCGCTCCGGTGTCGCAAGAGAAAGCCGGGCAAGAAAAAACCCCTGAAAACGGCGTCTTCAGGGGTTTCTTGTCTGGTGGCGATAGGTGGACTTGAACCACCGACATCAGCATTATGAATGCTGCGCTCTAACCAACTGAGCTATATCGCCGAAGCCCAGCATTATAAGCCCATTTTTTCGAAGCGCTCAAGCCCCCTTGCGCGACAGCGGGGCCAGTTCCTCGCGGATCAGCCGGCCGATCAGCCGGTCCAGAGTGGCCACCGAGTAGTTCTTCACATCGTGCACCGTCTCGCGGCCCGGTCCGCTGGCCGGGTCGTCGGCGCGGTCGTAGGTCAGGAACACGAAGCGGCCGCCGGTGTACTGGGCGATCTGGCGCTGGACGAACTCGCCCTGCGGGTCCAGGCCGCTGGCGCCGACGCTGAAGACCTTGATGCCCTTGCCCAGCGCCACCTGCATCGCGGCGTCGTAGCGCGGCCGCTCGGGACCGAGCTGGGGCGGCGCGTCGGCCAGCAGCACCACCATGCGGGTGGCGCCCTCGCCGCGCCAGCTCAGGCGGTGCACCGTTTCGTGCAGCGCCTCGCTCATGGCCTCGGGGTAGTCGCCGCCGCCGTCGGCCTGCAGCTGGTTGAGCACTTTCTGGAAGGCGCCGAGGTCGTCGGTGAAGTCGTGGCTGCGAAGCACGAAGGGGTCGGTGGTGTCGCGGTAGGCGACCAGGCCGAAGCACAGGTCGGGGCGGCTGGGCAGGCGCGCGGCGTCGGCGGCGATGCTGTGCAGGCTGCTCTTGAGCTTCTGGATCTCGTCGGCCATCGAGCCGGTGGCGTCGATCAGGAACACCAGGTCCAGGCGGGCGCGTTGGGGCGCGACGGTACCAGCCAGCTGCAGTTCCAGCGCGTCCTTCTGGCCGCGGCGCAGCAGGCCGCGCGCGGTCTGGTCGCCCCGGGTGGCCGTGACCTCGTACAGCGTCGACGGCGCCGGGTCGAAGGACCGCGGGTGTAGCCAGACGCGGCCCGCGCGGTCGGTGCGCGCCCGCAGCAGCGCGCCCTGGGGCGAACGCACCTGCACCTGCGCGTCGGGCACGCCGCGGCCGGCTCGGTCCCGCACCGTGAGCAGGTGGCGCTCGCTGATGTCGCGCGCCTGGTGGGGCACGTTCGTGCGGGCGCGGAAGGCGAGGTACTCGGCGAAGTCGGCGTTGTCATCGACCATGCCGGCGGTCACGACAGCAGCACGGTCGGGGCGCGCGCCGCCGGGCGAGAGGGCCGGCGCGACCGCCATCGCTTCGGGCGCGGCTTCCATCGCCATGGCGGCGGGTGATGCGGCCTTGGCCACCGCGTCGCGAGTGGTGACCTCCGCGCGGGAGCGGGGCAGGGTTTTGCTGTAGCGCACGGAGGGTTCGGCGATCTCGGGCCGGCCGGCCACCTCGTGGGTGCGCATCGGGCGTTTGCAGTGGGTGGCGCCGGGCGGCGCGAAATCGGGCTGGGCGGATACCGCAGCGGCCGGGGCCGCCGCCGCTGTGGGCTGTGCGGTGACGGGCATACCGGAGAGCAGCAGCTGGCCGCCGAGCAGGGCGGTCAGCAGGCGGGACAGCCGGGGATTCTGGAGAGGCATCGTGAACTCCGTGGAGGTGGGTGATGCCACTGAAACGAACCGGCAGGCCGGACGGGGTTAAACCCCGCGAAAAAAATCAGCCGTGCTTGAACACCGCCTTGCGCTTGTTCACGAACGCGTCCATGCCTTCCTTCTGGTCCTCGGTGGCGAACAGGGCGTGGAACATGCGGCGCTCGAACATCACGCCGTCGGCCAGACCGCCCTCGAAGGCGCGGTTGACGCATTCCTTGGCCGCCATCACGCTGGGCAGCGAGAACTCGCAGATCTGCAGCGCGGCGCCCAGGGCTTCGTCCATCAGCTTGTCCAGCGGCACCACGCGGCTGACCAGACCGGCGCGCTCGGCTTCGGTGGCGTCCATCATGCGGCCCGTTAGGGCCATGTCCATGGCCTTGGACTTGCCGACCGCGCGCGGCAGACGCTGCGTGCCGCCGGCGCCGGGGATGATGCCCAGCTTGATCTCGGGCTGGCCGAACTTCGCGTTGTCGGCGGCGATGATGAAGTCGCACATCATGGCCAGCTCGCAGCCACCGCCCAGGGCGAAGCCGCTGACGGCCGCGATGACCGGCTTGCGCACGCTGCGGATGGTTTCCCAGTTGCGGGTGATGTAGTCGCCCTTGTAAACGTCGGCGAAACTGTATTTCGCCATCGCGCCGATGTCGGCGCCGGCCGCAAACGCCTTCTCGCTGCCGGTGACGATCATGCAGCCGATGCCCTCGTCGTTGTCGAAGGCCTTGAGCGCGGCGCCCAGCTCGTTCATCAGCTGGTCGTTCAGCGCGTTGAGCTGCTTGGGGCGGTTGAGCGTCACGATGCCGACACGGCCCTCGGTGCGCACGGTGATCAGTTCGGGGGTGGCGTTTTCGCTCATGGTGTGTCCTCGGGTGGTGGGGGATGATTGACGTGAACGTCAACTATAGCCGCCCCGTTTTCGGGTGCAGCACCCAAGGGAAAACATTAACCGACCGATGGGTCGGTTAATGACAGAATGGCCCGTTCAAGAACGACAGGAGACAGCTTTTCATGAGTGCCGCCCCAGAAGACAGCAGCGTTCTCTATATGGAACACGGTGCCGTGGCGCAGGTCACGCTCAACCGGCCCGACGCCCTCAACAGCTTCACGCGCCAGATGCACCGCGACCTGTGGGCCGCGCTGGACCGCGCCGAGGCCAACCCGGCGGTGCGGGCGCTGGTCATCACAGGGGCCGGGCGCGGCTTCTGCGCCGGCGCCGACCTGTCGGAGTTCGACTTCGAGCCCGGGCCGGACCTGGTGCAGCGCGCCGATCCCGGCCCGGTGATCGACCAGGCCTTCAACCCGACGGCGCGGCGCATCCAGTCGCTGCGCATGCCGGTGATCGCGGCGGTCAACGGTGTGGCGGCGGGCGCGGGCGCCTCACTGGCCATGACCTGCGACATCGCCATCGCGGCGCCCGGCGCGAGCTTCATCCAGGCCTTCAGCAAGATCGGCCTGATCCCCGACGCTGGCGGCAGCTGGTTCCTGGTGGAGCGGCTGGGCCTGGCGCGCGCCATGGCGCTGGCGATGACGGGCGACAAACTCCCCGCCGCGCAGGCCAAGGAGTGGGGAATGATCTGGGACGTGCAGGACGACCCGCTGGAAGCCGCGCTGGCGCTGGCCGGCAAGCTGGCGGCCATGCCCACCAAGGCCCTGGTCGCCACCCGCGCGCTGCTGCGCGACGCGTCCACCCGCACGCTCGATGAGCAGTTGGACGCCGAGCGCGACACGCAGTCGGCCTTGGGCAGGACGCACGATTACATCGAAGGCGTGATGGCGTTCCGTCAGAAGCGCGCGCCTCAGTTCAAGGGGGAATGAGGATGACGCCGCAAGAACGAGCGACCAAGGTGGGCGAAACCATGTTTGCGGTGGATGTCGCGAGCAAGGACACCATGGGCATGGAGCTGCTGACGGTCGAGCCTGGCCGGGCGGTGATCCGCATGGCCGTGCAGCCGCTGCACCTCAACGGCCACCAGATCTGCCACGGCGGCTTCATCTTCACCCTGGCCGACTCGACCTTCGCCTTCGCCTGCAACAGCCACAACAAGAACGCGGTGGCCGCCGGCTGCAGCATCGAGTTCCTCAAACCGGCGCACGCCGGCGATGTGCTGACCTGCGAAGGCGTCGAGCAGACCCTGCAGGGCCGGCACGGCATCTACGACATGAAGGTCACCAACCAGAAGGGCGAAGTCGTGGCCATGTTCCGCGGCAAGAGCGCGGTGATTCCCGGCCAGGTGTTTCCGGAGGAGGCAGGCGCATGAACCACTTTCCGCTCGAACCGATCGAGAAGGCCAGTGTCGATGAGCTGCGCGCGCTGCAGCTCAAGCGCCTGCAGGCCACGCTGCGCCACGCCTACCAGAACTCGCCGGTCTACCGCCGCAAGTTCGACGAGGCCGGCGTTCACCCGGACGACTGCAAAAGCCTGAGCGACCTCGCGAAGTTTCCGTTCACCACCAAGAAGGACCTGCGCGACAGCTACCCCTTCGGCATGTTCGCGGTGCCGCGCGAGAAGTGCGCGCGCATCCACGCCAGCAGCGGCACCACCGGCAAGCCGACCGTGGTCGGCTACACGCTCAAGGACATCGACACCTGGGCGACGGTGGTGGCGCGCAGCATCCGCGCCAGCGGCGCACGGCCCGGCGACCTGGTGCACGTGAGCTACGGCTACGGCCTGTTCACCGGCGGCCTGGGCGCGCACTACGGCGCCGAGAAGCTGGGCCTGACCGTGGTGCCCTTCGGCGGCGGCCAGACCGAGCGCCAGGTGCAGCTGATCCAGGACTTCCGGCCCGACATCATCATGGTCACGCCCAGCTACATGCTGGCGATTGCCGACGAGTTCCAGCGCCAGGGCATCGACCCGCGCGAGAGCAGCCTGCGCATCGGCATCTTCGGCGCCGAGCCGTGGACCAACGACATGCGGCTGGCGATCGAACACCGCATGCGCATCGACGCCGTGGACATCTACGGCCTGTCGGAGGTGATGGGGCCGGGCGTGGCCAACGAGTGCGTCGAGACCAAGGACGGTCCGACCATCTGGGAGGACCACTTCTACCCCGAGATCATCAACCCCGAGACCGGCGAGCCGGTGGCCGACGGCGAGATGGGCGAGCTGGTGTTCACCAGCCTGACCAAGGAAGCGCTGCCCATCATCCGCTACCGCACGCGCGACCTCACACGGCTGCTGCCCGGCACCGCGCGCACCATGCGCCGCATGGAAAAAATCACCGGCCGCAGCGACGACATGATGATCGTGCGCGGCGTCAACGTGTTCCCGACCCAGATCGAGGAGCTGATCCTCAAGCGCCCCGAGCTGACCGCGCATTACCAGTGCGTGCTCACGCGCGAGAACCACATGGACTGCCTGACGGTGGCGGTGGAGACGCGGCCGGGGCTGTCACCGGACAGCATCGAGGCGCGCGCGGCGGCCGAGCTGCTGCGGCACGAGATCAAGGTCTACGTCGGCTCCAGCGTCGAGGTGTCGCTCCAGCCCGAAGGCGGTGTGGAGCGCAGCCAGGGCAAGGCCAAGCGGGTGGTGGATTTGCGCAAGCATTGAGTCGAGCCGACACGCTCTGGCGGCGTCCGAGGTCCGTGTTCTGCCGGTCCCGCTCACCCAGAGGGGCTGCGGTGTTGAAGTGTTGGAAGCAACGCGAGGCGCTTCAAGCGCCCGCTTGTGTGTCTGCTTTTACCAGCCAAGGTTGGGGTGCGAGCTTCCGATCGGGCCGTCGTTCGGGTTAATGTCTTTGACCATGAAAGTGCCCGCCGACGTGCCATCGGTGGTCCACAGTTCCACGCCGTGGATGCCATCGTTGGCCGAAAAGAACAGTGCGTCATTGAACGCCCTGAAGCTATAGGGCGAGCTGCTGCCTGACCCTGGAAAGATGTCTTTGACCATCGTAGTGCCCACCGATGTGCCGTCGGACTTCCAAAGTTCATAGCCACTGTTGCCGTCGTTGGCCAAGAAGTAGAGAGCACCGTTGAATACCGTGAACCCCGGCACCTCCCCGCTGTAATACCAGGACGGGGTGCGGTAACTGCCACCCGAACCTGGGTGGATGTCTTTGACCAACACCGTACCGGTTTCGGTGCCATCGGATTTCCACAATTCGTAGCCGTTGCTGCCGTCGTCGGCCATGAAGTAGAGCGCGCCGTTGAAGACCGTCGGTTCGACAGGCGCGTTCCGCGACAGCCCTGGGTTGATGTCCTTGACCATCACCGTACCGGTTTCGGTGCCATCGGTTCTCCATAGCTCGACGTCATCGTCGCTCTGGAAGGCTGTGAAATACAAAGCGTCATCGAATACCGTGAAGTCTGCAGGGTGACTGCCGTTCGCTCCCGGGTGGATGTCTTTGACCAACACCGTACCGGCTTCGGTACCATCGGTTTTCCAAAGCTCATAGCCATTGCTGCCGTTGTGGGCCTTGAAGTAAAGGGCACCGTTGAACACGTTGAGGTCAACTGGAGAGCTGCCCACAGCTCCGGGATTGATGTCCTTGACGAGCACGGTGCCAGCAGCAGTGCCATCGCTTTTCCACAGTTCGAAGCCGTTGGTGTTGTCGTAGGCTTGGTAGTACAGGGCGCCGTTGAATACGGTGAGCTGCGTTGGGTAGTTGCCTGTTGCGACCGCGCCTGCGCCGGTGACCATCTCTGTGCCCGCTTCCGTTCCGTCGGTTTTCCACAACTGCTCGCCGTGGATGCTGTCGCGAGCCCGAAAGTACAAGGCTCCGTCGAACAATGTGAAGTGAATGGGGGCGCTGTACGAGATGCCGGGGTTGATGTCTTTCAGCATGACCGTGCCGGTAGTGGTTCCGTCGGTTTTCCAAAGTTCGGCGCCGTGGGTGCTGTCGGTGCCCGAGAAGATATAGACCCCGTTGAGTTGCGTGAACTCTGAGGGATAGCCGCTTGGGCTTCCGGTAAAGATGTCTTTGACCAACGTCGTGCCTGCTTGTGTGCCATCGGTGGACCAAAGTTCGTAGCCGGTGCTGCCATCGGTTGCAACAAAGATCCGCGACGCAGCAACGCTGAAGCCTTCACTCATTACGTAGTAGCCCACTCCCTCGAAGCGGTAGGTGTCACTCTGCGCGGCCTGCACTTGCTGCCGTTCGGCGTCGCTGGCGGTGTAGAAATGGGTGCCCGAGCCGGACCGGAAGAAGCGGTAAAGCGGCTTGAAGCCTGCGCCCGCCACCTGGCTGGCATAAAAGGCCACGCCCTCCAGCCTGTATTGAGGCAGGCTGGCTTCAATGTGTACCCGCTCGCTCTCGCTGATGGTGTAGAAGTGCACGCCGTTTTGCGTGTTGAGGAAGCGGTAGACCGGCTTCAATCCAGCCGAAGCACTGGAGGCGGCAAAAAATGCCATGCCCTCGAAGCTGAAACTGGGCAAGTGGGCGATGACAGAGTCGCGCTCGCTGGGGTCGCTGGTGTAGAAGTGGGTGCCCGTGCCTGCGTTGAAAAAGCGGTAGACCGGCAGCAGCAAGGTGCTGGCTTTTTGTGCGATCAAACCGGACTTGTAGGCTGCTGAGGGGGCCGGCTGCCCAGCTCGGAGTGGTGTGTCGGGCGAGATTGACGCTGCTTCCTGGCGTGCATGTTCAAGGTCCTGTGTGTTCAGTGCAGATCCTTGTTCCAGGCGTTGCAATGACTCTTCAGGGGTGGTCATGGCGCTGTCTTCGGACTTGGCGGTCCCGCCCTCAGCGGCCCCCCCGCATGCGCTGAGCAAAAGTGCAGCGCTGGTGGCCAACGCAAGCAGGCTCAGCCAAGCAGGCCGATGCTGCGCAGGTGTGTGTGACATTTGGCTTCCCTTGATGTAATACAAACAAGTCACTATGGCAGGGAGATTCGCCGGAACCCGCCGCAGCAGCTTGCTGATGATGATGCGCGGCGTGAAGTATGTCCGCCCAGCTTGAAAAACGTGGACCTGAAGATGATCTGGTCGAGTGGAAAATGCTCGGGCAAGGCCAAACAGGTGGTCGACCGGCGGCCCAGGTGATGTCTGCGGCGTGCTTGCGAAATTTGTCAGTCTGCCGTAAGTAATTCTTTGGGCTACAGGTTAAACCCCGCTATTCGATTGGGAGCACGGTGGCTACATTGCTTGCCATCTGTTGGGGTTTCATGGACAAGAACACACTGCTCGTCAAGACCGATAAAGGCCGGGATGCGATGGCGCGCCGGGCGCCGGAGCTCGGGCCCCGCCTGCGGTCCATGCTGATCCTCGTGGATGGCAAGCGCAACGTCGCCGAGCTCGACAAGCTCGGGGCGGGCCTGGGCGGCGGTGCGGCCTTGCTGGAGCAGTTGCTGGAGCACGGCTGGATCGCACCCCATGACCCGAATGGGCAGCCGCTCAGCACTGCCCCGCTGGCCGACAGCCCGCCTGCACCGGTCGCAGCGCCAGCGTTGTCCACTGCCTCGTCTTCCACCGCCGCGGCTGCACCCGCGGCAACGGTGTCGCCAACCCTGCCCTTCCTGGACGCGCGCCGCCTGGTGGTCCGTTTCATCAACGATGTCGCAGGACCCATGGGCGAGCTGACGGCGATCAAGGTCGAGTCCTGCAAGACGGCGCCCGAGTTGCAGGCCCAGCTGCCCCGCGTGCGCGAAGCACTGCAGAACTACCGGGGCGCGGCCACGGTGCAGCGGTTCGACCAGGAGATCGTGCCGCAACTGCCGCGCCACTGAGGCGGCCGGGCGCTGCTCAGCCGGTGGAGCAGCGGGTCAGCCAGTCGCCCAGGCGGGCAGCGTCCTCGACCGTCAGCCGCACGGCGGTGTCGTCGGCGGGCCAGGTCAGCGGGCAGCGCAGCAACCGCCCGTCGCGCGAAACCAGGGCCGTGAGCGCGCTGCGGGTGCCGCGCAGGGCCGCCACTTCGTCGAGCTTGCGCACGCGCCAGGCCTCGGCCGGCAGGCCGCGCCGCGCGGGGGCGAATTCCACGCCCAGCCACTCGTCGCCCGCCGCCAGGCCGGCCGCCTCGCCCGCGCCGCCGCGCAGCACGTTCTTGACCGTCAGGCCACTGCTGTCGGCTGCAACGCGCAGGCCCAGCGATTGCGCCAGCGGCGCCTTGTCGCGGTGCACCTTGGCGCCGGCCGCCGCCAGCAGGTCCAGCACCGGCAGGTCGGCCGTGCCGTGCACCCACTGGGCCAGTTCGGCGGCGAAACTGCGCTTGCCGAGCTGGCGCAGCACCGTGGACAGGTCGGACTCGCGCATCGGCCCGCCCTGCGTGCGATGCCAGAGCGCGCGCATCACCTCGTCCAGCGAGCCGCGGCCTTCGGCGCGCAGCGTGAGGTCCAGACACATCGCGACCAGCGCGCCCTTGGTGTAGTAGCTGATGGTGGCGTTGGGCGTGTTCTCTCCGACGCGGTAGTAGCGCGTCCAGGCGTCGAAGCTGGCCTGGGCCACGCTCTGCACGCGCTGGCCCGGGCTCTGCTGCACCTGGTTGATGGTCTTGGTCACCAGCTGCAGGTAGGTGGCGTCGTCGATCAGGCCGGCGCGGCGCAGGAACAGGTCGTCGTAGTAGCTGGTGAAGCCCTCGAAGAACCACAGCAGCTCGGTGTGGTTCTCGCGCGTGTAGTCGTAGCGCTTGAACTCGGCCGGTCGCAGGCGCTTGACGTTCCAGGTGTGGAAGTACTCGTGGCTGATCAGGCCCAGCAGCGTGGTGTAGCCGTCGGTCGCCTTGAGCGCGGCGGGTTTGTCGTCCTTGGCGCGTGTCTTAGGGAGATCCGTGCGCTGCGCGATCAGGGCTGTCGAGTTGCGGTGTTCCAGCCCGCCGTAGCCCTCGCCGCTGGCGTGCAGCATGAACACGTAGCGTTCGTAGGGTGGCTGGCCGTCGCCGTGCCAGAAGCGGATCTGTGCCTCGCAGATGCGGCGCGTGTCGTCCAGCAGGCGCTGGCCGTCGAACCAGCCGCCCGCGCCGCTGACCACGAAGCGGTGCGGCACGCCGCAGGCGCTGAACTCGCCGCTCCAGAACGTGCCCATCTCCACCGGGCAGTCGGCGAGTTCGTCGTAGTTCTGGGCCAAGTAGGTGCCGAAGCCCTGCTCGTTGGCCTTCACCGGGCTCAGGCCGGTGGCGACCTGCCAGCCGGCGGGCGCATCACCCGGCTGGATCTCGATGGCGTGCGACTCGTCCTCGCGGCCGGCCACCATCAGGCACAGGCAGGTGGCGTTGAAGAAGCCGCGCGTGGCGTCCAGGAAGGCGGTGCGCACCGAGGCGTCGAAGGCGTAGACCTCCCAGCGCAGGCTGAGCGTGCGCTGGCCGTCGTTGTCCACCTGCCAGCGGTGCTTGTCGAGCTGTTTCACCGCCAGCGCCTCGCCGCCCTGCGTCGCGCTCAGGTGCTGCAGGTGCTGCGAAAACTCGCGCACCAGGTAGCTGCCCGGAATCCAGACCGGCAGCGTGAGCTTCTGAGACCTGGCCGGGCGGTCGATGTCCAGCGTGACGGCGAACAGGTGGGCGCGGTGGCTCAGCGGCTCGACGCGGTAGCGCAGGCCAGGGGTCGTGGTTTTGTTGCGGCTCACAGGGCTCCCGCGCCGATGAAGCAGCTCAGCGCTGCGATGGAGGAAAGTCGGAAGCGCAGCGTGAGCCAGGCCTCCAGGCCGGCGCGGCGGTAAAGCGTGCGGTCGGCCAGGTAGCAGATGATCAGCACGAAGCCCAGCCAGGCCAGACCCGCGAAGGCGGGCATCAGCAGCCCGGGCCAGGCCAGCAGCGAGGGCACGATGCCCCAGAGGAAGTGGTTGCGCTGGTGGTGCGGGGCGTGCGGCAGCCCACGTTCATGGCGGCCACCGAGCCAGCCGATGCCCCAGTGAATGCCGCCGAGGAACGAGATGATCAGCGCCGCGTAGCCGGTCAGCGCGATCGCCACCCAGGGCTGCAGGGCCACGTCCACCAGCCACAGCAGCGCCGCCAGCATGACGAAGGGGATCAGACCGGCCTGGCCCAGGGTGCGGGCCAGCGCCGCGTCGTCGGGGTCGTGCAAAGGCAGGGTCATCGGCGAGGCGGCGTTTTCTTGAGGGCGTTTTACTTGGCTTCGGCCAGCAGCTTCTCGACGCGGTCGGCGCCGATGGCGCCCGGCACGCGGGTGCCGTTGGCGAAGATCAGGGTCGGCGTGCCGGTGATGCGGTTCTTCTTGCCGAACTCCAGGTTGCGGGCCAGAGCGGCGGTGTCGCAGCTGGCGGCCGCTGGCGTCACGTCCTTGACCATCCAGTCGAGGAAGGCCTTGCCCTTGTCCTTGGCGCACCAGATGTTGCGCGACTTGTCGGCCGAGTCCTGGCTCAGGATCGGGTAGAGGAAGACGTGCACGGTGACGTTGTCGATCTTGGTCAGGTCGCGCTCGAAGCGCTTGCAGTAGCCGCAGTTCGGGTCTTCGAACACGGCCACCTTGCGCTTGCCGTTGCCGCGCACGATGGTGAAGGCGTCCTTGATCGGCAGGTCCTTGAAGTCGATCTCGGTCAGCTTGGCCTGGCGCTTTTCGGTCAGGTCTTCCTGGGCACGCACGTCGATCAGGTTGCCCTGGATCAGGAAGTTGCCCTGCGCGTCGGTGTAGAAGATCTCGCTCTGGTTGACGCGCACCTCGTACAGGCCTTCCATCGGGGTCTTGCTGATCTCGTCGATGGGCGGCAGCTTGGGCAGGCGCTCGGTCAGGTTCTTGCGGATGGTGGCTTCCTGCGCGAAGGCACCCAGGCTGGCGAGGGCCAGGGCGAGCGCAATGGCGGAAGTGGTGAGGAATTTCATGGGTTCGCCTGTGGCGTGAAGGTTGATCGGGGGCCGACAGCGGTTCAGGCCGTCTGGCCCATGGCCTTGCGGGCCAGCCAGTGTTTCAGCGGTCCGAGACGGTCGACGCCGCTCATGCCCCAGTTGCGCAGCGCCTGCACGCGGCTGTCGGTCTGGCCGAACAGCCCGAACAGGCCATCGGTCAGCCAGCCCATGGTGCCCACCTCGGCCTGTCGCGCGCGCTCGTAGCGGCGCAGCAGCTTGAGGTCGCCCAGTTCGCGCCAGAACTCGCGCTCGTGGACCACGCGCGCCAGCTCTGCCGCGTCGGCCAGGCCGACGTTCAGGCCCTGACCGGCCAGCGGGTGCATGGCGTGGGCCGCGTCACCGGCCAGCGCCACGCTGCCCTGGGCCGTCTGCGCGATCCAGCGCCGGGCGCGGGACAGTTCCAGTGGCCAGGCCTGGGCCGGACCCTGCAGCTGCATGCCGCCCAGCGCCGAACCGCAGCGTTCCTGCACCGCCTGCGCCAGCGCCTGGGGATCGGCGGCCAGCCATTCTTCGGATTGCTGAGCAGGGACAGACCAGACCAGCGCCACGGAGTTCCCCTGCGCACCGTCCAGCGGCAGCAGGGCGAGGATTTCTCCACGGGCGAACCACTGGCGCGCGACGCCGCCATGGGGCTGTTCGGTGGTCAGGCGGGCCGCCACCGCCTTGTGGGGGTAGGGCCGGACGTCGAATTCCAGGCCCAGTTCCTCGCGGGTGGCGCTGCGCTTGCCTTCGCAGACCACGGTCAGCGCCGCCGGCACGGGTTCGTTCACACGCTCGATGCCACCCTGGAAGCCGATGGCATCGGCCAGGCGCTTTTCCAGCGCCGGCACGTCGACGATCCAGGTCAGCGCCTCCACGCCCTGGTCGGCGGCCGAGAAATGGAGGTCGCCGCCGTCGTCGCCGTGCACCTCCATGCGGCTGACGGGCGTCACGGCCGCGGGCCCGGCGTCGCCGTCTTCGGGCCAGGCCCGCAGCGACTGCAGCAGGGCGCGGGCGCTGGTGTTGAGGGCATAGGCCCGAACGTCGGGGGCGGCGGCAGGGGGGCGGGGAGAAGCCACCAGCGCCACCTTCAGGCGCTCGCGCGCCAGCAGCAGGGCCAGGGTCTGCCCGACCACGCCGGCGCCACGGATGCACACATCAAAACGCCGCGCGGCGGCCGGAGACGGGGAGGGGAGAGCCATCCGGGGATTTTAGGAGCAGGCCACAATCCGGGCATGAACACCCTCACCGAGTCCCCTGTGGCCGCCGCCGACGTCCAGGCCCGCATCGCCCAGCTCTGGGTCTACCCCGTCAAGTCCTGCGCGGGCGTGCCGCTGGAACAGGCGCTGCTCACGCCGACCGGCCTCGAATGGGACCGCGCCTGGATGGTGGTGGATGCGCAGGGCGGGTTCGTGACCCAGCGCGAGCTGCCGCGCATGGCGCTGATCCAGCCCGCGTTCAAGCTCGACCAGCTGGTGCTGCGCGCGCCGGGCATGCTGGCGCTGCACCTGTCGCTGGATGGCGTGGAGTCGCCGCGCCGCGTGCGGGTCTGGGACGACGAGGTCGACGCCTGGGACATGGGCGATCTGGCGGCGCAGTGGTTCAGTGACTTTCTGGGGCCGGACGCGCCTCAGGATCTGAAACAGCTGCGCCTGGTGCGCTTCGATCCGGAGGTGCGGCGCCTGTGCAGCCAGAAATGGACCGGCGGCCGCGAATCTGTGACGCAGTTCGCCGACGGCTTCGGCGTGCTGGTGGCGAGCACGGCCTCGCTGGACGAACTGAATGCCCGGCTGGCGACCGCGGGCGAGGCGCCGGTGGACCTGCGGCGCTTCCGGCCGAACATCGTGCTGTCGGACGTGGAACCGCACGACGAGGACCGCATCGCCGGCTGGCGCGTGCAGACCGAGGGCGGCGTGGCTGCGCTGGAAAACGTCAAGCCCTGCGCGCGCTGCCCGATCCCGAACATCGACCCGGCCACCGCTACCTCGACCCCCGCGGTCAGCGACGCCCTGCAGGCCTACCGGCAGGACCCGCGCCTGAACGGCGCCATCACCTTCGGCATGAACGCGATCGTGCTGCAGGGCGACGGGCTGGTGCTGAAGGTCGGGCAGGCCGTGGGCGCCGACTGGCAGTTCGACTGACGGCGGCCCGGCGCCGCTCAGCCGGCGCGGGCGAACTGCGCCCGGTAGCGGGCCGGTGTCATGGCGGTGGATTGCCGGAACTGCCGTGAAAAGTGCGGCTGGTCGGCGAAGCCGCAGTGGTAGCCCACCTCGGCCACCGACAGACCGCTGGTGGTGAGCAGGTCCGCCGCACACTGCACCCGGGTGGCGGTCAGCAGGCCGGAGAAGCTCAGCTGCCGCCGGGCCAGGTGGCGCTGCAGGCTGCGGGCCGACAGCGCACAGCTGCGGGCCAGGTCGTCCACCCGCCATGGACGTCCGGGGTCGGCACGCAGGGCGGCGTGCAAGGCCTCCAGCCAGCGGTCGCCGGACGCCGGGTGGGCCACGGGTGGGTGCGGGTCCCCGGCCACATCCGCGGCGTCCCAGCGCAGCTCCCAGGTGTGCAGGGATTCGGGCCAGGGGCCGTCGCGCCATTGGCCGTCCCGCCGCAGCCAGTGCCGGCCGCCCGCCGGGCGGGCCTGCACTGGCCGCCCCGCCACCCGCTCACACAGGGCGACCAGCAGGCCGAACACCAGCACGTCCTCGGCCGCCGTGGGCCGCTGGCCGGGCGACAGGGACAGGTGCTGCAACCGCACGCGACCGGGGCCTTCGGCCTCCACGCGGGTGCGGTGCCGGGAATGGACGAAGCGCTCCAGCCGCTGCCACCGCGCCAGCAGGTCCCAGGGGTCCGTCGCAAGCACCAGCGCCCGCAGCGTGGGTTCTTCGGGCAGCTCCCGGATCGCGTCGCCGATGCGCGCCAGGCCCGCCGGTCCGATCGACGGCCACAGCCCGGCCAGCAGGGCGCGCTTGTCGTCCAGCGCCACACGCCCCTGCTGCGCCGCCACGGGCGGCGGCGGGCGAAGGCCCTGGCGCCGCAGGCCATGGGCCACCAGCCGGAGCATTGCGGCCGAGGCGAAGTCGTTCATGGGCCGCGCCTGGCCAGCAGCGAGGGTTGCAGGGGAAAGCGGGTGAGGCGCACGCCGGTCGCATCGCGGATGGCGTTGGCAATGGCGCCGGCCGCGGCCACGATGGCGGTTTCACCGGCCCCGGCGGGCGGGCCGTCGTCGTCGATCAGCACGATGTCCATGGGCGGAGTGTCGCGCAGGCTCGGCACCGGCGCCTCGCCCAGGCTGCCGGCGGCGATGCGCGAGCCGGCCGCCTTCAGGCCGTCGTGCAGCACCATGCCCAGGCCCCAGACCAGGTTGCCTTCGCACTGCGCACGCACCTGGTCGGGGTTGATCACGGTGCCGCAGTCGTGGGCGCAGCGCAGCCGGGTCACCACCACCGTGCCGTCGGGCGCCACGCGCACCTCCGCGAGCACGGCGGCGTGGCTGCTGGCCTTGTAGGTGCCGCAGGCCACGCCGCGTCCGACGCGGTCGCTCCCGGCGGCGGGTGTCGGCGCCGGCACGCCGTCGACCACGGTGCGCAGCACCCGGGCCAGGCGCGGGTCACCGATGTGGCGCAGCCGGAACGCCACCGGGTCGGCGTCGGCCAGACGGGCGCACTCGTCGATGGCCGACTCGATGGCCAGCGCGTTGGGGCCGGCGCCCAGGCCGCGCCAGGGGCCGGTGAACACCGGCAGCCGCGTCACCGCGAACTCGGTGCGGCGGCGCTGGGCGCGGTAGGGCAGGTCGGCGCCGCGCGCCACGCCGCGGTCGCCCACCAGGTCGGCCAGACGCTGCATCCAGACCGGCATGCCGGCGTTGGTGAACAGGATGTGGCTGCTCGAGAACGCGTGCCACCAGTCGACCAGCTCGCCGTTGCGCACACGGGCGCGGATGCGGTGGCTCGACGGCGGGCGGTGGAAGCCCTGCCGGTACTCCTGGGCGCGCGTCCACTGGACCTTGACGGGCGCGCCGGTGACATGGGCCAGCACCGCGGCCTCCAGCTCCACCGTGCACAGGGTGCGGCCGCCGAACGCGCCGCCAATGCGGCACGCCTGCACGCGCACGCCCGCCTCGTCCAGCCCGAGGCTGCGCGCGATCACATCGCGCACATAGAACGCGTCCTGCGTGCCGGCCCAGACCTCCAGCACGCCGTCCGCGCCCTTCGCGGCCACCGCGGCGCGCGGCTCGATGGCGTTGTGCGCCGCCAGCGGCGTGTCGATGCGCAGCTCCAGGTCCCAGGCAGCGCTGCGGTCGATGGCGTCGTCGTGGATCTGGTTCCCCAGCCTGCCGCCGGCCAGGTGCCGGTCGATGTCGATCAGCCGGTCGATGTCGGCCTGCTCGAACGCGTCGTCGTGCTGCCAGCGGGGTGCCAGCGCGGCCTCGATCCGGTCCAGCGTCCCGGGGGTGCGCGCCACGATGCCCAGCCCCGGACTGAGCCGCTGCATCAGGCGCTCGTCCTGCACGAGGGCCACGAACCCCGGCACGGCGCGCGCCGCGGCCTCGTTCCAGCCCGCCAGCCGCGACGGCCGGTCGGCGGAAACCGGGGCGCGCAGCACCCGGCCGAACACCATGCCGGGCAGGCGCACGTCGGCCGCGTACAGCGGGGCGCCGGTGACGATGGCGCGCCCCTGTTCCAGCGGCACGCGCCGGCCCACGAGGCGGGCGCCGGACCGGAACGCGCGCAGCTCGTTCATCGGTCGGGGCTCGGCGCTGCGCACGCCCGTGGTGTGGCCGGCCGCGAGTGCGTCGCGCAGCGTGGCGCAGGCCTGCGCGAGCGGCAGCGCGAAGTCCTTGACCGATTCGCTGCCCACGGTGGCGCGCACGCGGGGTATGTCCTGGGTGTGCGGCAGCCGCAGGGTGACGCGGTCCCAGTCCACGCCGAGTTCCTCGCAGGCCACCTGCTTGAGCGCGGTGGCGATGTTCTGGCCCATCTCGGCGCGCGGCAGCAGCAGCTCGTAGCGGCCGTTGGCGTGGCGGACCCAGCCCAGGGCATCGTCGTAGGCCGCCGCCGGGCGTTTGGGGATCACGGGGATGGCGCAGCCGGCGACAAAGCCCACGGCCAGCACACCCCCGGCCTGCAGGAGCTGCCGCCGCTTCATTGCCCACCCCGCAGGGTCTGCGCGGCGCGCTGCACCGAGGCCCGGATGCGCTGCTGGGTGCCGCAGCGGCAGAGGTTGCCGGACAGGGCCGCGTCGATGTCCGCCGCGTTCGGCGAAGGGCGCTGCCGCAGCAGCGCCACGGTGGCCATGATCTGCCCCGACTGGCAGTAGCCGCACTGCGGCGTGGCCTGGTCCAGCCAGGCCTGCTGCACCGGGTGCAGGTCACCGTCCGAGGCTGCCAGGCCTTCGATGGTCTCCACGCGGGAGGCACCCACCGCCACCACCGGCGTGAGGCAGGCGCGTCGCGGCTGGCCGTCGATCAGCACCGTGCAGGCGCCGCACTGGCCCGCGCCGCAGCCGAACCGGGTGCCGGTGAGGCCCAGCGCCTCGCGCAGCACCACCAGCAAGCTTTCGTCCTGCCAGTCGGGCGGGACCTCCCGGACGCTGTGGTTGACCTGGATCTGCATGAGGGTCTCCGCGTGGTGAACACGCGTGCAATGTGCCGCACACAGGCCGGTGCGGTCTTGAACAATCGCGCCACGCCCGCGCCGACGCAGAAGGCCGCTCCAGGGCGGAGCGGATCACATGGATGCCGAGGCTGCCTATGAGGCGGTGGGGTGCCGGGTTGGCAACGGTGCTTCGACCAGCGGACCGGCTGGCCAGCGCAGTCGCTGGCCGGTGCGCGCGGCCAGCGACTCGATGTCGTCCGGGCTGTCCACGTCGGTCCGGTAGCGCGTGTTGGTGGTGGCCCAGCGGTGCACGGCCTGCGGGTGGGCCTGCTGCCATTGCCTGCAGCCCACGCGCGCCTCGCTGGCCAGGATCTGTTCGCGCACTGTCTGGCTGAACACCACCGGGTTGCCGGGCAGGCCGTCCACCGTGGGCTGCACGACCTCGGTGTCGGCGGGCCGCATCCGGTAGGCGCCGATCAGGTCGCGGATGTCCTGCGAATGGATCAGGGGCTGGTCGGCCAGGGCCACCAGCACGGCGTCGATCTGGCCGGGCAGCGCCTGCAGGCCCAGCCGCAGCGACGAGATCTGGCCTGCGTCCGGGTCGGGGTTGTGCGCCAGCGTGACCGGGAAGTCGCGTACCACCGGTTCGATGCGGTCGGCGTAGTGGCCCAGCACTACCACCAGCTCGTCCGCACCCGCGCCCGAAAGCGCGGTCAGCAGGCGCCGGATCAGCGGCACCCCGTCCAGTTCCAGCAGGCACTTGGGTTGGTGGCCCATGCGCGAGGCCGACCCAGCCGCCAGCAGCACCGCGCCGATGCGCGGGGGTGGCGGGTGGTGTGGCAAGGGGGACGTTGCGGGGATGGCCATGGGCGTCCAGATTAACCGTTTCAGGCCCGTCGCTTACACTTTCGGGTTGATTTTTCGAGGTATTCCATGAGTCTCCAATGCGGCATCGTCGGCCTGCCCAACGTCGGCAAGTCCACTCTTTTCAACGCCCTGACCAAGGCCGGCATCGCCGCTGAAAACTACCCCTTCTGCACCATCGAGCCCAACACCGGCGTGGTGGAAGTGCCCGATCCGCGCCTGGCCCAGCTGGCCGAGATCGTCCAGCCCGAGCGCGTGGTGCCGGCCATCGTGGAGTTCGTGGACATCGCCGGCCTGGTGGCCGGTGCCAGCACCGGCGAAGGCCTGGGCAACAAGTTCCTGGCCCACATCCGCGAGACCGACGCCATCGTCAACGTGGTGCGCTGCTTCGAAGACCCGAACGTGATCCACGTCGCCAACAAGGTCGACCCGATCGCCGATATCGAGGTCATCCAGACCGAGCTCTGCCTGGCCGACCTGGCTTCGGTGGAGAAAGCCATCCACCGCATCAGCAAGGTGGCGCGCGCCGGGGACAAGGAGGCCATCAAGCAGCTGGCCATCCTTGAGAAGTGCCAGACCGCACTCAACGACACCCAGCCGGTGCGCACCATCGACTTCAGCAAGGAAGAGCGCGCCCAGCTCAAGCAGTTCTTCCTGATCACCGCCAAGCCGGCCATGTTCGTGGCCAACGTGTCGGAGGACGGTTTCGAGAACAACCCCTTCCTGGACCGCCTCAAGGCCTTCGCCGAGAAGCAGAACGCGCCCGTGGTCGCCATCTGCGCCAAGATCGAGGCCGAACTCTCCGAGATGGACGACGCCGACCGGCTGGAATTCCTCAAGGAACTGGGCCAGGACGAGCCGGGCCTGAACCGCCTGATCCGCGCCGCCTACAAGCTGCTGGGCCTGCAGACCTACTTCACCGCCGGCGTGAAGGAAGTGCGCGCCTGGACCATCCACGTCGGCGACACCGGCCCGCAGGCGGCCGGCGTGATCCACACCGACTTCGAGAAGGGCTACATCCGCGCCCAGACCATTGCCTTCGACGACTTCATCGCCTACAAGGGCGAGCAGGGCGCGAAGGATGCCGGCAAGATGCGCGCCGAGGGCAAGGACTACGTCGTCAAGGACGGCGACGTGATGAACTTCCTGTTCTCGTCCTAATCTCTGACATGTCCGACACCGGCCGGCCCGAACCGCAACGCCTGGCCAAACGCCTGGCCGCGCAGCTGCCCTGCTCGCGCGGCGACGCCGAGCGTTACATCGCCGGCGGCTGGGTGCGGGTCGATGGCGTGGTGGTTGAAGAACCCATGGAGCGGGTGCGTGACGAACAGGTGGTCACCCTCGATCCGAAGGCCAAGCTCGAATCGCTGGCCTCTGTGACGCTGATCTGGCACAAGCCGGCGGGGCATGTCCTGCCCGAGGCACCGCTTCTCCCCGACGACATCGCTGCGCGCTGGTTCACCCCGGAGCTGCGCTTTGCCGGCGACCGTTCGGGCGTGCGCCCGCTCAAGGCGCACCGCCACAAGCTGCTGGCGGTGGCGCCACTGGGCGAGCTGGCCAGCGGCCTGATGGTGTTCACCCAGAACCCCGGCGTGGCGCGCAAGATGACCGACGACGCCACCCAGCTGGAGCACGAATGGCTGGCCGAGGTGGCGGCCGATCCGGCGCTGGAAGACGAGGCGCGGCGCGACGAGGTGCTCCGGTCGCTGGGCAAGCCCGCGTTCTTCGACGGCTGGGCGGTGCCGACGGCGCGCGCCAGCTGGCAGAGCGAGTTTCGGCTGCGGCTGGCGATCAAGGGCAACCGGCCCGGACAGGTTCCACACCTGTGCGAACGCGCCGGCCTGCAGCTCACCGGCTTGCGGCGTCTGCGGCTGGGCCGCATCGCCCTGGCCGGGCTGCCGGTGGGGCAGTGGCGCTACCTGATGCCTTACGAACGCTTCTGAGCCTTCGAGGCGCGAGCGCTCAGGCCCATGGCCAGCAGCATCAGCGCCAGCCCGACCCAGTGCAGCCGCAGCATGTGGCCTTGCGCAATCAGCGCGCCGCCCAGCGCGGCGCCCAGTCCCTGGCCGGCGTATATCGCCGAGGTGTTGAGCGCCACGGACGCCGGCGCCAGCACTGGAGACAAGTGCACCAGGCGCGCCTGCTGGGCCGAGTTGCTGGCGAAGCAGCCCAGCGCCCAGGGCACCATCACCAGGGCCTGCGCCACCAGCCCCGCATGACCGAGGGGCCAGAACATGAGGCTGGTGGCCATCAGCAGCAGGGAAATCTGGACGGCACGCGGAGCGCCCAGCCGGTCGACCCAGCGGGTGAGCGCGATGTTGCCGAACAGGCCGAAGGCACCGAACCACAGGAACAGCATCGAGAGCACCGCAGCGCTGGCCGACAGCGTCTGCTGCAGATAGGGCGCGAAGTACGCGAACAGGATGAACTGTCCGAACGCGGACAGCAGGGTGACACCCAGCGCCAGCACCAGCGGCGCCGACCCCAGCGTCTGGCCCCAGGCGGCCCGTGACAGGGCCGCCGGCCGCACGCCGTCGGGCATGGCGCGCCAGACCCAGGCGGCGCTGCCGACGGCCAGCACCGCGACCAGCGCGAATGCCCAGCGCCAGCCCAGCACGCCGCCGATCCAGGCCGACAGCGGCATGCCCAGCACCGAGGCCACCGACCATCCCAGGAACACGAAGGAAATGGCGCGCCCGCGCTGCGCCTCGGGCACCAGCAGGCCGATGCAGGCGGCCGCCTGCGGGGTGAAGACGGCTGGCGCCACCACCGCCAGCACGCGCAGCGGCAGCAGACTCAGGTAGCCGGGAGCGAGGGCGCTCAGTCCCATCAGCAGCGCGTACCAGAGCAGGGTCAGGGTGAGCAGGCGGCGCCGGTCCCAGCCGGCGACCAGGGTGGCGAACAGCGGTGCGCCCAGGCCCATCATGATGGCCGCCGCGGTGATCAGCTGGCCGGCCTGAGGGATCGACACGTTCAGCGACTGGCTGATGTCGGTCAGGGTGCCCGGCACCGCCATCACGCCGGTGCCGATCACGAAGTTGCCGGTCATCAGCGCCCAGAGGGCGGACGGCGGGCGCGCATGGTGAGACGGGGTGGACATCGGTGCAGTATCGCGGGCGGGTGGGGCTGTCGGTCAGAACGACAGTCCCCCCGGGAACACCCACAGCAGCAAGGCCGTGAGCACGATGTAGCGCAGCAGCTTGCCCACGGCCATCCACGCGACACAAGGCCAGAACGGAAAGCGCAGCCAGCCCGCCACCGCGCACAGCGGGTCGCCGATCACTGGCAGCCAGGCCATCACGCAGGCCTTGGGGCCGAAGCGCTGCAGCCAGTCCAGCGCGTGCAGTTCGGTGGACTTGTGGCGCGCCCGGTCGACCACCCGGTGGGCGCCGGCGCCGATGAACCAGTTGAGCGCGCCGCCTGCGGTGTTGCCCACCGTGGCCACCGCGATGGCCGGCCAGAACAGCTCCGGGTTGAGCTTGAGCAGGCCGAACAAGGCGGCTTCCGAACCGACCGGCAGCAGCGTGGCCGACACGAAGGACACCACCAGCAGGGCGCCCAGGCCGGCCTCGGGCATGGCCAGCCAGTGCAACAGGGAACTCAGCCAGTCGGACATGTGCGGGGTGTGGGTATCAAGGTGCAACCGGTGGTCGGGATATCGTCTGCTGAAAAAACAGGCAGATACAATGCGCATCCCCTTCGCGCGGGCGACGCCGCCTTCGCCGCGACACCCACCCTCCAGACCATTCTCCCATCGCCATGCAACTGGGTCCGTACACCCTGCCGAATGCCCTGTTCGTTGCGCCCATGGCGGGGGTGACGGACCGGCCGTTCCGCAAACTGTGCAAGCGGCTGGGTGCAGGGTATGCGGTCAGCGAGATGGTCACCAGCCGGCCCGATCTGCAGGACAGTCTCAAGACCTCGCGCCGCGCCGACCACAGCGGCGAGCCCGGCCCCATCGCGGTGCAGATCGCCGGCACCGACGCGCAGATGATGGCCGACGCCGCGCGCTACAACATCGACCGCGGCGCGCAGATCATCGACATCAACATGGGCTGCCCGGCCAAGAAGGTCTGCAACAAGTGGGCCGGCTCGGCCCTGATGCAGGACGAGGTGCTGGCACTGCAGATCGTCGAGGCGGTGGTCGAGGCGGCCGCGCCGCACGGCGTGCCGGTCACGCTCAAGATGCGCACCGGCTGGTGCGCCGACGTGAAGAACGCGCCCGTGATCGCGAAGGCCGCCGAAGCCGCGGGCGTGCAGATGCTGACGGTGCACGGCCGCACACGCGAGCAGGGCTATCGTGGCCTGGCCGAACACGACACCGTGGCCGCGATCAAGCGCACGGTGCGCATTCCCGTGGTCGCCAACGGCGACATCGACAGCCCGCACAAGGCGGTCGAGGTGTTGCGCCACACCGGCGCCGACGCGATCATGATCGGCCGCGCGGCCCAGGGCCGGCCCTGGATCTTCCGCGAGATTGCGCACTTCCTGGCGACCGGCCAGGAGCTGCCGGCGCCCGACCTGATGGAAGTCAAGGCCTGGCTGCTCGATCACCTGGAAGATCACTACAGCCTGTACGGCGAGTACACCGGCGTGCGCAGCGCGCGCAAGCACCTGGGCTGGTATGCCCAGGCGCTGCCCCTGCCCGCGGGCGAGGCCGCGACGTTCCGCCAGCGCGTCAACGTGCTCACGACCGCCCAGGCGCAGCTGGACTGCGTGCGCGACAGCCTGGACGCCTGGGCCATGGCCGGCCAGCAAGAAGACAACCACACCCGAGAAGACTGGAAACTGGCAGCATGAGCAACCACAACCTGCACGACTGTGTGCGTGCCAGCATCGAAAGCTATTTCCGCGACCTCGACGGCACCGACCCGGCCGGCCTGCACGACATGCTGGTCAAGGCGGTCGAGAAGCCCTTGCTCGAAGTCGTGATGCAGCAGTCGCAGAACAACCAGTCGCGCGCCGCGCAATGGCTGGGGCTCAATCGCAACACGCTGCGCAAGAAGCTGCTCGAACACAAGCTGATCGACTGAACGATCCCCCGTTTTTCAAACTTCCCGACCCCACCCCATGCGCGCACTTCTCTCCGTCTCCGACAAGACCGGCATCGTCGAATTTGCCCAGGCCCTTCACAGCCTCGGCGTGACCCTTCTCTCCACCGGCGGCACGGCCAAGCTGCTGTCCGACAAGGGCCTGCCCGTCACCGAAGTGGCCGAGGTCACGAACTTCCCCGAAATGCTGGACGGCCGCGTCAAGACCCTGCACCCCAAGGTGCACGGCGGCCTGCTGGCCCGGCGTGAGCTGCCCGAGCACATGGCCGCGCTGAAGGAGCAAGGCATCGAGACCATCGACCTGCTGGTGGTCAACCTCTACCCGTTCGAGGCCACCGTGGCCAAGGCCGGCTGCACCCTGGCCGACGCGATCGAGAACATCGACATCGGCGGCCCGGCCATGGTGCGCAGCGCCGCCAAGAACTGGAAGGACGTGGGCGTGGTCACCGACGCCGGCCAGTACGAGGCCGTGATCGCCGAACTCAAGGCTGCTGGCAAGCTCTCCGACAAGCTGCGCTTCGCGCTGTCGGTCGCGGCTTTCAACCGCATCGCCCAGTACGACGGTGCCATCAGCGACTACCTGTCGTCGGTGACGTTTGAAGAAGAGAAGCTGGCCGAAAGCTATGTGCCGGCGCGCAACCTGTTCCCCGGCCAGTCCAACGGCCAGTTCATCAAGGTGCAGGACCTGCGCTACGGCGAGAACAGCCACCAGCAGGCCGCGCTGTACCGCGACCTGTACCCGGCCCCCGGCTCGCTGGTCACCGGCGTTCAATTGCAGGGCAAGGAACTGTCCTACAACAACATCGCCGATGCCGACGCCGCCTGGGAATGCGTCAAGAGCTTCGAGGCACCGGCCTGCGTGATCGTCAAGCACGCCAACCCCTGCGGCGTGGCCGTCGGCAAGGATGCGCACGAGGCCTACGCCAAGGCCTTCCAGACCGACCCGACCAGCGCCTTCGGCGGCATCATCGCCTTCAACCGCACGGTGGACAAGGCCGCGGCCGAGGCTGTGGTCAAGCAGTTCGTCGAGGTGCTGATGGCACCCGACTTCACGGCCGAAGCGCTGGAGATCTTCAAGCCCAAGGTCAATGTGCGCCTGATGAAGATCGCCATGCCCAAGGGCGGCGCCAGCGCCTGGGACCAGGGCCGCAACGCCATGGACGCCAAGCGCGTGGGTTCGGGCCTGCTGCTGCAGACCGCGGACAACCACGAGCTGGCGCTGGCCGACCTCAAGGTGGTCACAGTCAAGCAGCCCACGTCCGAAGAGCTGCAGGACCTGCTGTTCGCCTGGAAGGTGGCGAAGTACGTGAAGTCCAATGCCATCGTGTTCTGCAAGAACGGCATGACCATGGGCGTGGGCGCGGGCCAGATGAGCCGCCTCGATTCCGCCCGCATCGCCAGCATCAAGGCAGAGGCTGCGAAGCTGAGCCTGCAAGGCACGGTCGTCGCGAGCGACGCCTTCTTCCCGTTCCGCGACGGTCTGGACGTGGTGGTGGACGCGGGCGCGACCTGCGTGGCTCAGCCGGGCGGTTCGATGCGCGATCAGGAGGTCATTGATGCGGCGAATGAGCGCGGTGTGGCGATGGTGTTCACGGGGGTGCGCCACTTCCGCCACTGAGGCGCGGTCCCGACTGAACGCAAAAGGGCTCTTCGGAGCCCTTTTGCGTTGTTAAGAGCAAGATAAGTCGCAGCAGATACAAACGCAGCACCCGTCGTGACGGGGTGTTGAGCGCCAGACCGGCCCGGCCCCGTGACCCACAAGTCCTGCCATGCGCTCTGCTTCGTCCTTCGCCCCTTCCGATTCGTTCAACCGCTCGTTCGGCCTCCTGGTCATGGCGGTGTGTGTGGCTGGTGCCGTGATTGCGCAGACCCGTCACGCGGTCATCGGCTGGAGCGTGGCCGCGGTGGTCGGCGCCTTGTGCATGGGGGCTCTGGCCCTGTGGGCTCCGCGCAAGCTGACTCCCCTCAGCAAGGCCTGGATGGGACTGGGCAGACTGATGGGCCGGGTGGTGAATCCGCTCGTGTTCGGCCTCATGTTCTTCGTTCTCATCACCCCTGTTGCATGGGTGATGCGCCTGCGGGGGCGGGACGCACTGAAGCTGCGTCTGGACGCCTCCGCGCGCTCGTACTGGGTGGACCGGCAACCGCCGGGTCCCCGCCCCGAATCGTTCAAACATCAGTTCTGAGGTCGGACATGCTGGAGATCGTCAAGGAGTTGTGGGCGTTCCTGCGCACGCGCAAAAAAGTGTGGCTCGCGCCCATCATCGTCATCGTGGTGCTGCTGGGCCTGCTGCTGATCGCCGCAGAGACCTCGGTCATCGCGCCCCTGATCTACACGCTGTTCTGAACGATGAACATCATCGGTATCTCCGCCTACTACCACGACTCGGCGGCCTGTCTGGTGCAGGACGGACGCATCGTGGCAGCGGCCCAGGAAGAGCGGTTCACCCGCAAGAAGCACGACGCCGGCTTTCCGCTGCAGGCGATCCGGTACTGCCTGGCCGAAGCCTCGCTCGGGGCGGCGGACATCGACCACGTGGTGTTCTACGACAAACCCTTCCTGAAGTTCGAGCGCCTGCTGGAAACCTACCTGGCGTTTGCGCCCCGCGGGTTTCAGAGCTTTGCCACCTCGCTGCCGGTGTGGATCAAGGACAAGCTGTTCCAGAAGAGTGTCCTGGTGCGCGAGCTTCAGGAGCAGTTGGACCAGGGGGTCGACTGGTCGTCGAGGCTGCTGTTTTCAGAACACCACCACAGCCACGCGGCGTCGGCGTTTTTCCCTTCGCCGTTTGAAGAGGCCGCGGTGCTGACGATGGACGGCGTGGGTGAGTGGACCACTACCTCGCTGGCGATCGGTCGGGGCAACAGCCTGGACATCCACCGGGAGATCCACTTTCCTCATTCCCTGGGTCTGCTGTACTCGGCCTTCACCCACTACACGGGCTTCAAGGTCAACTCCGGCGAATACAAGGTCATGGGCCTGGCGCCCTATGGCGAGCCGCGCTTCGCCGACAAGATCAAGGAACACCTGATCGACCTGCGCGAAGACGGCTCGTTCCGGCTGAACATGGCCTATTTCGACTACTGCACCGGCCTGACCATGACCAACAGCCGGTTCGACGAGCTGTTTGGCGGGCCGGCACGCAAGGCCGAGGCCCAGCTCACTCAGCGCGAGATGGACCTGGCGGCCTCGGTCCAGGCGGTCACCGAAGAGGTGGTGATCAAGCTGGCGAAGGGCATTCGCAAGAGCACCGGGCAGCGCAACCTGTGCCTGGCCGGCGGCGTGGCGCTCAACTGCGTGGCCAACGGCAAGCTGCTGCGCGAGCGGGTCTTCGACCACATCTGGGTGCAGCCCGCATCGGGCGATGCGGGTGGCGCGATCGGCGCGGCGCTGGGCGCCCACCACATCCTGCTGGGCCAGCCCAGGTCCGTGGGACCTGGCGACACCATGAGCGGCTCGTACCTGGGCCCGGCCTTCGCGCAGGACGATATCGAGGCCCGCCTGCGCCGGGCCGGAGCGGTCTTCACCACACTGGACGACGACGCCCTGATCGACGCCACCGCCGACGCGCTGGCCCGCGGCTGCGCCGTGGGCTGGCACCAGGGCCGCATGGAGTTTGGTCCCCGGGCACTGGGCGGCCGGTCGATTCTGGCCGACCCCCGCTCCCCCTCGGTGCAGAAACAGCTCAACCTGAAGGTCAAGTACCGGGAGTCCTTCCGGCCATTCGCACCCAGCGTGCTGCGCGAAGATGTGCAGGACTGGTTCGACATCGACGTGGACAGCCCCTACATGCTGATGGTGGCCGACGTGGCCAAGGAGCGGCAGTCGCCCATGACGGCAGAGCAGCAGAAGCTGTTCGGCATCGACAAGCTCAATGTCCCGCGCTCGTCGATTCCCGCCATCACGCACGTTGACTACTCGGCGCGCATCCAGACGGTCCACGCCGACACGAATCCGCGCTACCACCGCCTGATCTCACGGTTCAAGGAGCTGACAGGCTGCCCGGTGCTGGTCAACACCTCGTTCAACGTCCGGGGCGAGCCGATCGTCTGCACCCCCGAAGACGCTTTTCACTGCCTGATGGGCACGGGCATCGAGTTTCTGGCCGTGGGCAACTGTGTGATGCGCAAGGAAGACCAGAACCCTGCGCTGTTGAGGGACTACCGCAATGCCTACGAACTCGACTGAAACCTTGTCCGCTGGCAAGCGGCTGGTGTTCTACCTCGTGCTGCTGAGCCCCTTCCTGGCCCTTGTGGGCGGTGGTCTGTACCTCGTGCTGGGCACGTCCCTGGTCCAGGATGTGTACCTGGCGTCGTGGCGCAACCTGGAAACGCCCTGCATGCGGTGGACCGACGAAGGGTACGGCTACAAGGCCAAGCCCGGGCCATGCGTCCTCAACAATCTGGAATACCAGACGGTGATGACGTTCGACGAAGAGGGCTTTCGCAACGCCGACACCAGGGCGCCTTCCGATGTGGTGCTGATCGGGGACTCGCACACCCAGGGCTTCGGCGTCAAGGACGCCGAGTCGTTCCCGGAGGTCCTCCGAAGCCGCTACCACCTCCGGACCAAGAATCTCGGCATTTCCTCTTACGCCACCCTGCGCGAGCTGGAGTCGCTCAAGGCCTATTCGGGTGGAGCGAAGGTGGTGGTCCTCCAGTACTGCAACAACGACGCCGACGAGAACAAGCGGGCGGTGGAGAGCACGCGGGAGGAGTTCCTGCGGCAGGTCCACTCGCGCTGGCTGCACATGCAGGCCCGCTACCACGACAACAAAGCGCGCGGCCCCATCGCTCCGGTGCTGGACTTGGCGCATGCGATCTACAAGGGTGACTACAAGAGCCGGGCCCGGTTCGAGGCGCGCAGCCTGGCGCGCAACATGCCCTGGGAGGCGGACAACTTCGCCAAGATCGTCGCGCGCTACCGCCCAGTGCTCGAAGGCAAGAAGCTCATCGTGTTCGAGTCCAGTGGCTACGGCTTCAACCACCCCGGCTTCAAGAGCACATTCGAAGCGGCCCTGTCACAGCATGCGCCCGGTCTGGACGTGGTGGTGCTGGACAGCCAGGCCCTGCTGAAGCGCTCGGACTACTACCGCATCGACGACCACCTCAACCCCCAGGGGCACGAGCACCTGGCGCAGATCCTCTCGCCCCTGATCACCGACGGCCTCAAGTCCCCCGCGCCCTGACGCAACCGCGGGGGAACAGCGAGACCATTTACCGGAGTGAGGCGAACACTTCGCGCGCCGCCGCGACTGTGGCCGCGATGTCGTCCGCGGTGTGCGCCGCGCTCACAAAGCCTGCTTCGTACAGGGCGGGCGCGATGTACACGCCCCGGTCCAGCAGACCGTGGAACAGGGCGTTGAACTTCGCGCCCTCGGTCTTCATCACGGTGGCGTAGTTCTGCGGCAATTCGGGCATCAGGAAGAAGCCGAACATGCCGCCCTGGCAGTCCACGCTGAACGGAACACCTTCGGCATCAGCCGCGGCCTTCAGACCATCCACCAGCGAGCGGGTGGTGGCCGACAGGGCTTCGAAGAAACCGGGCTTCTGGATTTCTTTCAGCGTGGCCAGACCGCAGGCCGTGGCCACGGGGTTGCCCGATAGCGTGCCTGCCTGGTAGACACCACCCAGCGGAGCGAGGTGTTCCATTACCGCGCGTTTGCCACCGAAGGCCGCCAGCGGCATGCCGCCACCGATCACCTTGCCCATCACTGTCATGTCGGGTTCAAAGCCGGGAATCAGCGACGCGTAGTGGCCTTGCGCGCTGCCCAGACCGACGCGGAAGCCCGTCATCACCTCATCGAACACGAACAGTGCGCTGTGCTGGGTGCACAGCTCGCGAATGCGCTTGACGAACGGCACGCTGGCGCGCACAAAGTTCATGTTGCCCGCGATCGGCTCGATGATCACGCAGGCGATGTCGGCGCCGTGCTCGGCGAACGCGGCCTCGATCTGTGCCACGTTGTTGTATTCGAGCACCAGGGTGTGCTGCACCACCTCGGGCGGCACGCCGGCGCTGGTGGGGTTGCCGAAAGTGGCCAGGCCCGAGCCGGCCTTGACCAGCAGGGCGTCGGCGTGGCCGTGGTAGCAGCCTTCGAACTTGATGATGGTCTTGCGCCCGGTGGCGCCGCGGGCCAGCCGGATGGTGCTCATGCCGGCCTCGGTGCCGGAGCTCACCAGGCGCACCATCTCAAGGCTGGGCACCAGCTTGACGATCTCTTCGGCCAGTTCGACTTCGCGCTCGGTGGGTGCGCCGAAGGAGAAACCTTCTGTGGCCGCCTTCTGCACCGCTTCGAGCACGGCAGGGTGGCCATGGCCCAGGATCATCGGGCCCCAGGAGCCGATGTAGTCGATGTACCGCTGGCCGTTGGCGTCCCAGAAATAGGCGCCCTGTGCGCGCTGCACGAAGCGCGGCGTGCCGCCGACCGCGCGGAAGGCGCGCACCGGGGAGTTCACGCCGCCGGGGATCAGCTGCTTGGCGCGTTCGAAGAGATCAAGGTTGCGGTCGCTCATGGATGGTTCAGTGCTTGGTGGTGTCCAGGGGAAAGTCGTCGGCGTCCAGCTGGCTGTCCGGCGAAGGCGTTTCGCCGGCGGCGCCTTCGGGGGCCTCGTCGCCCTCGTCCTCGTGCGCCCAGAACAGCCGGTCGGGAACGGCATGACCCATGCCGGGCTGGAACCCGGCGTCCAGACACTGGTCCAGATAGGTCAGTGCCTCTGCGCAGGCCGATTGCAGGTCGGCGCCGGCGGCGATCAGGGCGCACAGCGCGGCGGACAGCGTGTCGCCCGCGCCGCCGAAGGTCGCCTCAAAGCGCTCGTAGCGAGCGGTGGCCAGCACGGCCTCCGGGCTGGCCAGGTGGCTCTCAAGGTACTGGTCGGCGGCGTTGAAGCCAGTCACCAGGGTGTAGGGCACGCCATGCACCGCCGCCGCCCGGGCCACCTCGCGGGCGTTGGGAGGACGGTCGCCCTCCCACTCGGGCAGAAGCCAGCGGCAAAGGGTGCTGTGGTTGCCGACCAGCACGGTGGTCTGTGGCAGCAGCAGCTCGACACAGGCGTCGAGATAGGTCTCGATGGCGAGTTCGTCCCACCACGAGAGGTCGGGCATGTAGGTGACCACCGGGACATCGGCGTAGTCGGTGGTGATGCCGGCGATCGCGCTGAGATTTTCCGGGTTGCCGACGAAACCGACCTTGAAGGCCTTGACCGGCATGTCTTCGAGCGCACAGCGGGCCTGGTCGGCGACGGCTTCTTCGTCAAAAGCGATGTGGTCGTGGATTTCGGAGGTGTCCCGGATGTAGGAGCCCGTCACCACCGCCAGCACATGGGCAGAGGCGCTGGACATGGCTGTGATGTCCGCCGCCAGTCCACCGGCTCCGCTGGGGTCGTTGGCGTTGAAAACCATGACGCATGGCAGCGAAGTTTCACCAGGCTCCACTGCGTTGGCGGGCAGGGGAGGGGCGGGGTTTTGGGGCATTGTGAACGCAGCGTGTTACGCGTAAATCGGTATCTGGCGCCTTGGGGATTTCCACCAGCGCGAGCTCAGCGGCGGCCCTCCGTGGCTCGATACAATGACCGGATTCTATGACAATGCCTTCGCTGACATGACCGAAACCAAGACTTGGATGTGCCTGATCTGCGGGTGGATTTACGACGAGGCCGCAGGCTCACCCGAGCACGGTATCGCACCGGGAACCGCGTGGGCGGATGTTCCGATGAACTGGACATGCCCCGAGTGTGGCGCCCGCAAGGAAGACTTCGAGATGGTCCAGATCTGACGAGCCTGCGCCTCGGCGTATGCTGCAGGCTGGCACCCCGTCACCCTCCCTCCACACCATACAGGAGCGACCAGCAGTGAATCCGACGCCCACATTCAAAGTTCTGGTGGTCGACGACAGCAACACCATCCGTCGCAGTGCAGAAATCTTTCTCAAGCAGGGCGGGCACGAGGTGCTGCTGGCAGAGGATGGTTTTGATGCGCTGGCCAAAATCAACGACTACCTGCCCGACATCGTGTTCTGCGACATCCTGATGCCGCGGCTGGACGGGTACCAGACCTGCGCGATCATCAAGCGCAACGCCCGATTCGCCAACATTCCGGTCGTGATGCTGTCGTCCAAAGATGGCGTGTTCGACAAGGCGCGGGGCCGCATGGTCGGCTCGCAGGAATACCTCACCAAACCGTTTACCAAAGACCAGCTGCTGCAGGCCGTGCAGCAGTTTGGCGCCCACCTCACCGGAGCCGCATGATGCCGATTCAGAAGATTCTCGTTGTGGACGATTCCAAGACCGAGCTCATGGTTCTGTCCGATCTATTGGTGAAAAATGGCTACAAGGTGCGAACCGCTGAGAATGCGGAAGAGGCCTTTCGTCGGCTCGGGGAGGAAAAGCCGGAACTGATTCTGATGGACGTGGTGATGCCCGGTCAGAATGGATTTCAGCTGACGCGGGCCATCACCCGCGACCCCCAATACTCTGATATTCCCATCATCATGTGCACCAGCAAGAACCAAGAGACGGACCGCGTCTGGGGAATGCGCCAGGGTGCACGCGACTACGTGACCAAGCCAGTCAACGCAGAAGAACTGATCTCCAAGATCCGGGCTCTCGGTTGACGCGGCAACCGGGCGAACGACTGAACGCATGGCCAACCGTCAATCCCTCAAAGACCTTCAGGTGCGCCTCGCGGAGCGCCTGACCGCAGCCAGAACCGAGGGGGCCTCGGCATCCTGGCTTGCTTTGGAGGCCGGCGGCGGGCGTTTCCTGGTACCGCTGGTTCAGTCGGGCGAAATCTTTCCGTGGACCAGCCTGCAGACAGTGCCGTACACCAAGCGGTGGTACGCCGGGGTGGCCAGTCTTCGGGGTGGTCTGCACGGCGTGGTCGATCTGGCTCTGCTGTCCGGGCGGCTCGCAGCGGCTTCCGCCGCCAGGGTGTCTGACCGTGTGACATCAGAGTCGCGACTGGTGAGTCTGCACTCCGCGCTGGGTGTGAACGCCGTTCTGTGGATCGACCGCCTGCTGGGGCTGCGCAACCCCTCCATGTTTGCGTCTGTGATGGAACGGGATGCACAGGCGCCCGCTTGGTACGCCCGCCGTTTCACCGACAAGGATGGTCAGGAGTGGCAGGAGCTGAACCTTCAGGCGCTGTCCCATGACCCGGAGTTTCTCGCCATCGCGGCCTGATGTGCATCGCCATGCGGTGCACGGGTGGCAGGTCGTCATCAATAACGTGTGAGCGGATCCCGATGGATCCCGTCTTTTCTGTTGGAAGGTTGTTTCATGGCCATGCTTGATCGAATCCAGGGGATGTTCCGCAAGAACGGGGCCGACGATCCCGATCTGAGCGACCTCGCCGAACAGGACGTGGCCCGCATCGCTGCCGAGCGGCTAGATGAGTCGCGCAACGATGCAGATTTTGCGGAGAGTCGCCTGAGCTCCGATGGTCCGGAGCCAGCCGACCTGGAGCTTGGGGTGCTCAGCCTGCCGGTGCTTGGTCGGCGGAGCGCGGAGCAGCATCGTCGTACCCTGGGCACCTTGCTGTTGTTTGCGGTGGTGCTGTTGACGGCGGTGGTGTTCTTCGTGCTGAACAAGACCGAGAAAGTGGGTCAGCAAGTGGCTGCCAGCGGTCAGGCACTGATGCAGTCGCAGCGGCTGGCCAAGAGTGTGTCCCAGGCCCTGATTGGCAACCCGGCTGCCTTCGCTGAAGTGAAGGACAGTGCCGACGTGCTGTCTCGCAACGTGCGTGGCTTCAAGCAGGGTGATGATGCACTGGGACTGAGCCCTCTGGGCCCCGAGTTTGAGGGGTTGCTGGGCGAGTTGCTGCCCAAGGTGGATTCCGCCGAGCGCAATGCCGGCGTGGTGCTGTCTCAGCAAAAGATCCTGACCCAGGTGGGTGACGCGCTTCGCTCCATCAACCGCCAGTCGTCCGACCTCCTGGAAATCGCTGAAACAGTCTCTTCTCTGAAGCTGCAACTTGGCGCTCCCCCGACCGAGATCTCGGCGGCAGGCCAGTTGGTGATGCTGACGCAGCGCATCGGCAAATCGGCGAACGAGTTCCTGACCATGGAAGGCGTGAGCCCCGAGGCCGTGTTCCTGCTGGGCAAGGACCTGAACACCTTCAAGGAAATCGCTGAAGGCCTGCTCAACGGCAGCGCCGAGCTGCGCCTGAAGTCCACCACCGATCCTCAGATCCGCGAGCGGCTGGAAGCCCTGCTGAAGCTGTACGAGCAAACCCGCACCGACGCTGGTGCCATTCTGGGCAACCTGCAAGGTCTGGTGGCGGCCCGCGAGGCGCAGGCCGGCGTGATCGGCGACAGCGAGCCGTTGCGGACGGGTCTCGAGAGCCTTCAGAGCCAGCTGTCTGCCGCCTCCGGTCTGGGCGGGGGTGAGCTGTTCGCCATGGTGGCGTCGGCGCTGTTTGCGCTGGCCTGTGGCGCGGCGCTGGCGTATGTCCAGTTGCTCGAAAGCCGCCAGCGTCAGCTGATCGCAGAAAGCCAGCGTGTGGCGGCCGAAGCGCAACAGCAGGACGCCAAGCGCGTCAATGATGCCAACCAGGCCGCCATTCTGCGGCTGATGAACGAACTGCAGACGGTGGCCGAAGGCGATCTAACGCAGGAAGCCACGGTGACGGAAGACATCACCGGTGCCATTGCCGACTCGGTGAACTACACGGTGGAAGAACTGCGATCGCTGGTGGGCAACGTGCAAGCCACTGCAACACGGGTGGCCCAGACGACGTCGGCGGTGGAGAGCACCTCGACCGAACTGCTGGCCGCGTCCACGGAACAGCTGCGCGAAATCCGCGAAACCGGCCAGTCGGTGCTAGACATGGCGCAGCGCATCAACGACGTCTCCGGACAAGCGCAGGAATCGGCTCGTGTGGCCCGCTCGTCTCTGCAAGCCGCAGAGTCCGGTCTGCAGGCTGTGCAGGACGCCATCGGTGGTATGAACGCCATCCGCGACCAGATCCAGGAAACCTCCAAGCGCATCAAGCGGCTGGGCGAGTCGTCGCAGGAGATTGGTGAAATCACCGAGCTGATTTCCGACATTACCGAACAGACCAACGTGCTGGCCCTGAACGCCGCCATCCAGGCCGCGTCCGCCGGTGAAGCCGGTCGCGGCTTCTCGGTGGTGGCGGAAGAAGTGCAGCGCCTGGCCGAACGCTCCGCAGATGCCACACGCCAGATTGCTGCGCTGGTGAAGGCGATTCAGACCGACACGCAGGACGCGGTGGCCGCCATGGAGCGCTCCACGCAGGGTGTGGTGGAAGGGGCCAAGCTGTCCGACAACGCCGGTACCGCCCTGTCCGAGATCGACCGCGTGTCGCGCCGTCTGGCCGAGCTGATCGAGCAGATCTCCAGCGCCACGCTACGCGAAGCCGAGTCTGCCAACGAAGTGGCCGGCAACATCCAGCACATTTTCGCGGTGACCGAGCAGACCGGTGAAGGTACGCGTTCGACCGCCGCGCAGGTGCGTGAGCTGTCCTCCATGGCCGAGGAACTGAGGCAGTCGGTGGCCCGATTCAAGATCGCCTGATCGGCCGTCAGGCCTGACCCAACATGCTCGATACCCAAGACCACGCCCCGACCGATACGCCTCTCAACGACCTGGGGCCGCTGGCCTGGGTGTTTGAGGAGTTGCGCAAGTCGCTGGAGGGTGCCAACAAGGCCATCCGGCGGTTCATCCGGGAGTCCGAGCAGGCGCGCCACAGCGACCTGGAAGCGGTCGACCCCGGGGCCTTGCGTGTGGCCCGGCAGCAGCTTCACCAGGCGGTGGGTGCGCTCGAGGTGGTCGGTCTCGCGGCCCCGGCGCAGGTGCTGCGGGGCATGGAGGCGGCAGTCCAGCGGTTCGTGCAGCGCCCGCTCAGTTGCACCGATGAGGCGGCGGGCAAGGTCGAGCGCGCGAGCTTCGCCCTGATCGAGTACCTCGAGGCGGTGCTGAACGGCAAGCCGGTGCCGCCGGTGGCGCTGTTCAGCCAGTACCGCGAGGTGCAGGAGCTGGCGGGTGCCGAGCGCGTCCATCCGGCCGACCTGTGGTCGTTTGACCGGCGGGGGGTGGAGGCGCCAGCGCCTGCCGGGGTGCCGCCGATGAAGGTGGATCCACAGGTGCGCTCGCTGTTCGATCGGCTCGTGCTGCTGGTGGTCAAGACCAACAGCCGTGCTGCCTCGACGCAACTCTCGCGCATGTGTGCCAGCCTGGCCGCTGGTGCGCAGCAACCCCGTGCGGTCACGTTCTGGCGAACAGCCGCGGCCTATTTCGAGGGTTTGTCGCAGAACCTTCTCGTGCCAGATGTCTATGCAAAGAGGGCGGCCTCCCGCATCCTGCTGCAGCTGGCCGGTCTGGTGCAAGGTGGTGCGCGCGCCGATGTGTCCGAGACGCTGTTGCACGACCTCCTGTTCTTCTGTGCCCAGGCGCGTCCTGTGCCGGGCACACCGGCGCCTCATCTCGAAGCGGTGCGCGCGGCGTTCGGTCTCAGCGATGCCGCGCCGGTGGACTACAGCCAGGCCACGTTGGGGCGTTTCGACCCCGCGTTGCTGGTGCAGGCCCGCAAGCGGATCAATGCGGGCAAGGAGTCGTGGTCGCTGCTGGCGGGTGGCGACCTAAGTCGTGCGCGGTCGGTGCTCGACCAGTACACCCTGATCGGCGAGTCGCTGCTCAAGCTGCATCCGGCCAGCACCGGACTGGCCCGCTCGCTCGTCAAGGCGGCCGAGCACGTGGCGCGCTCACCCGGGAACGTCAAGCCCGAGTTGTCAATGGAGGTCGCGACCACCACCCTGTACCTGGAAGCGGCGTTCGACGATTTTGATCCCAACGATGCAACACTGACCGACCGCACCCAGTTGCTGGCCGAGCGTCTGGAGAGGGTGCTGGCGGGCGAGTCTGCCCAGCCCCTCGAACCGTGGATGGAGCAGCTCTACCGCCGCGTTAGCGATCGCCAGACGCTGGGCAGCGTGGTCGGCGAACTGAAGGTGGCGCTGGGCGAGGCGGAGAAGTCGCTGGACCAGTTCTTCCGGGCGCCGAAGGAAAAGGCGGGGCTGCACGTGGCAGTGTCCCAGCTGGTGCAGATGCGCGGCGTGCTCTCTGTGCTGGGCCTTGAACAGGCGGTGCAGACCGTCTCCCGCATGCGCGCGACGGTCGAGCAAATCCTGGACACCGAAATCGACGAGGACATGGCCCGAGAGGCCGGAACCTTCCAGCAGCTGGGCAACAACCTCAGCGCCCTGAGTTTCCTCGTGGACATGCTCAACTACCAGCCAGCGCTGGCGAAGAAGCTGTTCGTGTTCGACGACCAGGCGGGCGAGCTCCGGCCGCTCATGGGGCGGATGGCTCCGGAAGTGCCGGTGTCCCTTCCTTCGCAGCACGCAGCTGAAACGCTGAGCCAGGACGTCCAGCGCGTGGTCGAAGGCGCCCAGAACAATGTGGACTTGGCCGAACTGAGCGAACAGCTCGATTCTCTCGCCGACCAGGCATCGCTGGCCGAACAGGAAGGTGTGGCACGCGCCGCGCGCGAGGCAGCCCAGGCCGTGGTCGGCAGCGACGCCGTGGCCGGTGCCCAGGCACTGGTGGGATTGGCCCAGTCGGGCGTCCCGGCGGTGCCTGTGGCGCAGGTGGCCCCGGTCAGCACGCCGCCCGATGACGATGGCGAAGACGATCTGCGCGACATCTTCCTGGAGGAAGGTCGTGAAGTGGTGGGCAACGGACTGGCCGCGCTCAAGGCGCTGCGCCACGAACCCGGTCAGCTGGAGCAGCTCACGATTCTGCGCCGTGCGTTCCACACCCTCAAGGGCAGCTCCCGGATGGTGGGGCTGGGTGAGTTTGGCGAAGCCGCCTGGGCGATGGAACAGGTTCTCAACTCGGTGTTGGCCGAGCAGCGGCCCGCCGAGCCGGCGCTGCTGTCGCTGGCGCAGGAAGCCATGACCGAGCTGGGCCGCTGGGTGGAGGACATCGACCAGAACCAGGACGCGCACTGGAAGGCCCAGCCCTTCCGCAACAGCGCCCAGGCTTGGCGCGATCGGCGGGAACACCTGCCGCTGGAGGGTACCCTGCCAGAGTCGGCGGTGGAAGCTGTCGAGGTTGTTGAACTGACCGAGCCGGCGGCCGAAGAACCGGTGGTGTCGATCGAGGTCGAAACGGATGACGCGCCTGCGGTGGACCTGGGCGTGGGCGCACAGGAGTCTGGCGACGCCCTGGTGATGGAGCTTGATCTTCCCGAGCCTGTGCCGTCGGAGCATGCATCGCTCGTTGATCCGGTCGAGTCCGGAGCGGGTGGTGAGGATGCGGAATCTCCCGCGCAGGTGGACCCCGCAGACGAGAATCCATCCATCTTCGACGAGATCTCTCTCGATCTGGAGGCGGAGCTTCCACAGGCGCAGGACTTGCAGGATTCCATGCCTGCTGCGCTGTTCAATCCGGCCGAGCCCGACAGCGTGCAGGTGATTGAGCTCGACGCAGTGGCGATGCCGACGCCAGAGCCGGTGCTGGTGGAAGAGCCCATGAGCGCCTCGGGACCTGCTGAGGACGATGAGGCACCGGACGTCGACGTGGGTGAGGAAGCCGCAGACATCGCCGTGCCTTCCGGTGCCGTGACGGACGAGATGCTCGACGAGCAGACCCGCGCCATCGGACCGCTGCGCATCGGCATCCGTCTCTACAACGTCTATCTCAACGAGGCGGATGAATGGTCGCGTCGGCTGGGTGTGGCGCTGTCCGAGTGGTCGCTGGAGCAGCACGAACGTCTGCCCGAGCAGGCCGAGGCGCTGGCACATTCGCTGGCAGGAAGCTCAGCGACGGTGGGCTTCCAGCCCCTGTCGGATATTGCACGGGCGTTGGAGCACGCATTGGCGCTGGTCGGTTCGCACCAGCGCGCGGGCCAGCCGGCGACCGATGCGCAGGCACAGCTTTTCGTGGCCGCCGCCGAGGACATCCGCCGCCTGCTGCACCAGTTTGCGGCGGGTTTCTACAAGGAACCCAATCCCGAGCTGCTGGCGGGTCTGGAGGCGTTGCTGCACCTGCCCACGCCAACCGAGTCGGACGCAGTCAGCGAGCCCACGACCGATGAGCCATCGCTGGACAACGAACTGAACACGCAATGGGATGCGTCGTCCATCGACACCGGGACGCCGGTCGACAGCGTGGAGCCTGTCGTGGTGGTGGACGAAGAGCCGCTGCACGTGGCACCCGAGGTCCTCGACGCCGAGTCGCTTGTACTGGCGGACGACGACACGACGCTGTCGCCCTTGTCAGAAATGGACGAACCCAGGGGGCCTGTCCAGGACATCGACGACGACATCGATGCGATGGACACGATCGATGTGGACCTGTTCCCGATCTTCTCCGACGAAGCACAGGAGTTGCTGCCCCTGCTGGGTGGTGCCCTGCGCCAGTGGATCGCGCGACCGGACAACGGCAGTGCACGCGCCGAGGTGCTTCGCAACCTGCACACGCTCAAAGGCAGCGCCCGGCTCGCAGGCGCGTTGCGTCTGGGCGAAATGGCGCACCGGATGGAAACCTCGGTTGAACGCCTGGGCACCGACACCCCGCAGACCGGGGAGCTGGAGCCCCTGCAGTCCGCCTACGACGCCCTGTGCGCCCGCTTCGACCTGCTCCGCAGCACCGATCCCGCCTCTCATGGCGTGGTGCAGACCGCGCCGGAGCAAGCCGCCGAGCCACCACTGTCGATCACGGTCGAGGACGAGGTTGTGGTGGGTTCCGGGGAGGCTGTGGTCTCGTCGGAAGCCGCTGCTTCGGTGGCGGTGCCTCAGGGTGCCGGACTGAGTGGCCTGTCTCTTCAGCAGGCGCCGGTGCCGGTGCCACAACGTGCAGGAGCCGCCGTCCGGGTCCGTCCGGAGTTGCTGGACCGCCTGATGAACCAGACCGGTGAGGTCATGATCACCCGCTCGCGCATGGAGTCCCAGCTGGTGACCCTGCGCGGCTCGCTCAAGGACCTGACGGGCAACCTCGACCGTTTGCGCCATCAGCTGCGCGACATCGAACTGCAGGCCGAAACGCAGATGCAGTCGCGCCTGGCGCAGGCGCGCGATGCCGAACTCGCGTTCGACCCGCTGGAATTCGACCGTTTCACGCGCGTACAGGAACTGACCCGCATGATGGCCGAGTCGGTCAACGACGTGGCCACGGTGCAGCGCAATCTGCAGCGTGCGGTCGAAGCGACCGAGGACGGGCTGGTCGCGCAGGGGCGCCAGACCCGCGAGTTGCAACGCGACCTGCTGCGCACCCGCATGGTGGAGTTCGAAGGCATTTCCGAGCGCCTGTACCGCGTGGTGCGCCAGGCCTCGAAGGAGACGGGCAAGCAGGTGCGGCTGGACATCACGGCCGGTCACATTGAAATGGACCGCGGCGTGCTGGACCGGATGACGGCGGCGTTCGAACACCTGCTGCGCAACAGCGTCGTGCATGGCATCGAATCGCCCGAGCGCCGGCTTGAAAAGGGCAAGCCCGCCGAGGGTCACATCGAGATCCGGCTGGCGCAGGAGCTCAACGACGTCTCGGTGACGTTCGAGGACGACGGCGCGGGCATCGATCTGGCGCGTCTGCGCGAAAAAGCCCTGGCCCAGGGGCTGGTGCCCGCCGACGCGGTGTTGTCCGACGACGAAGCTGCGCAGCTGATCTACACCCCTGGCCTGAGCACGGCTGCCGAGGTGTCCTCGCTGGCGGGGCGCGGTGTTGGCATGGACGTGGTCCGCAACGACGTGGTGGCGCTCGGTGGCCGCATCGAGACCCACACCCACGCGGGGCAGGGCAGCAGCTTCAAGCTGGTGCTGCCGCTGACCACCGCCGTCACGCAGGTGGTGATGCTGCGTGCGGGTGAACTGACGGTCGGTGTGCCGTCGACGCAGGTCGAACTGGTTCGCCGTGTCAGCGCCGACGAGCTGGCGCAGGCGTACGCCAGAAAGACGCTCATGGTCGGCGGCGAGGAGGTGCCGTTCTACTGGGCAGGGGCTCTGCTCCAGTCGACACCGCAATCGCAGGAAACACAGACCCGCACGCTGCCGGTGGTGATCTTCCGAAGTGCGGCGCAGCGCGTGGCGATGCACGTGGACGAGGTGCTGGGCAACCAGGAAGTCGTGGTGAAGAACCTCGGTCCGCAGCTCTCGCGCCTGCCCGGTCTGGCCGGCATGTCGGTTCTGGCGTCTGGCGCTGTGGCGCTGATCTACAACCCGGTGGCGCTGGCCACGGTGTACGGTGACCAGGTGCAACCCTGGATCGAGGGCCGGCTGCACCGCGACGCGGCGTCGTCCGAAGGCGCTCCCGAGCTGCCGGTCGAGGCGGCGGTCAGTGCCGTGCCGCTGGTGCTGGTGGTCGACGACTCGATCACGGTGCGCCGCGTGACGCAGCGCCTGCTGCAGCGCGAAGGCTACCGCGTGACGCTGGCGGCCGATGGCCTGCAGGCACTGGAGCGCCTGCAGCAGGAGCGCCCGACCGTGGTGCTGTCGGACATCGAGATGCCGCGCATGGACGGTTTCGACCTGGTGCGCAACATCCGCAACGATCCGCGCCTGTCCGACCTGCCGGTGATCATGATCACGTCGCGCATCGCGGAGAAGCACCGCGAGCACGCCCGCGAGCTGGGCGTGGACCACTACCTGGGCAAGCCCTACTCGGAAGACGAGCTGCTGGCCCTGGTGGCGAACTACGCGCAGGCCTCAGCCAACGCCTGACCACTGGTCGCCTGGTGATCAGGGGCAGCGCTTGACCACTGCGTAGCGCTCCAGCGTGCGCTCGCGGGCGATGGCGTGGTCGACGATCGGGTTCGGGTAGTTCTGGCCCAAGCGCACATCCGCCGCCACCAGTTCCAGTTCGGGCGCCTTCCAGGGGGCGTGGATCGCCGCGTCGGACAACCCCGCCAGCTGCGGCAGGTAGCGGCGGATGAACTTGCCCTGGGGGTCGAACTTCTCGCTCTGCGTCACCGGGTTGAAGATGCGGAACCAGGGCTGGGCGTCGCAGCCGGTCGAGGCCGCCCACTGCCAGCCGCCGTTGTTGGCGGCCAGGTCGAAGTCGATCAGCTTCTCGGCGAAGTAGCGCTCGCCCCAGCGCCAGTCGATGCCCAGGTCCTTCACCAGGAAGCTGGCCACCACCATGCGCAGCCGGTTGTGCATGTAGCCGGTCTGGTTGATCTGGGCCATGGCCGCGTCCACCAGCGGGTAGCCGGTGCGGCCCTCGCACCAGGCCGCGAACAGGGTCTGGGCGTGCTTGCCATGTTCGAAGCGCACCTTGTCGTACTCGGGTCGGAATGCGTTGCCGACCACGTGTGGAAAGTTGGCCAGGATCTGGTGGTAGAAGTCGCGCCAGATCAGCTCCGACAGCCAGGTGCTGGCACCCTTCATGCCCTGCAGATGCATCTGCCAGGCCAGCGAAGCCAGCTGGCGCACCGACACCGTACCGAAGCGCAGGTGCACGCTCAGGTAGCTGGGGCCCTTGACCGCCGGAAAGTCGCGCGCCGTGTCGTAGCGTTCGATGCGGTCCATGAAATCCGCCAGCAGGGTCTGTGCACCGCTGGCGCCGGTGGGCATGGGCAGCTTCGACAGGTTGGTGGTCTCGAAGTCCAGATCAGACATCCGGGGCAGCGGCCCATCCATCGCATCGGGCAGTGGAGCGAGGGCCGGTGCGTACTTGTCGACGGGATAGGCCTTGAGAAAGAAGGGCTCGATCTTGCGCAGCCAGGCGTTCTTGTAGGGCGTGAACACGCCGAACGGCTGGCCGGCCTGGGTCAGCACCTCGCGGCGTTCGAAGATCACATGGTCCTTGTGGCTGTGCAGCATGACGCCGGCGTGTGCCAGCGCGCCCAGCACCTGGGCATCGCGGGCCAGGGCTGCGGGCTCGTCGTCGTGGTTGGTGAACACCGCTTGCACATGCAGCTGCCGGGCCAGCCGCGGGATGTCTTCGCGCGCGGCCGCGTGCCGCACGATGAGGCCGGTGCGCTCGCGGCCGTGCCGGGCGCCCAGGGCGCGCAGCCCGGCATCGAGTTCGAGCACGCTGGCGTGGATGAACTCCACCCGCCGGTCGGCGCGCGGCAGCGGGTCGAGGATCTCCGTGTCGAACACGAACACGCACCAGACCTGGCGGCAGTGTTTGAGCGCGTGGTGCAGGGCGGCGTTGTCCTGCACCCGCAGGTCGCGCCGGAACCACATCAGTCCTCTGTCGTAGCGTGTCATCGGGGGCTGCTCGGTGACGGCGGGGCGGGCACGGGCCGCCGCTTAAAATTGCGCCATGACTGCGGATTCTGCCCCGATCAATCTCACCAATCACTTCCTGATTGCAATGCCCGGGCTGAACGACGAGCTGTTCGGCCGCAGCGTGGTGTTCATGTGCGAACACAGCGAGCGCGGCGCGCTCGGACTCGTGATCAACAAGCCTTCCGACATCCTGCTGCCCGGACTGTTCGCCAAGGTCGACCTGGTGCTGGGGCGCGACGATCTGCGCGATCAGCCCGTGTTCCAGGGCGGTCCCGTGCAGACCGAGCGCGGTTTCGTGCTTCACGAAGCCATCGACGCGGGTGAAGGCGAGTCGGTCTACGCCTCCACGCTGTCCATTCCCGGCGGGCTGGAGATGACGACCTCGCGCGATGTGCTCGAAGCCATCGCCTCGGGCGCGGGTCCACGCAAGGTGTTTGTCTCGCTGGGCTACGCGTCCTGGGGAGAGGGACAGCTCGAATCCGAGATCACCGAAAACAGCTGGCTCACGGTGGCCGCCGACCCAGCGCTGATTTTCGACACGCCGGTGTCGCAACGCTATGAGAAGGCGATGGGCCTGCTGGGTCTGGCGCCCTGGATGCTGTCCCCCGATGCCGGACACGCCTGACGCCATGGACGTGCCGGCCGCCTGCCAGACCTTTCTGGCCTTTGACTTCGGACTCAAGCGCACCGGTGTGGCCAGCGGCAACCGCCTGACCCGCACAGCCACGCCGCAGGCCACCATCGCCGCCGAAGGCGACGCGCGCTTCGCGAAGCTCGCCGAGCGCATCAAGGAGTGGCAGCCCGACGCCCTCGTCGTCGGCGTGCCGTTCCACCCCGACGGCGCCCCCCACGAGAACACCTTGCGCGCACAGAAGTTCGCACGCCGGCTGCGCGGCCGCCACGGCCTGCCGGTGTACGAGGTCGACGAACGCTACTCGACCACCGAGGCCCACGCACTTGGGGCCAAGGACGCCGATGCGGCCAGCGCCTGCATCATCCTGGAACAGTTTCTGAGGAGCCTGCCGTGATCCAAAACATCCAGCTCGACGCCGAGCTGCTCTATGCTGAACTTCGCGAAGGCGTCCAGGCGCTGATTGCCGCCACCCCGCAACCGGTGGTGCTGGCCGGCATCACCTCGGGCGGTGCCTGGCTGGCCGAGCGCCTGCAGCGCGACTTGGGCCTGCCCGGCGACGCCGGTGTGATCTCCTCGTCCATGCACCGCGACGACTTCGCGCAGCGCGGCCTGTCGATCTCGGCTCAGACCGTGCTGCCCTATGAAGTGGACGGTGCGAACGTGGTGCTGATCGACGACGTGCTCTACACCGGCCGCACCCTGCGCGCGGTGATCAACGAGCTGTTCGACTACGGCCGCCCCGCGAGCGTGCAACTGGCGGTGCTGGTCGACCGCGGCGGTCGCGAGCTGCCCATCCAGGCCAATGTCTGCGCCGCCACCCTGACCCTGCCCGCCAACCAGTTGCTGGAGCTGGCGCGCGACAGCGAGGGGCGCTTCCGATTCGTGCTGGAAACCAAGGAAAACTGACGTGCCACGCAACCCCCAGCTGAACAAGAACGGCGAGCTGATCCACCTGCTCTCCACCGAAGGCCTCCCGCGCGACATCCTCACGCACATCCTCGACACTGCGTCGAGCTTCGTGAGCGTGAGCGACCGCGAGGTCAAGAAGGTGCCGCTGCTGCGCGGCAAGAGCGTGTTCAACCTGTTCTTCGAGAACAGCACCCGCACCCGTACCACCTTCGACATCGCGGCCACGCGCCTGTCGGCCGACGTCTACACGCTGGACATCGCGCGCAGCTCCACCGCCAAGGGCGAGTCGCTGCTGGACACCATCGCCAACCTGTCGGCCATGGCGGCCGACATCTTCGTGGTGCGCCACAGCGAATCGGGAGCGCCCTATCTCATCGCCCAGCATGTGGCCCCGCACGTGCACGTCGTCAATGCCGGCGACGGCCGCCACGCGCACCCCACGCAGGGCCTGCTGGACATGTACACCATCCGGCACTACAAGAAGGACTTCACCAAGCTCTCGGTGGCCATCGTCGGCGACGTGCTGCACTCGCGCGTGGCGCGCTCAGACATCCACGCGCTCACCACGCTGGGCTGCCCCGACGTGCGCGTGGTCGGCCCGCGCACCCTGGTGCCCAGCGACCTCTCGCATCTGGGTGTGCGGGTTTGCCACACGCTGGAAGAAGGCATCAAGGACTGCGACGTGGTGATCACCCTGCGGTTGCAGAACGAGCGCATGAGCGGCGCCCTGCTGCCATCGAGCCAGGAGTACTTCAAGAGCTTCGGTCTGACCACCGAGCGCCTGCGCTGGGCCAAGCCGGACGCCATCGTCATGCACCCGGGGCCGATCAACCGCGGCGTCGAGATCGAGTCCGCCGTGGTCGACGGACCGCAGAGCGTGATCCTGCCGCAGGTGACCTTCGGCATCGCCGTCCGCATGGCCGTGCTGGGTATCGTGGCCGGGAACGAGGCATGAGCTCTAGGAAAGAGGCTGCTGCGCGTGCGCTCTGGAGCCCCGCGGTGCGCGGGCTGCACGCCTACGTGCCCGGCGAACAGCCGCAGGGCGCGGGCTGGATCAAGCTCAACACCAACGAGTGCCCGTACTCGCCGTCGCCGCGCGTGCTCGACGCGGTGCGTGATGCAGCTGACGAACGCCTGCGCCTCTACCCCGACCCGACCGCGTTGTCGCTGCGTCAGACCATCGCGAAGCGTTTCGGGCTGACGCCCGAGCAGGTGTTCGTCGGCAACGGCTCCGACGAGGTGCTGGCCCACGCGTTCTGCGCCCTGCTGCGCCACGGCCGGCCTGTGCTGTTCCCGGACGTCAGCTACTCGTTCTACCCGGTGTACTGCGCGCTCTACGGCATCGAGCCGCAGCCGATCCCTCTGGACGATGCCTTCCGCGTGCGCGTGGCCGACTACCGGCGCGGCAACGGCGGCATCGTGCTGCCCAACCCGAACGCCCCGACGGGCATCGCTCTCTCTCTGTCCGAACTGACCCAGCTGCTCGAAAGCAACCCGGGCTCGGTGGTGGTCATCGACGAAGCCTATGTGGACTTCGGCGCGGAGAGCGCCGTGGCGCTGATCAATCGTTTCCCGCAGCTGCTGGTGGTGCGCACGCTGTCGAAGTCGGCCGCTCTGGCCGGGCTGCGCGTCGGTTTTGCCATGGGCCACACCTCGCTGATCGAGGCGCTGCACGTGGTCAAGGACAGCTTCAACTCCTACCCGCTGGACCGGCTGGCGCTGGCCGGTGCACAAGCCGCCATCGAGGACGACGGGCACCTGCAGGCGCTGTCGGCGCGCATTGCCGCCAGCCGCCAGTGGCTGGAACAGCAGTTCGACGGCCTGGGTTTCGACTGCCTGCCGTCGAGCGCCAACTTCCTGTTCGTGCGCCACACCAGCGCGCGCGCGGCCGACCTGTTCAGCGCCCTGCGCGAGCGCCGCATCCTCGTGCGCCACTTCAAGCAGCCCCGCATCGACAACCACCTGCGCATCACCATCGGCACCCAGGCCGAGTGCGAGGCCCTGGTCGATGCGCTGCGGCACATCCTGTCCACGTCCTCTTCCGCCGGGGCACCGATCTCCGCACCGATAGGCACACCATGAAGATCCTGATCCAGAACGGCCGCGTCATGGACCCGGCCAGCGGCCGCGACGAGCTGGCCGACATCGCGATTGCGGCGGGCCGCATCATCGCCATCGGCAAAATCGCGCCCGACTTCCATGCCAACCGCACCATCGACGCCTCGGGTCTGGTGGTCGCGCCTGGCCTGGTTGATCTGGCTGTGCGCCTGCGCGAGCCCGGCCAGGAGCATGCCGGCATGCTGGAGAGCGAAATGGCCGCGGCCGTGGCCGGCGGTGTCACGTCGCTGGTCTGCCCGCCCGACACCGACCCGGTGCTCGACGAACCGGGCCTGGTGGATATGCTCAAGTTCCGCGCCGAGAAGCTGCACCAGTCGCGCGTGTTCCCGCTGGGCGCGCTCACGCGAGGCCTCCAGGGCGAGGTGCTGACCGAGATGGCCGAGCTCACCGAGTCCGGCTGCATCGGCTTCGGCCAGGCCGAGGTGCCCATCGTGAACGCGCAGGTGCTGCAGCGCGCGCTGCAGTACGCCGCCACCTTCGGCTACACCGTGTGGCTGCGCCCACAGGACTTCTGGCTCGGCAAGGGCGTGGCCGCGAGCGGCCCGCTGGCCACGCGCATGGGCCTGGCCGGCGTGCCGGCCGCGGCCGAAACCATCGCGCTGCACACCCTGTTCGAGCTGCTGCGCGGTGTGCACGGCGCGGCCAAGGCGGCGGGCGAGAAGGGCGTGCACGTGCACCTGTGCCGCATCAGCAGCGCCGCTGGCCTGGCCCTGGTGCGCCAGGCCAAGGCCGAGGGCCTGCCGGTCAGCTGCGACGTGAGTGTGCACAACCTGCACCTGACCGACGTGGACATCGGCTTCTACGACAGCCGCGCCCGCCTGCAGCCGCCGCTGCGCCAGCAGCGCGACCGCGAAGCGCTGCGCGCCGGCCTGGCCGACGGCACCATCGACGCCCTGGTGTCCGACCACAACCCGGTGGACGCCGACGCCAAGGTGCTGCCCTTCGCCGAGGCCGAGCCCGGTGCCACCGCGGTGGAGCTGCTGCTGGGCCTGGCGGCCAAATGGGCGCAGCAGGATGGCCTGGGCCTGATGCAGGCGCTGGCCGTGCTCACCAGCGGCCCGCAGGCGGTGCTGGGGGGCGCACTGGGCACGCTGCAGCACAGCGTGGGGCAGATCAGCGTGGGCGGCGCGGCCGACCTCTGCCTGTTCGACCCCAACGCCAGCTGGGCGGTGGAGCCGGCCGCCCTGCGCAGCCAGGGCAAGCACACGCCGTTCGAGGGCCACGAGATGCCGGTGCGTGTGCGCGCCACGCTGGTGGCCGGCCAGGTGGCCTACGAGGCGGCGCGGGCCGCGGCGTGAGCGGCCGGCGGCGCTCGGCCCTGGCTGCGGGGTGGCGCATCCTGCGCGCCCTGGGCCATGTGCTGCGCGGCCTGTGGACCATCCGCAGCGAATTCGGAAAGCTGACGCCCGAGGCGACCGACCTGCTGGTGCGCGAGTGGACCCGCCAGATGCTGGGCATCCTGGGCGTCACGCTGCAGGTGCGCGGCACGCCGCCGGTGCACGGCCCCCTGCTGGTGGTGGCCAACCACATTTCTTGGCTCGACATTCTGGTGATGAACGCGGCGCGGCCGTCGCACTTCGTGTCCAAGGCCGACGTCAAGGCCTGGCCGGTGATCGGTGCGCTGGTGACCGGCGCGGGCACGCTCTACATCGAACGCGAGAGCCGGCGCGACGCCATGCGCGTGGTGCACAAGATGGCCGAACATCTGCGCGGCGGTGACATCCTGGCGGTGTTTCCCGAGGGCACGACCGGCGACGGCCAGACCCTGCTGCCCTTCCACGCCAACCTGATCCAGGCCGCGATCGCGGCCGAAGCGCCGGTGCTGCCGGTGGGGCTGAGCTATGTCGATCCGGTGCACGGTCGGCGTCACGACGCGCCGCTGTTCATCGGCGATACCACGCTGCTGCAGTCGCTGTGGAACACACTGCGCGCCACCGACGTGGTGGCGGTGGTGCACTACGGCGAACCACAGCGCGCCCAGGGCCGCGACCGACGCACCTGGGCGCAGAACCTGCGCGATGCGGTGACCGCACTGCGCGAGGGCTGATTTTTCTGACTACGCTTTCGCGCGCGCCAGCATCAGTTCGGTGTTGGCCTTGCGGTCGGCGTTGACCTTCTGCACCGCAGGGCGTTCACCGATGCGCCTGAGGTAGTCGCGCACCGGCAGGTCCGCCAGCACGTCCTTGCCATAGATGATCTTGCTGGCGCTGCTGACCAGCGGCAGGTGCACCGCGGCGCCCACATCGGCCAGCGTGAATTCGGCGCCGCCGATGAAGGACGGGAAGCCCGCCAGCGTGGCGAACGCGGCCACGTTCTTCTCCAGCTGCTGGGCCGTCTTCTCCTTGGCCGCGTCGCTGATCTTGCCGCCGAAGAAGGCCTCGGGGTAGAGGTTGCGCGCCACCAGCTCCAGGTGCAGCTCGATGAAGCGCAGCAGTTCGCGCGCCTTGGCCGCGGCGAACGGGTCTGCCGGCAGCAGCGGGTGCTGCGGGTACTTCGCTTCCAGGTATTCGAGGATCACGGTCGACTCGCACAGCGGGCCTTCGTCGGTCTTCAGGTAGGGCACCTTGCCCAGCGGGCTGGCCGCCCGGTCGGTCTGGCCGACCCAGACCAGTTCTTCCTGGAAAGGGACGTCTTTTTCGAGCAGGGCGAGCTTGACCTTGTTGTAGTAGTTGCTGGCCGAGAAGCCGCAGAGGGTGAGCATGGGGTGTGTCTCCTGGAGGTTGGGCGAACAGCGGCATCGTAGGGGCCGCGGGTTCCGGGATGCGTCGCCCACAGGACCGCGCTGTTAACATCGCGCGATGTCTTTCCTGCGCCTGCGTCGCCGTTTTGCCGCCTGGCTGGCCCTTGTGGCCATGCTGCTGGGTGCGCTCGCGCCGACCATCGCACAGGCCCGGATGGGCGGCAGCGACCGCGCCGACTGGCTGGAAATCTGCACCACCACCGGCATGGTCTGGGTCCAGGCCGACACCGGCGAACTGGCGCAGAAGATCGATGGCCAGCCCGCTGGCTCTGATGCCAGCCCGCACTGCCCCTGGTGCACCCTGCACGGTGGCGCCAGCGGCCTGCCCCCGGTGGAGGCCGTGGCCATGCTGCCCGCCCCGCTGGCCGAACAGCCTTCGGCGTTCTACCGCGCCCCCCTGACCGACACGGTCTGGGCGACCGCCCGTTCCCGGGCGCCTCCGCTGAGCCTCTGAAAACCCGCGCCGTGGCGCGCTCCTGCGGGAGTGCGCCTGTGTTGTCCGTTTTTCGGGGGTGCCATGCCTCTCGCGTCCGTTTCCTCTTCGCTGTTTTCACGCGCCATGAGCCGTCGACAGAGCCTGCTGTGGCTCGCAGCCGGTGCCGCCGGTCTGCTGTCGGGCTGTGACCGGCTGTCCCCTGGTGGCCAACCGGCGACGCCCTCGTTCAAGGGCATCGACATCACCGGGGCCGACTACGCCCGCGGTTTTTCGCTGACCGACTTCAACGGGCAGACCCGCACCCTGGCCGACTTCCAGGGCCGGGTCGTGATGCTGTACTTCGGCTTCGTGCAGTGCCCCGATGTCTGTCCGACGGCGCTCACGCGCGCCGCGGCGGTGATGGAGCGGCTGGGCCCCCGGGCCGGCGATCTGCAGGTGGTCTTCGTGACCGTGGACCCGGAGCGCGACACGCCTGAGCTGCTGCGCGAGTACATGGCCGCCTTCCACCCCAGCTTCCTGGCCCTGACCGGCAATGCCGAGCAGATCGCGCAGACCGCGAAGGACTTCCGCGCTTTCTACAAGAAGGTGCCCACCGGCAGCAGCTACACCATGGACCACACGGCGCTGAGCTACCTGTTCGACCGCCAGGGCCGCATCCGCGTGGCGCTGCGGCACGAACAAACCGCCGATGACTACACCGCCGATGTCCGCGCGCTGCTGGATGCCCCGGCGTCCTGATCCCTTTTCCCCCAACTTTTTTTCAACCCCAAGGAGTCCCCATGAAACACCTCATCAGCATCGCCCTCATCGCCGCGTCGGCCAGCGCCTTTGCACAGTCCTCGGTCGAGATCAAGGACCCCTGGGTCCGCGCGACCGTGGCCCAGCAGAAGGCCACCGGCGCCTTCATGCAGCTCACCGCCAAGGCCGACAGCAAGCTGGTCGAGGCCCAGTCGCCGGTGGCCGGCGTGGTCGAGATCCATGAGATGGCGATGGACAACAACGTGATGAAGATGCGCCAGATCCCCGGCCTGGCGCTGCCGGCCGGCAAGGCGGTCGAGCTCAAGCCTGGCGGCTACCACGTGATGCTGCTGGACCTGAAGGCCCAGGTGAAGGAGGGCGACGTGGTGCCGGTGACGCTGGTGTTCGAAGGCAAGGACGGCAAGCGCGAAACCGTCGAGGTCAAGGCCCCGGCCAAGCCGCTGGCGACTCCGGCCGCCATGGGCAGCAAGCCCGCACCGGCCACCGAGCACAAGCACTGATGTCCTGAGCCTGTTCGCCCGATGACCCTCCTGTCCTGGCACCACCTGGCCCGGCGACTGTCGGGCTGGCTGCTGGCCGCCCTGCTGCTGGCCACGCTGGCGCCTGCGGTCTCGCGCGCGCTCGCGGCCGGGCCGCCGCAGGACGGGCAGGACTGGGTCGAGCTCTGCACCGCGCAGGGCATGCAGTGGGTGCTGGCGAGCGAGCTGGGTCGCGATCCGGCCGCCGGCCCCGACGGTGAGCGTCCGGGCGCGCTGGATCTGTGTGGCCACTGCACGCTGGCCGCCGAACGCTTTGCGCCCCTGCTGCCCGGTTGGCCCGCGCTGCCCGCGGTGGTGGCGAGCTGGCCCACACCGTTCTTCTTCTCCACCGATCTCCGGTCCGCCGAGGCGCCCCGCGCCGCCGCGCGCGGCCCGCCGCTCCAGGGCTGATTCACCGGCGGGCCTGTCCCGCCTCGTCGGCCGCGGTGCACCGATGCACTCGGCCTCGTGAAGTCCGTTTCTGGAGTTGCCATGTCGAACCCTGTGAAAGAACCGGTGCGCCTGTGCGCCGGTCAAGACCCCCTTTTCAAGGCCGGTGCCACCGGTGGCCTGTGGCGCGTGCTCGACGGCACGGTGCGCCTGGACCGCGAGAGCGGCCCGTCCCGCCTGCCGGTGCTGATCGCCCTGCCGGGCGATCTGGTGGGCGTCGAGTCGCTGTGTGACCAGCCCTACCAGTTCACCGCCATTGCCTTCACCGACTGCCGGCTGGCCCCGGTGCCGGTGACCACCGAGACCGAACGCGAGGCCCTGCTGCGCGAGGCCCTGTTCCAGCAGCAGATGCGCACCCAGGACATGGCCACGCTGCGCACCGGCAACGTGCTGTCCCGGCTGGCCTGCCTGCTCCAGCTGCTCGGCCTGCCCTGGCAGGGCGCACAGGCGGCCGACGAGGCGCGTGCGGACGCGCTGCGCTCGGCCCTGCCTGCCCTGCGCGAGCTGGCCCAGATGGTGGACGCCAAGGCCGAAACCGTGTGCCGCGGTCTGGCCCAGCTGCTGCCGCCGCGCCGCCGCAAGAGCGGCCCGGCCCGCGTCCACCCGCTGCCCCCGGTCGCGCCGACCGGGTTCGCGCCCTGGGTGTCGCCGTCTATGGCCATCGGCGCCCTGTCATGAACCTTCAGAAAACCCCCATGCCACCCACCACCCCCCCGACGCTGGGCCAGTTCCACATGCTGGCCTGGCGCTGGCACTTCTACGCCGGCCTCTACGTCGTGCCCTTCCTCACCATGCTGGCCGTCACCGGCCTGGTGATGGTGTTCTTCACCGGCTTCCAGCACCGCCTGGGCATGAACATCGACGTGCAGCCGCAGGCCACCACCGCCCCCGTCGGCACGATGGCGCAGGCGGTGCTGGCCCAGCGGCCCGGCGCGCAGCTCAAGGAGGTCGTGGCGCCGAAGTCCGAGACGCGGCCGGCCTGGTTCGTGGTGACGGTGGACGGGCGCGACGAGGCCGTGGCCGTCAACCCCTACACCGGCGAGCTGCTGCGCAACGTGGACAAGGAGCACACCGTGTTCGCCTGGGCCGAGAAGATCCACGGCACGCTTCTGCTCGGTGACCTGGGCGACCGGCTGATCGAGATCGCCGCCGGCCTGGGCATCGTGCTCATCGTCACCGGTGCCTACATGGCCTGGCCGCGCGGCGGGCAGGGCTGGACCCGGGTGCTGCTGCCCGACCTCTCGGCCAGGGGCCGCAGCGCCTGGAAGTCGCTGCACGTGAGCGTGGCCTTCTGGGTCGGCCTGGTGCTGGCCTTCTTCCTTCTGACGGGGCTGGCCTGGGCGGGCATCTGGGGTGGCCATTTCGTGCAGCCCTGGGGCAGCTTCCCCGCCGCCAAGTGGGACGACGTGCCGAAGTCCGACGCGACGCACGCGGCGCTCGCCACCCCGGGCCTGAAGGAAGTGCCCTGGGGGCTGGAGCAGACGCCGATGCCGGCTTCCGGCTCCAGCGCCGGCCGGCCGGGCATCCCAGACGGCCAGCCGGTCGACCTCGACACGGTCGACGCCTACGCGCGCTCCATCGGTTTCAGCGGACAGTTCCACATCGCCGTGCCGCGGGACGACACCGGCGTCTACAGCATCAGCGCCGACAGCATGAGCGGCGACCTGAGCGACCCGACCGGCGACCGCTTCGTGCACCTGGACCAGTACACCGGCCGCGTGCTGGCCGAAGCTGCATTCGCCGACTACTCGCCCATGGCCAAGCTCATGGCCGTGGGCATCGCGCTGCACCAGGGCGACATGGGCCTGTGGAGCGCCTGGGCCAACGTGCTGTTCTGCCTGGCGGTGCTCTTCCTGTGCGTCAGCGGCATCGTGATGTGGTGGAAGCGCCGGCCCGCGAACGCCGGTCGTCTGGTGGCGCCGCGCGCACCCGCCGACGCCGCGCTCTGGAAAACCGGTGCGGTGGTGATGCTGGCGGTGGCGCTGGCGTTCCCGCTCTCGGGCGCGGTGCTGGTGGCGGTGCTGCTGCTGGACGGCTTGCTGATTTCGCGCATCCCGGCGCTCAAGCAGCGCCTGAACTGAAGCGGAGCGGGATCAGTCCAGCGCGCCGCCCACGCGCTGCAGGTCGCCCCGGCCTCGCCACTGCAACGCTGTGGCCAGCAGGTGCTGCACGGCGTGCACCTGGGTGTCCAGCGGGAGCGCGAAGGCCCTGGGGCGCTCCGCGACCTGCTCGGGCAGCCAGGGCAGGTGCACGAAGCCGGCCTGCACGCTGCGGCGGCGCCGCAGGGCGTGCATCAGGCCATAGAACAGGTGGTTGCAGACGAAGCTGCCGGCGCTCAGCGACTCAGCCGCCGGCACGTCCTTGGCCTGCAGCGCCGCCACCAGGGCCTTGACCGGCAGGCGGCTGAAGTAGGCCGCCGGTGCGCCTGGCAGCACCGCACGGTCCAGCGGCTGCGCGCCCGCGTTGTCCGGGATGCGCGCGTCGTCCCGGTTGACGGCGATGCGCTCCACCGTCACGCCTTCGCGTCCGCCGGCCTGTCCGAGGCAGAGCACCAGGGCGGGTCGCTGAGCCGCCAGCTCCTGCTCCAGTGCGGCGATGGCGTCACCGAACACACAGGGCAGCACCAGAGAGGTCACCGGCCGGCCGCCGATGTGCTGGCCGTGCAGGGCCTGCGCGACGAGCGCGCTGGGGTTGAGGCGTTCGCCACCGAACGGCTCGAAGCCGGTGAGCAGGATGGACGGCGTGGTCCGGGCACCCGCCACCGGGGCCTCAGCGCAGGTGCACGCCCGGCGCGGGCGGCGTGGTCGCCGTGGCGCCGCGCTCGAAGGTGACCACGTGGTCGACCTCGGCCCGGATGCCGATCCACTCGCCCACCGCGTGGTTGTGGTGCGAGGGCACGTGCGTCATCAGCGTCTCACCGCTGGACAGGCGCAGCGTGTAGAGGAACTCGGAGCCGCGGAAGGCCTTGCGCACGATCTGCGCCTTCACCGGCGCCTCGTCGTCGTGCACGATGTCGTCGGCGCGCAGCAGCACGTCGCACAGCCCGGCCTCGTAGGCCGAGGGCAGCGGGCATTCCTCGACATCCAGCAGCGCGCCCATGGGCGTCTGCACGATCACCTCGCCGGCCACCTGCTGGATCTGTGCCGGCGCGAACACGCCGTGGCCGATGAACTCGGCCACGAAGCGCGTGGCGGGCCGGTGGTAGAGCGCATAGGCGTCGTCCCACTGGTGCAGGTGACCCTGGTGCATGACGCCGATCAGGTCGCCGATGGCGAAGGCTTCCAGCTGGTCGTGGGTGACGAAGAGGGCGGTGGCGCCGGCGGCCTTGAGGATGCCGCGCACCTCGTGCGCCAGCCGCTCGCGCAGGTCGACGTCGAGGTTGGAGAATGGTTCATCCAGCAGCAGCAGCCGGGGGTGCGGTGCCAGGGCGCGGGCCAGGGCCACGCGCTGCTGCTGGCCGCCGGAGAGCTCGTGCGGGTAGCGCGCCTGCATGCCGTCCAGCCCGACCAGCGCCAGCACCTCGGCCACGCGCTGCTCGCGTTCGGCGCGCGGCAGTTTGGCGATGCCGAAGGCCACGTTGCGGCCGACGTCGAGGTGGGGGAACAGCGCGTAGTCCTGGAACACCATGCCGATGCGTCGCCGCTCGGCGGGCACGTGCAGCGAGCCGTCGCTGACGGTTTCGCGCTCCAGCGTGATGCTGCCGGCGTGCGCACGTTCCAGTCCGGCGACCGCGCGCAGCAGCGTGGTCTTGCCGCAGCCCGAGGGCCCGATCAGCACGCCGATGTCGCCCGCACGAAGGCCGAGCGACACGCCGTCCACTGCGGGGTGGGACGAGCCGGAGTACTTGACGCTGAGCTGGCTGACCTGGAGGAACATGGTGGTCCATTGTAGATAACTACAATTCTCATTTGTGTTGTCCCGCATTTCCTCCACCGTTGGTCTGCTGCTGCTGGCCCTGGCGCTGACCCTGCCGGTGCTGGCGCTGCTGGCGTCCTGGTCCCAGTTCGACGCCGCGGCGCGCGAGGTGCTCGCGGAAATGTCGCGCACCGTGCTGCCGGACTACACCGTCACGTCGGTGGTGCTGTGCCTGAGCGTGGCGCTGGGTGTCGCGGTGGTGGGCATGGCCACCGCCAGCGCCGTCACCCTGTTCGACTTCCCCGGGCGGCGCGTGTTCGAGTGGGCGCTGCTGCTGCCGCTGGCCATGCCGGCCTATGTGGTGGCCTACGCCTACACCGACTTCCTGCAGTTCAGCGGCCCGCTCCAGGTCTGGATGCGCGAGAGCTTCGGCCTGCGCGGGCGGGTGTTCCCCGAGATCCGCAACACGCCGGGCGCGGTCTGGGTCTTCACCTTCTCGCTTTACCCCTATGTCTACCTGCTGGCGCGCACGGCACTGACCGAGCGCGCGGCGCAGCTGATGGAAGCTGCCCGCCTGCTGGGCGCGCCGCTGTCGCGCCGCATCCGCGAGGTGGCGCTGCCGCTGGCGCGCCCGGCGGTGGCGGCGGGGGTGGCGCTGGCACTGATGGAGACGCTGGCCGACTTCGGCGTGGCCAGCTACTTCGGCATCCAGACCTTCACCGCCGGCATCTACAAGGCCTGGCTGTCCATGGACATGCCGCTGGCGGCGGCGCAGCTGGCCACCATGCTGCTGGCGCTGGTGGCGCTGCTGCTGTGGCTGGAGCGGCGCGCGCAGCAGCGCATGCGCTTTGCCTCGCTGCGCGGCCAGCGCGCCGGCAGCGCCGACGCGCAGCCGGTGCCGCTGTCGGGCGGGCGGTCCGCGCTGGCCTGGCTGGCCTGCGCGCTGCCCATTCTGTTTGGTTTCGTGCTGCCGGTGCTGTTCATGCTGCGCCCGCTGATCGGCGGCTGGGAAGAACTGCCCTGGACCTCGTTCGTGCAGTGGGCCGGCAACAGCGTGCGCCTGGCCGCCATCAGCGCGGCGGCGGCCACGGTGCTGGCCCTGGTGCTGGCGTTTGCCGTGCGCACCCGGCCCGGTCCGCTGACACGGGGTGTGGTGCAACTGGCGGGGCTGGGCTATGCGGTGCCGGGCGCGGTGATCGTGGTCGGCCTGCTGCTGCCGGTGGGCTGGGCGCAGAAGGCCTTTCCCGATGGCAGCATCGGCTACTGGGTGACCGCCACCGTGATGGGCATCGTCTGGGCCTACCTGGTTCGCTTCACGGCGGTGGCCCTGCAATCGGCGCAGAGCGGCTATGCGCGCATCCCGGCCAGCCTGGACGACTCGGCCCGCATGCTCGGCACCACCGGCGCTGCGCTGGCCGCCCGCGTGCACTGGCCGCTGCTGCGGCGCACGACGGCGGCGGCGGCGCTGCTGGTGTTTGTGGACGTGATGAAGGAACTGCCGGCCACCCTGGTGCTGCGGCCCTTCAACAGCGACACCCTGGCGGTGGTGGCCTACCAGCTGGCGCGCGACGAGCGCCTGGGGGAGGCGGCCTTGCCAGCCCTGACGCTGGTGCTGGTGGGCCTGGTGCCGGTGATCATGCTCTCGCGTACGTTGCGCCAGCGGTGACTGGTACCACCAACAGGAATCGAACCTGTATCTAGCGCTTAGGAGGCGCTCGTTCTATCCATTGAACTATGGCGGCTTGAGAGAGCCCGCATTGTATGTGCGGCGCCCGGGGGGTTTTCAGTCGTAGCGGTGGGTGAAGATCAGGTCGATCGCGTTCTCGGTGCCGGCGCGTGCGCGCAGGGTCAGGCGGCGCGAGAGGTCGTACAGGATCGAGACCGTGCTCATGGCGCCGGCCAGGCTCTGTTCGTAGCTCAGGTAGAGGTCGCTGGAGAGGCGCTTGCCCAGCGTGAGCGCCGCCCCGGTGGTGGTGCCGTCGGCGCTGGTGCCCGAGCCGGAGAAGCCGATCTCGTCGATGCCCAGCGTGCGCGCCAGCGCACCGTCCAGCGGCTCGCCACCGCTGGAGAGCAGGCGCCGCGCCGCCTGCTGCAGCACGAAGGCCTGCGCCCCGGCGGCCGAGGCCGGGCGACCGAGCACCAGCCAGGCCAGCTTGTCGCCGTCGGGCAGGTCCGGGTCGGCGAACAGGGCCACGCGCGGGGCCTGGGCGTTGCCGCTGAGCTGCACCCCCACGCGCTGGTTGGTGTTTTCGGGCAGCACGCGCACGGCGCGGATGTCCAGCGCCGGGTCGTCGTAGGGGCCGGTGAAGCGCAGCACGCCCGACTCGATGCGCAGATTCTGGTCGTAGGCGCGGAAGGTGCCGTTGACGGTGCGCACCTCGCCCAGCACGCGCGGCGTCGGCAGGGCGGGCGTGGCGCGCAGGCTGAGCTGCCCCTCCAGACGCGCGTCCAGACCCTGGCCACGCACCTCGAACTGCGGCCCCAGGTCCAGCGCGACCGAGACGTCCGGCAACACGCGCTGGCCGGTGCCTTCGGGCACGGGCAGGTCGCGCGTGCTGCGCACCACCACGTCGTCGCCCAGGCTGGGCGTGCTCTCGTCGGGCAGGATGAACAGCGCCGAGTCGGCCTTGAGCTGGCCGCGCAGCTGCAGCAGGCGGCCGTCCAGCGTGGCATTGGCGTCGCCCGACAGCGTGAGGCGGCGGTCGGGGCGGCTGGAGATGCGCAGGCGCTGCGCCTGGGCCTTCAGCTCGATGTAGGGCTGGCGCAGCAGGCTGCCGGGCACGCTGCGCCACTCGGCCTGGCCGCTGGCCTCCAGCGTGCCGCCGCTGGCCGCGCCGCCCGGGCCCTGCAGGCTGAAGCGGTCGACGCGGATGCGCTCGCCCGCGAGGGTGGCGCGGAGCTGCCCGTTGGTGAAGGCGATGCCATCGACGACGGAGCGCAGGGCCAGCTCGTCGGCCTGCAGGCTGCCGCTCCATGCGGGCGATCCGCGCGTGCCGCCCAGGCGGGCGTCGGCGCTGAGCGTGCCCTGCATGCGCCAGCCGGGCGGCGCCAGCAGCGACCACACCCCCACCTGCGGCAGCCGCACCTGGGCCGAGCCGCTGAGCGGGGCGCTGGCGGGCCACCAGCGTTCGAGCGGGTCGGTGCTGTCGCCGGTGCCGCTGCCGAGCGTGCTGGCGAGGTCGGCGCTGGCCTGGCCCAGGCGCTCGGTGTCCCAGCGCAGCAGCGCCTGCAGCCGCCGGTCCTGCACGTTCAGGCTCAGCCTCGCGTCCCGCACACCGGCCGACAGGGGCGCGTCCGGGCTGCCGTTGCCGCCGTTCCATCGCAGGTCGCCGCTGCGCCGCTGCAGGCTGGCCGCCAGGGTGAACGGGGCGGACGGGTTCGTGGGCAGGCGCAGGTCCCAGTCGCCGTCGAGCACCAGGTCGCCGGCCAGGCCGTTCGAGGCCAGCGGGGACGGCGCGGGCCCCAGGGCCGCGAACGACTCCAGCCAGGGCAGCGACAGGCCCTGCAGCCGGCCCCGGGTGTCCAGCGTCTGGGCCTGCCAGACCAGGCGCTGCCAGTCTAGGGTGAGCGGGGTCTGGGGGGCGGCCGCGGTGCCGGGCAGGGGGCTGAGCGCCAGCGCGCCGGTGCCCGCGTCCAGCGCCAGGCCGTTGGCCGGGTCGATGGTCCACCCCAGCCGCAGCGGCGTGGTGCTGTCCAGCCGCCAGCCGGGCGTGCGGGCCGATGCCGTCTCGGGGTTCAGGCGCAGCTGCAGGCGGGACAGGTCGAGCCGGCCGCCCGTGGAGGCCACGCCCAGCTGCCCTCCCGCGTCTAGGCCCAGCCGCCAGCCGGCGGTGGTGGCGCTGCCGGCCGCGTTGAGCGCGAGGGCGTCCAGCGGGCCGGCGGCGCTCAGCGCCAGGCCTTCGATGCGCAGCGGTGCGGCGCCGTCGCCGCCCTGCCAGCCGAGGCCGGGCAGGTTCAGCGTGGCCTGCAGCCGGGGTGGTGCCACCGGGGTCACCGGCGCTGATGGGGATGTGGACGCCGCAGCCGGTGCCGGCCAGCCCAGCGCGGCCAGCCCGCCCGACCACTGCACCCGGGCGCTGCCGCCGTTGTCGACGCGCAGCCGGTCGAGCGAGGCCAGCATGTCGCGTGCCGATGCGCTCCACACCGGCAGGCTGCGCAGGCCGCGCACCCAGTCGAGCAGGCGGGGCGTGTTGTCCAGCCGCGCGCGCAGGTCGCCTTGTCCGCTGGCGTGGCCGGCCTGGCCGTCCCAGTCCAGCCGCGCCCCGGGCAGCTCCAGACCCCAGCGGCCCTGCAGGCTGCGCTGAGCCGGCTCCAGCCGGCCCTGGCCCTGCAGCCGCGCGCCCGCCGCGCCCAGCTGCGCCTGCAGGTCGACGGCGCCGGCAGGTGCGGGTGAGGGGGCGGCGCGCGCGCTGGCCTTGCCGTCGAGCACGCCGGGCGGCAGCGTGCTCCAGAGCCGCGTGGACTGCACACCCTGGACCTGCAGTTCGCCTTGCCAGTCGGTGAGGGCCGATGCCCCCTGGCCAGCAGGGCCCGCTGTGAACGAGGCCTGGCCTTGCAGGGTGCCGCCGCCCAGCCGCGCCTGCAGCCCGCGCACGGTCCAGCGCCCGCCGCTCTGCAGCACCTCGGCCTGCAGCTGCTGCAGCGGCAGGCCCTGCTGGTCGGCGGGCTGCTCGCGGGCGTTGGTGAGCTGCACCCTGGCGCGCCAGCCGTCGCCTTCGGGCTGCGCCTGCAGCTGCCCGCTCAGCGCTGTCACCGGCGCGGTTGGCCAGAGCATGGCGAGGTTGAGGGCGCGCGCGTTCACGTCGGCGCTGTGCAGGGGCTGGTCGGCCCAGGGCAGCACGCGGGCGGTGAGCGACAGGGTGGTGGCGTCCGGGCCGGTGGCGCCGTCCGCGGGTTGGGCCTGGGCGCTGATGTCGAGCGCGGCGCCCACACCGGCCAGCGTGCCGTTGGCGCGCGCCTGGGCCTGCAGCTGCAGCGCAGGCCCGTCGGGCACGCGGCCCTGCACCTCGCCCTGCAGCGCCAGCGCCAGGGGCAGCGGGGCCTGCGCGCCCAGGTTGAGCTGCCCGCGGTAGCGCCCGTCGGCCCACTGCAGCGAATCGAGGCGCAGGCGGTGCGCGGCGGTCACGCCCGGCGTGTCGGGCAGGGCGGGTTCGTCCATGGGCGTGGACAGCGCGGCGTAGCGGTAGTGCCCGGCGATGTCCGTGGCGCTCAGCGCCTGCCGGCCCGTGAGCTCGAAACGCTGCAGCGAAAAGCCCAGGCTCAGCGGCAGCGGCAGGGGCAGGCTCAGGTCTGCCAGTGGCTCGCTCGGCGTGGGAGGGCGCTGGTCGTCCACCCGCAGGCTGCGGATGGCCAGCGACGGGATGTGCAGGCCCCGGCCTTGCAGCGCGTCGGTCCACAGCGCGTCGCCCCATTGCAGCGCCACGCCCTCGGCCTGCACCGTGAGGCCGTCCTGCGACCAGCGCAGGCTGCCGATGCGCCCGCCGCCGCGCAGGCTGCCTTCGACGTTGTCGGTCTGCAGGCGGCCCGGCGAAGCGTCCGCCTCCTGGGTCCAGCGTCCGGCCCAGGCCAGTGCCTGCGCGAGCGAACCGGGCGTGCCGGCCCATAGCCAGAGCGCGACCACCGCCGCGAGCAGCAGACCCAGCGCGCCGCCCGCCAGCCACAGCCCGGTCCGAAGCGCGCGCATCAGAAACTGAACCCCACGTTGAGGTGGACGCGCAGGCGCTTGGGCCCCAGGCCATAGGCCAGGTCCAGCTGCAGCGGGCCCACCGGGCTGTTGTATCGCAGCCCGGCGCCCACGCCCACCTTGGGGCTGGTGTGCGAGGGCTGGTTGGTCACGATGCCCGCGTCGGCAAACAGCACGCTTTCCCAGTCGGTGCGCACGCCGCCGCGCCAGATCGGGCGCTGCCATTCGAAGCTGGCCACCGCCATGTAGCGCCCCGGCGCGACGCTGCCATCGGCCTGGGGCACACCGATGTCGCGCAGGCCGTAGCCGCGCACCGTGTTGTCGCCCCCGGTGAGGAACAGCTGCGTGTCGGGAATGCGGGCGGTGCTGTCGGCCAGCAGTGCGCCACCCTGCAGCCGAAGGGCCAGCCGACCGAGGCGGCTGGGCGGCGGGGCAGTGGTGGGCTCGCGCGTTTCAGCGGTGGCGGTCCAGGCGCCGAGCCCGCGGTCCAGCGGCCAGTAGCCCAGCCAGCGCGCCTGCGTGCTCAGGAACGGTTTGCGCTCACTGCCAAGCGTGGTGCCGGCGCCCAGCGTCAGGCCCAGGCCGTAGCCGCTCTGGGGAAAGGGCAGCTGGTCGAAGCGGCGCCAGGTCCAGCCGTAATTGACCGAGACGGCGGCCTCGTTGCCGTCGGACGAGAGGCTGGCGAGCGCGGTGTTCACGGTTCGCGCGCGGTCGTATTGCACGAAGTAGCGCCGGTCCATGCGCGGGCTGTTTTGCGCCTTGCCCAGGCTCAGCCGCAGGCTGGAGACGGTGTTGTCGCCATCGGTCTGCCGCGCCAGGCGTCCGCCCGTCAGCCAGTGCCAGCCATCGTCCTCCACCGGCGCGCTCCAGTCGGTGGACAGCAGCTGGTCGTGGCGCTCCAGCTGCAGCTTGCTGCGCGCCTGCCAGCCCAGGAAGGGCATGCGCAGGTGCTGGTGTTCGGCCGAGAGGCGCGGGCCGTTGTTGGTGCTGCCGCCGATGCCCAGCACCACCTTCTTGAGCGGCGCTTCGCGCACCTGCACCACCACCGGCGCCGGGGCGTCGGCCTCACCGGCAGCGTCCAGGTCCACGTAGGCGAACACCGAGCTGTAGTAGCCGGTGTCGGCGATGTGCTGCTGCGCGTCCTGCAGCCGCGACAGGCTGTAGTCGGTGCCGGGCCGCAGGCCGGCCAGCCACACCAGGCGCTCGACCGTGCGCGGGTCGTAGCGCTCGGCGCCCTCCACCTGCACCTCGCCGATCTTCACCGGCGCGCCGGAGTCGAGTTCGATGTGCCAGTGCGCGGCGTGGCCGGTGGCGTCGATGTCGCTCAAGCTGTTGGCGATGCGCGCGCGCGGGTAGCGCTCCGCGGTGAGCAGTCGCAGGGTGTCGGATTTGGTGCGGTCCCAGGCCGCCTGCGAGAAGGGTTGCCCCACCGCCTGCTGACCGCGTTGGCGCACCGCCTCGCGCTGGTTTTCGGCCTCGGCGTGGCGGGCAATGTCGCCGCTGAAATAGACCGCCGAGGACGCCACCTGGGTGGGCGGGCCGGGTTCGATGCGGATCTGCACGTCGCCCAGCGGTGCGCTGCCGGGCCGGCGGGTGACCTCCACCTCCGGCGAAAAGAAGCCTTGCGTGCCCAGCAACTGCCGCAGGTTGTCGGGTGCCGCGAGCAGCAGTCGGTCGAGTTCACCGCTGTCCAGGTCCGGCAGGTGGCGGTAGCGCTGCAGCTCGATGTGGCGCGACAAGAAGGCCTGCAGGTCTGGCGGCGCCTGCAGCGTAATCGCAAAACGTTCGGGCTCGCCGCGGGTGTCGCTGGCTTCTGGGGCGCTGCCCGGGTCGGGCTCCGCCGCCTGCAGCGGTATGCCCAGGAGCAGCAGCGACAACAGACAAAAAAGCCGTGTGGAAGCCACACGGCGCCGGGAGGTGAGGGTCATGCAGGCTTATTTCGAGAGCATTCTCATCGTGTCCTCCAGCCCCTTGAGGGTCAGCGGGAACATGCGCTGCCCCACGAGTTGCTGGACGATGCTGATGCTCTGTCGATACTGCCACACGCCCTGAGGTTCCGGGTTGATCCAGGCAAATTTCGGGAACGCGTGTGTGAGCCGTTGTAACCACTCCGCACCCGCTTCTTCGTTGTTGTATTCCACGCTGCCGCCGGGTTGCAGGATCTCGTACGGGCTCATGGTGGCGTCGCCCACGAAGATCAGTTTGTAGTCCTTGTTGTACTTGCGGATGATGTCCCATGTCGGGAACTTCTCGGCGTAGCGGCGCTTGTTGTTCTTCCACATGAAGTCGTAGACGCAGTTGTGGAAGTAATAGAACTCCAGGTGCTTGAACTCGGCCTTGACGGCGGAAAACAGCTCCTCGACACGCTGGATGTGTTCGTCCATCGTGCCGCCCACGTCCATCAGCAGCAGCACCTTCACGTTGTTGTGCCGCTCCGGGATCATCTTGATGTCCAGCCAGCCGGCGTTGGCGGCGGTGGCGCGGATGGTGTCGGGCAGGTCCAGCTCCAGGTCGTGGCCCTCGCGCGCGAACTTGCGCAGGCGCCGCAGCGCGACCTTGATGTTGCGCGTGCCCAGTTCCTGCGTGTCGTCGTAGTCGCGGTAGGCGCGCTGGTCCCACACCTTCACCGCCGACTTGTTGCCGCCCTTGCCGCCAATGCGGATGCCCTGCGGGTTCTTGCCGCTGTGGCCGAAGGGTGAGGTGCCACCGGTGCCGATCCACTTGTTGCCGCCTTCGTGACGCTCCTTCTGTTCTTCGAGCCGCTTCTTCAGCGTCTCCATCAGTTCGTCCCAATCCATCTTGGGCGCGTTGGCGATCTGCTCGTCGGTCAGCAGGCGTTCCATCTCCTGACGCAGCCAGTCGGCGGGAATCGGCTTGCTGAAGTCCGCGATCATCTCCACGCCCTTGAAGTAGGCGGCGAAGGCGCGGTCGAACTTGTCGAAGTGCTTCTCGTCCTTGACCAGCGCGGTGCGGGCCAGGAAATAGAAGTCGTCCATGGTGCAGGCGTCCGGGTTGGTCGGCCCGACCACGTCCGCCTTGAGCGCCTCGAGCAGGGTCAGGTACTCCTTGACCGACACCGGCAGCTTGGCCGCGCGCAGGGTGTAGAAGAAGTCGATCAGCATGACGGACCTCCGTCGATGAGCAGGGGGCTCACCGGTTCCTTTGGTTCATGAACACCAGCTTTTCGAACAGCGTCGTGTCCTGCTCGTTCTTGAGCAAGGCGCCCACCAGCGGCGGGATCGACACCTTGTTGTCGGCGCTCTGCAGCGCTTCGAGCGGGATGTCTTCGGCCATCAGCAGCTTGAGCCAGTCCAGCAGTTCGCTGGTGGATGGCTTCTTCTTCAGGCCCGGCAGGTTGCGCACGTCGTAGAACGTCTTCATCGCCGCGGTCAGCAGCTCGTCCTTGAGCGTGGGGAAGTGCACGTCCACGATCTTCTTCATCGTGTCGGCATCGGGGAACTTGATGTAGTGGAAGAAGCAGCGGCGCAGGAAGGCGTCGGGCAGTTCCTTTTCGTTGTTCGAGGTGATGAACACCAGCGGCCGGTGTTTGGCCTTGATGAGTTCGCGCGTTTCGTAGCAGTAGAACTCCATGCGGTCGAGTTCGCGCAGCAGGTCGTTGGGGAACTCGATGTCGGCCTTGTCGATTTCATCGATCAGCAGGGCGACCGGCTGGTCGGCGGTGAAGGCCTGCCACAGCACACCCTGCACGATGTAGTTGCGGATGTCCTTGACGCGCTCGGCGCTGTCGGCGGTGTTTAGCTGGCTGTCGCGCAGGCGGTTCACCGCGTCGTACTCGTAGAGGCCCTGCTGTGCCTTGGTGGTGGACTTGATGTGCCACTGCAGCAGCGGCATGTCCAGCGCCTGCGCCACCTCCTCGGCCAGCATGGTCTTGCCGGTGCCTGGTTCGCCCTTGACGAGCAGCGGGCGTTTGAGCGTGATGGCGGCGTTCACGGCCAGCATCAGGTCCTGGGTGGCGACGTAGTTTTCAGAGCCTTGGAACTTCATGGAGGGGGCGGAGAAGGGCGGTGGATGGGCCTGTGGGTCAGGGTTATCAATAAGCCGTTATTGATGGTCAAGTCTATATAATCGTCTGTTGATTTTTATCAATCGTTCACTTCATTGTGCTTGCAAAATGACCCATCCGCTGCCTACGTTCGCCCGTACTGTTGTCGCCGCTGCGACCCTTCTTGCAGCGGTTTCGGCTGCCCAGGCGCAAGGTGTGACCGGCTCGGCTGAGGCCGGCCAGAAGAAAGCTGAAATGTGCATTGGTTGCCACGGCATCAAGGGCTACCAGAACAGCTTCCCCGAGATCCACAAGGTTCCCAAGATCTCGGGTCAGTCCGACAAGTACATCGTCTCCGCGCTGACCGCCTACAAGAAGGGCGACCGCAAGCACCCTTCCATGCGCGGCATCGCCGGTTCGCTGAGCGAGCAGGACATGGCCGATCTGGCCGCGTTCTATTCGGCACAAGCTGGCGCCGCGCCCGCGGAGACACCCAAGACCGCGAGTGCAGCCGCCGCCGCACTGATCCAGAAGGGTGCCTGCGCCTCCTGCCACGGCGCCAACTTCGCCAAGCCCATCGATCCGAGCTACCCCAAGATCGCCGGCCAGCATTCGGACTACCTCTACGTCGCGCTCAAGTCCTACACGGTCGAGGGCAACAACGTGGTCGGTCGCTCCAACGGCGTGATGGCCGGCATTGCCAAGCAGTTCAAGCCCGCCGAGATGCGCGAGATCGCCAAGTACCTGGGTTCGCTGGACGGCGACCTGCAGACGGTGCCGCAGTCGCGCTTCCGCTGACCTCTGACTTCCCATGAAAAAGCCGCTCATCGAGCGGCTTTTTTGTTTCAGTCCTGGGTGGCGCGACGCCGCACCTGGTCGATGTAGGCCTGCCCGTCCGGCGGGCGGCCCGAGCGCTGGCTCTCCCAGATCATGCGGCCCAGGCACTCCATCACCTCGTGGTGGGCGGCGTGCAGGTCGCCGCGGCGCGCGGTCAGCAGCTCCACCGCTTGGCGGATGCCCGGGGGCTGGTCGATGCTGCACTGCTCGCTGATCGACAGGTGCATGGACAGGTGCAGGAACGGGTTCTCCTGCCCACCGTCGCCGGGGGTGCCCATCTGCGCCAGCGCCGCGTCGACATCCGAGAGCGCGGCGTGGTACTCCGGGTGCTCGGCGATCCACTGGCCGGCCAGCATCTCGATGGCCTCCATGGCCTCGCCGGACTGTTGTTTGGCGTGCACGGCACAGAAGAAGCGCCGGACATCGGCTTGGGACGGACTGAACATGGATGCATTATCCTGCATGTTTTTCGAGGAGACACACCATGCCACAGGCATTCATCTGCGACGCCATCCGCACCCCCTTCGGCCGCTACGGCGGCGCCCTGTCCTCCGTGCGCACCGACGACCTCGGTGCGATTCCCCTCAGAGCGTTGATGGCGCGCAATCCTTCGGTGGACTGGGCCGCTGTCACCGATGTGCTGTTCGGCTGTGCCAACCAGGCCGGTGAAGACAACCGCAACGTCGCCCACATGAGCAGCCTGCTGGCGGGGCTGCAGCTGGAGGTGCCGGGTGCCACCATCAACCGCCTGTGCGGCTCGGGGCTGGACGCGGTGGGCACGGCGGCACGCGCCATCAAGGCCGGCGAAGCGGGGCTGATGATCGCCGGCGGCGTGGAGAGCATGAGCCGCGCGCCGTTCGTGATGCCCAAGGCCGAGAGCGCCTTCAGCCGCGCCAACGCGGTCTACGACACCACCATCGGCTGGCGCTTCGTCAACAAGCTGATGAAGGAGAAGTACGGCGTCGACTCCATGCCCGAGACGGCTGAGAACGTGGCGACCGATTTCAAGATCGAGCGCGAAGCCCAGGACCGCATGGCCCTGGCCAGCCAGATGCGCGCGGTGGCGGCGATCAAGGCCGGGCACTTGGCGCGCGAGATCTGCCCTGTGAGCATTCCGCAGAAGAAGGGCGATGCGGTGGTGGTCGACACCGATGAACACCCGCGAGAGACCAGCCTGGAAGCGCTGGCCAAACTCAAGGGCGTGGTGCGGCCCGACGGCACGGTGACGGCCGGCAACGCCAGCGGTGTCAACGACGGCGCCTGTGCGCTGCTGCTGGCCGACGAGGCCACGGCCGCGAAGAACGGCCTGACGCCCAAGGCCCGCATCGTCGGCATGGCCACGGCCGGGGTGGCGCCGCGCATCATGGGCATCGGCCCTGCGCCGGCCACGCAGAAGGTGCTGGCCCAGACCGGGCTGACGCTGGAGCAGATCGACGTGATCGAACTCAACGAAGCCTTTGCGGCCCAGGGCCTGGCTGTCCTGCGCCTGCTGGGGCTCAAGGACGACGACGAGCGCGTGAACGCCTGGGGCGGCGCCATCGCGCTGGGCCACCCGCTGGGCGCCAGCGGCGCGCGCCTGGCCACCACGGCGGTCAACCGCCTGCACGCCACCGGCGGACGCTACGCGCTGTGCACCATGTGCATCGGCGTGGGCCAGGGCATTGCGCTGATAGTCGAGCGCGTGTGAGCGCGCTGCCGCTGATCACCGATCCGTTCTTCTACGCGGTCTCGATCCCGGCGGTGCTGCTGCTGGGCGTGAGCAAGAGCGGCTTCGGTGCGGGCTTCGGTTCGCTGGCTGTGCCCATGATGGCGCTGGCGGTCACAGTGCCGCAGGCGGCGGCGATCCTGATGCCGGTGCTGCTGGTGATGGACCTGCTGGGCATGGCGGCCTTTCGCAAGGATGTGGACCGGGCACTGCTGAAATTCCTGCTGCCGTTCGGCCTGGCCGGCATCGTCCTGGGCACCGTGTTGTTCCGCGTCCTGGACGCCCGGGTGGTGGCCGGGGTGGTGGGGCTGGTGACGCTGCTGTTCCTGGCGCAGCGCCTGCTGTTTCCGCCCCGCGCCGACAGCCCGCCACCGCCGAAATGGCTGGGCGCGATCCTGACAGCCACGTCCGGCTTCACCAGTTTCATCGCCCACGCGGGCGGGCCCCCGATCAATGCCTATGTGATTCCGCTGAAGCTCCGGCCGGTGCTGTTCACAGGCACCATGGCCTTTTTCTTCTTCTTCATAAACCTGTCCAAGTGGATTCCGTACGCCTGGCTGGGCCTGCTGGACTGGCGCAACATGGCCACCTCGCTGGCATTGCTGCCATTCGCGCCGATCGGGGTGTGGGTGGGTGTGCGCATCGCGCACCGCATCAACCAGGCGCTGTTCTACCGCATGGTCTATACCGGCATGTTCCTGACCGCGGTGAAGCTGCTCTGGGATGCACGCCCGTTAACATAGCCGGCGTTCCATGCACCCGAGGAGGTCCGTATGCCGGTGGTGGTGATCGCAAATCCGAAGGGAGGGGTGGGCAAGTCCACCCTGTCGACCAACGTGGCCGGCTACCTGGCCAGCCGCGGCCACGCCGTGATGCTGGGCGACGCCGACCGCCAGCAGTCGTCCGCGCTCTGGCTGAGCCTGCGCCCTGCGGCCGCCCGCCCGATCCGCTCGTGGGAAGTGTCGGGCGACCATGTGGGCAAGCCGCCCAAAGGGACGACCCATGTGGTGCTGGACACGCCCGCCGGCCTGCACGGATCGCTGTGTAAGGAAGCGCTCAAACATGCCGACAAGGTGCTGGTGCCGCTGCAGCCGAGCATCTTCGACATCTACGCCACGCGCGCGTTTCTTGACGAGCTCGCTCAGTCCAAGCACGCGGGGCATCTGCAGGTGGGCATCGTCGGCATGCGGGTCGATGCCCGCACGATTGCGGCCGACAAGCTGCACGAGTTTGTCGATGGGCTGGGGCTGCCGGTTCTGGGCTACCTGCGCGACACGCAGAACTACATCCACCTCGCCGCGCGCGGGCTCACGCTGTTCGATGTGGCGCCCAGCCGTGTGGAAAAAGACCTGGAGCAGTGGCGCGGCATCTGCGACTGGCTGGACCGCTGAACCCGGTCCGGCGCTGTCGCGGTGCCGACAGTGCCTTTCAGGGTCCTGGACCTAGAGTCGGCCTCCATGAGAAGCTTTGACACCCTCGACGAACTTGCGGCCTGTGTGGGTCAGGAAGTGGCCACCAGCGACTGGGTCACCGTGACCCAGGAGCAGGTCAACCGCTTCGCCGACGCGACCGGTGACCACCAGTGGATCCATGTGGACGTGGAGCGCGCGCGTGCGGGCCCCTTCGGTGCACCGATCGCGCACGGCTTCCTTACCCTGTCGCTGCTGCCCGTGTTTTTCGACTCGGCGTTCGAAATCCGGCAGGGCGGCATGGGGGTGAACTACGGACTGAACAAGGTGCGCTTCACCTCACCCGTCCCGGTGGGCAGTCGCCTGCGGGCGCGCATGACGCTGTTGACGGCCACCCCGATCGAAGGCAATGGCCTGCAGATGGCCTGGTCGGTGGCCGTTGAGCGCGAAGGGGCCGAGAAGCCGGTGTGTGTGGCCGAAGCCTTGGTGCGGCGCTATCCCTGAGCGTCGCTCAGCGGATACGTCCCAGCTGACGGGCGTCGACCCAGCCTTCGAAAACCGCAAGGAGGGCGTTGATCCGCTCGGCCGCCACCGTCTGGCTGGTGGCTTGGGAAATGAGCTGGTAGGCGTCGTTGCGCAGCAACCAGAGATCCTGCACGGTCTGCGTTTGCTCGATCTTGTGCCGCAACCGGTGCACGGAGATGCCGTCGCAGTCCGCCACGGTCTGCAGCAGGGCAGACCGGATGACCTGAAGATCTTTCAGGCTCGGCACGGCCTTGGCCCCCTTGCCGGGCGCAGCCTTGCCTTTGAAGAGCCTGGTCAGCGTCGCAATCAAAAAAACCTCCGGGCTGCCCGCAGGGGCAGGACGTCTACACGATACAGCAAGGGGATATGTACCGCATGATGCGGCGGATGAACGAACCCGCGTATTGTGGTTGACCGCAACCCCCAAATGTGGGGTGCGTCCCTCAGCAAAGAAGTGATATGCATCACGGTTTTCTTGCTCCGAATCCCTGTTGGCGCCACGCTTCGTAAACAAGCACCGCCACGGCGTTGGAAAGATTGAGGCTGCGTTGGCCTTCCAGCATGGGAAGCCGCAACTGCCGTTCTGCGGCGAAGTGCTCGCGCACGCTGGTTGGCAGCCCCTCGGTCTCGCAGCCGAAGACCAGCCAGTCGCCGGGCATGAAGCGCTGGGCATAGGCCTGGCCCTGTCCCCGGGTGGTGAGGGCGAACATGCGCTCGCGAACCGGTTGGGCGGTGTCGAGGAACTGTGTCCATGAGGGGTGGCGCTGGACACTGGCGTATTCGTGATAGTCCAGTCCGGCCCGGCGCATCTGCTTGTCGTCCATCGAGAAACCCAGGGGCTCGATCAGATGCAGATGGCATCCCGTGTTGGCGCACAGGCGGATCACATTGCCCGTGTTGGGCGGGATCTGCGGTGTGACCAGGACAACGTGGAACATGGGGCGAGGCGCTGCCTTCAACGCGGTGACCGGTGGGCCGGCCTTGTCTTCTACCCCCTTGGTGGGCGCGATCATAAGCGCATATGGAGCGGTGTCATCGACCAGTCTCCCCGTCTTGTGCCGCCTGTGGCGTTCGCGCCAAAACCAGGGCCCGAACCTCGGTGGCGCCGGCATGGCGAAGCGCCAGTCCTGCATGATGCAAGGTAGCGCCCGTGGTGCGCACGTCGTCAACAAGGACCACCCGCTTTTCTGCCAGCCTTGATACCACGAGGGGGTGGACCACGAATGCGCCTCGCAGATTGACCAGTCGCTGCGCGCGCGTGAGGCGGTGCTGGTCCGACGTGTCACCCAGGCGCACCAAGGCCTCCGCCATGGTCTGGAGGCCGGTGCGCCGACCGATTACTCGGCACAGCTCCCAAGCCTGGTTGTAGCCCCGCTCGGCCAGTCGCGCTGGTGTCACGGGCACCGGCACCAGCAACATGTCGGGCGCAAGGAAGTCCTGCCTGGAGGCGGATTGCACCATCAGGTCCCCGAGCGGGCCGGCCCAGCCCGGTTCGTTGCGAAACTTGAACCGGCCAATAAACCCGTTCCACGGGAACCGGTAGTCCACGGCGGTCAGGCACCTCTGCACGGGGGATGGCCCTGTGGCCGTCAGGCATTCGCCACACAGCGCAGCATCGTCAGGCAGCGGCCTGGCGCAGCGCTGGCAGCGACCGAGGGGCGGCGCATGGCGCTGGCAACACGCCGGGCAGATCGGCGCTGCCGGCCAGCTGCCGCAGACCTGGCAGATGGAGGGCAGCCCGGGTATCCGGTGCAGCAAAGCGGTCAGAACTCCCATGCGGGCCAATATACTGGCGCGCCTTCGCCAGCCGGCCGCCACCCCTGTCAACAGACCTCTGTGACCCACCCCACCGAAGAATCGCCCGTACCCGGGCTTGATCCCGTCGCAGCGCGGCGCTGGCTGCTTCGCTCGCATGCGGCCAGCCCCTGGCTGCACGAGGAGGTGGCCCGGCGCATGATTGACCGCCTTCAGTGGTTCCGGGAGCAGCCGGCCAGCTGGTTGCACTGGGAGCCGTTGATGGGCGGACTGGAGGCGCATCGCAGCCTGGCTGCGCGATTGCCGAATGCCCGCTGCCTGGTGTTTGCGGAGGACCTGCGCGTGACCGAGCGCTTGCAGGGCGGGGCCGGCCGGTCGCTCCGGTCGCTCCTGGGCTGGGGCAAGTCCAGCGCACCCGCTGTGGCCACCGCAGACACCCGGGTGGCGATGCTGTGGGCCAATATGGTGCTGCACCAGGAGCCCCGCCCCCAGGCCCTGCTGCGTCGCTGGCACGGGCACATCGATGTCGGCGGATTTCTGATGTTCTCCTGCCTGGGACCCGACAGCCTGAGCGAGCTGCGGGGCATTTACCAGGGCCAGGGCTGGCCATCACCCGCCCACAGCTTCACCGACATGCACGACTGGGGTGACATGCTGGTGCAGGCGGGCTTCGCCGAGCCCGTGATGGACATGGAGCGCATCACGCTGACCTACAGCAGTGCGGCGGCCATGCTGGACGAGTTGCGCAGCTTTGGCCGCAACCTGGGAGCGGCTCGGTTTCCTGGGCTGCGGGGGCGCGGGTGGCGCGCGCGCATCGAGTCCGCCATCGAGCAGCACGGGCCGCGCGACGGTCATGGGCGCCTGACCCTGGGGTTCGAGATCAACTATGGGCACGCGTTCAAGTCGGCGCCCCGACCCCAGGCCGGGGACAGCCAGTCGGTCTCGGTGGACGAGATGCGGGCCATGCTGCGAAAACGGCGCGGCTGATCTGCTACCAGGGCGCGCCCCAGATGCCGTACAGCGGGCGGTGGGCGGTTTCTGGTCGCTACAATTGACATAAATCAAACTCCGCACGCCGAATCTTCGGCAGGCGTAATCCCATGTCGGACGCTCCCGGCGCATCCGGTTGTGTCGGAGACACAACATGTATCGCCTCGCAAGCGTCACCGCGGACGGGACTCACTGGGTACTGAGGAGCAACTGTTCGGTTACGCCACGGCAACTGGGGTCCATATACGCGCTGTTTAGTGCGCTGTCCCTGGTGGTGGCTGGGTTCTTCTGGACCCACGGCGCCTGGATGGTTTTGCCATTCTCCTTGGTGGAGCTGGTGGCGGTTGGCGTGGCGTTTCTGGTCTACGCCCGGCATGCGACCGACGGTGAGCACATCTGTGTGAGCTGTGGTCGGCTGGTGGTGGAGCGGGAGAACGCCGGCCGGTTGTCGCGTATTGAGTTTGCGGGCCATGCCATTCGCGTGGAGGGTCCGTCCGGCCACTGTTCGCTGGTGTCGGTGCGGGGCGGAGGGCGTTCGGCGGAAGTCGGGCGGTATGTGAGGGCCGATTTGCGGCCGGTGCTGGCCCGGGAAATCAGGCGTGCACTGAGGGGGCAAGAAGCTGGTGTGGGTATTCCCTGAGAGGGCGTTCAGGGTGTTTTTGGTCTAATTGGATTGATATAAATCAATACTTATATTTGAGGCGTTCAACGTGAGTACGACAAGACAGATGGGTGATTTCCTGCGCCAGCGTTCCGGTGGCCTGCGTGCGACGACTTCTGCCTGGATTCTGGGCTCCTCGGTCTGGCTGGCCGAGGCGGCCCATGCGGTGAACGACTTGCCCGGTGGTCCGGCGGTCAACCAGCTCAACTTTGCACCGCCTGCCACCAAGATCGCAGAAGAGCAGCACTGGCTGCACTGGTTCATGATGGCCATCTGCTCGGTCATCTTCGTGGTGGTGTTCGGGGTGATGTTCTATTCCATCCTCAAGCACCGGAAGTCGGTGGGGCACAAGTCGCAGGAGCTGCCCGAGCCGATCTGGGTCGAGCTGGGCTGGACCATCGTGCCGCTGCTGATCGTGATCGGCATGGCCCTGCCGGCCACCAAGGTGCTGGTGGCCCAGAAGGACACCACCAACAGCGACCTGACCATCAAAGTCACGGGCATGCAGTGGAAGTGGGGCTACGACTACATCAAGGGTGAAGGCGAGGGCATCGGCTTCCTCTCCACCCTGGACAACAGCCACCGTGAAATGTCCAACAGCGGCAAGCCGCCCGCCACGGACGACTACCTGCTGAAGGTGGACAACCCGCTCGTGGTGCCCGTGGGCAAGAAGGTCCGCATCATCACCACCGCCAACGACGTGATCCACGCCTTCATGGTGCCGGCTTTCGGCATCAAGCAGGACGCCATTCCGGGCTTCGTGCGCGACACCTGGTTCCGTGCCGAGAAGACCGGCGACTTCTATGGCCAGTGCGCCGAGCTGTGCGGTAAGGAGCACGCCTACATGCCGATCCACGTCAAGGTGGTGTCCGCCGAGGAGTACACCCAGTGGGTCGAGGGCGAGAAGAAAAAGATGGCTGCTGCTGCAGACGATCCCTCCAAGGTCTGGAACCTGGCCGACCTGGTCAAGCGCGGCGAGTCGGTCTATGCCGCCAACTGCGCAGCCTGCCACCAGGCCAATGGCAAGGGCGCCGGTCCGATCAAGGCGCTCGATGCATCCCCCATCGTGCTGGACGCTGACAAATCCAAGCAGATCGCTGTTCTGCTCAATGGTGTCAACAACGGTGCCATGCCTGCCTGGAAGCAGCTGTCCGACACCGAGATCGCCGCGGTGATCACTTACACCAAGAACAGCTGGTCCAACAAGACCGAGCAGATCGTGCAGCCCGCCGACATCGTCGCGGCCCGCAAGTGACGCGGACCCAGAACAGATTGAAATTCTCAAGGACTAGAACATGAGTGCAGTACTGGATCCCCACGACGCTCACGCGCACGACCACGATCATCACGCCCCCGCCGGCTGGCGCCGTTGGGTCTACGCGACCAACCACAAGGACATTGGCACGCTGTACCTGCTGTTCGCCTTCACCATGCTCATGGTGGGTGGTGTGCTGGCCCTGCTGATCCGCGCCGAACTGTTCCAGCCCGGCCTGCAGCTGGTCAATCCCGAGCTGTTCAACCAGCTCACCACCATGCACGGCCTCATCATGGTGTTCGGCGCCATCATGCCGGCCTTCGTGGGCTTCGCGAACTGGATGATCCCGCTGCAGATCGGCGCGTCCGACATGGCGTTCGCGCGCATGAACAACTTCAGCTTCTGGCTGATGATCCCGGCAGCGATCATGCTGGTGGCCTCGTTCTTCATGCCCGGCGGCGCCCCGGCCGCCGGCTGGACGCTCTACGCGCCGCTGACCCTGCAGATGGGGCCCTCGATGGATGCCGGCATCTTCGCCATGCACATCCTGGGTGCCTCGTCCATCATGGGCTCGATCAACATCATCGTGACCATCCTGAACATGCGCGCTCCCGGCATGACGCTGATGAAGATGCCCATGTTCTGCTGGACCTGGCTGATCACCGCCTACCTGCTGATCGCCGTGATGCCCGTGCTGGCCGGCGCCATCACCATGACGCTGACCGACCGCCACTTTGGCACCAGTTTCTTCAACCCCGCCGGCGGCGGTGACCCGGTGATGTACCAGCACATCTTCTGGTTCTTCGGCCATCCGGAGGTCTACATCATGATCCTGCCGGCCTTCGGCATCGTGAGCCAGGTCGTGCCCGCCTTCGCGCGCAAGAAGCTGTTTGGCTACGCCTCCATGGTGTACGCCACCGGCTCCATCGCCATCCTGTCCTTCGTCGTGTGGGCCCACCACATGTTCACCACCGGCATGCCGGTGACGGGTCAGCTGTTCTTCATGTACAGCACCATGCTGATCGCCGTGCCCACGGGCGTGAAGATCTTCAACTGGATCGCGACCATGTGGAAGGGCTCGATGACCTTCGAGACGCCCATGCTGTGGGCTGTCGGCTTCATCTTCGTGTTCACCATCGGCGGTTTCACCGGCCTGATCCTGTCGATGGCGCCGATCGATATCAACTTCCAGGACACCTACTACGTGGTGGCCCACTTCCACTATGTGCTGGTGGCCGGTTCGCTGTTCGCCATGTTCGCTGGCATCTACTACTGGTTGCCCAAGTGGACCGGTGTGATGTACAGCGAAGGCCGTGGCAAGCTGCACTTCTGGTGGTCGATGATCTCCTTCAATATCACCTTCTTCCCGATGCACTTCCTGGGTCTGGCCGGCATGCCGCGTCGCTACGCCGACTACCCGATGCAGTTCGCCGACTTCAACGCCATCGCCTCTGTCGGTGCTTTCGCCTTCGGTCTGGCTCAGGTGTACTTCTTCCTGTTCGTGATCGTCCCCGCGATGCGCGGCGTCGGCCCCAAGGCGGTTCAGAAGCCCTGGGATGGCGCCGAAGGCCTGGAGTGGGAAGTGCCGTCCCCGGCGCCTTTCCACACCTTTGAAAACCCGCCAAAGCTGGACGCCACCGCCACCAAGGTGATCGGCTGAGCACGTCCATGACCTCGAACGAACAGAAAAAACAGAACCAGCGCCTGGGCCTCATCCTGGCCTCGGTGGCGCTGGTGTTCTTCCTGGGCTTCGTCGGCAAGATCGTGCTGCTGGGCGGCTGAGCCGTTCCGGGAGAGCATTCGATGGGTCTGAAACGAGAGAACCTGAAGATGGTGGGCAAGCTCGGCGTGATCACGCTGGGCATGTTCGCCTTCGGGTATGCGCTGGTGCCGCTGTACAAGGCCATCTGTGAAGCCACGGGCATCAATGTCCTCGCGCTGACCGAGCGCACGGTGCCCGGTGCCCAGCCCAAGGTGCTCAACACCCAGGTCGACAGGTCGCGCACCATCACGGTGGAGTTCGATGTCAACGCACGCGGGCCCTGGCACTTCAAGCCGGCCGTCCGGACACTGCAGGTGCATCCGGGTGAGCTGACCACGGTGCTCTACGAGTTCCAGAACATTCAGAACCGCACCATGGCGGCACAGGCTATTCCCAGCTACGCACCGACGCAGGCGGCCTCCCATTTCAACAAGCTCGAGTGTTTCTGCTTCACGCAGTACACCCTTGCGCCTGGTGAGAAGAAGGAGTGGCCGGTGGCCTTCGTGATCGATCCGAAGCTGCCCAAGGACGTGACGACCATCACGCTGTCCTACACCTTCTTCGAGGTGGGCGGCAAGGTGCCCGCGGCGCCGCAAGGCATGGTCGGTCGCGCGCCGGCGTCTGTGGCCGTGACCAGTCAGGGGGCCGTGTGAGCACGCCCCCGGTCCACAAACGCAAGGGCTCGGTCATGGACACCGTGAAGGCGGTGCTCTGGGGCTTTCTGGGAATCCGTCGCCAGGCCGACTATCAGCGCGACATCGCCCGCCTCAACCCGATCCACCTGATGGTGGTGGGGGTGTTGATGGCCCTGGCGTTTGTCGGCATCCTGATCCTGATCGTGAACTGGGTGGCTGGCTGAACCAGTCATCCGAATCAAACAGTTTTATTCATTCATACCAGCGAAAGCACTGAGGAGCGAGCATGTCAGCAGCAACCCACGGCACGACGCCTTATTACTTCGTCCCCGGACCCTCCCGTCACCCGGTGATGGCGGCCGTCGGCCTGTTCTTCGTGATTCTTGGTGCAGGTCAGTGGATCAACGGTGCCGCCTGGGGCATGTATTCGCTGGCTTTTGGCCTGGCCTTCTGGCTGGTGGTGCTGTTCCAGTGGTTCCGTGATGCGGTGACCGAGAGCGAGGGTGGTCTGTACGGCCGGAAGATCGACCTCTCCTACCGCTGGAGCATGAGCTGGTTCATCTTCTCGGAAGTGATGTTCTTCGGTGCGTTCTTCACCGCGCTGTGGTGGGCCCGCACCCACTCGGTGCCAGCGCTGGGCAACATCGAGAACGCCCTGCTGTGGCCCGACTTCACGTCCGTCTGGCCGAGCCGCCAGGTCGGTGCCACCGCCTCGCCGGCCGGCATCGTCGAGCCGTTCCAGACCATGGGCCCGTTCTGGCTGCCCACGATCAACACCGCGCTGCTGCTGACCTCTGGCGTGACGCTGACCATCGCCCACCACGCCCTGCAGGCGGGCAACCGCGGCAAGACCATCGCCTTCATGTGGATGACGGTGATCCTGGGTCTGGTGTTCCTGTTCGTGCAGGGCTACGAGTACGCCCACGCCTATGGCGACCTGAACCTCAAGCTGTCGTCGGGCATCTTCGGTTCGACCTTCTTCATGCTGACCGGCTTCCACGGCTTCCACGTGTTCGTCGGCATGCTGATGCTGCTGTTCATCACCCTGCGCCTGCAGAAGGGCCATTTCACCGCCCAGAAGCATTTCGGCTTCGAAGGTGCGGCCTGGTACTGGCACTTCGTGGACGTGGTCTGGCTGGGCCTCTACATCCTCGTGTACTGGATGTGACGCACTGGGCGGCCTCGCCGCCCGTCCCAGAGAAAACGGCGCCGGAAGGCGCCGTTTTTTTGGACCCGGTGTGCCGGCCCTTCAACCCCGAAGCGGCAGGCCGGTGGGCTGGATCCAGCCCATCCAGTAGCTGAGCAGCACCACGACGAACAGCAGGATGGAGAAGCCGACGCGGAAGGCCAGAGCCTTGGCCATGGGGTTTTTGCGGCGGGATCCGGTGTCGTCGCCCTGGCCGCCGCCGCGCATCATGAACACCAGCGCCGCCGCCAGGCTGCCGAGGATGGCCACAAACGCCACAATCACAAGATAGGTCATGCGGGGATTATCCGCCGCTCCCAGTTCTTCATTGCCTTCCATGACACCTCGCACCCGCTTCTGGACCGTGACCATCGCCGCCGCCGGCACGGTCGCGCTCACGGCATCGCTGGGTGTGTGGCAGCTCGCGCGCGCCGCCCAGAAGCAGGCCCTGGAGACCGGCATCGCCGAGCGGGGGGCGATGGCGGAACTGGACGGCGCCGCGGTGCTCTCCGCCAACGGGGCTTTCGAGCCGCTGCTGCACCGCATGGTCCGGCTCAAGGGGCAGTGGGTGCCGGAGGCCAGCGTGTTTCTGGACAACCGGCCCATGGCCGGGCGCAGCGGCTTCATCCTGGTCACGCCGCTCAGACTCTCGGGTGACGGGCGCGCGCTGCTGGTGCAGCGCGGCTGGGTGCCCCGCAACTTCCAGGACCGGTCGCAGGTGCCCGATGTCCCCACCCCGCCGGACGAAGTGGAGGTCACGGGACGCCTGGCCCCACCGCCCAGCCGGCTGTTCGAGCTGGGCGCAGCGGAGCAGGGGCGCATCCGGCAAAATCTCGACATCGAGTCGCTGGCCAGGGACACCGGGCTGGCGCTGCTGCCGATGTCGGTGTTGCAGACCGGCGCCTCGCCCGAAGGCCTGCTCCGCGAGTGGCCGCGCTTCGAATCCGCTGCTCACAAGCACCACGCCTACGCCGCCCAGTGGTTCGCCATGAGTGCGGTCGCCGCCGGGCTGTACGCCTGGTTCCAACTGATTTCTCCCCGTCGCCGACGCACGCTTCATGGCCAAGACCCCCGATGAACCCCTGACCCTGACGGTGCACAGCCTGCCCAAGGCCGATGCGCCGGACACCAGCGCCGCCACCCGGGCCGGGCGCTGGAAGATGCTGCTGCTTCTGCTGGTGTGCGCTTCGCCGGTGATCGCGTCGTACTTCACCTATTACGTGATCCGGCCCGAAGGCCGCCGCAACTATGGCGAACTGATCGACCCGCAGCGCCCGCTGCCCGATCTGGTGGGTACCGACCCCAGCGGCCGGCTGGTGCCGCTGACCCAGCTGAAGAACCAGTGGCTGTTCATCAGCGTCGCCGACTCCGCCTGCGACGATGCCTGCCAGAAGCACCTGTTCCTGCAGCGGCAGCTGCGCGAAACCCTGGGCAAGGACAAGGACCGGCTGGACTGGGTGTGGCTGCGCACCGGCTCGCCCGCACTGTCCGAACCCTTGAAGCAGGCGACGGCGGCGGCGACCGTGCTGCACGTCGACGCAGCCGCTCTGGCGACCTGGCTGCAGCCCGCGGCGGGCCAGCGCCTGGAGGACCACCTGTATGTGGTCGATCCCATCGGCAACTGGATGATGCGCTTCCCGGTGCAAGCCGATCCGAAGCAGGTCAAGCGCGACCTCGATCGTCTGCTGCGCGCGTCGGCGTTCTGGGACAAGGCCGGGCGCTGACATGGGCGAGCTGTACGACCTGTCGCCCGCCCTGCGCCTCATGCTCCTGGGGGCGGTGATCGCCCTGGGGCCGTTGGCCTGGGTGTGGCTGCGCCACCGCCGCGCGAGCGGCGCGCAGCGCCTGCGCGCGCTGACCCTGCTGACCCTGTTCCTGACCTTTGACCTGGTGCTGTTCGGCGCCTTCACGCGGCTGACCGACTCCGGCCTGGGCTGCCCGGACTGGCCGGGCTGTTACGGCAGCGCCAGTCCGGTGGGGGCGCACGCCTCCATCTCGGCGGCGCAGCAGGCCATGCCCACCGGGCCGGTCACGCACAGCAAGGCGTGGGTGGAGATGATCCACCGCTACCTCGCCACGGCGGTCGGGGTGCTGATCCTGGTGCTCGCGGTGACCAGCTGGATGGAGCGCCGGCGCCTGAGCATTTCCCCGGCATGGGCCTGGCTGACCCTGTTCTGGGTCTGTCTGCAGGGGGCCTTCGGCGCGCTGACCGTGACCATGAAGCTGTTCCCGGCCATCGTCACCCTGCACCTGCTCGGGGGCATGGTGCTGCTGGCCCTGCTGAGGGCCCAGTCGGTGGCCTACGACCTGGGCGTACAGGGGCATGCGCCGCTGATGCTGGGCCGGCCGGCCCGCGGGGCCCTGCTGCTGGTGTACGCGCTGCTGTGGCTGCAGATTGCGCTGGGCGGCTGGGTCAGCACCAACTACGCGGTGCTGGCCTGCGACACCTTCCCCACCTGCCAGGGCGGATGGTGGCCGCCGATGAACCTGAGCGAAGGATTCACGGTCTGGCGCGAGCTGGGCATGAACGCCGATGGCCAGCCCATCACCTTTGCCGCGCTGACCGGCATCCATTACGTGCACCGTCTGTGCGCCTACCTCGTGCTCGCCGCCCTCGTGGGGCTGGCCTGGCAACTCTGGTCCCGGCCGGGCGCGCGCCCATCGGCGCGTTGGCTGCTGGCCCTGGCGGGTCTGCAGCTGGCGACCGGCCTGAGCAATGTGGTGCTGGACTGGCCGCTGCTGTCCGCCGTCGGCCACACCGGTGGCGCGGCCGCGCTGGTGGTCGTGATGACCGGGCTGCTGGCAGGCACCCGTACCGCACCTTCTTCCGTGGGCGCGCCCGCGCTCACCGTTCCACGCACCTCCCCATGAGCACCGCGCCCACTTCCCTGGCCCCGACCATGCCCTCGGTCTGGCGCCAATACCACGCGCTGACCAAGCCACGCGTCATCCAGCTGATCGTCTTCTGCGCCCTTATCGGCATGGTGCTGGCCGTGCCCGGGCTGCCCAGCTGGGCCCAGGTGCAGACGGCCGCGCTGGCCTGCCTGGGCATCTGGCTGGTGGCCGGTGCGGCCGCAGCCTTCAACTGCGTGGTCGAGCAGCAGATCGACGCCAAGATGCGCCGCACCGCCTGGCGGCCCACCGCCAAGGGCGAGCTGGGCAATGTGCGGACGCTGACGTTCTCGGCCGTGCTGTGTGCGCTCGGCTCGGCCATCCTGTACCTGTGGGTCAACCCGCTGACCATGTGGCTGACCTTCGCCACCTTCGTGGGCTATGCGGTGATCTACACCGTCATCCTCAAGCCGCTGACGCCGCAGAACATCGTGATCGGCGGGGCGTCCGGTGCCATGCCGCCGGTGCTGGGCTGGGCCGCGATGACCGGCGTGGTCGCGCCCGAAGCGCTGATCCTGTTCCTGATCATCTTCCTCTGGACGCCGCCGCACTTCTGGGCGCTGGCGCTCTACCGCGTCGAGGACTACCGCAAGTCCGGTCTGCCCATGCTGCCGGTCACCCATGGTTCGGAGTTCACGCGGCTGCAGATCCTGCTCTACACCTTCGTGCTGTTCGCCGCCTGCCTGATGCCCTTCATCATGCGCATGAGCGGCTGGGTTTACCTGGTGGCCGCACTGGCGCTGAGCGTCGGGTTCTGCGGCTACGCCTGGGCCCTGTGGCGCAACTATTCGGACGCGCTCGCCCGCAAGACCTTCCGCTTTTCGCTCTGGCACCTGTCGCTGCTGTTCGCCGCGATGCTGATCGACCACTACATCTGAAACACCCTCCCGCCATGAAACGTCGGCATCTGATTTCCCTGGCCCTGTGCAGCACCCTGCTGGCCGCCTGCTCCGACAAACCCGCGGACGCCACCGCCTCCGGCTTCTCGGGCATCGACATCACGGGTGCGGACTACGCCACTGGCTTCTCGCTGACCGACCACAACGGTCAGCCGCGGACGCTGGCGGACTTCAAGGGCAAGGTGGTGGTGATCTTCTTCGGCTACACCCAATGCCCGGACGTGTGCCCGACCTCGATGAGCGAGATGGCGCAGGCCAAACAGCTGCTGGGGGCGGACGGGGACAAGCTGCAGGGCCTGTTCGTCAGCGTCGACCCGGAGCGGGACACGCCGGAGATCATGAAGGAGTACATGGGCAGCTTCGACCCCACGTTTCTTGCGCTCTACGCGCAGCCGGACAAGCTGCCCGAGGTCGCCAAGAGCTTCCGCATCTACTACAAGAAGGTCGACGGCAAGACACCCACCAGCTACACCATGGACCACTCGGCGGGCAGCTACGTCTACGACACCCAGGGACGCCTGCGGCTGTACCACCGCTATGGCAGCGGCGCGCCGGCGCTTGCCGGCGACCTGAAGAAGCTGCTGGCCGAGGCCGGGGTCTGATCAGTCGACCTGGGCGCCGCTGAGCTTGACCATGCGCTCGTACTTGCCGCGCTCTTTCTGCAGGAAGGCTTCGAACGCCTGAGGCGTGCTGGGCGCCGGTTCGGCCAGCAGGCGCGCGAACTGGGCCTTGACCTCTGGCGTGCCGAGCGCGGCAGTGAACGCGCTGTTGAGCTTGCGCACGGTCTCGGCCGGAGTGCCCGCCGGCGCGATCAGCCCCCACCAGGTGTCCACTTCAAAGCCGGGCAGGGTCTCGGCCATCGGCGGCACTTCCGGCAGCATGGCGCTGCGCTGTGCCGTGGTCACGGCCAGGGCGCGCAGCTTGCCGGCGCGGATGTTGGCGGCGGCGGTGGCCAGGTTGTCGATGTTGAAATCCACCTGCCCCGACAGCAGGGCCAGCTGCGCCGGGTTGCCACCGTTGTAAGGGATATGAACCGCGAAGATGCCGGCCTGGTGTTTCAGCAGCTCGCCCGCCAGGTGACCGGCGCTGCCGTTGCCGCCCGACCCGTAGTTGAGCTTGCCGGGGTTGGCCTTGGCGTAGCGGACAAGATCGGGCAGGCTGCGGATGTTCAGCCGCTGCGCCGTGTCGGCGTTCATCACCAGCACATTGGGCACGCGCAGCATCTGCGTGACCGGGGCGAAATCCTTGGCGGGGTCGTAGGGCAGCTTGCTGAACAGCCAGGGGTTGATGCCGTGCGATGCGGTGGTCGCGATGCCCAGCGTGTGGCCGTCGGGCGCGGCCCTGGCCACGGCGCTGACGCCGATGTTGCCGCCGGCACCGGGCCGGTTTTCCACGATCACCGTGCCCAGCGAGTCCTTGACCGCCTCCGCCAGGATGCGTGCGGTCACGTCGATCGGGCCGCCGGCGCCAAACGGAACGATGATGCGGGTGGGCTTGTCGGCCTGCGCCATCGACAGCGCAGGGAGCGCGAGGGCCGCGGTGGCGGCGAGTGCAATGATGTGGCGGCGGGTGCTCACAGCTTGTCCTTGGCGCTGGTGAACGAGTCGGCGTAGAACGCTTCTTCGGGCAGGCCGGCGGCCAGGTAGTCGCGCTTGGCCGACTCCACCACGATCGGCGCACCACAGGCGTACACCTCGTGACCCGAGAGGTCGGGCGTGTCTTCCAGCACTGCGCGGTGCACGAAGCCCGTGCGGCCGGTCCAGGCATCTTCGGGCAGCGCATCGGAGATCACCGGCACATAGCGCAGGTGGGGCATGGTGGCCAGCTGCTCCTCGATCCAGGCCGACTGGTACAGGTCGGCCGGACGGCGGCCGCCCCAGTAGAGCGTGGCCGGCCGCGTGATGCCCTTGTGGCGCATGTGTTCGATGATGGCCTTGATGGGCGCGAAGCCGGTGCCCGAGGCCAGCAGCACCATGGGCTTGTCGCTGTCCTCGCGCAGGTAGAAGCCGCCGTAGGGCCCTTCGACGCGCAGGATGTCCTTTTCCTTCATGGCTCCGAACACATGGTCGGTGAACTTGCCGCCGGGCATGTGGCGGATGTGCAGTTCGACCTGCGGGCCCGCGGCCTGGGTGTGCGGTGCGTTGGCCATCGAGTAGCTGCGGCGGTCGCCGTCGCGCAGCAGGAACTCGACGTACTGGCCGGCGTGGTACTGGAAGGTGTCGGCCGCAGGCAGCTGCAGCTTCATCACGATCACGTCGTGCGAGGCGCGTTCCAGGCTGATCACGCGCACCGGCATTTTCTTGATCGGGAACGCGCCCGCTTCGGTGACCTGGCGCGACTCGAGCACCACGTCGCTCTGCGCGACGCCGCAGCAGGTGAGGATGTAGCCGGAGGCTTCCTCTTCTGCGCTCAGGGCCTTGGCCTGGTGCGGGCCGTGGGCGACGCTGCCGCTGACGAGCTTGCACTTGCAGGAGCCGCAGGCGCCGTCCTTGCAGCCGTAGGGCAGGCCGATGCCCTGGCGGATGCCGGCCGCGAGAATGGCTTCGCCGGATTCGGCGCTGAACTGTCGGCCGCTGGGCTGGACGGTGATGCTGAAGGTCATGGTGAATCAGGCTACAGTGGTTTGGATGAACGGGCGCTGAACCGCGGGCGCCCCCGCAGGCAACCCGCCATTTTCCCAAATTCGAATCCATGACATTTCTTGGTGCCCTTCCAGCCCGTTTCCGCCGCGAACGGGTGCTCATCATCGGCTGCGGTGACGTGGGCCAGCGCGCCGCGCGCGAGCTCGGTGGCGGGCGGCGCGTCCGTCTGCTGGCGCTGACCTCCAACCCTGACAATGCCGGCGCCTTGCGTGGCCAAGGCATCACGCCCCTGATCGGCAACCTGGACCGGCCGGCCGACCTGCAGCGGCTGGCCGGCCTGGCCACACGCGTGCTACACCTGGCGCCACCGCCGTCCGAAGGACAGGCCGACTGGCAGGCCGACGCGAGGACCCGGTCCCTGGTGCGGACACTGGCGCGGCGGTCGCCTCCGAGCGCCCTGGTCTATGGTTCCACGACCGGGGTGTATGGCAACTGCGAGGGCCGCTGGGTGGACGAGTCGGCGCCCACCCGGCCGCTGACCCCGCGCGCCTGGCGACGGGTCGACGCCGAGGCCTCGGTGCACTGGCTGGCGCGCGCGCTGGGCGTGCGCAGCAGCGTGCTGCGCATCCCGGGCATCTACGCGCCCGACCGGGCGGGCGGCACGCCGCAGGAGCGCTTGCGCCGCGGCACACCGGTGCTCCGGCCCGAGGACGACGTCTACACCAACCACATCCACGCCGACGACCTGGCGCGCGCCTGCGTGCTGGCGCTCTGGCGCGGCAAGCCCCGGCGCACCATCAACGTGGTGGACGACACCGAGCTGAAGATGGGCGACTACTTCGACTTCGCGGCCGATCTGTACGGCCTGCCCCGGCCGCCGCGCGTTGCGCGCGACGCCGCGGGCGACCAGCTGCCGATGGTGCTGCTGAGCTTCATGAGCGAGTCGCGCCGCCTGCACAACCGGCGCATGAAGACCGAGCTGGGCCTGCGGCTGCGCTACCCCACGGTGGCGCAGGGCCTGCGCGGCTGAAATTTCACAGCGCCGTCAGCGTGGCCCCATGGTCCAGAGCAGCCAGAGCGTGTAGGCCCCGTAGACACCGAGCAGACCGCCCGCCTCCCAGCGGTTGATGCGCCCAGGCCTACGCCAGCCGCGGCCCATCTTCCAAAGGAGCACCGTCAGGCCCGCCATCACCGGCAGGTCGCGCGTGAGCGCGGCCGATTCCACGTCCATGGGCGCGATGGTGCCCGCCAAGCCCACCACCGCCAGCGTGTTGAACAGACCCGAGCCCAGCACGTTGCCCAAGGCGATGTCGTCTTCGCCCTTGCGCGCGGCCGCCACGCAGGACGCCAGTTCGGGCAGCGAGGTGCCGATGGCCACCACGGTCAGGCCGATCACGAGGTCGCTGATGCCCAGGTTCTGGGCGATCTCCACCGCGCCCCAGACCAGCAGGCGCGAGCTGGCCACCAGCACCACCAGCCCCAGAACCAGCCACAGCAGGGCGCGCGGCAGCGGCAGGGCGCCCGCTTTCAGCTCGCTGGCGGTCTCCTGCGCCAGCGCGTCGTCGCCATGGGTGCGGGCTTCGCGGATGGACCAGACCATCAGCGCCGCAAACGCCGCCAGCAGCACCAGCGCGTTGGCGCGCGAGAGGGTCAGGTCCCAGACCAGCAGGGCCGAGAGCGCGGTCACCGCCATGAGCAAGGGCAGTTCCTTGCGCAGCACCACCGACCGCACCTGGATCGGCGCGATCAGTGCGGTCACGCCCAGGATCAGGCCCATGTTGACGATGTTCGATCCCCAGGCGTTGCCCAGCGCCAGCGCCGGGTTGCCCTGTGTGGCCGCAATGACGGACACCACCAGTTCCGGTGCCGAGGTTCCAAAGCCCACGATGACCATGCCCACCAGCAGGGGCGGCACCGCGAAGTGCTGGGCGGTCGCGGAGGCACCCTCGACGAAGCGGTCGGCGCTCCAGATCAGCAATAGCAGTCCGGCGATCACGGCGGCAACGGGCAGCAGCATGGGCTTGGTGTGGGTGTTGGACAATGCCCATTGTCTCAGCGCCACCCTGCACCCACCGACCCCATGTCGCACGACCTGAACCAACGGCCTTCGCACCAGCGCGACTTCTGGGGTTCACCCTGGCGCGCCCGACTGGGGCTGACGGCGCTGGCGGTTGCGTTCATGCTGCTGATGCTCTGGCTGTGGCGACCCTGGCTGCTGCTGCCGGGCACCCAGCCACTGGTGATGGCCGGGGGCGACCCCTACCTGCGGGCGCTGATGCGCACCATCTCGGCCAGCGAGTCCAATGTCATGCGCCCCTACCACGTGCTGTACGGAGGCGACTACGTGGGCACCCTGGAGCGGCATCCCAACCGCTGCGAGTCGATCGGTCAGGGGCCGAACCGGGGCAACTGCTCCACCGCGGCGGGCCGCTACCAGCTGCTCTACAGCACCTGGCTGGAGCTGGCTGCGCGTTACCACCCGGAGCGCACCGACGATGCACTGGACGCCACTGGCCTGAGCTTTGCACCCGTGTACCAGGACGTGGTTGTGCACGCCTGGCTGCAGGAAGGGCGCTGGGGCAACCTCTCGGCCCAGCTGCGCCAGGGCCGCATCCAGCCGGTGCTGCGCCGGCTTTCGGGCACCTGGACCAGCCTGGGCTATGGCATCGAGAACAACAGCATGTCCCGCGAGCTGCCGCGGGTGTACCGGCAGATGCTGGAGGATGAGCTGGCCAACGCGGATGCCCCCGCGGAAAGCACCAAAACAAAAGGCCGCGCAACCAACGCTGCGCGGCCCTGAAAGCTGGTGCCCGGGGTCGGACTCGAACCGACACACCATCTCTGGCGGGGGATTTTGAATCCCCTGCGTCTACCGATTTCGCCACCCGGGCGGGTGTCATGGACAGCCCGAAATTATGGCACAGTGGGGTGCATGAACTACCCGACCATTGAAGACGCCATCGGCCGCACGCCGCTGGTTGCGTTGCAGCGCATCGGCTCTGAGATGCTCCGCGCGCGGGGCAACGTGATCCTGGGCAAGCTCGAAGGCAACAACCCGGCCGGTTCGGTGAAGGACCGGCCCGCGCTGTCGATGATCAAGCGCGCCGAGGAGCGCGGCGACATAAAGCCCGGCGACACGCTGATCGAGGCCACCTCGGGCAACACCGGCATCGCACTGGCCATGGCCGCGGCCATCAAGGGCTACCGCATGGTGCTGATCATGCCGGAGGACCTGTCGGTCGAACGCGCCCAGACCATGAAGGCCTTTGGTGCCGAGCTCGTCCTCACACCCAAGAGCGGTGGCATGGAGTACGCGCGCGACCTGGCCGACAAGATGGAGAAGGAGGGCAAGGGCCGCGTGCTGGACCAGTTCGCCAATGCCGACAACCCGCGCATCCACTACGAAACCACCGGCCCCGAGCTTTGGGAGCAGACCAGCGGGCGCATCACGCACTTCGTCAGCGCCATGGGCACCACCGGCACCATCACCGGTGTCTCGCGCTTCCTGAAGGAAAAGAACCCGGCCATCCGCATCATCGGTGCGCAGCCCAGCGAAGGCTCGCGCATTCCGGGCATCCGCAAGTGGCCGCAGGAGTACCTGCCCAAGATCTACGACCCGTCGGGTGTGGACGAACTGGTGCTGGTGGGGCAGTCGGACGCCGAGGAGATGTGCCGTCGCCTGGCGCGAGAAGAGGGCATCTTTGCGGGTATTTCGGCCGCCGGTGCCTGCTGGGTGGCGCAGCAGATTGCGGCGCAGGTCGAGAACGCCACCATCGCCTTCATCGTCTGCGACCGCGGCGACCGCTACCTCTCGACCGGCGTGTTCCCGGCCTGAGGCCGTTGCCTGCCATGGCCGCCGAGTACCGGTTCTGTCCCTGCTGTGCCGCGCCTCTGGCGCTGACCGCTGCGCAGGAAGACGGCGGTCTGAAGCACCGCCTGCGCTGCACGGCCTGCGACTTCACCCACTGGAACAACCCGACGCCCGTGCTGGCCGCCATTGTGCAGGTGGGTGACAAGGTCCTGCTGGCCCGCAACGCCGCCTGGCAGCACCGCATGTTCGCGCTGATCACCGGCTTCATGGAGGCCGGCGAAACGCCGGAAGAGGGCATCCGGCGCGAGATCGCCGAAGAAACCGGGCTGACCGTGACGGCCTTGAAGCTGATCGGCGTGCACGATTTCCAGCGCATGAACCAGGTCATCATCACCTACCACGCGCTCGCCGAAGGGCAGATCGTGCTGTCCCCGGAGCTGGCCGAATACAAGCTGCTCGCGCCGGAACAGGTCCGGTGCTGGCCGGCCGGAACGGGCTTTGCCCTGGCCGACTGGCTGCGCTCGATCGGCATCGAGCCCCAGTTCATGGAGCTTCCGGCGGTGTGACTTCTTTTGTACAAATTGATACATTTTTTGATCTCTGTCACCCTTCCTGTTTAAAATTCGCTCTCCCGAGGACCCCCTTCATGAACGCCACCAAAGAACTCGACGCCCGCGGCCTGAACTGCCCGCTGCCCATCCTGAAGGCCAAGAAGGCCCTGGCGGACATGACCAGTGGCCAGACGCTCAAGGTGATCGCCACCGATGCCGGATCGGTTCGCGACTTCCAGGCCTTTGCCAAGCAGACGGGCAACGAACTGGTGGAGCAGCAGACCGTAGGGAGCGACTTCATCACGGTGCTCAAGCGCCGCTGAACTGGGTCCACCATGGTTGCGGCATGCCGCAATCGCCGGCCCGACGACCATGGAAATCCTGCTCCTCGACCCCTTAGTTCCTGAAGCCCTGTCCTGGCTCCAGGAGCGCCACGCCGTGACGCTGGCCCCGGAGCTGGCAGACGACCCCATGGCACTGCGCAAGCAGGTCTACAAGACGAAGGCACTGGTGTTGCCCTCGCATGTGGTCGTCTCGCGGGAGTTTCTCGATTTCGCGCCCCTGTTGAAGGTGGTGGCGCGCATGCAGATCTCCAGCGAGAACACCGACCTGGAGGCCTGCGCGCAGCGCAACATCCGGGTGATCCAGGCACGCAGCGCCACGGTGCGTTCGAATGCAGAGTACCTGCTCTATGGTCTGCTGATGCTCTACCGGCGCGGCATGGTCAGCGCCCTCCTGGGACGCAAGCTGGCGCAGGTGCGCATGGGCCGGGAGCTCTGTGGCAGCACCGTGGGCCTGCTGGGCCTGGCCCCGGTGGCCCACACCCTGGCGCCCATGCTCAGGGGGCTCGGGGTGCGCCTGCTGGGCTACGACCCGGCGGTGCACCAGGGCGCACCGATCTGGAAGAAGCTGGGCATCGAATACATCCCGGCCAACGAGCTGCTGGCGCGCAGCGACGCCGTGTCGCTGCAGATGGTCTATGCCTCCCGCTTCAAGGGCTGGATCAACGAACGCCTGCTCAACAACTGCAAGCCCGGTCAGCTGTGGGTGGGGCTGAGCCGCAGCGCGCTGTTCGAACCCGAGGCACTGGCACTGGCGCTGACGGATGGCCGGATCGACGCCTGCCTGCTCGACGGGGCGCACCCCCAGTTCGCCGGGCCCGGCACCCCGCTGCACAACATTCCCAACCTGCACCTCACACCCCGGCTGGGGTCGCACACCCGCGAGGCCAAGCTGCGCGCCAGCTGGTACGTGGCGCACCGCATCCACGAAACCCTGTCACCAGTGGTGGAGCGGGGGCAGGCACAGGCCAGCGACTTCTCCGTGCTCGACAGCCTCGACAGCTCGCGCGACCCGGAATGGCCGCCGGTCGACTCGGGGTCCCAGTGGGCCGAGATCTCGCGGGGCGAGGAGCGACCGGGCTGAGATCCGGTCGCTGGCGCGTCAGAGCCGCGCCAGCTGCTCGCGCACCTTGGTCAGCGTGGCGCCGAAGTCGGCCACGCGCTTCTTCTCCTGCTCGATCACGGCCGGCGGCGCCTTGGCCACGAAGGCTTCGTTGGACAGCTTGGCGTTCGCCTTGGCGATCTCGCCCTCCAGCCGTGCGGCTTCCTTGGTCAGGCGGGCCTTCTCGGCGGCCACGTCGATTTCCATGAACAGGCACAGGCGGGCCTCGCCCACCACCGCCACCGGTGCGGCCTGCGCGGCGGCGGCCCAGGCGGCCTCGTCGTCGAACACCTTGACCTCGGCCAGTTTGGCCAGACCCTGCAGCACGGCGGCGTTGGCGCGCATGAAGTCCGCATCGCCGACCACGAACATCGGCAGACGGGTAGCGGGCGAGACGTTGAGCTCGCCACGCAGTGTGCGGCAGGCGTCCACCAGGCTCTTGAGCTTGGCGACCTGGGCCTCGGCGGCTTCGTCGATGCGCTCCGGCTGGCTCACCGGGTAGGCCGCCACGCTCACCGAGGCACCCTCGCGTCCGGCGACCGGCGCGACCTTCTGCCACAGCTCTTCGGTGATGAACGGGATGACGGGGTGGGCCAGGCGCAGGATGGTCTCCAGCGTGCGGATCAGGGTGCGGCGGGTGGCGCGCTGCTGCGCCTCGTTGCCGGTGTTGATCTGCACCTTGGCGATTTCCAGGTACCAGTCGCAGAACTCGTTCCAGACGAAGTCGTAGATCGCGTTGGCCACGTTGTCCAGGCGGTACTCGGCAAAGCCCTGGGCCACCTCGGCCTCGACGCGCTGCAGGCGCGAGACGATCCAGCGGTCGGCGTGGCTGAAGCTCATGTAGCCGTGCGCCTTGCCGCCGACTTCGCAGTCGGCCTTGGTGTGTTCCATCAGGCCGCAGTCGTGGCCTTCGCAGTTCATCAGCGTGAAGCGGGTGGCGTTCCAGAGCTTGTTGCAGAAGTTGCGGTAGCCCTCGCAGCGCTTGCTGTCGAAGTTGATGCTGCGGCCCAGCGAGGCCAGTGCGGCGAAGGTGAAGCGCAGCGCGTCGGCGCCGTAGGCCGGGATACCGTCGGGGAACTCCTTCTCGGTCTGCTTGCGCACCTTGGGCGCCGTCTCGGGCTTGCGCAGGCCGGTGGTGCGCTTGTCCAGCAGCGGGGCGAGCGAGATGCCGTCGATCAGGTCCACCGGGTCGAGCACGTTGCCTTCGGACTTGCTCATCTTCTGGCCCTGCGCGTCGCGCACCAGGCCGTGGATGTAGACGTCCTTGAACGGCACGCGGCCGGTGAAGTGGGTGGTCATCATGATCATCCGGGCGACCCAGAAGAAGATGATGTCGTAGCCGGTGACCAGCACGCTGCTGGGCAGGTAGAGGTTGTAGTCGTCGGTGGCGGCCTCGCCCTGGTTCGGCCAGCCCATGGTGCTGAACGGCACCAGCGCGGAGGAATACCAGGTGTCCAGCACGTCTTCGTCGCGTGTGAGCGTCTTGCCGGCGCCGGCCTGGGCCTGCGCTTCGGCTTCGTTGCGCGCCACGTAGACCTGACCCTGCTCGTCGTACCAGGCGGGGATCTGGTGGCCCCACCAGAGCTGGCGCGAGATGCACCAGTCCTGGATGTTGTTCATCCACTGGTTGTAGGTGTTGACCCAGTTCTCGGGCACGAACCTGACCTGGCCGCTGGCCACGGCGTCGATGGCTTTCTGGGCGATGCTCTTGCCCGTCGGGTCCTGGTCGCTGACCTTGCTCATGGCCACGAACCACTGGTCGGTCAGCATGGGTTCGACCACCTGGCCGGTGCGGGCGCAGCGCGGCACCATCAGCTTGTGTTTCTTGACCTCGACCAGCAGGCCGGCGGCTTCGAGGTCGGCCACGACCTGCTTGCGCGCCACGAAACGGTCCAGGCCGCGGTACTTCTCGGGCGCGTTGTCGTTGATGGTGGCGTTGAGGTGCAGCACACCGATGATGGGCAACTGGTGGCGCTGGCCGACGGCGTAGTCGTTGGCGTCGTGCGCGGGCGTGACCTTGACCACGCCGGTGCCGAATTCTCGGTCCACGTACTCGTCGGCGATCACGGGGATCTCGCGGTCGCACAGCGGCAGCTTCACGTACTGGCCGATCAGGGCGCTGTAGCGCTCGTCCTCGGGGTGCACCATCACGGCCACGTCACCCAGCAGGGTCTCGGGGCGGGTGGTGGCCACGGTCAGGTGGCCGCTGCCGTTGACCAGCGGGTAGGCGATGTGCCAGAGCGAGCCGTCTTCCTCTTCGCTCTCCACTTCCAGGTCGGACACGGCCGACATCAGCACCGGGTCCCAGTTGACCAGGCGCTTGCCGCGGTAGATCAGGCCCTGCTGGTAGAGCTTGACGAAGGTCTCGGTCACCACGGTCGAGAGCTTCTCGTCCATGGTGAAGTACTCGCGGCTCCAGTCCACGCTGTCGCCCATGCGGCGCATCTGCGTGGTGATGGTGTTGCCCGACTGTTCCTTCCATTCCCAGACCTTGGCGACGAAGTTCTTGCGGCCCAGGTCGTGGCGGCTGATCTTCTGTTCCTGCAGCTGTCGTTCCACCACGATCTGCGTGGCGATGCCGGCGTGGTCGGTGCCCGGAATCCAGGCGGTGTTGAAGCCGCTCATGCGGTGGTAGCGCGTCAGCGAGTCCATGATGGTCTGGTTGAACGCGTGGCCCATGTGCAGCGTGCCCGTCACGTTGGGCGGCGGCAGCTGGATGGCGAAGTTCTTGCCTGCGGTGGCCGCTTCGGCGCTGGGGGCCGAGGTGCCGCGGAAGCCCGCCACGCCGTAGCCGCGCTGCTCCCACTCGGGGCCCCAGTGGGCTTCGAGCGCGGCGGGCTCGAAGGACTTGGACAGGCTGTTCAGACCGGGTTGCTGCAGGGTGTCGGGAGCGTCGGACATGGGGGTGGGGCGCAGAAAGTGCGACGGCGCCCCGCAGGGCGCCGTCGGGTGGGTGTTCGGGAAGCCCCCGATTTTATTCGAGGGTGTCCCGGGCGGCGGCGACGCAGTCGGCCAGCACCTGGGCGTTGCCGATCTGGTTGGCCAGCAGCAGGACCAGGCGGGCGTTGAGCAGCTCCGACTGCTCGCGCGAGAGGCCCTGGTGGGCGTCGAGCAGGCGCTCATAGAAGCCGTCGGCGTCCTGGAAGTTCGGGGCGGTGTTCATGCGGTTCTCCAAAGGGTTTCAGCGCAGGCCGAGCGAGCGTTCGAGGGCGGCGACCAGGCGGCCGTCGATGCGGTCACCACTGGCGGCCAGGTAGCCGTCGGGCCGGACCAGCGCCCAGCCCGGGCCGGCCAGCTGGCAGGCGGCGCGCAGGTGGCCGTCGGGGTCGCGCACGTGTTCTGTCGCCTGGGCGCGGTCGCGACCGGTCGGCACCTGCACGGCGCGCAGCGGCGCTCCGCCGGTCAGCGTATTCAGGCGCTGTTGGTCGGCGCGGCCCAGCGGGCCGAAGGCCAGCAGCAAGAGGTCGCCCGCCGCCCAGTTCAGCAGCTCGTTGACGCAGCCCGCCGAGCCGTCGGCCCAGCGCAGCGCGACGTTCTGCACCGACTGGCCGGCTGCGCTGCCCTCGGCGTAGCTGCAGGCGCGCGAGCGCGAGTACGGGTTGGCGACCGCCATGCGGCCGGTGTTCATCAGCGTGCGGGCGAAGGGGTGTTTCTTCGCCAGGCCGATGGCGGCGTTGCGAAACAGCCGTTCCACGCCGTCGGCCGGGCGCAGGAATCGTGCCGTGCGGTTGGTCACCAGCACGTTCTGCTGCGCGGCCTCCAGGCGTTCGTCGTCGTAGCTCTCCAGCAGCGCGGGGTGGGCGCGGCCGCGCAGAACAGCCGCGAGCTTCCACGCCAGGTTGTCGGCATCGGCCACGCCGGTGTTGCCCCCGCGCGCGCCGAAGGGGCTGACCACCTTGGCCGAGTCGCCCATGAAAAACACCCGGCCCTCGCGCATGCGGTGCACGCACTCGCTGCGGTAGGCGTAGGGCCCGACCCAGACGATCTCGACCTCGGTGTCCGGACCGAACTGGCGCGACAGGCGCTCGCGCACCACGTCCTCGCGGCTGACATGGGACGGGTCGCTGTCGGGCGCCATCTGGTAGTCGATGCGCCAGACGTCGTCGGCCATCAGGTGCTGCCAGACGGCGCGGTTCTCGTTGAACGGCGCCTCGACCCAGGTGTGGCGCTCGGCCGGCGGTCGTTTCGTGAAGCGCACGTCGGCGATGCACCAGCGGTCGTCGCCGCGCTTGCTGGTGAACGGCACCTGCAGCCACTGGCGCAGCGGGCTGTGCGAGCCGGTGGCGTCGATGACGTGGTCGGCTTCGATGACGTAGGAGCCCGCGGGTGTCTCGACCGTGAGGGTGGCGAAGTCGGCGTTCTGTGTGAAGGCGGTCAGGCGGTTCTGCCAGCGCAACTCGACATGGCCAAGTTCGGCGATGCGTTCGACCAGGAATCCTTCGATGTAGAACTGCTGGATGTTGATGAAGGGCGGCTGTTGCGAGAGGTTGTAGCCGCCTTGTTGGCGCAGGTCGAAGCTGTAGACCTCGTCTTGGCCAGCGAAGGTCCTGCCGACGCTCCACTGAATGCCTTTGGTGGCGATGCGGTCGTAGATGCCGAGGCGCTGGAAGATTTCGAGCGATTTCTGGGTGTAGCAGATGCCGCGGGAAGAGGCGCCCTTGACGCCGACGGTGTTGTCTTCGTCGAGCAGGATGGCGGGGGTGCCCAGTTTCGCGAGCGAGCAGGCGAGGGTGAGGCCGGTGATGCCGCCGCCGACGATGACGATGGGGTGTCTTTTTGTTCGTGTTCCGCCCAGTTCGGGCGGGGGGGCGAAGGGGTATTCGGGCAGCTGGTAACCACTGCCCTGGGTGAACTCGTAGCTGTTGGTGTGGGCGGCTTGCTTGTATGCCGTGGGTGTCACGGGTGTCTCCTGTCTGTGTTCTGTTTTCCGCTCATCGACCTCGCGGGCTCATGGGCGCGCCAACGAGTGTGGTGAGGGCTGGGTGACCGGCGCAGCGAGGTAAAGGAGGAGCCAGCGGCGCAGCCGCTGGCGGGGGACACGAGCGGAGCCGGTCACCCAGCCCTCACCACGCGGCCTCACGCCAAAAGAAATCAGGACGATGCGGGCACAAACTCCGGCCGGTCATTCGTTTGCGGCTTCAACGGCGCCGACGACTGACCCGAAGCCCTCTCCTTGCGCCACTGCTCCTTGCGCGCGTTCCACTCCGCCAGCCGCGCATGCGCCGTCTTGCTCTCCTGCAGCATCTGGAACTCGTCCGCCAGCTGCGCCGTCAGCTCCAGCCGGATCCCGTTCGGGTCGAAGAAATAGATGCTCTTGAAGATGTGGTGGTCCGTCACCCCCAGCACCTCGATCCCGTGCGCCTGCAGGCGCGCCTTCGTGTTCTCCAGCTCCTGCACCGTGTTCACCCGGAAGCTGATGTGGTTCACCCACTTCGGCGTGTTCGGCGAAGGCTCGGCCGCGACGTCGTCGCCCAGGTCGAAGAAGGCGATGAACGAACCGTCCTGCAGGCGGAAGAAGAAGTGCGTGTACGGGCAGTACTCGCCCGTGCTGGGCACGTAGTCGCTCTGGATGATGTGGTACAGCGGCAGACCCAGGATGTCCTCGTAGAAATGCCGCGTTTCTTCGGCATCGCGCGCCCGGTAGGCGTAGTGGTGCAGCTGCTGGACGGCGGCGGGTGGGGGCAGGGTGGCGTTCATGCGGTCTCCTGATGTGTGATGTTATTTCGCAATGTTGAATGCATTTAACAAAAAGAAATCTTATCGGGCATCCGACACCGGGTCAGTGTGAGGGTTTTCCTGAGGGGTGTCGATCCAGTTGAGAGTGGTTATCAATGGCTCCCTCTGAATAGATTTGAACAATTCGTCACATAGCCTGCGGCAATTTGACGGACGGAAATGGGCGGCGTACGGTCTGCCTGTCACAGACCTCCCCGCCGTCTGGCGGGCGGGCTGGGCACTTCCTCAACCCACGAGACAAGGAGATACCCATGGCCGCATTGAAAGGCTCGAAAACCGAGCAGTGCCTGAAGGACGCCTTCGCCGGCGAATCCCAGGCCAACCGCCGCTACCTGTACTTCGCAAACAAGGCCGACGTGGAAGGCCAGAACGATGTGGCGGCCCTGTTCCGCTCCACCGCCGAAGGCGAGACCGGCCACGCGCACGGCCACCTGGAGTTCCTGGAGCAGTCCGGCGACCCGGCCACCGGCCTGCCGATCGGCAGCACCCGCCAGAACCTCGCGTCCGCCGTCGCTGGCGAAACCCACGAGTACACCGACATGTACCCGGGCATGGCCAAGACCGCGCGCGAAGAAGGTTTTGACGAGATCGCCGACTGGTTCGAAACCCTGGCCAAGGCCGAGCGTTCGCACGCGAACCGCTACCAGAAGGCCCTCAACGAACTGGTGGACTGATCCCTTGCGCGCCGCACCTGCGGCGCGTTTTTGAAAGCGTTCTGCCTGGCCGAGCGCTTTCAAAAACCCACGAGCCAACCCGCACAGACGAGGACAAGAGACATGGCCACAGAAGGCAACCTGCAGGCACCGACGCGCCACCCGCTGGACTGGAAGAACCCCGACTTCTACGACGAGGAGAAGTGTTTCCACGAGCTCGAGCGCATCTTCGACATCTGCCACGGCTGCCGGCGCTGCGTGAGCCTGTGTGGCTCGTTCCCGACCCTGTTCGACCTGGTGGACGAGAGCGCGACCATGGAGGTCGATGGCGTCGCCAAGCAGGACTACTGGAAGGTGGTGGACCAGTGCTACATGTGCGACCTCTGCTACATGACCAAGTGCCCCTACACGCCACCGCACGAGTGGAACCTGGACTTTCCGCACACCATGCTGCGCGCCAAGGCCATCAAGTTCAAAAAGGGTGAGGTCAAGACCAGTGAGAAGCTGCTGGCCTCCACCGACGTGCACGGCCAGTTCGCCGGCATCCCGATCGTGGTGCAGGTGGTCAACGCGGTGAACAAGACCAAGGCCGCGCGCGGCGTGATGGAAAGCGCCATGGGCGTGGACAAGGACGCCTGGCTGCCCGATCTGGCGACCAAGCGCTTCCGCTGGTCGGCGCCCGACGCCAGGGCCACCAAGGTCGTCGATGGCGAGAAGACGCCCGGCAAGGTCGCCATCTTCTCCACCTGCTACATCAACTACAACGAACCCGGCATCGGCCTGGACCTGCTCAAGATCCTCGACCACAACGACATCCCCTACACCATCGTCGAGAAGGAAAAGTGCTGCGGCATGCCTAAGCTGGAACTGGGCGACCTGGAATCGGTGCAGGCCAGCAAGGAGGCCAACATCCCGGTGCTGGCGAAGTACGCGCGCGATGGCTTTGCCATCCTCGCGGCCGTGCCCAGCTGCGCGTTGATGTTCAAGCAGGAGATCCCGCTCATGTTCCCCGACGATGCCGACACCCAGCTGGTGAAGGAACACATGTGGGATCCCTTCGAGTACCTGATGGCGCGCAAGCGCGACGGTCTGCTCAAGACCGAGTTCCCCCAGAAGCTGGGCAACATCAGCTACCAGATCCCCTGCCACGGCCGGGTGCAGAACATCGGCCGCAAGACCGAAGAGATGCTCAAGATGATCCCGGACACCACGGTGAACACCATCGAACGCTGCTCGGGCCACGCCGGCACCTTCGGCGTCAAGAAGGGCACGCACCAGCAGGCGATGAAAATCGGCAAGCCGGTGTTCAAGGCCATGGCCACCATGAAGGACGGCTCCAAGCCCGACTACATCAGCTCCGACTGCCCGCTGGGCGGCCACCACATCGCGCAGGGTTTTGAAGTGAACGGCCACGGGGCGCCCGAGCTGCAGCATCCGCTGTCGCTCGTGGCCCGCGCCTATGGTCTGAAGTGAGGACGACACCATGCAACTGACCGGACACATCACCCCCGACAGCCTCATGAGCCTGGAGGCCTACAGCAAGTGGCGCAAGGTCCACAAGCCCGAGGTCATCGCGCACCGCAAGCTGCGCAGCGTGCAGCTGGGCGAGCACCTGAACCTGCAGTTCGAGAGCGAGACCACCATCCGCTACCAGATCCAGGAGATGCTGCGCATCGAGAAGATCTTCGAGGAAGAGGGCATCCAGAGCGAGATCGAGGCCTACGCGCCGCTGGTGCCCGACGGCGGCAACTGGAAGGCGACGATGATGATCGAGTACATCGACGTCAACGAGCGCAAGCGCGAGCTGGCGCGGCTGATCGGCGTGGAAGACCGCATGTTCGTCGAGGTCGAAGGCTACGACCGCGTCTACGCCATCGCCGACGAGGACCTGGACCGCGAGAACGAACAGAAGACCAGCGCGGTGCACTTCGTGCGCTTCGAGTTCACGCCTGCAATGCGGGCCGCCATCAAAGCCGGTGCGGCCGTCAAGCTCGGCTGCGACCACACGCACTACCCTGCGCATGTGCAGATTGCGGCGGAGACGCTGGCGAGTCTGGCCGGAGATCTGAAGTAGGCCTCAGGCCTGGCACCAGCGCGACCAGTCCGGATCGCGGAGTGCCTCCAGCGCCAGCGCGTCGCCGCTGACCGGGTGCCGCAGCGCCAGCGAACTCGCATGCAGCCACAGCCGCTGCATGCCCAGCCACTCGGCGACGGCTCTGTTCAGCGGCCCCTTGCCGTGCGTCGCGTCGCCAATGATCGGGTGGGCGATGTGCTTCATGTGGCGGCGCAGCTGGTGGCGGCGGCCGGTGAGTGGTTGCAGTTCCACCAGGGCGCAGCGTGTGGCCGGGAAGCCGCCGTACGGCAGCGGCAGCTCGTAGCGCTCCAGCGTCGCAAACCGGGTCTGAGCCTCCTGCACTTCCTCACGCTCGGTGCGCATGTCGTCGGGCAGGCGCCGCAGCGGGTGGTCGATCAGGCCTTCGTCGGCGGGCCAGCCGCGCACGACGGCGTGGTAGGTCTTGCGCATGCCCTCGCCGGATTCGAAGGCGCGGCCCAACTGGCTGGCGGTGGCCGCGTCCAGCGCGAACAGCAGCACGCCGCTGGTGCCCTTGTCGAGCCGGTGCACCGGCCAGACCGTCCGGCCGATCTGGTCGCGCAGCAGCTGCACCGCAAAGCGGGTCTCGCCCGCGTCCAGCCCGGTGCGGTGCACCAGCAGGCCTGGGGGTTTGTCGATGGCGATCAGGTGCTCGTCGCGGTGCAGGATGTGCAGCATGGGGACGATTGTCCGGTGACTGAAGCCTCCGGATGCCACGGGTACACTCGCTTTTTCCTGTTTTCTCCCTCTGAAACACCATGCTCCGACGCGTCCCGACCCTCGCTGCGCTGGCCTTTTCGCTGCTGCTGGCCGCCTGCGGCAAGCAGGGCGTGGAACTCGGCGAAGGCGGCTCCGTCGTCAAGGGTTCGGCCGGTCCGGACGGTGCCCACAACGCGGCCACCGAGCTCAAGACCTGCGCGGCGCCGGTCGCGGTGGTGGCGCTGATGGAGAACCCCAACGGGTATGTCGGCATCGGCCGCGGCGGCCTGCCCGATTCGCCGCTGCCGCTGGTGCGCGTCATGATGCAGCAGAGCGGGTGCTTCCGCATCGTCGACCGCCACTCGGGCCTGAACGCCACCGTCAAGGAGCAGGACCTCAAGGAGTCCGGCGTGCTGCGCCAGGACGACACCACGGTCAAGAAGGGCCGCGGCATCGTGGCGCAGTACACCCTGGTGCCCAGCCTGACCTTCTCCGAGCAGGACGCGGGCCGCCAGATCGGCGGCATCCTGGCGCAGATTCCGGGCCTGAACGTGATCGCCGGCGCGGCCGAGAACGTCAAGCTCAAGGAAGCGCAGGTGGTGCTGCTGCTGACCGACAACGAAACCACCGAGCAGCTCTCCGCCGCCACCGGCGCCGCGCGCAGCACCGATCTGGGCATCGGCGGTCTGGCCATCGGCAAGGCCGGCGGCGCGGGCGGCCTGGGCTGGAGCAACACCAACGAGGCCAAGGTGATTGCGGCGGCCTTCCTGGACGCGCACAACCACCTGGTCTACGAGGTGCAGCGCCTGGTCGAGAAGCCGCTGCCCGAACCCGTGCCCACCAAGAAGAAGGCTGGCTGAGCCACCATGCTGTTTGTCATTTCCCCCGCCAAGGCCCTCGACTACGAGACGCCGGCCCACATCAAGACCTACACGCAACCGCTGTTCGTGGAACAGGCGAGCGAGCTGATCGCCGTGCTGCGCGAGAAGTCGCCGCAGCAGGTCGCCGAGCTGATGGACCTGTCGGACCAGCTCGCAGGCCTGAACGCCGCGCGCTACCAGGCCTGGTCGCCCAAATTCACCGCCAAGAACTCCAAGCAGGCCGTGCTGGCTTTCGATGGCGACGTGTACGGCGGGCTGGATGCGAAGACTCTGAACGAGGACGAGCTGGACTGGTTGCAGCAGCACCTGTGCATCCTCAGCGGTCTCTACGGCGTGCTGCGCCCGCTGGACCGCATGCAGGCCTACCGGCTGGAGATGGGCACTCGGCTCAAGACCGACAAGGGCAGCAACCTCTACCGCTTCTGGGGCAGCCAGATCGCCGAGTACCTCAATGGCCGCGCCCGCGCCGACAAGAGCCCGGTGCTGGTCAACCTGGCCAGCGAGGAGTACTTCAAGGCGGTGGACCTCAAAGCGCTGCAGCCGCGTGTGGTGAACTGCGTGTTCGAAGAGAAGAAGGGCGCGAACTACAAGATCGTGAGCTTCTTCGCCAAGCGCGCGCGCGGCCTGATGGTGCGCTACGCGCTGCAGCACCGGGCGGCCACGCCCGAGCAGCTCAAGGGCTTCGACCTGGAGGGCTACCGCTTCGCGCCCGCCGCCAGCGGGCCCGACCGTTTCGTGTTCCGGCGCGACCAGGGCGCCTGACCGCCGACCGAGGAGACGACCATGACCCAGACCGTCACCCCCGAACTGCGCCAGTGGATCATCGAGCAGTCCACGGCCGGCTGCATGCCCGAGGCGGTGCTCGAAGCCATGGTCAAAGCGGGCTGGCAGGCGGATGTGGCTGAGGCCGCGCTGGAGCAGACCCTGCGCGACCACCTGCAGAAGCTCGGCGCGGGCCGTGCCGCCGCGCCCGCTCCGGTCCAGGCTCCAGCCCAGGCCACGGCGCGCGAGATGGCCACGGTGCGCGTGCCCGACATTGCACTCAGCGGTTCGCCACGCCGGCTGGACGCGGGCGACCGCATGGTCGACGTGATCATCTCCGTGACGCAGCCTCGGGTGGTGGTGCTCGGCGGCCTGCTCAGCCACGAAGAGTGCGACGGCCTGATCGAAGCGTCCCGGCCGCGCCTGGCGCGCTCGCTCACCGTGCAGACCGCCACCGGCGGCGAGGAACTCAATCCCGACCGCACCAGCAACGGCATGTTCTTCAACCGCGGCGAGAGCGAGCTGGTCAAACGCATCGAGGCGCGCATCGCGCGGCTGGTGAACTGGCCGGTGGAAAACGGCGAGGGCATCCAGGTGCTCAACTACAAGGTGGGTGCGGAATACAAGCCGCACTACGACTACTTCGACCCGGCCGAGCCGGGCACGCCGACCATCCTCAAGCGCGGTGGCCAGCGCGTGGGCACGGTGGTCATGTACCTCAACGAACCGCCGCGCGGCGGCGGCACCACCTTTCCGGACATCGGTCTGGAAGTGGCGCCGGTGCGCGGCAATGCGGTGTTTTTTTCCTACAACCGGCCGCACCCCGGCACCCTGACCCTGCACGGCGGCGCGCCGGTGCTCGAAGGTGAAAAATGGGTGGCGACCAAATGGATGCGCGAACGGGTATTTGAATGACGCCAGACCAATCTCCCCTGGGCAAGACCACCGACTACGTCGACCAGTACGACCCGTCCCTGCTGTTTCCGCTGCCGCGCGAGGCCAAGCGCGTCGAAATCGGCATCACCGGCAGCGTGCCCTTCCTGGGTGCCGACCTCTGGACCGCCTTCGAGCTGAGCTGGCTGAACATGAAGGGCAAGCCGCAGGTGGCGATCGCCCACATCACCATTCCCTGCGAGAGCACGCACATCGTCGAGAGCAAGTCGTTCAAGCTCTATCTCAACAGCTTCAACAACACCCGCCTGGACAGTGCGGACGCGGTGCGCGACCGCATTCGCGACGACATCAGCCGCGCCATCTGGGGCGGTGAGGCGGTGAAGTCCTCGGCCGGCGTGCGGCTGCTGCTGCCCGAGCTGTTCGAATGCGAACCGGTGAAGGAGCTGGAAGGCGTGTCGATCGACCGCCTCGATGTCGAGTGCGACACCTACCAGCCGACGCCGGCCTTCCTGAGCGCCGCGCTGGACGAGAAGCCGGTGGACGAGGTGCTGGTGAGCGACCTGCTGCGCAGCAACTGCCCGGTGACCGGCCAGCCCGACTGGGGCAGCGTGCAGATCCGCTACAGCGGGCCGCAGATCGACCAGGCCGGGCTGCTGCAGTACATCGTGAGCTTCCGCAACCACAACGAATTCCACGAGCAGTGCGTCGAGCGCATCTACATGGACATCATGGCGCGCTGCAAGCCGGCCAAGCTGATGGTCTACGCGCGCTACACGCGCCGCGGCGGGCTGGACATCAATCCCTGGCGCAGCAGCCACCCCCAGCTGCCGCCCGCAAATACGCGGACTGCCAGGCAATAGGCCGTTTCCGGCGCGCCGGTACGCCATCGAGGATGCGGTGGAACCGGCTCTGCCGGGCCACTCGCATCGCCCCCTTGAGGGGGTCGCGCGCAGCGCGGCAGGGGTGGGCCTGGTTCAGAGCATCTTCTGGATCAGTGCGCCCTTGAACAGCACCGGTCCGGTGGGGCCGGTCTCGCTGGGCACGCCGCCCTTGGGCTCCAGGCTGATGGCCAGCGCCGGCACCTCGCGCACGTCGCCCTCGCCCGCTGCGAGCTGCAGCAGCTTCTCCTGGCTCAGCACGCCCAGCGAGCGCGGCTTGCTGCCCGGCGGCAGGGCCCAGAGCTGCAGCGACTTGTCGGCCGCTTCCTGGTAGCCGCCCACGCGTTGCAGCGTCAGCTTGCGGTTCTTCGGGTCGAAGGTCACCAGCATGGAGGCGCTGGCCTGTTCGTCGTTGAGCACGGCCACGTACTCGATCTGCGGCTGGTTGCCCAGCTTCGCCTGCAGTTCGTCGATCTGTGCCCCGAGCCGGTCGCGCAGGCTCACGGTGGTCACCACGGCCAGCACGGTGGCCAGCGCGCCGGCACCGGCCGCACCGCGCCACAGCGCCAGGCTGCGCCACCAGCCGGTGGGGGGCGGCGGCGCCGGTTCCGCGCGGGCCGCCGCCATGGCCGCCTGTTCGCGCTCGGCCTCGATCAGGTTGTGGATGCGCGTCCAGACCACGGGCGAGGGCGTCACCGCGGGCGCCAGCTCGGTCATGCTGGCGACGCGGCTCTGCCAGACCAGGGCCGCCGCACGCACCGGTGCCCGCTCGCGCGCCAGGGTTTCGAAGCGGCGGCGCGCGCCGCCGCGCAGGGTGCCGATGGCGTAGGCCGCGGCCAGTTGGTCCAGCAGGTCGGGGTGTCGGTGGATGTCCATGGCGTTCCTCAGGCAAAACGCGCCATGCAGATGCGCAGCTGGTCCAGCCCGCGCCGGATCCAGGTCTTGACGGTGCCCAGCGGCAGCTTGAGCTGTTCGGCCAGCTCGCCGTGGCTCAGGTCACGCAGGTAGGCCAGGCTCACCACCTCGCGCTGCCTGTTCTCCAGCCGTGTCAGGCACTGGTGCAGGGCCCAGGCCTGCTGGCTGGCCAGGCTGGTGTGCATCGGGTCGGGGGTGTCGCCTTCGAGCCGGTCGGCCATGCCGTCGTCGTCGATGTCGTCGCTCAGGTGCTCGCGCTCGGCCTTGCGCCGGCGCAGCAGGTCCAGCGCGCGGCTGCGCACGATCAGGCCCATCCAGGCCATGGGCGGGCTCAGCGAGGCGCGGTAGTCGGGCGCGCTGCGCCAGATGTGCAGGAAGGTTTCCTGCAGCGCGTCCTCGGCCCACTCGTGGCGTTCCAGCACCCGCAGCGCCAGGCCGTAGAGCTTGCCGCTGGTGAGGTCGTAGAGCGACTTGAGCGCGGTCTCGTCGCGCTGCGCCACGCGGTCGAGCAGCGCCATCAGGGTGGGGTCGGTGTCCATGCGGTGGGCGGGCCTCAGTAGGTGCTGCCGGCGTCGGACTGCACCCGGCGTGGCTTGCGCGGCTGCACCAGGGTGGGCACGTTCACCGTGGTGACCGGCTGCACCTGCAGCGCGACGCTGGCCTGGTCGACCAGCTGGTCCGGGTGCCAGACCCGCAGCTGCATCGCGCCCTCGGGCACCTGGGGCAGGGTGGCGGTGCCATCGGCGGATGTCTTGGCGGCCCAGGGCGTGGACGCCACGTAGACGAAGCCGCGCATCGAGCCGTGCAGGTGGCAGCCAAGCTGGATCGGCCCGGCCTTCTCCAGCGTGACTTCGCTGCTGGGAGGCGTCTGCCCCTGCACACGTCCCGCCAGCCGGAACTCGAAGGCGGTGGTGCCTGCGGACAGGAGGCTGGGCGTGCCGCCCTTGACGTGGTGGTCCCATCGGTCGAGGTTGGAGAAGCGGATCTTCGAGCCGACCGGCACCAGGCTTAGCACCGGGTCGAACTGCATCTTCTCCTGCGTCACCGTCTGGTTGATCGGCTGCGCCGCCGGCACCGGCTGGCCGGCGGCCGGCTCCAGCACCACCACCGCGTCGGGCAGCGGCTTGCCGTCGCGGGCGAGCACGGTGACCTGCACGGTGGCGGCCTGCGCCGCAGAAAGGCCGGCCAGCAGGCAGGCGGCCAGAAGGGGGGCGTGGCGCATGGGGTCTCCTGGTTTATCGGACGTTGATCACGTCGCGGTGCATCGGGGCCAGCAGCGCGAGCAGCTGATTCTGCCGGGCAAACGGAATCCCGCGGACTTCCATGCTCATTTGCAGCACCTCGACCAGCGCGTTGAAGTCGGCGCGGGTCACGTCCATGTTGCTGTGGGCTTCCTTCATGTCGGGGCCGTTGTAGACGCAGGGGCCGCCGGCGAGCTGGCAGATCTGGTCGGTCAGCTGCTTGGCGAGGTTGGCACCGTTCGCGTCCTTGAAGGCCTCGGCCAGCCGAGCGTCGGCCTTGAGGCGGTTGACGAAGTCGTTCATCAGGGTGCGCAGGCCGGTCTGGCCGCCCAGGGCGTCGTACAGACCAGGGGCCGGCGCCACCGGGTAGGCCGATGCGGCCGAGGGCGCCAGCGGCTTGTCCATGGACTGGGCGCCTGCCGGCGCGCCGATGAGGGCCAGCAGAGAGAGGGCGGAGAGGGTGATGAGCTGTTTCATGGTGGTGGTGGTGACTTGTTTGGGTGGGCGTTCAGAACGCGAACTGGGCCGAGAGGTAGGTGCCGGTCTGCTTCTTGCTTTTCGTGGTGGCCGGCACGACGGTGCCCAGATCCACATAGGCCAAGGTGAGCGAGACGTTCTTGCTGGGCGCCCAGGCGATGAAGATGTCTTTCCAGTCGCCGGCGCGCAGGCCGTCGCCCAGACCGGCCGCGGCACCGGCCTTGTTCAGCTTGTCGGGCATGGCGCGGTACTCGAAGCCGACCGCCAGGTTGTTGCGCAGCAGCCAGGCCACCGAGAGTTCGGGCATCAGCTCGTAGCCGTTGTCGGCGCCGCCCAGCGTGGCGCCGTGGCCCAGCAGGCCGCCCTGGTTGGCCTTGGTGGCGCGCAGCGTTCCGTTGACCAGCAGGCCCTGGGCCAGGAACAGCTTGGTGGCGCTGACGTAGATGTCGGTGCCCGAGCGCTTGGCGCCCAGGGCGGACAGCGTGCTGTCCAGTCCGGTGGAGCCCAGGCGCTTGGCCATCACGCCAACCGCAATCTGCGGCATCAGCGTGTCGCTGTCGAGGATGGCGTCGCCCGCCACGCGGAACTTGGCGCCGACGATGTCCTGTTTCAGCTTCAGGCCCGGCAGGCCCAGCAGGGTGCCGGTGATGCCGGTGTCGAAGTCCTGCCGCGCCACGGACAGTTCCACCCGGTCGTTGATGCCGACCGCGGCGCCGAAGGCGTTGAGCCGGTAGTCCTGCGTGCGCGCATGGCTGAGGTGTGCCGAAAAGCCGGTCTGGCCTTCGGTCGCCTGACTGCCGATCACGGCCCAGGGCGAGAGGCCGCCGCCGGCCGCGCCGTCGATGGTGCTGACGCCGCCGGTCAGCAGCAGCTTGCCGGTGTCGGCGTGGGCGGGCGCGTGGGCCAGCAGGGCGGCGGTGGCGCCCAGGGCGAGCAGGTGGCGGACAGGGTGCCGGCGCAGTGGGGAGTGGAAGGTGTGGGGCATGGTGGTGGGATGTGATGGGGAAAAGGTGCCGGTCGCTGAACAGACCCGACCTTCCCTGTACGCGGCCACCGGGCCAGTGGATTCAGGCGCGGCATACCCACAAGAAATTTGTGGGTTTCTGAATCCGCTGCGGGAGCGGCCTGCGTATCCGGTCCGTCGGTGCTGATTTCTCGACCGGCGCTGTTTCCCTCACCCACCACACAAGGACCCCACCATGTCGAACATCATCCTTCCCGCTTCCGAACTCGTCGGCCCACCCGCATCGCGCCGCAGCTTCATGCGCCGTGGCGGTGCGCTCTCGGCCGTGGCTGTGGCCCTGCTGGCCGGCAAGGACACCCTGGCCCAGGGCATGTCCGCCGATGTGTCCAAGGATGTGTCCATCCTCAACGTGGCGCTCGGCCTGGAGCACGAGGCCATCAACGCCTACCAGCTGGGTGCGGGCAGCGGGCTGCTGCAGAAGCCGGTGCTGGACGTGGCCGTGAGCTTCCAGGGGCACCACAAGGCGCACCGCGACGCGCTGATCGCCACCATCCAGAAGCTGGGCGGCACGCCGGTGGCCGAGAAGAAGCTGGACGACTACGCCAAGGCGCTCAAGGCCGACACGCTGCGCAACCAGGCCGACGTGCTGGACCTGGCGGCGCGGCTGGAGCTGGGCGCCACCAACGCCTACCTGGGCGTGATCCCGTCGCTCGGCAGCAAGGACCTGGCCAAGGTGGCCGCGCGCCTGGCGGCCGACGAGACCATGCACTTCACCGTGCTGACCAACGCCCTGGGCCGTCCGCTGCCCGGCGGCGCCCTGAGCTTCGGCGCCTGATGACCATGTCGTTGCGCCGCGCCGCGCTCGCGCTGGGTCTGCTGGCCGCCGCCTGGCCGGCGGCCCAGGCCCAGTCGGGCGATGTGGCGCATGGCCGCGGGCTGTTCGAGTCGCGCTGCGGCGGCTGCCACAGCCTGGACGACGACCGCGTCGGTCCCGCGCTGGGCACCGTGGCCGGCCGCGTGGCGGGCAAGAAGGCGGACTTTGCCTACTCCGCCGCGCTGGCCGCCGCCACCCACGTCTGGACGCCCGAGAAGCTGCAGGCCTGGCTGACCGACCCCGAGACCCTGGTGCCCGGCCAGGCCATGGGCTACCGGCTGTCCGAGGCGGCCGACCGGCGCGACGTCGTCGCTTTCCTGCAATCCCTCGCCACGGGCCAGCCGGCCCGCTGAGTGCCGTTCACCCACCTATATAGATACACACAGGAGCTGTTCCATGTTCTCCCGCTTCACCACCACCGCACTGGGCGGCGCCGCCGTCCTCGCTCTCTCCGCCTGCGCCAGCGGCCCCACCATGGCCCCGTTCTCGCAGGCCGATCTGCCGGCCGCGGTGCAGGTGCCCGCCGGCCACCGCGTGGCCTTCGAGACCGCCGCCGCCGGCGACATCACCTACCAGTGCCAGGCCAAGAAGAACATGGCCGGCCAGTACGAGTGGGTGTTCATGAGCCCCGACGCCGGCCTCAAGGGCCGCAAGGGCGAGCGCCTGGGCAAGTACTACGGCCCGCCCGCCACCTGGGACTTCAACGACGGCTCCAAGGTGAGCGGTGCGCAGCTGGCGGTGGCGCCCAACGGCAGCGGCAACATCCCGCTGCAGCTGGTCAGGGCCAACCCGGCCATGGGCAGCGGCATGGCCCAGGGCGTGAGCCACATCCAGCGCGTGGCGACCAAGGGCGGCGTGGCGCCGGCCGCACCCTGCGATGCGTCGACCATGGGCAGCAAGCGCGTGGTCACTTACACGGCCGACTACATCTTCTGGAAGCCGGCGTGAGCCGGCGTCAGATCGAGCGGCAGTAGGCTTCGAGCAGGTTGACCGCGTTGACGCCGACCTCGTCCACCGCGTAGCCGCCTTCGAAGGTGAACACGGTGGGCAGGCTGGCGGCGGCCAGCAGGCGGCCGACGGTGTCGTAGTCGCTGCTCTCCAGCGTGAAGCCGGAGATCGGGTCGCCCTTGAAGGTGTCCATGCCCATGGGCACCACCAAGGCGTCGGCGCCGAAGTCTTCTACCGCTTCGATGGCGGTGTCCAGCGCGGCGCACCAGGCGGCGAAGCCGGTGCCGCGCGGCAGCGGGATGTTGAGGTTGAAGCCTTCGCCCGCACCCGCGCCGCGTTCGTTGGCATGGCCCAGGAAGAAGGGGTATTCGGTCGCCGGGTCACCATGGATGGAGACCGTCATCACGTCGGCGCGCTCGTAGAAGATGGTCTGCGTGCCGTTGCCATGGTGGTAGTCGATGTCCAGCACGGCCACCTTGGCGTGGCCCAGGTCGCGCAAGGCCTGCGCGGCGATGGCACCGTTGTTCAGGAAGCAGTAGCCGCCGAAGAAGTCCGGCCCGGCGTGGTGGCCCGGCGGGCGGGTCAGCGCAAACGCCGCGCGGGCGCCGCCGTGCACCTCGCGCGCGGCGGCCACGGCACAGGCAGCACCGGCCCGCGCGGCGGTCCAGGTGCCGGCCATCAGCGGCGAGCCCGAATCGAACGAGAACAGGCCCAGCCGCGCAGCAAAGTTCTGCGGCAGCACATCGGTGCGGAAGGCGTGCTTGTTGCCCAGCGGCCAGACCGAGGGCAGGGCGTCGCGCTGCGCGTTCGCCGGGTCCATCGCCACCCACTCGTCCCAGGCGCCGGCCAGGAACTGCGTGTAGCGCGCGTCGTGCACGCGGGCGATGGCGGCGTCCAGATCGGTGTCGCCCACCTCCGGCAGGAACAGCCCACCCTGCGAACGACGCTGCAGCTCGGCCAGCACGTAGTCCAGCCGCGCGGGCACCTCGTGACAGGGCACCATGCGGCCACGGAACATCTCTTCGCGCCCCTGGTGCAGGGCGTGGTGGGGGTTGTGGAAGGTCTTCATGCGCGACAGTGTCCCACTCTGCGGCGCCGAAGGCTATATTGCGCGAGCACACTTTTGCCGTCACCCAGAGGTTCACCATGTCGTCCGGAAAAATCCTCGTCGCCCAGGGCGGCGGCCCCACTGCCGTGATCAACCAGTCCCTCGTGGGCGTGGCGCTGGAGGCGCGGCGCTTCCAGAACGTGCAACGCATCTACGGCGCGCGCCACGGCGTGCGCGGCATCGTCGACGAGAACTTCGTCGACCTCACGCAGGAGACCAGCCACAACCTCGAAGCCGTGGCGCGCACGCCGGCCTCGGCGCTCGGCTCCACGCGAGACAAGCCCGACCTGGCCTACTGCCAGGAGATCTTCAAGGTGCTCAAGGCGCACGAGATCGAGCACTTCTTCTACATCGGCGGCAACGACTCGTCGGACACGGTGCGCATCGTCAGCGAGGAGGCGCGCAAGGCCGGCTACCCGCTGCGCAGCATCCACATCCCCAAGACCATCGACAACGACCTGGTGGGCAACGACCACACGCCGGGTTTTCCGTCGGCGGCGCGCTTCGTGGCGCAGGCGTTTGCGGGGGCGAACCTGGACAACGCGGCCCTGCCAGGGGTGTACGTGGGCGTGGTGATGGGGCGGCACGCCGGCTTCCTCACGGCCGCGTCGGCCCTGGGCAAGAAGTTTCCCGACGACGGCCCGCACCTGATCTACGTGCCCGAGCGGGTGTTCGATATCCCGAAGTTCCTGGCCGACGTGAAGATCATGTACGAGCGCCACGGCCGCTGCGTGATCGCGGTGAGCGAAGGCATCCACGACGCCTCGGGCCAGCCCATCATCACCCAGCTGGCCAAGGACGTGGAGAAGGACGCTCACGGCAACGTGCAGCTCAGTGGCACCGGCGCGCTGGCCGACCTGCTGTGCGAGGAGATCAAGGCCAAGCTGGGCATCAAGCGCGTGCGCGGCGACACCTTCGGCTACCTGCAGCGCAGCTTCATCGGCTGCGTGAGCGACGTGGACCAGCGCGAGGCGCGCGAGGTGGGCGAAAAGGCGGTGCAGTTCGCGATGTGGGGCAAGGTGGACGGCTCGGTGGCGATCAAGCGCACCGGCTTCTATTCGGCCGACTACGAGCTGCTGCCGCTGGAGGCGGTGGCGGGCAAGACCCGCACCATGGAGGATGAGTTCATCGCGCCCAGCGGCACCGACGTGACCGACGCCTTCCGGCTCTACCTGCGCCCGCTGCTGGGTTCGGACATGCCCGACGCCTTCCGGCTGCGCTACAACCCGGTGGCCAAGGTGCTCAGACCCTGAGCCCTGCCGCTGACCTGCGTCAAGCCGGGGGCGGCGCATTCCTGCGACACTGGCGCCCCGTTTTCTCCAGCCTTCGAGCGCCGACCGCCATGTCGTCCCCGTCCCACGCTCTTTCGACCGCTCCCAAGGCGGCACCGATCTCCCGCCACCGCCCGCACGAAGACCTTCAGGCCCTGCTCACCGGCACCCTGTTCGTCGGCCTGGGTGTGGTGCTGTTCGGCCACGTCGGCCTGCTCAGCGGTGGCACCGCCGGGCTGGCCTTTCTGCTGCACTACGCCACCGGGGTGAGCTTCAGCGTCTGGTTCTTCCTCATCAACCTGCCGTTCTACTGGCTGGCCTGGCGTCGCATGGGCGCGCCGTTCGCGCTCAAGACCTTTGCGGCGGTGGGTCTGCTCTCGCTCTGGGCTTACCTGATCCCGCGCTGGATTTCCATCGGCGCGCTGGCCCCGGGCTTCGCCGCGGTGGCGGGTGGGCTGCTGGTGGGTGCGGGCATGCTGATGCTGTTCCGCCACCGGGCCAGCCTGGGTGGTTTCAACGTGCTGGTGCTGTACCTGCAGGAGCGTTTCGGCTGGCGCGCTGGGCACATCCAGATGGGGCTGGACTGCGCCATCGTGCTGACCGCGTTCGCGCTGCGCGAGCCGGTGCAGATCGCCTGGTCGGTGCTGGGTGCGGTGGTGCTGAACATGACGCTGGCGATCAACCACCGGCCGGGCCGGTACATGGCTGTATGAGGAGGCCCCTCCTGCGCCGCTTCGCGGCTTCCCCCCGGAGGGGGGACGCACCCTGTGGCCCGGCGAAGCCGGTTCCACGGGTGCCTTGGTCTCTCTTCGCTCCGTTGCTTTTTGTGTTCGGCGCTTCGCTTGCGCTCGCACAGTCGCCTGCTTCCACGTCGTCCGCTGCTTCGGGTTTTCGTCCCCGGTTCAACGAGGCCTATGAGGCGCGGGTGACGCGGGTGCCGGATGGGGACACCTTGTGGGTGAAGCCGCTGGCGGGTGGGACGTACCGCAAGCTGCGGCTGGACGGGGTGGATGCGCCGGAGATCTGCCAGGACGGCGGTGTGGCGTCTCGCGAGGCGCTGGCCGGGCGTCTGCTGGAGCAGACGGTGACGGTGACCGAACGGCGGCGCGACGACTACGGGCGGGCGCTGGTGCGGCTGAAGCACCGGGGCGACGATGTGGCGGGCTGGCTGGTGCGCGAGGGCTGGGCCTGGTCGTACCGCTGGCGGCACAGCGACGGGCCGTTCGCCATCGAAGAGGTATTGGCACGCAAGGACCGCAAAGGCATCTTCGCGTCGGCGGGTGCCGAGAACCCGCGGGATTTCCGCAAGCGCCACGGGCCGTGCCCGATGCCGGCGCGCAGCAGCGCGAAGGATCAGCCGGCGCGCTGAGCGCAGACTGCGCAGTGCGGCTGGCGCGGCAGGGCGATGGTGTTGAAGGCCAGATCGCGGCCATCGATCATCAGCAACTGACCGGTCAGGCGCGAGCCCAGGCCGCTGAGGATCTTGAGCGCCTCGGCCGCCTGCATGGTGCCCACGATGCCCACCAGCGGCGCGAACACGCCCATGGTGGCGCAGCGCACCTCTTCCACCCCGGCGTCCTCGGGGAACACGCAGGCGTAGCAGGGCGAGTCGGCGTCGCGCGGGTCGTACACCGCCAGCTGCCCGTCCATGCGGATCGCGGCGCCCGAGACCAGCGGCACGCCGTGGCGCACGCAGGCGCGGTTGACCATGTGGCGGGTGGCGAAGTTGTCGCAGCAGTCGATCACCACATCGACACCGGGCAGCAACTGGTCCAGCAGCGCGTCGTCGGCGCGCTGTACCAGGGCCGCGACCTGCGGGTCGGGGTTGATGGCAGCGATCGCGTGGCGCACCGACTCGGCCTTGGGCGTGCCCAGGCGTTCGAGGTTGTGCGCGATCTGGCGCTGCAGGTTGGTGGCGTCCACCTCGTCGTCGTCGATCACGGTGATGCGCCCGACGCCGGCGCTGCCCAGGTAGAGCGCCACCGGCGACCCCAAGCCGCCGGCACCGATCACCAGGGCGTGCGACGCCAGCAGCTTCTCCTGGCCTTCGATGCCCAGCTCTTCGAGCAGGATGTGGCGCGAGTAGCGCAGGAGCTGCTGGTCGTCCAAGATCGCGTCGCCGACCCGTTCACCGGGGCGGTGATCAGTTCTCTTTCTTCTCTTCGGGGCGCTCGGTCAGGGTCTTGCTGACCAGCACCGGACGGCCCTTGAGCTTGTTGAGCGCCTGCTGCAGCTGGAAGTCCTTGTCGCTGCCGAATTCCGGCACCAGGCGCTGGCCCGGGTTCTTCTTGGACTCTTCTTCCAGCCGCTTGCGGGCCTGCTCACGTTCCTGGTCGCGCTGCTGTTCGGCGGCGCGCTGGGCATCGGTCATCGGCTCGCCGGCCTTGGCCTCTTCGCCATTGGTCAGGTGTTTGGTCAGGTCGGCCTCACGGGTGCGCAGAGCGGCGAACACATTGCCCTCGGGCGTTTCGTCGACCATCACGTCGGGCACGATGCCCTTGGCCTGGATCGACTTGCCGGCCGGCGTGTAGTAGCGCGCGGTCGTGAGTTTCAGGCCCGTGTCGGGGCCCAGCGGGCGCACGGTCTGCACCGAGCCCTTGCCGAAAGTCTGGCTGCCCAAGATGGTGCCGCGCTTGTGGTCCTGCAGCGCGCCGGCGACGATCTCGCTGGCCGAGGCCGAGCCTTCGTTGACCAGCACCACCAGCGGCACGTTCTTGAGCGCGCCGTTGGTCACCTTGTTCAGGCGGGCGATCGGGTCCGGGCCGCCGCGGCGCAGGTAGTGCTGCGGGTTGGCGGTGTAGGTGAACTTGCTGTCGGCGAGCTGCCCATTGGTCGAGACCACCGTCACGTTCTCGGGCAGGAAGGCCGCCGACAGGGCCACGGCAGCTTCCATCAGGCCGCCCGGGTCGTTGCGCAGGTCGAGCACCAGCCCCTTGAGCGGACCGGCCTTGTACAGTTCCTCAACCTTGCGCGCGAAGTCCTCAACCGTGCGCTCCTGGAACTGCGAGACGCGCACCCAGCCATAGCCGGGTTCGACCAGCTTGCTCTTGACGCTCTGGGTCTTGATCTCTTCACGGGTAATCGTGACCGGGAAGCTGCGGTTCTCGTCCTTGCGGAAGATGGTCAGCAGCACCTTGGTGCGCGGCTCGCCGCGCATGAGCTTGACGGCGTCGTTGATCGACAGGCCCTTGACGGCGGTGTCGTCGATCTTGGTGATCAGGTCGCCGGGCCTGAGGCCGGCGCGGAAAGCTGGAGAGTCTTCGATCGGCGACATCACCTTGACCACGCCGTCTTCCATGGTGATTTCGATGCCCACGCCGACAAACCGGCCACTGGTGCCCTCGCGGAATTCCTTGAAGGACTTCTTGTCAAAGTACTGGGAGTGCGGGTCCAGGCTGGAGACCATGCCCGAAATCGCCTCGGAGATCAGCTTCTTCTCGTCGACCGGTTCGACGTAATCGGTCTTGACCATGCCAAACACTGCGGCGAGCTGCTGCAGCTCCTCCAGCGGCAGGGGGGCGAGCGAGCCGCGCGCCACCGCCTGAAGCTGCACCGTGGTCAGCGCACCGGCCACGGCGCCTGCGGCCACCCAGCCGACGATCTTCAGCTTCTGATTCACTTGCTTGCCCATCCATTCACCCCGAAAAAAGCGCTGGCCCGGGCGGTTGCGCCGCGGGCCTGCAAACCAATATACACCTAGGAGTCAAGCCTTGTGATTCGGTTCCGCCCGGGCGGTTCAGCGTTTGCCCTGAGCGGCCACGGCAGCGGCGGCCTTGGCGGCTGCTTCGGCGTCGCCCAGGTAGTAGCTCTTGATGGGCTTGAGGTCGGCGTCCAGTTCGTAGACCAGCGGGATGCCGTTGGGGATGTTCACCCCCACGATGTCGGCGTCGCCGATGTTGTCCAGGTACTTGACCAGGGCGCGGATCGAGTTGCCGTGCGCGGCGATCACGATGCGCTGGCCCGCCTTGATGGCCGGGGCCAGGGAGTCGTTCCAGCAGGGCAGCACGCGGGCGACGGTGTCTTTCAGGCATTCCGTCAGCGGCACGGCGTCGGCCGGCAGCTTGGCGTAGCGCAGGTCCTGGCGCTGGCCGCGCGGGTCGTTGGCCTCCAGGGCGGGCGGCGGGGTGTCGTAGCTGCGGCGCCAGATCAGCACCTGCTCGTCGCCGTACTGCTTGGCCATGTCGGCCTTGTTCAGGCCCTGTAGGCCACCGTAGTGGCGCTCGTTCAGGCGCCAGTCCTTGACCACCGGCAGCCAGCTGCGGTCCATCTCGTCCAGGCAGTAGTTCAGCGTGTGGATGGCGCGCTTGAGCACCGAGGTGTAGGCGATGTCGAACTCGTAGCCCTCGGCCTTGAGCAGCTTGCCGGCGGACATGGCCTGGGAGACGCCGGTGGGGGTCAGCTCCACGTCGGTCCAGCCGGTGAAGCGGTTTTCGAGGTTCCAGGTGGATTCGCCGTGGCGGATCAGGACGAGCTTGTGCATGGGCGTGAAGGCGTTGGGAGCAGGAAAAAGGGGCATGGAGGCTGGCCGGACCGCGCCGGACAGCCCCACATTCTAAAATCCCGGCCTTGTCTGACCTGAAAGGTGTTTCGTGAGTTTTTTTCTCGACAACTGGATGCTGTTTGCCATCGCCCTGGCCTCGGGCGGGATGTTGATGTTTCCCGCCCTGACCTCGGGCGGCGGCGCGGCGGGCCTGACCCCCGCCGAAGTGGTGCAGCTGATCAACCGTGAGAAAGCCGCGGTGGTGGACGTGTGCGGGCCCGATGAGTTCGCGGCCGGGCACGTGACCGGTGCGAAGAACGTGCCTCTGCCCGAGCTGGAGGCCAAGCTGGCTGGTGTGGTGAAGAACAAGAACCTGCCGCTGGTGCTGGTCTGTGCGTCCGGCATGCGCTCCAAGCGCGCGGTGTCGATCGCCAAGAAGCTGGGCTACGAGAACGCCCATTCGCTGACCGGTGGCATGGGCGCCTGGCGCACCGCCAACCTGCCGGTCGAAAAGGCCTGAAACGGAGCGCACCATGGCCCACGTGAAGATCTATTCCAGCGACTATTGCCCGTACTGCAGCCGTGCCAAGGCCCTGCTGGCGCAGCGCGGCGTCACCGACTACGAGGAGATCGTGGTGGACGGCCGGCCCGAGGTGCGCGCCCAGATGGCGCAGATCACCGGACGCACCAGCGTGCCGCAGATCTTCATCGGGCAGACGCACGTGGGCGGTTGCGACGACCTGCACGCGCTGGACCGCCAGGGTGGCCTGGAGCCGCTGCTGCGGGGCTGAGAGCGTTGCCGCACTGCTGAGATAATCCGCCCTCGGGCCCGCTGCGGGAGACTTCCCGGGCGGGCCCTGTTCATTCCTGAATCATCCGAAAGCTCTTATGGCCGACCAAGATCCCGTTTTCCAGATCCAGCGCGTCTACCTCAAGGAGGCGTCCCTGGAGCAGCCCAATTCCCCGGCCATCCTGCTGGAACAGGAGCAGCCCTCGGTCGACATCCAGCTGGGCGTGGAAGCCACCCCTGCCGCCGAAGGCGTGTACGAAGTGGCTGTGACCGCCACGGTTCAGACCAAGATCAAGGACAAGACCGTGTTCCTGGTTGAGGTCAAGCAGGCCGGCATCTTCGAGATCCGCAACCTGCCGGAAGACCAGATGGGCCCGATCATGGGCATCGCCTGCCCGCAGATCGTGTACCCCTACCTGCGCGGCAACGTGGCCGACCTGATCCAGCGCGCCGGTTTCCCGCCGGTGCACCTGGCCGAAATCAACTTCCAGGCCATGTACGAACAGCAGCAGGCGCAGGCTGCCGGCGCTGTCACGCAGTAAGCCAGGCTTGAACCGCAGGCGATGAACATCGTCGTTCTCGGTGCCGGTGCCTGGGGCACGGCGCTGGCCATTGCGGCCGCCCGTCTGCCGGGCACTCCCCACCAGGTGACCCTGTGGGCGCGCGACGCGGCGCAGGTGGCTGCCATGCGGGCCGAGGGTGAAAACGCCCGATACCTCCAGGGTGTGACCCTGCCGCCGGCCCTGCGGCTGGCGGGCGATGCCGAGCCCTGGCCGACCGCTGCGCTGGCCGGGGCCGATCTGGTGGTGGTGGCCACCCCGATGGCAGGTCTGCGCGGCATGCTGGAGCGGCTGGCGGACCAGGGTTCGCCGGTGGCCTGGCTCTGCAAGGGCTTCGAGGCGCCTCGTGAGGGTGGTGGGTCACCGGGCCTGCTTGGTCACGAGATCCAGGCCGCCGTGGCGCCCAGGCTGAAGGCCGGGGTGCTCAGCGGTCCCAGTTTTGCGCAGGAAGTGGCGCGCGGCCAGCCGACCGCCCTGGTGGCGGCCAGCGCCCACGCCGAGGTTCGCGACGCCCTGGTGAGCGCGTTCCACGGCCCGTCGCTGCGCATCTATGCCAACGACGACGCGGTCGGGGTCGAGGTGGGTGGTGCGGTCAAAAACGTGCTGGCGATTGCCACCGGGCTGTGCGACGGCCTGGCGCTCGGACTCAACGCCCGGGCAGCACTGGTCACGCGCGGGCTGGCGGAAATGACCCGCCTGGGCCTGGCGCTGGGCGCGCGCGCCGACACCTTCATGGGGCTCTCGGGTCTCGGGGATCTGGTGCTGACCGCGACCGGTGATCTCTCACGCAACCGCAAGGTCGGCCAGCTGCTCGCGCAGGGGCTGAGCCTGCAGCAGGCGGTGGACTCTCTGGGGCACGTGGCGGAGGGTGTCTACAGCGCCCGGACCGTGGTGCAGCGCGCCCGCCTGCTGGGTGTCGACATGCCGATCAGCGAGGGCGTGGTGGCCCTGCTCGACGGGCGCTTGCAGCCCGCCCAGGCGGTCGCGGCCTTGATGGGGCGCGACCCCAAGGAAGAAACCTTCTAGATTTCGAAGTTGTCGATGAGGCGGGTGCGACCCAGTCGGGCGGCACCCAGCACCACCATCGACAGCGGCGTCAGCGCATCTTCCGCGCGCGGCGGCTGCAGGTCGGCGCGGCGCCGCACGGTCAGGTAGTCGGGCTGCCAGCCGCGCAGTGCCAGCGCGCGCATCGCCTGCGCTTCCAGAGCCTCGCGCTTCTCGGGCAGCGAGCCGGCGGCGGCCAAAGCGTCGCGCGCCAGCGCGCGCAGCGACATCGACAGCTGCACCGCCTCGGCGCGCTCGGACTCGCTCAGGTAGCCGTTGCGAGAGCTGAGCGCCAGCCCGTCGGCGGCCCGCTGCGTTTCACCGGCCAGGACCTGAATCGGCATGCAGAACTGCTGCACCATGCGGCGGATCACCATCTGCTGCTGGTAGTCCTTCTTGCCGAACAGCGCGTAGCGAGGGCCTTTGGCTTCCGAGAACACGCACTGAAACAGTTTCATCACCACGGTGCAGACGCCGATGAAGAAGCCGGGCCGGAAGTGGCCTTCCAGAATGTCCGCCAGATCCGCGGGCGGCTGAATCTTGTAGCCCTGTGGCTCCGGGTACAGCTCCTTCTCGGGCGGCGCAAAGACGATGTCGCAGCCGGCCTGTTCCAGCCGGGCACAGTCGGCCTGCAGGGTGCGCGGGTAGGTGTCGAAGTCCTCGTGTGGCGCGAACTGCAGCCGGTTGACAAAGATGCTGGAGACCGTCACGTCGCCCAGCGGTTGTGCCTGGCGGACCAGGTCGAGGTGGCCGTCGTGCAGGTTGCCCATGGTGGGCACGAAGGCGGGGGACTGGAAGGGGGCCAGCGCGTCGCGCAGGTCGGCAATGGTGTGGACGAGTTGCATGTGAGGGGCTGGGTGGGTCGGGTGGTACCGCGGGAAAGGTTCACCAGGCGTGCAGCTGGTCGTCCGGGAAGCTGCCATCCTTCACGGCGGCGACGTAGGCGGCCATGGCATCGCGCACGCTGGCGGCGCCGTCCATGAAGTTGCGAACGAATTTCGGGTTCTTGCCCAGGTTGATGCCCAGCATGTCGTGCATCACCAGAACCTGGCCGGCCGTGCCCTTGCCGGCGCCGATGCCGATGGTGTGGCAGGTGGGCAGCGCCGTGGTGATCTCGGTAGACAGCGCCGCCGGCACCATCTCCAGCACCAGCATGGTGGCGCCGGCGTCCTGCAGCTCCAGCGCCTGCGTGCGCAGGGCGCGCGCCGCCGCCTCGTCGCGGCCTTGCACCCGGTAGCCGCCGAGCGAGTGAACGGTCTGAGGCGTCAGGCCCAGGTGGGCGCAGACCGGGACGCCGCGCTCGACCAGAAAACGGACGGTGTCGGCGGTCCAGCCACCACCTTCGAGCTTGATCATGTGGGCACCCGCGTGCAGCAGCTGCGCGGCGCTGCGCATGGCCTGTTCCTTCGACTCGTGGTAGCTGCCAAACGGGAGGTCGCCGATGACCCAGGCGGTGCCCTGCACCCGGCGCAGGCCACGCACCACGCTCTCGGTGTGGTAGACCATGGTCTCCAGCGTGACGCCGGCGGTGCTCGACAGCCCCTGGCAGACCATGCCCAGCGAATCGCCGATCAGGATGCACTCGACCCCGGCGGCGTCCGCCACCGCCGCGAAGGTGGCGTCGTAGGCGGTGAGCATGGTGATCTTTTCGCCGCGGTCGCGCATTTCCTGCAGCCGGGGCAGGCTGACTGGCTTGCGCTGCGGCAGCGGAGACGCCGAGGGCAGGGTGCCGTAGGGTGTGCCGGTGGCGGGTGCTAGGGAGGCGGTCTGGCTCATGGTGATGTCCCCTCGGCGGGTGGTCGATTTGGGGCGCACTATAGTCCATCCCGCCCATTCGTTCCCGTTATGCTCCGCCCCATGAAACACCTCTCTGAATTCGATGCCTCGGACGTGGCCGAACTGGCGCGAGCCGACGTCACGCGCGCGCTGGCCGAGGACGTCGGCGCGGGTGACCTGACCGCCGCGCTGGTCGATGCCCGCCGTCCGGCCCGGGCCCGCATCCTGGCCCGCGAAACCGCGGTGATCTGCGGTCGCCCCTGGGTAGAGGCGGCGGTGCGGGCCTGCGATCCGTCGGCGCGCCTGAACTGGCAGGTGGAGGAAGGTGGGCGCTGTGCCGCCGACCAGGTGGTCCTGCACATCGAGGGCAACGCCCAGGCCCTGCTGACTGCCGAACGCACCGCGCTCAACTTCCTGCAACTGCTGTCCGGGGTGGCGACCAAGACGTCGGTGTTCGTGGACGCTGTGAGGGGCACGCGCGCGGCCATCGTCGACACGCGCAAGACCATCCCCGGCCTGCGCCTGGCGCAGAAGTACGCCGTCAAGACGGGCGGCGGCGTGAACCACCGCATCGGCTTGTACGACGCGGTGCTGATCAAGGAAAACCACATCGCTGCGGCGGGCGGCGTGGCCGCGGTGCTCAAGCGGGTGCAGGAAACAGCCCCTCAGGCGCGTTTCGTCGAAATCGAGGTCGAAACGCTGGAGCAGCTGGATGAGGCCCTGGCCTGCGGCGCGACCATGGTGCTGCTGGACAACATGGACATCCCGACCCTGCAGGAGGCGGTGCGCCGCAACGCCGGCCGGGCGATCCTGGAAATTTCCGGCGGCGTGAACCTGGACACGGTGCGTGCCCTTGCGGAAACCGGTGTGGACCGCATCTCCATCGGGGCCCTGACCAAGGACGTCAAGGCCACCGACTTCTCCATGCGCTTCGAAACCCTGTGAGCACCACCATGACCGCCAACGCCATCATCGACGTCGAGTACGAACAGCCGGCCTGTCCGACGAAACACGCCTGGGCTCGGGTGCCAGCCGAGCCCACGGCCAGCCAGCGCACCGAACTCAAGGAGCGCATCCGCCGACTGCTCAAGGAGCGCAATGCGGTCATGGTCTCGCACTACTACGTGCACCCGGACCTGCAGGATCTGGCCGTCGAAACCGGGGGGATCGTCAGCGACTCGCTGGAGATGGCGCGTTTCGGCCGCGACCACGCGGCGCAGACGCTGGTCGTGTCGGGGGTTCGTTTCATGGGCGAGACAGCCAAGATCCTCTCGCCCGAAAAGACCGTGCTGATGCCGGATCTGGACGCCAACTGCTCGCTCGATCTGGGCTGCCCGATCGACGAGTTCAGCGCCTTTTGCGACCAGCATCCGGACCGGACGGTGGTGGTCTACGCCAACACCAGCGCCGCTGTGAAGGCGCGCTCGGACTGGCTGGTCACCTCCAGCTGCGCGCTGGACATCGTTCGCGCACTCAAGGACAAGGGCCACAAGATCCTGTGGGCGCCCGACAAACACCTGGGCGGCTACATCCAGCGCGAAACCGGCGCTGACATGCTGATGTGGACAGGTTCCTGCATCGTGCACGATGAGTTCAAGGCCTTCGAGCTGGAGGCGCTCAAGATGGAACATCCCAAGGCCAAGGTGCTGGTGCACCCGGAAAGCCCGGCCGAGGTGGTGAAGCTGGCCGATGCGGTGGGCTCGACCTCCGGCATCCTGAAGGCGGCGCACGAGATGGACGCACCGGAATTCATCGTGGCCACCGACAACGGCATGATGCACATGCTGCGCCAGCAAAACCCGGGCAAGGTTTTCATCGAGGCGCCCACGGCTGGCAACAGCGCCACCTGCAAGAGCTGCGCACACTGCCCCTGGATGGCCATGAACGGCCTGGCGGGCGTGGCCCGCGTGCTGGAGACGGGTGAGAACCAGATTCACGTCGACCCGGCGCTGATCCCGCGCGCGCGCCTGCCCATCGACCGCATGCTGGCCTTCACGGCTGCGCACAAGGCCGGTCAGGACGCGGGTGCGCTGGTTCCCAACATTGGAGCGGCCTGATCGGGCGACCCTCCAGGCCAAAGAAAAAGCCCGCTGATCAGCGGGCTTTTTCTTTGGGGCAGATCCGATCTTGATTGATCAGGTCGGCACTTTCTTGAGCATCTCCAGGCCAACCTTGCCTTCGGCGATCTCGCGCAGGGCGGTCACGCCAGGCTTGTTCTTGCTTTCGATTTTCGGTGCATGACCCTGGCTGAGCATGCGGGCACGGTAGGTGGCCGCCAGCACCAGCTGAAAGCGGTTGGGGATCTTTTCCAGACAGTCTTCGACGGTGATGCGTGCCATGTGCGGGCCTCGGTAGGAAAGCGGGGGTATCAGGAGATGTTGAGCGCCTGGAAGGTGTCGCTGCGGGCGATGCGCTGGGCGGTAAATCGCAGGCGCTGCGCGTGGACGATGGCCTTGAGGTCGAACAAGGCGCGCTCAAACAACTCGTTGATTATAACGAAATCGAATTCCTTGGCGTGCGCCATCTCCTGGGCGGCATTCTTGAGGCGCACCTCGATCACGTCGGCGCTGTCCTCGGCGCGCCGCTCCAGGCGCGAGCGCAGCTCTTCCCAGCTGGGCGGCAGGATGAAGATGAGCACGGCGTTCGGAAAGATGCGCTTGACCTGGATGGCCCCCTGGAAGTCGATCTCCAGCACCACGTCGGCTCCCTGGGCCATGCGCTGCTCGATCGCATGTTTGGAAGTGCCGTAGCGATTGCCATGCACGTGCGCCCATTCCAGGAACGCATCCTGCGCCACCATCTGGTCGAAGGTTTCTCGGCTGACGAAGTAGTACTCGCGACCATGCACCTCCTGGCCACGCGGCGCCCGGGTGGTGTGCGAAATGGACGGCGAGACGCGCTGGTCCAGCTCCATCAGGGCCTTGACCAGGCTGGATTTGCCGGCCCCGCTGGGGGCCGCAACGACAAACAGGTTTCCCGGGTATTGCATCAGTTCATTCCAGGTTCTGGACCTGTTCACGCATTTGTTCGATCAGCACCTTCATGTCCACCGAAATGCGGGTGAGTTCGAGGCTGGAGGACTTGGAGCCGAGGGTGTTGGCTTCGCGGTGCAGTTCCTGGATCAGGAAATCCAGCCGCTTGCCCACATCGCCGCCCTTCTTGATGAGCCGCTCGATCTCCACCAGGTGGGAGTCCAGCCGGGTCAGTTCTTCGGCGACGTCGATTCGGATGGCGAAGGCGGTGGCCTCGGCCAGGGCGCGCTCCTGCACGGCGTCGGTGGACAGGTTTGGCGTGCCGGCCGCGTTGCCCGCACCGAGCGCCTCGTTCCAGCGGTCGATGAAGCGCTGGCGCTGCTGGGCCACCAGTTCAGGGATCAGCGGTTGGGCTTCGCGGGCGAGCTGGCGCAATTGCTTCAGGCGGTCCAGCAGCATGTCGGCCAGCCGTTTGCCTTCGCGTTCGCGCGCACCCACAAAGCTGTCCAGCACGGTCTGGGCGAGGGTGAGCAGGTGGTCGTGCAGACCGCTGGGCAGTGCCTGCTGGCGGGAGGTCAGCTGGATGAGTTCGGCGACCGACAGCAGGGTGGCTTTGGGGTGCCAGGCGACGATGCTGTCCTGCAGACCGACCAGACGCTGCAGCTCGGCGGGTGAGGGGGTGCGCAGCCCGCTTTCCGTGCGACCTTCGATCCAGGCGCGGACCTCGACCTTGCCGCGTTTGAGGCGCGCGCCGAGCAGTTCCCGCAGTGCGGGCTCAGTGCCGCGCAGCTCGTCGGACATCTTGAAGGCCAGGTCCAGGAAGCGGCTGTTGACCGATCGAATCTCCATGCCCAGCACGGGCATGGCCTCCCGGCCGGTCTCGTCCGCAGGCCCGTTGTACTGGGCCGTGGCATAGCCGGTCATGCTGTAAACTGCCATGAGACTGGGTCCGATCCGGTTGAATGGTCCACAACGAGGCGTTCCGGACTCCTCCCGAATTATGTCAAAGGTCAAACCAGCTTCCTTGCCACCGGACACGGTGATCGGTGGTTACCGGATCGTTCGCAAGCTGGCTGCGGGCGGTTTTGGCGTCGTTTACCTGGCTGTCGACACCGAAGGTCAGCAGGTGGCCGTCAAGGAATACCTGCCGTCGTCGCTGGCCTCCCGGGCTCCGGGCGAACTGTTGCCGCAGGTCCAGCCCGAAAAGCTGTCGCTGTACCGCCTGGGCCTCAAGAGCTTCTTCGAGGAAGGCCGTGCGCTGGCCCAGATCTCCCACCAGTCGGTGGTGAGCGTGCTGAATTTCTTCCGCGAGAACGAGACCGTGTACATGGTCATGAACTACCTGGAGGGCTCGTCCCTGCAGGAGTTCATCATCACCGCACGCGAGCTGAAAAAGCAGAAGGTGTTCCGCGAGTCCACCATCCGTTCGCTCTACGACGAGGTGCTGCGCGGCCTGCGGATCGTGCACCAGCACAAGATGCTGCACCTGGACATCAAGCCGGCCAACATCTTCATCACCGACGACAACCGGGCGGTGCTGATCGATTTCGGCGCCGCGCGCGAGGTGCTGAGCAAGGAAGGCAACTTCATCCGCCCGATGTACACGCCCGGCTTTGCCGCGCCCGAGATGTACCGCCGCGATTCGAGCATGGGGCCGTGGACCGACATCTACGCCATTGGCGCCTGCATCTATGCCAGCATGCAGGGCTATCCGCCCAACGACGCGCCGCAGCGGCTGGAGAAAGACCGCCTGTCGCTGGCGTTGTCCCGTCTGCGCGGTGTGTACTCCGACAACCTGATCGAGGTGGTCGAATGGTGCATGTCGCTCGATCCGCTGTCCCGCCCGCAATCGGTGTTCGCCCTGCAGAAGGAGCTCAGCCGTGAGACCGAACGCAGCTACACCAAGCTGACGGTGGCAGAGAAGATGCGCCTGCAGTTCGACAACATTGTCTCGGACAACAAGAAGTCGACCCGCAAGACCACCGCTGGCGGAACCAAGTTCAAATGAAGTTCTCGGTCTACCAGATCAGCCGTCAGGGCGGTCGGGAGCGCAACGAAGACCGGATGGGCTACGCCTACACGCGTGAGTCCGGCCTGTTCGTGCTGGCCGACGGCATGGGTGGGCATCCTGAAGGCGCCATGGCCGCCCAGCTGGCTCTGCAGACGCTGTCTGCCTACTTCCAGAAGGCCGCCAACCCGACGGTCAAGGAAGTGCCGGAGTTCCTCTCCAGTGCGCTGATGGCGGCCCACCACCAGATCATCCGCTACGCCGCCGAGAAGGGCATGCTGGACACGCCCCGCACGACGCTGGTGGCAGCGGTGATGGAGCGTGGTTCCATGCACTGGGTGCACTGCGGCGACTCGCGTCTCTACCTGATCCGCAACGGCGAGTTGCTCACACGTACGCGCGACCACTCCTACATGGAGCAGCAGGCGCATCTGGGGCGGGCCACCTCGCACATCAACCGCAACATCCTGTTCACCTGTCTGGGGTCGCCGGCCAAGCCGGTGTTCGACCTCTCCGGTCCGGTGCAGCTGCAGCAGGGCGACCGCGTGCTGCTGTGCTCCGACGGGCTCTGGGGCACGGTCAAGGACTTCGAGATTGCTGCCGAGATGGCGTCGCAGCCGCTGGAGCAGGCGGTGCCCGAGCTGGTCGAGATGGCGCTCAAGCGCGGCGGCCCGCGATGTGACAACGTGACGGTGCTGGCGATGGAGTGGGAAACCCCGGACGAGTACCAGACCACGCGCATTTCCACCGAAGAGATCGAAGAGGGTGTCTTTGCATCCACCATCCAGTCCGGTGTGCCCGATCCCACGATCGAGGACATGGACGACGAGGCGATCGAGCGTTCGATCGCCGAGATCAATGAAGCGATCCGGCGCACCGCCGAACGCAATTCCTGAGGTTTCCCATGAGCATTTCCAGCCGGCCCGGTCAGCGGGCCAACGATTCGTTGCGCCCGGTGCGCATCACCCGTGGTTACACCATGCACGCCGAAGGGTCGGTGCTGATCGAGTTCGGCCACACTAAGGTGCTGTGCACTGCTTCGGTGGAGGAAAAGGTGCCGCCGCACAAGAAGGGCAGTGGCGAAGGCTGGGTGACGGCCGAATACGGCATGCTGCCGCGCGCCACCCACACCCGCAGCAGCCGTGAGGCCGCCAAGGGCAAGCAGAGCGGGCGCACGCAGGAGATCCAGCGCCTGATCGGTCGCTCGCTGCGCGCGGTGTTCGACCTCAAGGCCCTGGGCGAGCGCACGATCTCGCTGGACTGCGACGTGCTGCAGGCCGACGGCGGCACGCGCACCGCGAGCATCACCGGTGCGTTCGTCGCGGCCCAGGATGCGGTCAACAAGCTGATTGCCGAAGGCAAGCTGGGTGCTTCCCCGATCAAGGACCACGTGGCTGCGATTTCGGTCGGCATCCTGGACGGCCAGCCGCTGCTGGACCTGGAGTACGTCGAAGACTCGGCCTGCGACACCGACATGAACGTGGTGATGACCGGTGCCGGCCACTACGTGGAGGTGCAGGGCACGGCCGAGGGCGCAGCCTTCACCCGCAGGGAAATGGACGCGCTGCTGGCGCTGGCCGACAAGGGCATCGGCGAGCTGATCGTGGCGCAGAAGAAGTCGCTCGGCGAATGAAACTGGTCCTCGCCTCCAACAACCAGGGCAAGTTGGCCGAGCTGCAGGCCCTGTTCGCGCCGCTGGGCGTGGAACTGGTGCGCCAGGCCGATCTGGGCATTCCCGAGGCGCCCGAGCCGCACAAGACCTTCATCGAGAACGCGCTGGCCAAGGCGCGCCACGCGTCGCAGGTGAGCGGCCTGCCCGCACTGGCCGACGACGCGGGCCTGTGCGTCGAGGCCTTTGGCGGTCTACCGGGCGTGGACACGGCCTTCTACGCCACGCAGTTCGGTTACGAGAAAGGCGACGACAACAACGTGCGGGCTCTGCTGGAGCAGATGCGGGGCATCACCGACCGCCGCGCGGCGCTGGTGAGCACGCTGGTGGCGCTGCGCAGCGCCGACGATCCGGAGCCGCTGGTGGCCACGGGCCGTGCGGCGGGACTGATCACGCAGGAGCCCATCGGCGACCAGGGCTTTGGTTTCGATCCCGTGCTGCTGCTGCCCCCGTTCGGCAAGACCTTTGCCCAGCTGCCCGCCGAAGTGAAGAACGCCAACAGCCACCGCGGCAAGGCAGCGCAGCAGATGCTCTCCCTCATGCGCGAGCGCTGGTTCGCCCAGCCATGAACGAGACTCCGCACTGGAGCGACATCCGCCACTGGATGCGCCCCGGCACGCTGCAACTGCAGGGGCTGCCGCCGCTCTCGCTCTACATCCACCTGCCCTGGTGCCTGAAGAAGTGCCCGTACTGCGACTTCAACTCGCACGAATGGAGCGCGACCTCGGCACCGGGCCAGGCGCTGCCCGAGCAGCCGTACCTGGATGCGCTGCGGGCCGACCTGCAGGCGGCGCTGCCGCTGATCTGGGGGCGTCCCATCCACAGCGTGTTCATCGGTGGTGGCACGCCCAGCCTGTTCTCGCCCGAGGCGATCGACCGCCTGCTGGGCGACGTGCGGGCGCTGACGCGGCTGGACGCCGATGCCGAGATCACGCTCGAAGCCAACCCGGGCACCTTCGAGAAAGACCGCTTCAAGGCCTTCCGCCAGGCGGGCGTGACGCGCCTGTCGATCGGTGTGCAGAGCTTCCACGACGCGCATCTGAAGGCCCTGGGCCGTGTGCACGACCGGGCCCAGGCGCTGGCTGCGGTGGATGAGGCGGCGGGCGCGTTCGAGACCTTCAACCTGGACATCATGTACGCGCTGCCCGGCCAGACCCTGTCGCAGTGCGAGACCGACATCCGCACCGCGCTCGGCTTCAACCCGCCGCACATCTCGATCTACCACCTGACCATCGAGCCCAACACGGTGTTCGCCAAATTCCCGCCGGTGGTGCCCGAGGACGACGACGCCTACGCGATGCTCGACCGCATCACCGAGCTGACGACCGCGGAGGGACTGGATCGCTACGAGGTGTCGGCCTATGCGCGGCGCGGCCACCGCTGCCGGCACAACCAGAACTACTGGCAGTTCGGCGACTACCTGGGCATCGGCGCGGGTGCCCACAGCAAGCTGAGTTTTGCGCACCGGGTGGTGCGGCAGGTGCGGGCGCGCGAGCCGCGCCTGTACATGGACAAGGCCATGGCGGGCGATGCGGTGGTGGGCGTGGAGGAAGTCGCGCGGCGCGACCTGCCGTTCGAGTACATGCTCAACGCGCTGCGACTGCGCGAGGGCTTCAGCCTGACGGACTTCAGCGCCCGCACCGGCCTGCCGCTGTCCGCCATTGATGGCGCGCTGCGCGAAGGGCTGGCCAAGGGCTGGCTGGCGCAGGACGGTGTGTGGGTGGCGCCCACCACACGCGGTTTCGATTTCCTGAGCGACCTGCAGTCGCTGTTCCTGCCCGGCTGACTCAGGCGGTCGCTGGTTCGTCGGCCGGCACGGCCGAGGGCGCGCGCCGGAGTCTCATGCGGGCCGTGGTGCCCGCGCCCGGCTCGCTGGCCAGCTCAATGGTTCCGCCATGGATCTCGACGATTTCCTTGACCAGGTTCAGTCCCAGTCCGGTGCCCGGGATGTTGCCGGACGTGTCGGCGCGGTAGAAGCGCTCGAAGGCACGGGCCAGTTGCGCGGGGGTCATGCCGATGCCCTGGTCGCGCACCTCAATCTCCACGGCTTCTTCGCCCTCGCGCCCGCTCAGCTGGACCTTCAGCGACACCTCGCCACCGGCGGGCGAGTACTTGAACGCATTGCTCAGCAGGTTCGTCAGTGCCTGTTCGATCTTGCTGGCATCGGCCATCACCTGCACCTCCGGGAGCGGGTCCACCGTGATCTGCCGGCCCAGCTCCTGGTGGGCGATGCCGTCCAGCGCGGCGTCCACGATGGCGGCCAGCGGCGTCGAGACGATTTGGAAGTCCTTGCCCTGGCGTGCCTCGATGCGCGAGAGATCCAGCAGCTCCTGGATCAGGTTGTTCAGCAGCGTGCCCTGCCGGTGCACGGTCTGCAGCAGGTCCTTCTGTCTTTCTTCGCTGTACCTGCGGTGGATCATCAGCTCGGTGAACCCCAGGATGCTGGCCAGCGGTGTGCGCAGCTCGTGCGCCGCCGTGGCGAGGAACTCGCTCTTCATGCGGTCGACCTCGAACTGGTGGGTCACGTCCCGGAAGTACACGAAGGTTTCGCCGCTGCCACCGAGGTGGCGCCGGACCTCGCGCTCCAGCACCTTGTGGGACGGGCGCGCCAGCACCATCGTGTGCCGTGAGCCATTGCCCGCATCGCTGGCCACTGGGCCATAGCGCTCGGGCTCTTCGCACAGCTGCCGCATCCATTCGTCGAAGCTGGACAGCGGCATCCACGGAGGCATTGCGCCCACCATGGCGCGCAGGGCGGGGTTGCTGGTGATGAGCTCGCCCCCGGCATCGAACACCGCGAAACCGTCGGGACTGAGGTCGAAGGTGGCGTTCAGCCGCGCGGTGCGCTCGATCAGCCGCTGCTTGACCTCGACCTGGGCGGTGACGTCCTCGATCACGTTGATGTAGTGCGTGATCTCTCCCTTGCCGTCGCGCACGGGAGACACCGACAGCTTGTTGTGGAACACGCTGCCGTCCTTGCGGTAGTTGCGCAGCGTGACCTTGACCTCGGCACCGTTCTGCACCGTTTTTGTGAGCAGTGCCATATCGTCCGGATCGGTCAGGGGTCCTGCCAGCAGGCTGGCATCGCGTCCGAGGATCTCGCGGGCCGTGTAGCCGGTGATGCGGGTGAAGGCCGGGTTGACGTGGACGATGGGCTGCGGGTAGCGGCGTGCATCGCTGACCGAGATGCCGTTGGGGGTGCAGTCGAGCACACGTCCGTACAGCGTCAGGTACTCCTCGGCCAGCTTCATGTCGGTGAGGTCGCGCACGATGCAGGTGTAGCGGATCTCCGGGTCACCCGAGATCTCGCCCAGCAGCACCTCCACCGGAAACGGGGTGCCGCCGTGGCGAAGCGCCTCCATCTCGACCCGCCCGATGCGGCTCTGTGTGCTGTGGATGAGCATGCCGTCGGCCATGGTCTGGCGCAGCCGGCCGGCGTCCATGCCCGGCAGCACGCCGGCCAGAGGGCGCCCGATCAGTTCCTTCTCGTCCGATCCGAACATGCGTTCGGCGGCCGGGTTCGCGCCGACGATCTGCCCGTCGGGCCCGACACTGACGATGGCGTCGGCGGCGGTGTCCAGCACCGCCTTCATGCGGGAGAGGCGCTGGCGGGTTTCGGCCATCCGGCGGGCCAGCTCCTGCGAGGACCAGTTCAGCGCGCGACCGAGTTCGCGCACCTCCCGGCTGCCCCAGCGCAGCTTCAGGGTGTTGCCGGGCGATTCGGCCATGGTGCTGGCGTAGGCCGCCAGTGCGCGGATGGGCTGGATCGTGCGCCGCAGGAACATGGCGAAGCCGACCAGCGCCAGCAGCACCAGGATCAGGACGCCGGTCGACGCGATCACCCAGCTCTTGCGCGCGGCGGCCATCCGGGCCGCGAAGCTGAACTCCACCTCGACCCAGCCTTCGCGGGCGAGTTGCGGATAGTTCACCGCCTTGCCCTCGCCGCCGCGGTTCGAGGTCAGCAGGCTGGCCACCGCGTGCAGGTGCTCGCCGGACAGATCGTGTCCTCGTGTGGGTGCCGGCAGGGCCTGACCGCTCCGGGGACGCACCGACACGATGCTGCCGCTCGCGCGCTGCTCCACCCGCATGGCCTCGTACCCGCCGGGACGGACCACCCGGACCGCCTGCACGCCGGGCAGGGCCACGACCTCCTGCAAGGCATTGTTCAGGGCGCCGAAGTCGTTGTCCGCCAGCGGCACGCTGGCGGCGTGCGCCGCCATCCTGGCCAGTGCCTGTGCCCACTGGATGCTTTCCTGTTCGGTCTGCTGGCGGACGCTGGAGAGCGACAGCGGCACGGTGACGGCCATGGCGGCCAGGCACAGGACGATGGCGATGGTCATCAGCTGCGAGCGCAGCGAGCGCAGGGCCATCCAGTGGCCGAACAGTCTGGGCACCGCTTTCATCGGACGTCCGACGACCGTTGTCGAAATCAGACCGTGCGGCCCAGCATGTTGTCCACCAGGTCGAGCAGCTTGAGCGGGCTGAACGCCTTGGTCAGGTAGGCATCGCTGCCGGCCTTGCGGCCCTGTTCCTGGTCCTCCACCTGGGCGCGCGCGGTCAGCAGGATCACCTTGGTCTGGCCCGCCAGCACCGGATGGCCCTTGACCTTGGCGCAGACCTGGTAGCCGTCGAGCTCGCCGGGCATCATCACGTCCAGCAGCATGAGGTCGGGCCGGATGTCCTGCGCCAGGCGCCAGCCGTCGCCGCCGTTGTCGGCCTCGTGGATCTCGGCGTCGTCCAGGTGCTGCAGCGTGAGCCGGATCAGTTTGCGGATGTCGGGCTGGTCGTCGACGATGAGGATGCGGGCGGTCATGCGAGGCTCCTTCGGCGGGTGCGGGCCATCAGTTTCGACAGGTCTTCGGCGTAGATCTGGGCCTGCAGCATGTCGAGGTGGTGCGTGTTGCGCAGGGGGGCGCCGGTGGGCAGTTCCAGCATCACGTGCAGCCCCTCGACGGTGTCCTGCTCGAAGCGGAGCCGGCCGCCGTGCAGCTGCAGGATGCGCTGGGTCAGGGGCAGGCCGATGAGCAGGGCGTCGGTGTCGCTGCCTCCTTCGCCCTTTGAGTCGGCCACGGGGCGGAAGATGGCCGCGGCGTGTCGCGACAGCGTGGCGGCCGAGAGCACGCCCAGGTGGTGAATGTCCATCAGCAGGTGGTGCCCGGACGGCCGGAAGCCGATGCCGATGGCCACCGGCTCCCTGCTCTGAACCCCCTGGCGGGCCTGGGTCACCGCGTTGTGCAGGCACTCGTACAGCGCCCGGCGCATCAGACGCCGGCTCCCGTAGACCGGCGGCAGGTCGTCGCGGTCGCCCTCGATCACGAAGGACACGTCCTGCTGGTCGGTCAGCGGCGCGAGTTCCTGCGCGACGCCGCGCACCAGCTCGGGCAGCAGCATCCGGTCTTCACCGATGAGCACGTCCTCTCCGAACACGTTGACCAGGTCTGCCATGCGTTTGAGCCGCTCCTGCAGGTCGCGTACCGACTGCGCCAGCACCGGGTTCGATGAGGGTTCGAGCAGGCCCGTGACCTGCTGGATGGGGGGCAGCAGCTCGGCCTTGAGCAGCTCCATGATCTGCTGCAGTGACAGGCGAGGGTCGGCCTCCGCCGCCGCGCCGGGAGAGGGGTCGAGCGCATCCACCTCGGCCACCGCCACCGACACCGGCACCAGTCCGGCCACGGGGCGGGGGGCGCTGCGGCAGACCAGCCGCGCGATGCCGTCGTCCGACAGGGCCTCCACGCGCAGCTCCAAGCTGGGCAGCGTGCGGCCGGCCGCCACGTCGCGCACCAGTGCCTTGACGTGCGGGTCGCTGCCCAGCAGCAGCGCCGGCCTGCAGCGCATGGCCTTGGCGGCCTGGTTGGTGAACACCACGTGACCGTCGGCGCCGAACAGCAGCAGCGGACTCGCCACGAAGTCCAGCAGGATCAGCAGCGGGTTGTTGGCGGCGGCAGGGGGGGCGTTCATGGCAGGTCCGAAGCTTCGGGAAAGGCAACCCCCGAAGGCCTCGTCAGACTTGCTATCGGCCCGCCGGTGGCAAAGTTGAGCGGTAGCGCTGGCAGTACCCGGTGGGCCGGAAGTCGTGCAGGAACAGGGCACCACCCTCCAGCGGGTAGGTTTGCAGCGGCGGGGACACACTGCGGAGCGCGTCCAGGAACGCCAGGTTGTTGGCCACGATCTGGTTGGTGGCCAGCACCCAGGTCCGGCCCGAGGCGGGGTCCTGGCAGATGCGCCGCACCGTGGAACGGATGTTGTGGATCTCGTTGATGGTGGGCTGGTAGACGAACCGGGGCATGTCGGCCAGCCCCGTCCGGGGGGCGTAGAAGCTGTAGGCGGGATAGGTCCAGCTGCCGAGCATGGCGTGGTCACCGGGCTGGCGGTGGTCGGCGATGTACTGCAAGGCGCCCCGGATGTCCTGGTAGTTGTGGGGGTGCCGGACGACGTGCAGGCTCAGACGCAGGGGCATCCACAAGACGCCAGCGGCCAGGCCCGCCGCCAGCCAGGGGGCTGCCCGCCGAAGGGGCAGCTCGTGCAGCTGCTGCACCAGGGCCGCCAGAGCGAGGAACACGAACGGCACCAGAAAAAGAATCAGGCGGGCGCGGAACGGGTACTGGTGGAGCGCGGAGGCTCCCAGCACCGTCATCAGCGTGATGGCCCCCATGGCGGCGGCCCGTACCCGCTGGAACGCCAGTGCCACGCTGCCGAGCACGGTGAGGGCCAGCAGCGCGTGCACCGGGCCGCTGAACCAGCCGGGCAGCACCTCGCGGAACGCCGTGCCCATCTGCAGGAAGCCCAGGTACACCAGGCCCAGGGCTGCTTCCCGGAACCAGTGGAGGTCGGCCAGTGTGGTGGGGGGAATGGGGGCGAAGCTGGTGGCCCAGAAGCCGGCGAGGTAGGCGTTGTGCGGCACCGACCGCAGGGCCACCAGGTAGTCGGCCACGAAGCTGGCCAGCCAGACCAGGCCGACGGCGTTCACCGCGAGCCAAGCCCTGCGATCCCGGCGCCGCGCCATCTCCAGCCAGAGCGCGAGCCCGCTGCCGGCGAGCACGAAGTCGATGGCGTGCGAACACCAGATGCCGATCGCGCCGGCCAGCGCGAGCCAGAACGCATCCTCGCGGCAACGGTCGGGCCTGAAGCGCAGCGTCAGCCACAGGATGAGCAGGGTGCTGAGCACGTCGCCCTGGTACTGCTTGAACTCGGTGCTGTAGTACACCAGCACCGGCGAAACCGCCACCAGCCCCACCAGGGTGGCGCGGGCCACGGAGGAAGAGAAGCTCAGTCGGGCCACGGCCAGCGCCAGCGGCAGTGTCGCCAGGCCACAGAGCAGGGACACCAGGCGCAGCGTCCATTCGTTTGTGCCCAGGAGGACGGTGACCAGCTTCACCAGCACCAGATACCCCACCGGGGCCGCCTGGTTGTTGGCCAGCGGTTCAAAGACCAGCTGCGCGAAGCCGTGGTCCACAAAGGCCGTGGCCAGCAGGGTTTCGTCGTGCCAGAAGGAGCGGTTGAAGATGAACTGCTGCAGGCGCAGGGTGCTGCCCGCGGCAACGATCAGCCAGAGCCACAGGCCGTTCGAACGCAGCAGGTCCCGCACGGCGGGCAAACGGTGTGTGGTCGCTGGTGCGGTGGTGGCCATGGATCTCCCCCGATTCGTCTGGTGTCGGGGCCGATGCCCGCCGCGCCGGTGGCGGCGACGGCATGCTCCGCAGAGGCGGCACTATACGCACGCGAACTTAAGAGATCCTTGATTTTCTTAAGAAAAACCTGAATCCAGGGCGGCGGGCCGCTGCGCTGACGCCAGCGCGAAGCGCACGGAGGGTAGAAAACAGAAACGGGCCGCGAGGGCCCGTTTTACTTGATGTCCTGGCGGAGACGGTGAGATTCGAACTCACGGACCCTTGCGGGTCGGCGGTTTTCAAGACCGCTGGATTAAACCACTCTCCCACGTCTCCGGAGTGGGCGGCATTGTAGCCGCCGGCGTGCTCAGTCCGTGGTGCCGGCCGGGGCCAGCATGCCGCGCTGTTCGATGAAGCGCACCACATCCTGCACGCCGTCCAGGGTCTTGAGGTTGGTCATCACCCAGGGCTTGCGCGCCGTGTCCGGCCGCATGCGCGCGGTGTCCTGCTTCATCACCTCCAGGTCGGCACCGACGTGCGGGGCCAGGTCGGTCTTGTTGATGACGAACAGGTCGCTCTTGGTGATGCCGGGGCCGCCCTTGCGCGGGATCTTCTCGCCCGCGGCCACGTCGATCACGTAGATGGTCAGGTCGCTCAGTTCGGGGCTGAAGGTGGCGGCCAGGTTGTCGCCGCCGGACTCCACGAACACGATGTCGGCGTCCGGGAACTCGCCGAGCATGCGGTCGATGGCTTCGAGGTTGATCGAACAGTCCTCGCGGATGGCGGTGTGCGGGCAGCCGCCGGTCTCCACGCCCATGATGCGTTCGGCCGGCAGCGCGCCGCTGACGGTCAGCAGGCGCTGGTCTTCCTTGGTGTAGATGTCGTTGGTGATGGCGACCAGGTCGTAGCGCTCGCGCATGGTCTTGCACAGCATTTCGAGCAGCGTGGTCTTGCCGGAGCCGACGGGGCCGCCGATGCCCACGCGCAGCGGGGGCAGGGTCTTGGTGCGGTGGGGGATGTGGTGCAGGGCGGTCATCGTGTGCGTCTTCAGGAACGGAAAAGCCGTGAGTACTGGGTTTCGTGGCGGGCGCTCAGGATGGCGAGCAGGGGCGTGAAGGCCTGCCGGTCGTCGTCTCCCATCGACATCGCGTGGGCCACGGCGGCGGGTATGTCCGCCACCAGTCGCGCCAGCATGCGCTGGCCCGCACTCTGGCCCAGCGGCACCGACTTGATCGCGGCCTGCACCATGTTCTCGGCCCAGCCGAAGGCGAAGCCGGCCAGGCTGTCGGCCAGGGCGGCGCCCGAGGCCGCGGCGGCGCAGGCCATGGCGACCGGGTAGGTGGGTGGTTGCAGGTCGGCGGCCTGCAGGCGCTGCAGCACATCGCCGCCGAGCGCACCGAGCGACTGCGCCCAGGCCTGCAGCGAGCGCCCCATCTGTTCGGTCTGCAGGCGGAACTCCTGGGTCTCGCGGGTGCTGAGCACCCATTCATTGAGAGCACGGATGCGGGCCAGGTCATCGGCCTGCCAGGCGGGAATGGCCTGCGCCACCACCGCCAGGTCGCTGCGCGCGAGCGAGAGCTGCAGCTGGTCGGTGAGCCAGCCGGCGGCGCTGGCCTCGTCGTGCACGAGCCCGGCGTCCACCGCCGCCTCCAGCCCTTCGGAATACGAGAAGCCGCCGACCGGCAGGGCCGGCGAGGCGAGCCAGAGCGTGTGCAGCAGGCCCGCCGCCACGCTGGCCGGGGCGTCAGCCGTGGTCGTGGGCATGCGCGGGGTGGTGACCGTGACCATGGTCGTGCCCATGGTGATCGTGGCCATGGCTGTGGCCGTGGTCACCACCGTGGTGATGGCCGTGTCCATGGCCCGCGGCGTAAGCACCGCCCTCGGGTTCGAAGGGCTCGCGCACCTCGGCCACGTTCAGGTGCATGGCGCGCAGCATGTCGGCCAGCACGTGGTCGGGCTCAATCTTCAGGTGGTCTGGCCGCAGCTCGATCGGCACGTGCCGGTTGCCCAGGTGGTAGGCCGCGCGCATGAGATCGAAGGCGGGGTCGTGGTCGTGACCGTGGTGGTGGTCGGTGCAGGCGGTGATCTTGAGCACCGGCTGCGGCGCGGCGATCACGCGCAGCAGCGAACCGTCCTGCGTGATCAGCACGTCACCGCCACGCACCACGGTGCCGCGCGGCAGGAACACGCCGACGCGGCGGCCGTCCGAGGACTCGGCGTCGAAGCGGCTTTTCTGGCGGACATCCCAGTCGAGCGTGACGGTGGCGGCGCGGCGCAACAGCACCGGCGCCAGGCCCTTGCCCTGTGGGACGAGTTTGGAGACTTGGAGCATGGAACTTCCCTGTTTTGCTATCAAAACAGGAAGTATCGCTGCGCCATCGGAAGTTTGCTGGCGGGCTCGCAGGTCAGCAGCACGCCGTCGGCGCGCACGGTGTAGCGCTGCGGGTCGATCTCCATCACCGGCAGGTAGCTGTTGTGCACCATGCTCGCCTTGGTCACGCCACGGCAGCCCTGCACCGCCACGGTGGTCTTGGCCAGACCGTAGCGCTGCGCCACCCCGGCGGCCTGCGCGGCCTGCGAGACAAAGCTCAGGCTGCCTTTGGCGAGCGCGCTGCCGAAAGCGCCGAACTGCGGCCGGTAGTGCACCGGTTGCGGGGTCGGGATGGAGGCGTTGGGGTCGCCCATGGCGGCCAGCGCAATGCTGCCACCCTTGAGGACCAGGGCCGGCTTGACGCCGAAGAAGGCCGGTTTCCAGATCACCAGGTCGGCCCATTTGCCGACTTCGAGCGAACCCACGATGTGCGACATGCCGTGTGCGATGGCCGGGTTGATCGTGTACTTGGCGATGTAGCGTTTGACGCGGAAGTTGTCGTTGCGCGAGCTGTCCTCGGGCAGCGAGCCGCGCTGCGCTTTCATCTTGTCCGCCGTCTGCCAGGTGCGGATCACCACCTCGCCCACGCGACCCATGGCCTGGCTGTCGCTGCTCATGATGCTGATGGCGCCCATGTCGTGCAGGATGTCTTCGGCCGCAATCGTCTCGCGGCGGATGCGGCTTTCGGCGAAGGCCAGGTCTTCCGGAATCGACGCGTCCAGGTGGTGGCAGACCATCAGCATGTCGACGTGTTCGTCGAGCGTGTTGACGGTGTAGGGCATGGTCGGGTTGGTGGAGGAGGGCAGGAAGTTGGCCTCGCCCACCACGCGGATGATGTCGGGTGCGTGGCCGCCGCCGGCGCCTTCGGTGTGGAAGGCACACAGCGTGCGGCCCTTGGTCGCGGCGATGGTGTCTTCCACGAAGCCGGACTCGTTGAGCGTGTCGGAGTGGATGGCGACCTGGGTGTCGGTTTCCTCGGCCACGTCCAGGCAGTTGCTGATGGCACTCGGCGTGGTGCCCCAGTCCTCGTGCAGCTTGAGACCGATCACGCCGGCCTCGATCTGCTCGCGCAGCGGCGCGGGCTGGCTGGCGTTGCCCTTGCCCAGGAAGCCGATGTTCATGGGCAGACCGTCGGCGGCCTGCAGCATGCGTTCGATGTGCCAGGGGCCGGGCGTGCAGGTGGTGGCAAAGGTGCCGGTGGCCGGGCCGGTGCCGCCGCCGAGCATGGTGGTGATGCCCGAGGCCAGGGCCTCGTCCACCTGCTGCGGGCAGATGAAGTGGATGTGGCTGTCGATGCCGCCAGCGGTGACGATGTTGCCTTCGCAGGAAATGATCTCGGTGCCGGCACCGATGACGATGTCCACGCCGGGTTGCGTGTCGGGGTTGCCGGCCTTGCCGATGGCCACGATGCGGCCGTCCTTGAGGCCGATGTCGGCCTTGACGATGCCCCAGTGGTCGACGATGAGGGCGTTGGTCAGCACCGTGTCCACCGCGCCCTCGGCGCGCGTGCGCTGCGACTGCGCCATGCCGTCGCGGATGGTCTTGCCGCCGCCGAATTTCACTTCTTCCCCGTAGCCACCCGCGGCCAGGGTGAAGTCCTTCTCGACCTCGATGACCAGACCGGTGTCGGCCAGGCGCACGCGGTCGCCGACGGTGGGGCCGAACATGTCGGCATAGGCGCGTTTGGGAATGCTGGCCATGCGGTTACCTGAAGGCTGTCCGGGCGCGGGCTTGAACGGGAATACCGGTGGCGGTAACCGAAGTTCACAACCGTATCTTTTTCAAGCAAACCGTGCCGGCGGTTGATGTTTCAATGTTTGCGGTTTGGAGTGGGCCATCTTCAGCATGAACCGTGCCAGTGCGGTGGGTGCTCAGGTTGCACTCGGTGGTGTCGGTTGACCAAGTGGATACAAGATGGCGTTGAGAAACGGTGAGCGGATGGCGGCCAGGTGGCCGAAGACCTGTGGATGGTGCGTGGCGGTGCTTCTGGCGGTGGGCCTGGGCGGCTGCGGAGGTGGCCAGGACGCAGACGGGGGCGGTGTGGTGTCGTCTGCATCGTCCAGTCGCGCCGATGCGGTGGACGACCCGAGGACCGATCCCTGGCTGAAGTCCGCGGAGTTGAACGCGGCCGAGGTGCAGCAAACGGACGTGGCTGCAGGAGAAAGTGGAAGCCCGGCGACGAACATCGTCGCCAAGGCGGTGACGCCGGTGAACGTGTACCGCTTCTACAACCGCAACAGCGGTGCCCACTTCTACACGGCCAGTGCCACCGAGCGGGACCGGGTGATCGCCACCGTGCCCGTGCTGGCCTACGAAGGCCTGGCCTTTCAGGCCAGCGGCACCTCAGACGCCGCCCTGAGCCCGGTGTACCGGTTCTTCAATGGCCAGACCGGTGTGCACTTCTACACCATCAGCCAGTCGGAGCGCGACCACATCATCGCCACCCTGCCCCAGTTCACCTATGAGGGCGTGGCCTACCACGCCCGCACGGCGGCGGGCACAGGCTTCCGGCCGCTCTACCGCTTCTACGTTGCCAACCGCGGTTTCCACTTCTTCACGACCAGCTCGGCAGAGGCCGGACAGGTGATCGCCACCCTGCCGCAATACCGGTACGAAGGCGTTGCCTACTACGTGCTGGGGGAGGCCGATCCCCAGCCCCCTGCGGGCGTGGGCTACCACGGCAACCCGGTGCCCGTGCCCCCGGACGGCGCGGCGGTGGACACCAGCCAGCCCGATCGGTTGATCGGCAGTGGCACCCCCGCCAGCTGCACCGGGCAGGCGGTGGTGGATGCGGTGGCCCTGGGCGGCAAGATCCGGTTCAACTGCGGGCCGAACCCGGTCACCATCACCCTGCCGAGCACGGCCAAGGTCTTCAACAACCGGCCCGACGTCACGCTCGACGGCGGCGGTCTGGTGACGCTCAGCGGCGGTGACCGCGTGCGCATCCTCTACCAGAACACCTGCGACCCGGCCCAGGTCTGGACCACCTCGCACTGCAACAACCAGGAGACGCCCCGCCTGACGGTGCAGAACATCGGCTTCACGCAGGGCAACTCCACCGGCCAGCTCACCGATGGGGGGGGCGGTGGCGCGATCTTCGTGCGCGGCGGGCAGTTCAAGATCGTCAACAGTGTCTTCACCCGCAACCGCTGCGAGACCACCGGCCCCGACATGGGCGGCGGCGCCGTGCGGGTGCTCAGCATCTACCAGAACCGGCCGGTGTATGTGGTGGGCAGCACCTTCGGCGGTGGGCTGGGTCTGGGCAACAGCTGCTCCAACGGCGGGGCGCTCAGCAGCATCGGCGTGTCCTACAGCGTCTACAACAGCCTGCTCACGCACAACTCGGCGGTGGGCAACGGCGCCAACCCGGCCCGGGCAGGCACCCCCGGCGGCGGCAGCGGCGGTGCCATCTACAACGACGGCAACAGCTTCACGCTGTCGGTCTACGGCAGCATGGTCAGCGACAACTATGGTGTCGAGGGCGGCAGCGCGGTGTTCTATGTGAGCAACGACCGCAGCGGCCTCATGACGCTGTCCAACTCGGTGTTCGTGCGCAACCCGGCCACACGTTTCGGCACCGCCGGGCTGCCGGGCTTCTTTGTGCTGGCCGCACCCGGCCAGCCGGTGGTGACGAACACCACCATTTCGCACTGAGGCTCAGGCCAGGGGGCCCTGGGTCAGACCCCGGAAGCCGAAGACCACGCGCTCGCCCGCGAAGTCCACCAGCTCCACCGTGCGCTGCTGGCCGGGCTCGAAGCGCACCGCGGTGCCGCTGGCGATGTTCAGGCGCTTGCCTTGCGCGGCGGCGCGGTCGAAGGACAGGGCCGCGTTGGTCTCGGCAAAGTGGTAGTGCGAACCGACCTGCACCGGGCGGTTGGCGGTGTTCTGCACCACCAGGGTCAGCGTGGCGCGGCCGGGGTTGAGGGCGTGTTCGCCCTCGTCGATCAGGTATTCGCCGGGGGTCATGGCGCGGTGCTCAGAGTTGGGCAAACAGGTACAGGCCAGCGCCGCCGAGCGCAGCGCCCAGCCCCCCCAGGGCCATGCCCCGGCGTTCGCTGAGCAGGCGCCGGATGGCCAGGCCCACACCCACGCCGCCGATGTGCAGGGCGGCGGTGGTCAGCAGGAAGCCGGCGGCGTAGCCGGCGAAGCCGGTGGCGGGGGTTTCCGAGCCGTGGGCGAGGCCGTGCAGCGCGGACGCCATGGCGATCAGCCCCAGGCCCAGGGCCGGCGGCAGGGGCCGGGTGGCGATGGCCAGCATCAGCCCGAACAGCACCACCGACAGCGCGACGCCCTGTTCCAGATAGGGCAGGGTCAGACCCATGGTGCCGGCCAAGGCGCTGAGCACCAGCGCCAGCAGGAAGGTCGCGGGGCCTTGCCAGGCCTTGCCCGCCGGCAGGGCCGAGACCGACCAC